>NZ_JBNPUD010000004.1:0-645430 GCF_051167995.1 Bradyrhizobium sp. HKCCYLRH3073
CTTGACGAATCGAGCCAATTTTGAGGTGTCAACCATGTCTCCGAACACCTGTCAGCCATGTCCCCGGGCTGAACACTTCGCTCGCAATGACGGAGCATGACGTAACCTTCTCGCGACGCCCTCCGCGTCCGAGCTTTGCCAAATCTCCACCCTCCGTAAATCGAGGGCGCAGGGAAGGCCAGGTGCCGACTGGCACCTGCGGTCCGCCTGCGAAAAAAATGCAGGCGGCAGAACCACAGGCTCAGCCGGGACAACCCGGCCTTCCCTGCGCGATGGTGTTAACGCTTATGGCGCGCTCTCCCCGGTGTCCGGCCTGTTAGCCACCGTCGTCGTTCGGGATCACTCCCATCGACTTGACGCCAGCATCGGGGCGCCAGGACCACGCGCTTTTACGTCCGCACCGTCATCGTTCGTCGGCGCGATCTCGCGCGCTGCGATCCGATGCGTCCATCGCGTCGCCGGCCCACGTTTCGTAACGATCGCGAAGCGTCCCTCTTGCGGGCCGTGACGGCGGTAAATGTGCGGCTGATCTGCCCGACGACACAACGCCCGTCGGGTTGCGACAAAATGGCACGACGGGCAATGCGGATGCTCCTACAAAGCAATTAGTCCCGCGGATTCATGGCTCTCGGACGCACTGCCCTGCAGGCCTCAGAGGCGGCTCACGAGTTCGTGAACTCATCCTCAAATCCATCCGAACGCAGCGATCGTAACGAGCCTGACCAATCCGGTCGGGGTGATGCGACCTGGAGGACAGGGCGAACAGGGGCCGCAAATCCCTTTTGCGCATCAACCAACTCATTAGTTCAGTTCACAGGGAAAAATTCGAATGACGCTGGGAATCCGTTCGTTCGTGGCCGGCGCGTTGATGCTGGGCGCGCTCTCCATGTCCGCCACCGCCGCTCGTGCGGCCGATATCGTCGACACTGCCGTCGGTGCAGGCCAGTTCAAGACGCTGGTGGCGGCCGCCAAGGCCGCAGGCGTCGTGCCGGTGCTGAAGAGCAAGGGCCCGTTCACCGTGTTCGCCCCGACTGACGCGGCGTTCGCCGCGCTGCCGCCGGGCACCGTCGAGGATCTGCTCAAGCCGAAGAACAAGGCCAAGCTCGCCGCGATCCTCAAGTACCACGTGATTCCCGGCGCGGTGAAGGCCGGCGACGTCGCCGGCAAGAAGCTCAGCGTGAAGACCGCGCAGGGCCAGAAGGTCGATGTCGACGGCACCTTCTTCGGCGTGCAGGTCAACGACGCGCATGTGGTGCAGGCCGACGTCATGGCCTCGAACGGCGTCATCCACGTCATCGACAAGGTGCTGCTGCCGCCGGCGAAGTCGGCGATGCATCATTGATGCGACGAGGGCGCGCCATCGGTGATGGCGCGCTCTTTGTCAGTGATCTCTGAGATCGCGACGTTGAAGATCGCGGGGACGCAAATGGCCGATGAGGGCCGATATCGTCCCAACAACATCGGTGTCGTCCCGGCCTTGAGCCGGGACCCATAGCCACCGTCCGGGATTTGGCGAAGGCTGAAGCTGCCAGCGCGGGTCACCACGTCATCCTGTGGTTATGAGTCCCGGCGTTCGCCGGGACGACGGCGCTGGGTGTGGCACGAGTTGGGCCGTACCTGTGGAGAGAGTGATGTCTCGCGAGCGCAGCCTTATTCAATACCCCCTCAGCTGCGCCAATTGCGCCGCGTGGTAGTTGGCGTCGCCTAACATCTCCTCGCAGACGCGGGCGCGCTTCATGAAGAAGCCGATGTCGAACTGGTCGGTCATGCCCATGCCGCCATGCATCTGCACGCCCTCCTGGACGGCGCGGGTCGCGGTCGTGCCGGCGCGCGCCTTGGCAACCGCCACGGCCGCCGGCGCGCCGGCAGGATCGGCATCGAGCGCCTGCAGCGCCTTCAGCACGGCGGCGCGCGTGATCTCGATCTCAATGTAGAGCTGCGCGGCACGATGCTGCAGCGCCTGAAATTCGCCGATCGCCTTGCCGAACTGCTTGCGCTCCTTGAGATAGGCAACGGTGCGGCCGAACACCTCCTCGCTCAGTCCCACCATCTCGGAGGCAACCGCGCCACGGCCGAGATCGAGCACGGCGCTGAGCGTGGCAGCACCCCCATCGACCTCGCCGAGCACGTGATCGGCGGTCACCTCGACGTTGTCGAGCGTGACCCGCGCGGCGTTGTGCGCGTCGACCATGATGGTGCGTTCGATCGCCACGCCCTTGGCCTTGGGATCGACCAGGAACAGCGTGAGGCCATCGCGCTCGCCGGGCGCGCCAGCGCTGCGGCCGACGACCAGCAGGAGATCGGCGACGTGGCCGTCGACCACCATCGCCTTGGCGCCGCTGAGCTTGAAGCCGTTGCCGGAGCGCGCGGCCTGCAGCGTTGTGTGCAGCGGACGATGTTTCGCGCCCTCGTCCAACGCCAGCGCGGCGAGCAGCGCGCCATTGGCGATCTTCGGCAGATACTCCGACTTCTGGGCGGCCGAGCCGGCGCGGGTGAGCGCCGAGGCTGACAGCACGGCAGTGGCGAAAAACGGCGACGGCATCAAGGTGCGGCCGATCTCCTCCATCACGACGCCGGCTTCGACCGCGCCGAGGCCGGAGCCGCCGTGCTCTTCCGGCACGAGCAGGCCGGCAAAGCCCATCTCGGCGAAGGTGGCCCAGAGCTCCCTGGAGAAGCCGGTCTCGTCTCTGACGTCGCGCAGCTTGCGCAGGTGCGACACCGGCGCCTTGTCGTTGATCAGCCCGCGCGCGCTGTCGCGCAGCATGGATTGTTCTTCGGTGAGGAGGAGAGGCATGGGCTGTTTCCAAGAATTTTGTTTGTTGGATGCGGGCTCTCTCCACTCGTCATGCCCGGGCTTGACCCGGGCATCCATGTCTCACGTCACGAGGAAAGACGTGGATGGCCGGGTCAAGCCCGGCCATGACGGAGAGAGTGATGAACTACGCCCCCGGCAGATCGAGGATGCGCTTGGCGACGATGCCGAGCATGACCTCGGAGGTGCCGCCTTCGATCGAGTTGGCCTTGGTGCGGAGCCAGGCGCGCGGGCGGGCGCCTTCATGGGAGCGTTCGCTCTCCCATTCCAGCGCGTCGATGCCGCCGGCCGACATCAACAGCTCATACCGGCGCTTGTTGAGCTCCGTACCGTAATACTTCATCGCCGAGGAGAACGCCGGATGGCCCTGCCCCGCCTTGGCGAGATCGACCATGCGCTCGGCGGCCGCCGCGAGCGCCGCCTCGTCGACATCGAAGGTCGCGATCTCGGCGCGCAGCAGCGCGTCGTCGAGACGGCCCTGCCCGTCGCTGCCGACGGAGTCGGCCGCGACCTGGCCGAGCGGCCGGCTGCCCCCGCGCTCGCCCATGCCCGAGATCATCGCGCGCTCGTGTTGCAGCAGGTACTTCGCAACGTCCCAACCACGGTTGACGGTGCCGAGCACGTTCGCCTTGGGCACCCGGACATTGTCGAAGAAGGTCTCGCAGAACGGCGAGCGGCCGGAGATCAGGAGAATCGGCTTGGTCGACACGCCCTTCGACGTCATGTCGAACAGGATGAAGCTGATGCCGTCATGCTTCTTCGCCGCGGGGTCGGTGCGCACCAGGCAGAAGATCCAGTCGGCGTAGTTGGCGTAGGAGGTCCAGATCTTCTGGCCGTTGATGATGTAGTCATCACCATCGCTCTCGGCGCGGGTCTGCAACGAGGCGAGATCGGAGCCGGCGTTCGGCTCGGAATAGCCCTGGCACCAGCGGATCAGGCCGGCGGTGATCTTGGGCAGATGCTCGCGCTTCTGGTCGTCGGTGCCGTATTTCAGCAGCGCCGGCCCGAGCATCGAGATGCCGAACGAGGTGATCGGCGCGCGCGCCCCGATCGCCGCCATCTCCTGGCGCACGATCTTGGCCTCCTCGCCGTCGAGGCCGCCGCCGCCGTATTCTTTCGGCCAGTGCGGCACGGTCCAGCCCTTCTCGCGCATGCGCTCAAACCAGATGCGCTGCGGCTCGGAGGAGAATTTCGCATTGCGGCCGCCCCAGAACGTATCCTCCTCGGAGGTCATCGGCCGGCGCATCTCCGGCGGACAATTGGCCTCCAGCCAGGCCCGCGTTTCGCGGCGGAATGTGTCGAGATCGGCCATGCCAGGTCCTCACGCGTTTCCATGATTGCTGTCGTTGGCAAGACCTAACCTCAGCGCTTGGCGGAATTCAACATCGATGTCGCCGCGGGCACCCTCGCCTTGCCGGGCGTTCTATGGTCATGATGCCGCCGCGTGAAATACGAGGAAACGAACATGCGCCTGAAACTTCTTTCGCCTGGCGAAATGAGCGCCGACCAGCGCCAGACCTACGACGAGTCGATCGCCAGCAAGCGCGGCTCGCCGCCGCCGCCGATGATGGCCTGGCTCAACAGTCCCGAGATGGCGCGGCATGCAACACGGCTCGGCGCCTTCCTGCGCTACGACACGGTATTTCCCGCAGCATTGTCGGAGATCGCGATCCTGGTGACGGCCCGGCACTGGACCGCGCATTACGAATGGTACGCGCACAAGCGCCTCGCGTTGGCCGGCGGATTGGACATCAAGATTATCGACGCCATCCGCGACCGCCGCACGCCGGAGTTCTCCGATCCCAAGGCGAAAGTGATCTACGACGTCGCCAAGTCGCTGCATGAGGGCCATGGGCTGACGGATGCGCTCTACAAGGACGCGATCGCAACGCTCGGCGAGCGCGGCGTCGTCGAGATCATCGGCCTCTGCGGCTACTACACGATGGTCTCGATGACGCTGAACACGTTCGAGTTCGATCTGCCGGAGGGCGAGGTTTCGGAGTTGAAGTGAGGCCGGCTGACTAAAGCGAGCCCGTCGTCACGAAACCGGTACGCTCCCCTCCCCCTTGCGGGGAGGGGGGCGCACCGTGCGTGCCGCGCGAACTTGCCTCTAAGCGCTCTACCTCAGCCCGCCGCCGCCTCGCGCCGCTTCGACGACCACACCAGCGCCAGTACGCACAAGCCCAGCAGCACCGGCGGGAACACCACGAGGTTGACCGCCGACCAGCCGAAATGGGCGAGCAGCTGGCCCGAGGAGAACGAGCCCAGCGCCATCAGGCCGAAGATCAGGAAATCGTTGAACGCCTGCACCTTGTTGCGCTCGGCGGACGTATGCGTCTCCAGCACCAGTGCGGAGGCGCCGACGAAGCCGAAATTCCAGCCGACGCCGAGCATGACCAGTGTGGCCCAGAAGTGCATCGCGGTCAGGCCGGACAGGCCGATGACGGCCGCGACCGCTTCGAGCCCCAGGCCCAGCGCGACGATGGCTGGCGCACCGAAGCGCGCGATCAGCGATCCCGTGAAGAAGCTCGGGCCGTACATCGCGACGATGTGCCATTGCAGGCCGAAATTGGAATCCGACACGGTGAGCCCGCACATCTGCATCGCCAGCGGCGCCGACGTCATCACCAGGTTCATGACGGGATAGGCGATGGTGCCGCACAGCGCGGCTGCGATGAAGCGCGGCTGGCGCACGATCTCGGACAGCGGCCGGCCGCCATGCAGATCGGCAGCTTCAGGCTTCGGCAGATCGACGCCGGCCACGATCCCCATCGCGACCAGCGCGACCGCCGCCTGGATCAGATAGCTGAACGCGAACAGATAGGGCTGCCAGACGTCCATGGTCCATTGCACGAGCTGTGGACCGAGCAGACCGGCGAAGATGCCGCCTGCCATCACCCACGACACCGCCTTGGGCCGGAACGCGGCGCTGGCGCCGTCGGCAGCAGCGAAGCGATAGGATTGCGCGACCGCGCCATAGAGGCCGCCGAGGAACGTCGCCAGGCAGAACAGTGCGAACGAGCCGCGCAGAATCGCGAGGCAGCCGAGCACGCCGGTGACGGCGCCGCAGCCGGTACCGATGAGGAAGGCCGCCCGGCGGCCATAGCGCCGCGAGATCGCGCCGGTCGGCAGGGTGCCGGCGGCGAGGCCGACGACGTACATCGAGATCGGCACCGTCGCGAGCCCGATGTTCGGGGCAATGGTGACGCCGACGATCGCGCCGGTCGCGAAGATCACGGCCGAGTTGGCGCCGGTCAGCGCCTGGGCGGCCGCGAGCCGCGCCACGTTGCGGCGAGCGCGGGCATCATCGGAAGTGTCTTCGCTCACGGTCAGATCGATCATCTCAGGTATCCGGAGGCGTGGCGCGCACGCTCCCGCCTTGCTGGTTCAGCCGCACTATTGCGGGAAGCGCGCGCCCGAGGCAACGGGCGCGAACGGAGACAAGCCATGCGGCAGCGACCGCGCCACCGAGCGTGATTCGACACTCCCGACGGGCCCGGCTAATCAAGCCGGCGGTATTCTCGCGTCAACGGCGCCCGCGGAGCTTGAGCCATGTCAATCGATGATCGTCCGACCATCGCAGCGCCCGATGACGATCCGTATCTGTGGCTCGAGGAGATCGACGGCGAGCGCGCGCTCGCCTTCGTCGCGGCGCAGAACCAGCGCACGCTCGCCGCGTTCGGCGATGCGGCCTTCGCACGCGACCGCGACGCACTAGCTGCCATTCTGGACCGGCCCGACAACATCCCGTTTGTGAGCCGACGCGGCGGGCTGCTGTACAATCAATGGAAGGATGCGGCGCATCCGCGCGGCTTGTGGCGGCGTACGACGCTGACGGAGTTCCGCAAGGCGCAACCGCAATGGGAGGACCTGCTCGACATCGACCGACTCGCCGCCGACGAAGGCGAGGACTGGGCGCTGAACGGAGTCTCGAGCCTGCCGCCGGCCCATGAGCACGCCATCCTGAGCCTGTCACGCGGCGGCAGCGACGCCGTGGTGCTGCGCGAGTTCGACCTCGCGGCGAAGCGCTTTGTCACGGGCGGCTTCACGCTCTCGGAGGCCAAGGGCAGCGCCGCCTGGCTCGATGCCGACACGCTGCTGCTGGCGAGCGCGTTCGGCCCGGGCATGGCGACGCCGTCCGGCTACGCTCGGACGGTGCGGCGCTGGCGGCGCGGCCAGCCGGTCGAGCAGGCGGAGGTGATCTTCAGCGCCGAAGGCAGCCAGTCGACATGGGTGCATGTCGGCGTCGATCGCAGCGTCGCGCCGGCACGGGTGTGGTTCGCCGAGGGCATCGACTTCTTCAACCAGCATCTCTGGCTCGGCGACGGCAGCGGCGCGCGGACCAGGCTCGATCTGCCGACCGACTGCTGGATGTCGGCGCATGGCGACTGGATGGCCATCAAGCTGCGCCAGCCCTGGAGCCTCGGCGAGGTCACCCATCCTGCGGACGTGGTGCTCGGTCTCCGGCTGTCGGCATTCCTTGCCGGGCGCCGCGATTTCACCCGCGTGTTCGAGCCCGCGCCGCGACGCGCGCTGCAGGGCCTGTCCTGGGCCGGCGGCCGGCTGGTGCTGTCGATCCTCGACGAGCTCAGGGCCAGGTTCGAGGTGTGGACGCCGTCGCAGGAGGCGTGGAGCTGCGAGCGGCTGCCCGGCCTGCCGGAGATCGCGACCGTGGACGTCTGGCGCCTGGACACCGACGAAGCGGAAAGCAACGGCGACCTGCTCGCCAATGTCCAGGATCCGCTGACGCCGCCGTCGCTGCAACTGATCGAGGGCTTCGCTGCACCCGTGATCCTGAAGCAGGCGCCTCGCACCTTCAGCGCCGAGGGCCACGTCGTCACGCGGCACGAGGCGATCTCGGTGGATGGCGAGCGTATTCCCTACACCCAGACCGGGCCGGCCGCGCTGACCGGCGACGCGCCGGTGCACATGAGCGCCTATGGCGGCTTCGGTCACACGCTGCGTCCGGCCTACAATGCGGCGCTGGGCAAGCTGTGGCTGGAGCGCGGCGGCACGCTGGTCGAGGCCAACATCCGCGGCGGCGGCGAGTTCGGCACCGCCTGGCACGACGCCGGCCGCTATGCCGGCAAGCGGCTCGCGCATGATGATTTCGCCGCGGTCGCCGCCGATCTCGTCCGCCGCGGCGTCACGGTGCCGAAGCGCATCGCGGCGCAAGGCGGCTCCAATGGCGGCATCCTGATCACCAACATGCTGGTGCGCTACCCCGAGCGCTTCGGCGCCTTGTTCTGCACCATCCCGCTGATCGACATGCGCCGCTATACCAAGCTGCTCGCCGGCGCGAGCTGGATCGCCGAATATGGCGATCCCGACCAGGACGCGGATTGGAGCTGGCTGCAGACCTATTCGGCCTATCACACCGCCACGCCCGGCCAGCCCTATCCGCCGATCCTGATCGCGACCACGCGGCGCGACGACCGCGTCCATCCCGGCCACGCTCGCAAGATGACCGCCAAGCTGCAGGCCATGGGCTACGACGCCTGGTTCTACGAACCCGCCGCCGGCGGCCATGGCTATGGCACCGACAACCGCGAGCGCGCCAGCTTCATCACGCTGGGCACGCGGTTTCTCGCGCGGCATGTGGGCTTGGAGATGGCGTAGCGCCTACGCTCCGTTACCGTGCTGCCGGCCCCACCCACCGCTGTCGTCCCGGCGAACGCCGGGACCCATACTCCGCGGCAGGAGTTTGTCGCGAGGGCAGATGTCACGCCGATCTCGCGTCACAACTGGACCCTGTGGCTATGGGTCCCGGCGTTCGCCGGGACGACGGCGGAATTCGGAGCAGCGCCGTCGACAACTCACGACGTCCGACCGAACACCAGGATCATGTTGTTGGCCGGCATCTCCACCGTCTCGCGCAAGGCGAGGCCATTGCGCGCGGCGAGCGCGTCGAGATCGGCGATGTCGCGCACGCCCCAGTCCGGATCGCGCTCACGCAGGGAGGTGTCGAACACGGCATTGCTGACCGCGGTGTGCTTGCCGTCACGCTTGAACGGGCCGTAGAGCACCAGCACGCCGTCCGCCGACAGCGCCTGCCCGGCGCCGGCGAACAATCCCTCCGCCACCGCCCACGGCGCGATGTGAATCACATTGGCGCAGAAGATCGCGATGAGCTGCGACGGGCCGCCCGCGGCGCGGAACACTGCAGGCCAGCCGGGATCGGACAGGTCGATGCGCTGGGCGTCGCGGATGTTGGACCGCCCGGCATGCCGGCGCCACGCCGCGATGCTGGCGAGGTGGTTGGCGTTGAGATCGCTCGGCCACCACGTCAGGTCCGGGCGCTGGGAGGCGAAATGCACGACATGCTGGCCGGTGCCGCTGCCGGCCTCCAGCACGTCGCCGGTCTTGCCCGCCAGCAGCCGGCCCAGCACCGCCCAGATCGGCTGGTGGTTGCGGTGGAACGCGGCCGCGTCGAGCCGTCCGTCCGGTTCCACCGGCCGGCCGTCCCGGCCGAACTCCACGACATACTCCGCCATGCCCACTCTCCCGGCGCCAGATGAACGGCCCTCGTTAACCGCGTTGCGGCGGCCACCATAGCTGCATTGTCAGCCGATGGTCTTTATGCTTTGCAGCTCCTATAATACCGAGATCACCGAGACGTCGGAATTCCACCTTGATCACACCTGTCCTGCGTACCGCCCTGGCGATGGGGCTCTCGCTCGCCATGTCCATGGCCGCTCACGCCCAGTCCGGTGCCGTCGACGGCCAGAAGCTCGCCTTCGACCGCGGCAAGGGCAACTGCCTGACCTGCCACGAGATCAAGGGCGGCGACCTGCCGGGCTCGATCGGCCCGAAGCTGGAGAACCTCAAGGCGAGATACGACCGCGCCGAGCTGATCGCGATTCTCAACGACGAGACCAGGCGCAATCCGCTGACGGTGATGCCGCCGTTCGGCCGCAACCGCATCCTGACCGAGCAGGAAATCAGCGCCATCGTCGATTTCCTGCAGACCCTCTGATTCCGTTTGGAGACCGCCATGACTGCCTCGTCCGGCCCGTTGGCCCACCGCCGCCTGTTCCTGAAGGGCGCCGGTCTCGTCGCGCTGATCGGCCTCGGCAACGCCGTGCTGCACGCCGCGCCCGCCTTCGCGGCGACCAACGATAACAAATATCCGGAAGACGCCTTCAAGCAGAAGAACGCGGGCGACGCGGTCAAGGCGCTGTACGGCCGCGACCACGAAGCGTCCGACAAGATCAAGCTCGACGCGCCGGAGATCGCCGAGAACGGCGGCGTGGTGCCGATCGCGGTGACGACCACGCTGCCGAACGTCACCTCGATCGCTTTCATCGTCAGCGAGAATCCGTTCGCGCTGGCGGCGTCGTACCACATCCCCGACGGCACCGTGCCCGCGGTGGCGAACCGGCTCAAGATGGCCAAGACCTCCAACGTGATCGCGCTCGTCGAATCCGGCGGCAAGCTCTACAGCGCGACCAAGGAGGTCAAGGTCACCGTCGGCGGCTGCGGCGGCTAAGGTCAGGAGATCATCATGGCATCGAGCATCCGCGTCCGCGCCGTCCTGAACGGCGACATCGCCGAGGTCCAGACCCTGATCCAGCACCCGATGGATACGGGCCTGGTCAAGGACGCCAAGGGAGAGCTGATCCCGGCGCACTACATCCAGCAGGTCACCTTCGTGCACAAGGACAAGACGGTGTTCCTGGCCGATTGGGGCACCGCGGTCTCGAAGGACCCCTATGTCAAGTTCGCCTTCAAGGGCGCGGCCAAGGGCGACGAGCTCAAGGTGAGCTGGGTCGACAGCAAGGGCGCGACCGACAGCCTGACGGCGACGATCCAATGAGGGCGCCGTGCCTCGCGCTGACTGTCGCGGCCGCGCTCGCTCTCGGCGCCTGCGGCGCCGCGGCCGCGGACAAGCCGAACCCGGCCGCCGACGCCAAGGCGTTCCAGGATTACTTCGTCAAGAAGTTCCCGAAGGTGGCGTTCGATGATTTCGTCAACGGGCCGTATTCGATGAACGCCGACATGCGCAAGCAATGGGAAGAGAAGGAGGAGTTCCCTCCTTACGAGTTCGCGCTCGATGCCGGCAAGGAGATGTTCGCCAAGCCGTTCAAGAACGGCAAGACCTATGCCGACTGCTTCCCGAACGGCGGCATCGGCATCCGCCAGAACTATCCCTATTTCGACGACAAGGAAGGCAAGGTCATCACGCTGGAGCTGGCGCTGAACCGCTGCCGCGAGGCCAATGGCGAGCAGCCCTACTCCTACGTCAAGGACGAGATGGCCTCGCTGACCGCCTACATGGCGTTCACCTCGCGCGGCAAGCGCTTCGACATCAAGATCCCCGATGACCCGCGGGCGCTCGAGGCGTTCGAGAAGGGCAAGGAGTATTTCTACACCCGCCGCGGCCAGCTGAACTTCTCCTGCGCGAGCTGCCATGTGCAGAGCCCGGGCGAGCGCATCCGCGCCGAGATCCTGGCGCCGGCGCTCGGCATCCTCAACGCGATGCCGATCTACCGCTCGGAATGGAGCGGCATGGGCACGATCAGCCGGCGCTTCGTCACTTGCAACAGCCAGACCCGCGCCGTGCCGCTGGAGCCGCAGTCGGACGAATACCGCAACCTCGAATATTATCTGTCCTACGTGTCGAACGGCCTGCCGGTTTCAGGACCGGGAGCGCGGCCATGAAAAATGTCACGACAGCAGGCGTCATGAAAAAGATCGTGTTCGCCATGATGGTATCCGCGGTCGGCGCCGGCTCCGCGCGGGCCGCGTCGGAGGCCGACTATCTCTCGGCGGTCGCGGCGGCCGAGAGCGCCAACAAGGAAGCCGGACGTCTGCGCAACCAATGGACCGTGACCCAGGCCGCACTCACCGCTGCGAAGAAGGCAGCGGATTCCGGCAATTTCGATTCGGCGCTGAAATCGGCGCAGGAGGCCGAGGCGCTCGCCAAGGCCTCGATCGTCCAGGCCACCAGCGAGAAGCAGCGCTGGAAGGACATGGAGATCCGCTAGAGCATGATCCGGAGACGTGGCAACCGGTTCTCCCTCGCGACAACCGCCGAAGGCGTTTGCGCGGAGATCATGCTCACACAAAGGGATGGATCATGATGCGATTCCATGGAATCGCATCATGATCTAGAACGCTGGCCATGACGATGCGGCGCCGGGATTTTCTGAAAGCATCGGCTGTCGCGGCCATCGCCGCGCCGGCGCTGCTGCGCGGCGCGACCGCCGCCGACACCGTCAGCCTGTACGACATCGAGAAATTCGGCAACGCGCGCATCCTGCACATCACGGACACGCATGCGCAGCTGCGGCCGCTGTTGTTCCGCGAGCCCAGCGTCAATCTCGGCATCGGCGAGATGTGGGGACGGCCGCCGCATCTGGTCGAGCGCGCCTTCCTCGACCGCTACGGCATCCGGCCCGACAGCGCGGAGGCTTATGCCTTCACCTCGTTCGAGTTCGAGAAATACGCCGTCCGCTTCGGCCGGATGGGCGGCTTCGCACATCTGAAGACGCTGGTCGACAAGCTGCGCGCCGATGCCGGCGACCATCGCTCGGTGCTGCTCGATGGCGGCGACCTCTGGCAGGGCACCGGGCTCGCCAATGCGATGCGCGGCGCCGACATGGTGAGCGCCGCCAATCTGCTCGGCATCGACGCGATGACCGGGCATTGGGAGTTCACCTATGGCGAGGAGGCGCTGCGCGCCAACCTCGCCCGCTTCAAGGGCGAGTTCCTGGCGCAGAATGTGTTCCTGACCGAGGAGGCCGCGTTCAACGACGCCAAGGCATTCGATCCCGGATCGGGGCGCGTGTTCAAGCCGGCCACCATCAAGGAGATCGGCGGCGCCCGCATTGCCGTGATCGGCCAGGCTTTCCCCTACGTGCCGATCGCGCATCCGCGCCGCTTCACGCCGGACTGGACGTTCGGCATCCGCGAGGAGGAGTTGCAGAAGCTGGTCGATGGCCTGCGCGGCGCCGACAAGGTCGATGCCGTGATCCTGCTGTCGCATAACGGCATGGATGTCGACCTCAAGCTCGCGAGCCGCGTCACCGGCATCGACGTCATCCTCGGCGGCCATACCCATGACGCGGTTCCGCAACCGGTCGCGGTCAGCAACGCCAAGGGCGCGACCTTGGTCACCAATGCCGGCTCGAACGGCAAATTTCTCGCCGTGCTCGATCTCGATGTCGGCAAGGGCCGCGTCGCCGATGCACGCTATCGGCTGCTGCCCATCTACTCGGAGCTGCTGAAGCCCGATCCCGCGATGCAGGCGCTGATCGACCAGACGCAGCAGCCGCAGGTCGCGGCCTGGAGCGAGAAGCTCGCAACATCGGACCGGCTGCTGTACCGGCGCGGCAATTTCGAAGGCGCGACCGACGACCTGATCTGCGCGGCGCTGCGCCGCGAGCTCGACGCCGAGATTGCGCTGTCGCCCGGATTCCGCTGGGGTCCGACCTTGCTCGCCAACCAGTCCATCCTGCTGGAGGACGTGCTGGCGCAGACCGCCATCACCTATCCCGAGACCTATGTGCAGCGGATGACGGGCGCAGAGATCAAGAACGTGCTCGAGGACGTCTGCGACAATCTGTTCAACGCCGATCCGTATCTGCAGCAGGGCGGCGACATGGTGCGCACCGGCGGGCTGTCCTACCGCTGCGCGCCCGCCGAGCCGATCGGCCGCCGCATCTCCGATCTCACGCGCGACGATGGCCGCCCGCTCGACGCGCGCAAGAGCTACAAGGTCGCCGGCTGGGCCTCGATGAACCCGCAAGACGGCAAGCCGGTGTGGGACGTGGTCGCCAACCACCTGCGCGACGGTCAGCTGGTGCTGGTCGGAACCAACAAGGTCACGCTCTCGGGCGTCGACGGCAATCCCGGATTTGCATCGCAATCGTGACCGCGGATGGCGCGGTGCAATCCGGCCTGCCGAGCGTCCGCCGCATTGGTGACATCGGGCCGATCGTGCTAATGCCACGACGATCCTGATCGAAAGGAGGCGCCGATGATCTTCCGCCAATTGTTCGACAGCGTCTCCGGCACCTACAGCTACATCCTTGCCAGCCGCACCGGCGGCGAGGCTGTCATCATCGATCCTGTGCTGGAGAAGGTCGACCGCTACTGCCAGCTGTTGCGTGAGCTCGATTTGCGCCTGGTGAAGGCCGTCGACACCCACCTGCACGCCGACCACGTCACCGGCCTGGGCGCGTTGCGCGACCGCACCCATTGCGTCACCATCATGGGCGAGCAGACCAAAGCCGACGTGGTGGCGATGCGCGTCGCCGAAGGCGACAAGATCGCCATCGAAGGCATCAGCCTGGACGTGATGTACACGCCCGGGCACACCGACGATTCCTATAGTTTCTCGATGGGCGACCGCGTCTTCACCGGCGACACGCTGCTGATCCGCGGCACCGGCCGCACCGATTTCCAGAACGGCGATGCGCGGCAGCAGTACGACTCCATCTTCAACAGGCTGCTGCGGCTGCCCGACGACACGCTGGTCTATCCCGCGCACGACTACAAGGGCGACACCGTCTCCACCATCGGCGAGGAGCGCCGCTACAATCCGCGCCTGCAGGTTAAGTCGGTCGACGACTACGTCGCGCTGATGGCGAATCTGAAGCTGCCGAATCCGAAGATGATGGATGTCGCGGTGCCCGCCAACATGCGCGTCGGGCTGCATCAGGAGGAACTGGCGAAGCAGGGCCTGTCGCTGTCGGCACGTGAGGCGATCGAATGCCTGGGACGTCCCGACGTGCTGCTGGTCGATCTGCGCGAGGCCGCCGAGCGCGCCAAGCACGGCACGCTGTCCGGCGCGCTGCACGCGCCCTATCCTGCGATCGCCGACAATCTCAAGCCCGGCGGCATGCTGCGCGAGGTTGCCGCCGCCACCGGCCGCCGCATCGTGTTCTTCTGCGCCTATGGCGAGCGCTCGGCGATGGCCGTGCAGACCGCGCAAGCGGCGGGGCTTGCGAATACGGCACATATCGAGGGCGGACTGGACGCGTGGAAGAAGGCCGGCGGACCGGTGGTGCCGTAGGGAGTTACGCTCTCGCTCTCCTCTCCCACCTTTCGGCAGCCTTCGACCGCGCCCCACACTCGCTGTCGTCCCGGGCAAGACCGTTGACGCGAAGCGTCAGCGGGCGCCGACCCGGGACCCATACCGCGTGATCCGTCTCGAGGCAGGCTGCGTGTTGCACGACTCGCGCAACAAACATCCGCCGGCGGTTATGGGTCCCCGCGTTCGCGGGGACGACACCTGTGGTGGGGACACACCGTGCCTTCCTGCCCACAACCCCGGAACGGCGGCGGGTGACTTGCCGCCCCTCGGCCGCCGGCCATCCCGCGCAGGTGCCATGCGCGGGCGTTCATGGACAATGAACCGCAATCCGATAGTGTGGCGTTGTGTCGCGCGCCTCTGTTTAGGCAGCATCGGCGGTTTGCCGGCAACGCGTCCTCTTTTCCATCGCTGACGACCGGAGCCACACGGATCGACCATGGCTGACGTTCTCGCCGCACCGCAACATGTCCGTGCTCCGGTCCGGGCCGCCTCCCCGCTGCGCACGCTGGCGCTGATCTCGCTGGCGCATTGGGTCAGCCACCTGCACATGCTGGTGCTGCCGATGCTGTTTCCGTACCTCAAGGAGAAGCTCGGCGTCGGCTATGTCGAGCTCGGCTTTCCGCTCACCGTGTTCGCTGTGGTGTCGGCGCTGACCCAGGCCCCGGTCGGCTATCTCGTCGACCGCGCCGGCGCCCGCCGCATCCTGCTGCTCGGCCTCACGCTCGGCGGCCTGTCGCTGGCGCTGCTCGGGTTCTACCTGACCTACACGAGCCTCGTCGTCTCGGCGGTGCTGCTCGGCCTCGCCAACGCGGTCTACCATCCCTCGGACTATGCCCTGCTGTCGGCCCACATGGACGAGAAGCGGATGGGCCGCGCCTTCGGCGTGCACACCTTCGCTGGCTATCTCGGCGGCGCGGTCGCGCCCGCCGTGATGGCGGCGCTGGTCACCACCGTCGGCGGCTCCGGCGCGCTGATCGCGGCCGGCCTGGTCGGACCGCTCGCGGCGCTGCTGCTGCTCGTCGGCAACGTGCCGGAGGTGCCGCCGCATCCGCACCACACCGCTGCCGACGGCAGCAAGGCGAAGCAGCCCAGCCTGCTGACGCCGATGCTGATGCTGCTGACCGTGTTCTTCATGCTGCTCAGCCTGTCCAACGCCGGCATCGCCAGCTTCGGCGTGGTCGCATTCATGAACGGCTACGGCATCTCGTTCTCGACCGCCAATATCGCGCTGACCGCATTCCTCGGCGCCAGCGCCGTCGGCGTGCTCGCCGGCGGCCAGCTCGCCGACCGCATCAGGCATCACAACCTGGTCGCGGCCGTCGCCTATGCGATCAACGCCGTGCTGGTGCTCGTCATCACCTTCGTCAGCCTGCCGACGGTGCTGCTGGTGGCGATCATGCTGATCGCCGGCTTCATGAGCGGCGTGATCGCGCCGTCGCGCGACATGCTGGTGCGCAACGCGGCTCCTCCAGGTGCCGCCGGCCGCGCCTTCGGCATCGTCTCGACCGGCTTCAACTTCGCCGGCGTGGTCAGCCCGCTGCTGTTCGGCTGGATCATGGACATGAACGCGCCCCGCTGGGTGTTCGGCGCCTCGGTCGTGTTCATGCTGCTGACCATCGTGCTGGCGTTCTTCACCGAGCCGAAGAAGGCCAAGGCGTAGTTTTCGACGTAGGGTGGGCAAAGCGACGCGTGCCCACCATTTGTCACCGACACCACAGCTACCAACGGTGGGCACGCAGCGCCTGATGGCGTCGCTTTGCCACCCTAGGGACAGTAAGCTATTAGTTCGTCCGCGCTGCCCGATGCAGCGCCCTCTCCCCTTGTGGGAGAGGGCATCGCCGGCGCAGCCGCGTGCTCCGTCGGGTGAGGGGGCTCGCTCTGCGAAGGAAGCCGGCGGAGAGATACCCCAAGAGAGACCCCTCACCCGACCGAGCTTGCTGATCTGTCCTACATGCCCTCTCCCACAAGGGGAGAGGGCGCAATCATGAGCACCTCTGATAGTTGCGCGACGTTTGAGACGCGCTTCCACCTCTCCATGCAACGCTGCTGTCTCTTCCCGCGTGTTGACATCATCGTGCATGCGTCGATGATGTCCCGATAATGACAATATCGGGGAAGACACGCCATGACGCAGCCAGATCTCGTGATCCGCGGTGGAACCGTTGCCGATGGCTCAGGCGGCGAGCTGCGTGAGGCTGATGTGGCGATTGCGGACGGCCGCATCGCCGAAGTTGGCAAGGTCACAGCATCCGGCCGCGAGGAGATCGACGCACGCGGCAAACTGGTCACGCCCGGCTTCGTCGACGTCCACACCCATTACGACGGCCAGGTCACCTGGAGCCACGACATCTCGCCGTCGTCGCAGAACGGCGTCACGTCAGCGATCATGGGCAATTGCGGCGTCGGCTTCGCGCCGTGCCGGCCGGCCGATCATCAGCGGCTGATCCAGTTGATGGAGGGCGTCGAAGACATTCCCGAGCCGGTGCTCGAGGCCGGCATTCCCTGGGAATGGGAGAGCTTTCCGGACTACATGGAGTGGCTGGGCAAGCGTGAATTCGATCTCGACATCGGCGCGCAACTGCCGCATGCGGCGCTGCGCGTCTATGTGATGGGCGAGCGCGGCGCGCGGCGTGATCCCGCCACCGCCGACGACAACCGCGCGATGGCGGCGCTGGCGCGCGATGCGGTCAAGGCCGGCGCGCTCGGCTTCTCGACCTCGCGCACGCTCAACCACCGGACCTCGACCGGCGACTACACGCCGACCTTGAAGGCCGGCGAGGACGAGCTGACGACGATCGCGCAGGCCATGCACGGCGCCGGCCGCAGCGTGCTGCAATTCGTGCTCGACATCTCGACCATCCATGAAGACCTGCCGATGATGCTGCGCATTGCCGAGGCAACGAAATGCCCGATCTCGTTCTCGGTGACGCAGAACGACCGCGCGCCGCAGCGCTGGCGGCAGACGCTGGCCGAGATCAACGCCGCCGCTGCGCGCGGCCTGTCGGTGACGGCGCAGATCGCGGCGCGTCCGGTCGGGCTGCTGCTCGGGCTGGAGCTGTCGCGCAACCCGCTGCAGACGCATCCGAGCTATCAGGCGATCGCGCATCTGCCGCTGGCGGAGCGCGTCACCCGGATGCGCGATCCGCAGGTTCGCGCGGCGATCCTGAGCGAGCAGGCCAGCGCGACCGACGACCCGCTGTTCTTCAAGCCGAACTACGACAAGATGTACCTGCTCGGCGATCCGCCGGACTATGAGCAGCCGCCCGAGCGGTCGCTCGGCGCCCAGGCCCGCGCCCGCGGCTGTCGCCCCGAGGAACTGGCCTATGACGCGATGCTGACGGACGGCGGGCGCGGCATGCTCTACGTGCCGTTCCTCAATTATGCCGACGGCAATCTCGATGCCACCTACGAGATGCTGCGTGACCCGCGCAGCGTGCCCGGCCTCAGCGATGGCGGCGCGCATTGCGGCATCATCTGCGATGCCAGCTTCCCGACCTATCTGCTCACGCACTGGACCCGCGACCGCAAGCGCGGCGACAGACTGTCGATTCCCTTCGTCGTCGCCGCGCAGTCGCGCAAGACCGCACTCTCCGTCGGCCTCGACGATCGCGGCCTGATCGCGCCGGGCTACAAGGCGGACGTCAATGTCATCGACTACGACCGGCTGCACCTGCATCCGCCGAAAGTGCATTACGACCTGCCGGTCGGCGGCCGCCGCCTGATGCAGGAGGTCGACGGCTACGACGCGACGATCGTGTCCGGCGTGGTCACGCGCCGCCACGGCGAGGCCACCGGCGCACGGCCGGGGCGGCTGGTCAGGGGAGCGCGCCGTGTGAGCTGAGACATCAACTGGCCGCGGCGACCGTCTCGGCGAGCCTTGCAAGCTCGGATCGTGCGGCCGAGTATTCGTTGAACCATGGCGGCAACGAGCGCAGGGCGATTTCGAGTGCTCTTGCGGCCTCGTCGTGGCGGCCGTTCAACAGATGCCACTCACCGATGTAGAAATAGGCTTCAGCCTGTTCGGGAGCCGTTGCGGTCGCATTCAGCACCTGCTGCGCCGTCGAACGCTCCATCAGCAGATCGAACACCGGTCCAGGCCACTGCGCCGCAGTCCAGCGCGATGCGACAGCGGCGAGGTCCGGCCTGGCGCGCCCCGACAACCGGGCGAGCGACAGGTAAAGAAACAGAACCGCATAGGGATCGAACTCGAGCGCGAGCGATCTTTCCATGTCCGCTGCCGCGGCATCGAACCTGCCGCGGCAAAACTGGATATAGCCACGCCCCCTCTGCATGATGGGGTCATTGGGTGCGAGGCCGATCGCCGTCGTGCTCTCGACGATCGCGCGATCCGAATCGCCCTTCACGTGATGAAGGAACGCGAGTTCGCCATGAGCCGCGGCGACCCTGGGGTCGAGAGCGAGAGCTCGCGTCTGGTCATCAAAGGCGCCGTCGAAGTCGCCAAGGAGTTTCCGCGACACGCCCCGGGCGCCGAATGTCTGCGCGTTCGGCTTCAGCTTGAGGGCCAGGCCGAAATCCGCGATCGAACTGGCGTGGCTTCCCATGCCCTGAAGGGCGACGCCACGATTATGGTAGGCGTAATAGTTGCGCGGGTTGAGCTGGATCACCTTGCTGAAGTGGAGGATGGCGCCTGGGAAGTCCTCGATCTTCAGGCATCGCGCACCGCGCCAGTAGTGCAGCATATGATAAAACAGGCGCATCGTGCAGGACCTCAGCAAGGATGAATGCGAGGCCGCCTCCTGATGACCCCCGGCAGGGGTTGTATCACGCAAATTCCGGCGCGGCAGCCTGCTGCGCCTGCAGGCGGGCGCGTTCGCTGTTCGGCCAGAGCAACGCCAGGCCGAGCAGGCCGGAGATCACCATGATCACGGCGTTGATGGTGAAGCCGGACATGTAGCCTTCGAGCAGGCTGCCGGAGGCCTGGATCATCTTGCCCATCACCACCGGCGCCACGATGCCCGCCAGCGTATAGAGCGCGCCGTAGATCGCCATGGCGGCGCCCCGCTGCGTGACCGGCGTGAACTCGCCGATCATCGGCGGGCAGACGACGTAGATCGAGCCGCACAATCCCGATCCGACCACGAGCAGTGCGATCTTGGCCGACGCGGCGTCGACATGCGGCATCATCGCCATCAGGGCGCCGCCGATCACGAGCGGCGTCGCGCCGAGCACGCCGCGGGCCATGCGGGTGGATACGCCGCGCGCCATCAGCGTCTGCGACACGAAGCCCGTGGTCAGCACCACGCACGCGCCGAAGATCCAGGGCAGGATCGAGATGAAGCCGGCCTGCTGCTGCGAGAAGCCGAGGCCCTTCACCAGGAACGGCGTGAACCAGGTGAGCCCGAGCGACAGCGCCCAATAGGCGCCGAAGGTCGCGGCAACGCAACCGACGAAGGTCCGCGACGTCAGCAATTGCAGATACGGGACGCGCTGCTCGCGCAGGCCGGCGAATTCGACCTCGGCCAGCGGCCCTTCCTTGCCCAGCCACAGCCACGCCACGCTCCACATCAGCCCGACCACGCCGAGCGCGCCGAAAGCATAGTGCCAGCCATGATTCACGATGATCCAGTTCAGCGCGGGCACCGCGAGGATGACGCCGAACGCCGACCCCTGTGACAGGATCGCGGTCGGCATCGCTCGTTTCTCATCGGGAAACCATTTGTAGACGGCGTGAACGGCCACGGACGCGGCGGGACCTTCGCCGGCGCCGAGAATGACGCGGCAGATCAGCAGCGTGGTGAAGCCGACGGTGCCGACCATCGGAAACTGCGCCACCGCCCAGATCAGCGCCAGCACCAGCAGCACCCAGCGCGTCGGCACCTTGTTGACGACGAAGCCGACGACGATGGCGGAGATCGAGAACAGGAAGAAAAAGGACGATCCGAGCAGGCCGAACTGCTCGGCGTTCAGGTTGAGCTCGGTCATGATCGGCACGCCGGCGAGCCCGACCACGATCTTGTCGGCGAAGTTCACCAGCATGAACAGGAACAGCAGGAAGGTGATCTTCCAGGCCCCCTTCGGGGTCGCGCTTGCGCGGGATGTGCCCTTCAGCGTCGTCGGCGCGGCCATGGTCGTTCCCCGTTCTGTCATGATCCGCCCCTGTCATCCGGGCGTTTCGACGATGCTACCCACGAAGCGGCTCCGCAGGCAACCGGCTCGCGCGCTAAGTTGTTGCTGCAACGCGGGAATCCGCCCTCTTGGGCTGCATCGCGATACCCTCGCAACCTGATTGCGCGCGGCCGGCATCACATCGGCGGCGTCACGACGAACGAGCAGGTGATGTTCGCGTTGGCCCTTGTTATGTTGTGACGCAACAACCCCGATCATGCCCGTGCTCAGCGTCCGTCATCTCACCAAATCCTATCGATCCGGCGGCGAACCGATCCATGTTCTGCGTGGCGTCGACCTCGACGTCTCCTCCGGCGAGCGCGTCGCGCTAACCGGCGAATCCGGCTCCGGCAAGAGCACGCTGCTGCATCTCATCGCCGGGCTCGATGCCGCCGACGGCGGCGACATCCTGCTGGACGGCGCTGCGGTTGGCGCGCTCGACGATTCGGCACGCGCGGCGGTCCGGCGCGAGCGGCTGGGCCTCGTGTTCCAGCAGTTCAACCTGGTGCCGAGCCTGTCGGTGCAGGACAATCTCAGCTTCCAGGCGCGGCTGGCCGGTCGGCATGATCCGGCGTGGCACAGCGAGCTGGTCGAGCGGCTCGGGCTGAAGCCGCTGCTCAAGCGCTATCCCGAGCAATTGTCGGGCGGGCAGCAGCAGCGCGTCGCGATCGGCCGCGCGCTGGCGATCAAGCCGGCGCTGCTGCTTGCTGACGAGCCGACCGGCAACCTCGACGAGGACACCGCCGACGAGGTGATGGCGCTGACGCGCGACCTCGTCGCGCGCACCGGCTGCGGCTTCCTGATGGTGACGCACAGCGCGCGGCTCGCGGCGATGCTCGACCGTCACGTCCACCTGCATGCCGGACGCATCGCATGAGACGCGCGCTGTGGATATTAGCGGTGCTGCTCAGCCACTGGCGCCGGCATCCGATGCAGCTCGCGACCTTGCTGATCGGGCTGATCTCGGCGACCGCGCTGTGGAGCGGCGTGCAGGCGCTGAATCAGCAGGCCCGCAGCTCGTATGATCGCGCCGCCGCGATCTTCGGCGGCGCGCGCACGCCGATGCTGGTCGCGACCGACGGCAAGATGCTGCCGCAGAGCGTGTTCGCGGAATTGCGCCGCGCCGGCTGGCCGGTGTCGCCGGTGCTGGAGGGCCGCGTGCAGATCGACGGCCATTCGCTGCGGCTGCTCGGCATCGAGCCGTTCAGCATCCCCCGGGAGGTCGGCGATGCGCCGATGGTCGGCCGCAGCGAGCTCGAGGCGTTCCTGACACCGCCGCATCGGACGCTGATCTCGCCGGACACGCTGGCCGATCTCGGAGTCAAGGACGGCGCGACGCCGCGGCTCAGCAACGATGTCAAGCTGCCGCCCTTGATGGCGCAGCAGCAGCTCGCGCCCGGCGTGCTCGTCGTCGATATCAGCGACGCGCAGCGGCTGCTCGACAAGCCCGGCCAGATCTCGCGGCTGCTGGTCGGCAAGGCGACGGGCAAGCGAGACGCTTTGCAATCATTCGCCGGCGGCCGGCTGCAGCTCGTGCAGCCGGAGGCCGAGACCGACCTGGAGCGGCTGACCGACAGCTTCCACCTCAACCTCACCGCCTTCGGCCTGCTGTCGTTCGTCGTCGGCCTGTTCATCGTCAACTCCGCCATCGGTCTTGCCTTCGAGCAGCGCCTGCCGGTGCTGCGCACCTTGCGCGCCTGCGGCGTGTCGGCGCGGCAGCTCAATGGCGTGCTGATCGGCGAGCTGATCGGCTTTGCCTTGGTGGCGGGCCTGGCCGGACTGGTGTGCGGCTACATCATCGCCGCCGCGCTGCTGCCGAACGTAGCGGCATCGCTGCGCGGGCTGTATGGCGCGCAGGTGCCGGGCGAACTGAGCCTGCAGCCGGAATGGTGGCTTGCGGGCCTCGTCATCAGCATCGCCGGCGCGCTCGCAGCCGCGACCACGAGCCTGATCAAATCGATGCGGCTGCCGATCCTCTCCACCGCGCAGCCCTATGCGTGGCAGGAGGCGCAGCGGCGCTGGCTGCAGCTGCAGAGCGCCATCGCGCTCGCCTTCTTCGTCACAGCAGGTCTGCTGCTGTGGCTCGGACAATCGCTGCTGGCCGGCTTCGGCGTGCTCGCGGCGATGATGCTCGGTGCCGCGCTGCTGCTGCCGGCGGTCCTGGAGCTCGTGCTGCGGCTCGGCGAGCGCGGCGCGCGGACGGCGCTGGCGCAGTGGTTCTGGGCCGACAGCCGCCAGCAGATCTCGGGCCTGTCGCTGGCGCTGATGGCGCTGCTGCTGGCGCTCGCCGTCAATGTCGGCGTCGCCACGATGGTCGAGACCTTCAGCCGCACCTTCCTGGTCTGGCTCGACGGCCGGCTCGCCGCCGACGTCTACATCAGCGCTGCGGACGAGGCGCAGGCGCGCGAGATTCAAAGCTGGCTGCGTACACGGCCTGAGGTGCAGGCTGTGCTGCCCGGCGGCCGCGCCGAGACGCAGTTGGCGGGCGCGCCGATCGATGTGCTCGGCCTGCCCGATCACGACACCTATCGCGACCACTGGCCGCTGCTGCAGGCCGGCGCCAACGCGTGGAAGCAGCTGGTGCGCGGCGACGCAGGCTTCGTCAGCGAGCAGTTGGCGCGGCGGCTCCATCTGTCTGTCGGCGACAGCATCGACCTCGCCGCGCCGACCGGCGATTGGCGCATCACTGTCGTGGGGATCTATGCCGACTATGGCAATCCGAAGGGCCAGGTCACGGTCAACGTCGCCGCGCTGACGCGGCGCTTTCCGGCGACGCCGATCACGCGCATGGCCGTGCGCGCGGCGCCGGCCGACGTGCCGGGGCTGATCGCTGCTCTCACCGACAAGTTCGGCCTGGACGGCCGCAATGTCATCGACCAGGCGACCGTGAAGCAGGAGTCGAAGCAGATCTTCAACCGCACCTTCGCGGTCACCGGCGCGCTCAACACCTTCACGCTGGGCGTCGCGGCGATCGCGCTGCTGACCAGCCTGCTGACCCTCGCGAACTCGCGGCTGCCGCAGCTCGCGCCGCTCTGGGCGATCGGGCTGACGCGGCGGCGGCTCGCCGAAGTGGAGCTGTTGAAGACGCTGTCGCTCGCCGGCCTGACCGCGCTTCTGGCGCTGCCGCTCGGGCTCGTCGTGGCGTGGTGCCTGATCGCGATCGTCAACGTCAAGGCGTTCGGCTGGCGGTTGCCGTTCGACGTGTTTCCGCTGCAGCTCATCCGGCTGCTCATCGTCACGTTGGCGGCGGCGGTGATCGCCTCGCTGCTGCCGGTGCTGCGGCTGGCGCGGATGCAGCCGGCCGATCTGGTCAGGACCTTCACCATTGAGCGCTAGGGCGACCATATCGCGGCGCGGGCTGATCGGCGGGCTAGGCCTGCTGGCGCTGCCGCGGCTTGCAGGCGGGCAGGGCTTTGCGGGCCTCAGCGACAGCGCCGACGGCTTTGCGTCGGTGACGCCGGGCCGGACGTTCTCATTCCCCGTCGATCACGGTCCGCACGACGATTTCCGCATCGAATGGTGGTACGTCACCGCGAATCTCAGCGATAGCAGCGGCAAGGCGTATGGCCTGCAATGGACGCTGTTCCGCTCGGCGGCGCGGCCCGGACCGCAAACCGAGGGGTTCGACAATCAGCAGCTCTGGATGGCGCATGCCGCGGTGACGCGCGCCGACAGCCACCGCTCGACCGAGAAGTTCGCGCGCGGCGGTGTCGGCCAGGCGGGCGTCGAGGCCAAGCCGTTCCAGGCCTGGATCGATGATTGGCAATTGCGGGGTACCGCCGCGACCGACGATCGATCGCTGGCGCCGCTCGACATGACCGCCGCCGGGCCGGACTTCTCCTACGCGCTGCATCTGGAGGCGGATCGTCCGGTGGTGCTGCAGGGCATCGGCGGCTACAGCCGCAAATCCGAGCGCGGCCAGGCCTCGTACTACTACAGCCAGCCGTTCTACCGCGCCCGCGGCCGCATCAGCTTCGACGGCACGCCGGTCGAGGTCTCGGGCCAAGCCTGGCTCGACCGCGAATGGAGCAGCCAGCCGCTGGCCGCCGACCAGAGCGGCTGGGACTGGTTCGCGCTGCATTTTTCCGGCGGCGAGAAGCTGATGCTGTACCGGATGCGGCAGGGCAATGGCGATTACATTTCGGGCACCTGGATCACGGCCGACGGCGCCTCACACGCGCTTGGTCCCGGGGGCATCGTGATGACGCCGAAGGACGTCGTTGCGATCGGCGAACGCCGACTGCCGGTCGGCTGGCGCGTCGAGATCGCCGCGCTCGGCATCGCCATCGACACCGCGCCGCTCAACCCCAAGGCCTGGATGGGCACCCGCGTGCCGTATTGGGAGGGACCGATCAGCTTCAAGGGCAGCCACACCGGGGTGGGCTATCTCGAGCTGACGGGATATTAACAGGCCGTCATCAAGGGGGGAACCGCGCATGTATCATTTCACCGCACTCGTCACCGTGCTCGCGCTCATGCTGTATTTCTACATGGCGGTCCGCGTCGCGCAGGCGCGCGCCCGGTTCGGCGTGAAGGCGCCGGCCGTCACCGGCAATCTCGATTTCGAGCGCACCTATCGCGTGCAGGTGAATACGCTGGAATGGCTGCCGATCTTCCTGCCGGCGCTGTGGCTGTTCGCGATCTATGTCAGCGACACGATCGCGGCCCTGATCGGCCTCGTCTGGATCGCGGGCCGCGCGATGTACATGTTGTCCTACGCCAAGGCCGCGGAGAAGCGGGGCCCCGGCTTCGGCGTGCAGGCGCTCGCCGCCTCGGCGCTGCTGGTCGGCGCGCTCATCGCCATTCTCTGGCGCATGCTGCACGGCTGACCGCTCCGCCCTCTTCCGTCGTCCCGGCTTTCGCCGGGACGACCCCTTTAGCGTGGCAGGATCACTTCGTCAGCGGGCAGCCGCTCTCCTTGGCGGTGAAGAACGCCTTGTCGCCGGGCACCGTGGCGAGCTGCTTGTAGTAGTCCCACGGCTTCTTCGATTCCGACGGCTTCTTGACCTCGAACAGATACATGTCGTGCACCATGCGACCGTTGGCGAGCACCTTGCCTTGAGCAAAGGCGTCGTCGACCGGCAGCTCCTTCAGCTTCGCAGCCACCGCGTCGGAGTCCTTGGTTCCGGCGGCCTTCACCGCCTTCAGATAGGACAAGGTCGCGGAATAGGTGCCGCCGTGGATCATGCTCGGCATCCGGCCGGTGCGCTTCATGAAGCGCTCGCCGAAGGCGCGGGACTTGTCGTCACGATCCCAGTAGAAGCCTTCGGTGAGGATCAGGCCCTGCGCCGCCTCCAGCCCGAGGCCATGCACCTCGGACAGGGTCATCAGCAGGCCGGCGAGCTTCTGCCCGCCCTTGACGATGCCGAATTCGGCCGCCTGCTTGATCGAGTTGGTGGTGTCGAGGCCGGCATTGGCAAGCCCGATGATCTTGGCCTTCGAGCTCTGCGCCTGCAGCAGGAAGGAGGAGAAGTCCGACGAGTTGAGCGGGATGCGCACCGAGCCCAGCACCTTGCCGCCCTTCGACGTCACGATGTCGCTGGTGTCCTTCTCGAGCGCATAGCCGAAGGCGTAGTCGGCGGTCATGAAGAACCAGGTGTCGCCGCCGGATTCGACCAGCGCGCCGCCGGTGCCGACCGCGAGCGCGCGGGTGTCATAGGCCCAGTGGAAGCCGTAGGGCGTGCAGGCATCGCCCGTGATGCGCGAGGTCGCGGCGCCGACGACGATGTCGATCTTCTTCTTCTCCTTCGACAGCTCCTGGATCGCCAGCGCGACCGAGGAGGTCGTCAGCTCGGTGATCATGTCGACACCCTCGGTGTCGTACCAGCGCCGCGCGATCGTGGAGGCGAGATCGGGCTTGTTCTGGTGGTCGGCGGTGACCAGCTCGACCTTCTGCCCCAGCACCTCGCCGCCGAAATCCTCGATCGCCATCTTGGCCGCTTCGACGGAATATTTGCCGCCGTAGTCGGCATAGACGCCGGACTGGTCATTGAGGATGCCGATCTTGACCTGTGCCGACGCCGGCGCCGCCGCCAGCAGCGCACCGACGGCCGCAATAGCCAGCAAACCCGATTTCATATGGTCTCTCCCCGCATTTCTTGGTCTTGAGATGTCATTCGTTGGAATGCGCGCTCATGTTATGCCAGAACCCCGGCCGCGCCCATCCCCTTCCCGCCTCGGTCAGTCGGCTGACAGCCATGTTGAGAGAGGCGGGCTCCTCCGCTACATTCGCGCCAAACAACGAGCCGTCCCGCCGGGATGGTGCGCAGGGACGGAAACCGCCTGGACGCGTGAGGCAGCATCGTCTGCATCGCGTCGCCATGCCGAGGTGCCGCGGCAGGCGCCTCCCGCCCGCGCGCCGCGGCGAGCTGCGCGCATCGGCAGGAGGACACATGTACACCGGCAAGCACGCCCGGCTGCGCCCACTGCAGCCTGCCTTCATCATGGCCTCGACCGGCGAGGCGGTGACCTATCGCGAGCTGGAGGCGCGCAGCAACCGGCTGGCGCATCTGTTCCGCCAACGCGGCCTGAAGCGGCTCGACCACTATTCGATCTTCATGGAGAACAACAGCCGCTATCTGGAGGCGTGCGGCGCCGGCGAGCGCTCCGGGCTGTATTTCACCTGCGTGAACTCCTACCTCACGCCCGGCGAGCTGACCTACATCCTCAATAACAGCCGGTCGCGGCTCCTGATCACTTCCCTCGCCAAGCTCGACGTCGCGCGCGAGGCGCTGAAGGAGGCGCCCGGCATCGAGCTGTGCATCGTCGCCGATGGCGCAGGCGAGAGCGAGGGGATCGTCGGCCTCGCCGAGGCCACAGCCGGCCTGCCGGCGACGCCGATCGCCGACGAATGCGTCGGCACCGCAATGCTGTACTCCTCCGGCACCACGGGCCGGCCGAAGGGCATCCTGCGGCCGCTGCCCGAGCAGCCGCCGGTGCAGCAGCTTCCGATCTTCGACTTCCTGGAAAGGCTGTGGCGCTACCGCGAGGGCATGATCTACCTGTCGCCGGCGCCGCTCTATCACTCCGCGCCGCAGGCCGCGGTCAACCTCACCATCCGCGTCGGCGGCACCGCCATCATCATGGAGACGTTCGATCCCGAGCGTTATCTCCAGCTCGTCGAGCAATGGGGCATCACGCACACCCAATTGGTGCCGACGATGTTCTCGCGCATGCTCAAGCTGCCGGAGGACGTTCGGACCCGCTACGACCTCTCCTCGCTCGAGGTCGCAATCCACGCCGCAGCGCCCTGCCCGGCGCAGGTCAAGGAGGACATGATCAGATGGTGGGGGCCGATCATCCACGAATATTATGGCGCCACCGAAGGCCTCGGCTTCACCGCCTGCGACAGCGCGGAATGGCTCGCGCATCGCGGCACGGTCGGCAAGGTGCTGTTCGGCGACCTGCACATCCTCGACGAAAACATGCAGCCTTGCCCGGTCGGGACCGCCGGCACGGTGTGGTTCAAGACGGGCTCGCCGTTCGAATACTTCAACGACCCCGAGCGCACCAAGGAGGCCCGTTCGGCCGACGGCAGCATGAGCACCGTGGGCGACGTCGGCTATGTCGATGCCGACGGCTATCTCTATCTCACCGACCGCGCCACCTTCATGATCATCTCCGGCGGCGTGAACATCTACCCGCAGGAATGCGAGAACCTGCTGATCACGCATCCGAAGGTCGCCGATGCCGCCGTGTTCGGCGTGCCCAATCCCGATCTCGGCGAGGAGGTGAAGGCGGTGGTCCAGCCGATGTCGGGCATCATGCCCGGGCCTGAGCTGGAAGAGGAGCTGATCGCGTTCTGCCGGCAGTCGCTGTCGCGGCAGAAGGTGCCGCGCTCGATCGATTTCGAGAAGGAGCTGCCGCGGCTGCCGACCGGCAAGCTCTACAAGCGCCTGCTGCGCGACCGCTATTGGGGCAACAAGACATCAAGGATCGTGTAGGGCGGCACGACCTCGGATTGATCCTGGTCAAGCGCGCGCGATGCCGCGGAGCTATTCTCCATCGATTGCGACCGTAGCGATTGCACGAGACGACGACATGCGCGCTCATCAAATCATGACCAGATCCGTGATCGCGGTGACGCCCGGAACCCCGGTGGCCGAGGCAGCGCGGATCATGCTGCACAACCACATCGGCGGGCTGCCGGTGGTCGACGCGTCCGGTACGCTCGTCGGCATGGTGACGGACGGTGATTTCCTGCGCCGCGCCGAGCTCGGCACCGAGCGCAGGCAAGGCCGCTGGCTCGACCTCCTGGTCGGCCGCGGTCGCATCGGCGCCGACTTCGTCCATTCCCACGGCCGGACGGTCGGCGACATCATGAGCCAGCCTCCGGTCACCGTCAGCGCCGATGCCAGCCTGGCGGAGATCGCCGAGATCATGGAAAAGCGCAACATCAAGCGTCTCCCGGTGATGAGTGGCGACCGGCTGGCCGGCGTGGTGACACATACGGATTTCCTGCAAACCGTGGCCGACCTCGCCACTGCCGTTCCGGGCCCCACCCCCGACGATGACGGCATCCGCAGCGCCATCCTCGATTCACTCGACCAAGCCGCCTGCAAGCATTGCCGCTTCAACGTCGTCGTCCGCAACGGCATCGCGCATCTCACGGGGGCGGTGCGCAACGAGAAGGAGCGGGCCACGGCGATCGTGGCGGCCAAGAGCGTCCAGGGCGTCAGGAGCGTGCGCGACCACATGTGGGTCTATCCGCCCCCAGAAGACGAGTTCGGCGGCGGTGACATCGTCTCGCTGCAGGACCAGCCGTCGACCGACGACGACCAGCCGCTGTGAGGAGAACCGGGCGTGCGACGTGCCTCCGTACCATCGCTGCTGCTGCTGGTCCTGCTCTCCGCTCCGGCGGCCGCCGAGGATCTCGACCACGGCCGCCAGCTCGCCGAGCGCTGGTGCGCCGCCTGCCACGCGGTGGCCACCAAGCCGACCAAGTTCCGGCGCGCCCGGCCGTTCGTCGCCATCGCGGCGAGGGACGACGTGACGAAGGAGATGCTGACCAAGTTCCTCCTGCTTCCCCACGCAACGATGGCCAACAATCCGCTCAGTGCGAATGATGCGGCCGACCTGGCAGGCTACATTCTCAGCCTGAGGAAGTAATTAAGGCCACATTCGCCAATGGGTTGAGCCGCAGCCCCTGGCCGGCGGCGTCCGGCTGCAAGCGCACCCTGGCGCCGGTTCGGCGGCAATTTAACAGGATCCCTTGGAACAAACCGCCCAAGCCTGCGTTCTCGGTGTTCGCCGTCGTGAGCTGGAGCACGTCGCACGGCCCCTGGGGGGTCTGCTGGCGGCAAGTCGTCCTGTCCTCGTTGCCGGAAAAACCAACAACAAGCAGCGATCGAGATAGCCCTTGCATTTGTACACAAACAAGTTGGTAATCCCGTGCGCGGCGTCTTCTCTGTCGACCTGTTAGCAAGGAGCCTGCGACGTGCACGGAATGCCCGGCGCCTCCCCCGCCCCACGCGTAACCGACGACGATACGGCCTATCTGGCGGCGATCGTGGAGTGCTCGGCCGACGCCATTGTCGGCACCACCGCAGACGGCATCATCCGCAGCTGGAATGCGGCTAGCGAACGGATGCTGGGGTTCACCGCGGCTGAGATGATCGGCAGATCCGTCTCCGAGATCATACCCCCCGAGCTGGCGGAAGAAGCGAGCGCCTTGCGCGCCAGGGTCAACGCGGGCGAAGCGATCGAGAGCTTCGAGACCGTCCGGCTGACCAAGCCGGGACGCCCGATCGAGGTTTCCATCACGTTTTCACCGATCCGCAGCAGCACCGGCGTGATCGTCGGCATCTCCAAAATCATCCGCGACGTCACGCTGTCGAAGAAGGCCGAGCGTGCGTCGGCGATGCTCGCGGCCATCGTCGCCTCGTCCTCGGACGGCGTCGTCAGCAAGACGCTGGACGGCACGATCACCAGCTGGAACAAGAGCGCCGAACGCATCTTCGGCTTCTCGGAAGGTGAGATGATCAACCACTCGATCCGCACGATCATCCCGCAGGAGCGCCAGGCCGAGGAGGACCGGATCCTTGCCACCGTGCTGTCCGGCGAGATCATCGACAATTTCGAGACCATCCGCCTGCGCAAGGATGGGGCACTCATCGACGTATCGGTGACGGTCTCGCCGGTCCGGGATTCCAGCGGCCGCATCATCGGCGCCTCCAAGATCGTGCGTGACATCACCGACAAGCGCCAGACAAGGGAGCAGTTGCGCACCTTGCTGGCCGAGGTGAACCACCGCAGCAAGAACCTGCTGTCGCTGGTGCAGGCGATCGCCCGGCAGATGACCCGTCACGGCCGCCAGCTCGACCTCAACCGCTTTCTGGAGCGCCTGCAGGCGATCGCGAGCAATCAGGATCTCCTGATTCAGAACGATTGGCGTTTCATTCCGCTCGACGGCCTCGTCCGCTCGCAGCTCGGCGCATTCAACGACCTGATCGGCAACCGCATCGCGATCGACGGACCATCGATCGAGCTGACGCCGGAGGCCGCGCAGTCGATCGGCATGGCGGTTCACGAGCTCGCCACCAACGCCGCCAAATATGGTGCGCTGTCGAACGACGACGGACGGATCGCGATCCGCTGGCTGCGCATCGATGACAGCTTCGACATGACCTGGGTCGAGAGCGGCGGGCCTGAGGTCGCGCCGCCGGAGCACACCGGTTTCGGCAGCCGGGTGATTTCCGACCTGGTGCGCGCCGGCCTGGATGGAACGGTCGAGGTCGAGTTCCTGCCGGCCGGACTGCGCTGGCACCTGAGGTGCCCCCTGCAACGCCTCTGCCGCGACCGTCATCATGCGCGCCAGTGAGAAAACTCATCTCCTGATCGTCGAGGACGATCCCATGATCGGCTTCGACCTCGCGGTCGAGCTGGAAGCCGCCGGATTCACGGTGGTCGGCGTGGCGCCGACCGTGCACAAAGCCCTCCATCTGCTAGAGCGGAATCATTGCGATCTTGCCGTGCTCGACGTCAATCTCGGGCAGGAAACATCGGCGCCGATCGCGCGCGCCTTGGCGGCGGCCGGCGTGCCCTTCGTCGCCGTCACCGGCTATTCCGTCGATCAATGCCCGGAGGAATTCGCTACGGCACCGCTGCTGTCGAAGCCGTTCCAGACGTCACGGCTGGTCGCCGCGCTGAGGCGGCAATTGCACGAGTGAGAGTCGCAAGCGACCGAGCTAAAATCCCGCTGGTTCGCGTACTTTCCTCTTTGCGACGAATTCGTTTGCAAACAGCTGGAGACGAGACACGCGCAGAGACGAGAAGCGAGCCATTTCGGCACGGACGGTAGGCTCCCTCGCCCCGTTCTTACGGGGAGAGGGGTGGGGTGAGGGGCAGCCGCACGAGAAGTATACGTGGATAGACCTGTACCCCCCTCACCCGGATTGCATCTGACGATGCAATCCGGCCTCTCCCCGCTTGCCGCGGGCGGGGAGAGGTGCACCGAGCCAGCCGTAAGATGTCGGCACACACGCGCTGCGACAAGCAATGATTGCCTTCGTCGCAGATCTTCCCGTAGCTCACTCCCCTGCCCGACGATCAGGCCGCAATCTCCGCCACGATCCGGCCCGTCGTCACCTGGTCGCCCTCGGCAACCTCGATCGCGGTCACCGTTCCGGCGATGCCGGCGGTGTGGACGTGCTCCATCTTCATCGCCTCGAGCGTCACCACCGGCTGTCCCACAGCCACGCTGTCGCCCGGCTTCACCAGCACCGCGACCACACGACCATTCAACGCCGCGCGAACCCTGCCATCACCGCCGCCAGCCGCTGAGGATTGCGGCCTGGCCAACGTCACGTCGCGCAGCGCCAGCGTCTGGCCGCGATGCTGGACGAACAGCCGATCGTTGTCGCGGACGAAGCGCACGCTCTCGACGGTCTCGGCGTGACGAACGCGGATCGTATCATCCGTGAGCGATACGATGTCGAAGCGATGCTCTGCATCGCCACGCGTCACGCGATAGATTCCATCACGCTCGCGCAGCAGCTCGCACTCGGCCACCTCGCCGGCGATCTCGAACCGGAGCGGCGTCGCGAAGGCGGCCGCGAGCGAGCGGCCGCGGCGGACGGGATGCGCGAGCGGATGGCTGACGGAGAGCAGCAGCGCGCCCAGCGCGAGGTCTGCCGCTTCGGCGGCCGGCGCACGCAGCTCGTCGCGATGCGCCGCGATGAATGCGGTGGTCGCCTTGCCCGCGGCGAAGGCCGGATGCCGCAGGCAGGACATCAGGAAGGCCCGGTTGGTCGGGACGCCCAAGGCAACGGCCTGCTCCAATCCGGCGATCAGCCTTGCGCGCGCCTCCTCACGAGTCGCAGCATGGCTGATCAGCTTGGCGATCATCGAATCGTAATGGGGCGGGATCTCCGCGCCGGACTCCAGCGCATGCTCGACCCGGATCGTCTCGGGCATCTGCCACAGCGCCATCCGCCCGGACTGCGGCATGAAGTCGTGCGCCGCATCCTCGGAGCATAGTCGCACCTCGATCGCATGACCCGAGAAGCTGATCTGCTCCTGGCGTAACGGCAGCGGCTCGCCGGCGGCGACGCGCAATTGCCATTCGACGAGATCGAGTCCCGTCAAGGCCTCTGTCACGGGATGCTCGACCTGCAGCCGCGTGTTCATCTCCATGAAGTAGAACTGCCCGTCGCCGTCGAGCAGGAATTCCAGCGTCCCCGCTCCCTCATAGCCCAGCGCCTTCACCGCCTGCACCGCCACCGCGCCCATGCGCGCGCGCAGCTCCGGCCCGACCGCCGGCGACGGCGCCTCCTCGATCAGCTTCTGATGCCGCCGCTGTACCGAGCAGTCGCGCTCGCCGAGATGGACGGCATTGCCGAACGAATCGCCGAACACCTGGATCTCGATGTGGCGCGGATTGGCGATCGCCTTCTCGAGGATGACGGTGCCGTCGCCGAACGCCGTCGCGGCTTCCGAGCGTGCGCTGCGCAGCAGGTCGGGAAAGGCGTCCGCATCCGTCACCAGCCGCATGCCGCGGCCACCTCCACCGGCCACGGCCTTGATCATCACGGGAAAGCCGATGCGGCGCGCTTCGCGCAGCATCGCCTCGTCGCCCTGGTCCTCGCCCTGATAGCCGGGCACGCAGGGGACCCCGGCGCGGTGCATGATGTCCTTGGCGCCGGCCTTGTTGCCCATCGCCGCGATCGCCACCGGCGAGGGTCCGATGAAGACCAGCCCCGCCTCCTCGCAGGCCTGCGCGAATCCTTCGTTCTCGGCGAGAAAGCCGTAGCCGGGATGCACGGCATCGGCCCCGCTCGCCTTGGCCGCAGCAATGATCGCGGCAATGTTCAGATAGGATTGCGCCGGCGGTGGCGCGCCGATGCGGACCGCCTGATCGGCGAGCCGGACATGCGGCGCACCATGATCAGCATCGGAATAGACTGCGACCACGCCGTAGCCGAGCCGGCGCGCGGTGCGCATGATCCGCAAGCCGATCTCGCCGCGGTTGGCGATCAGCACCTTGTGGAACGGCCTGCGTTGCATTCCCGTCATCTCTCCGCTCATGGCCTGGACACCGAGAATTGCATGCGCTGCGGCCGTCGCGCCTCCGCCTCGCGGCAGATCGCCAGCACCTCCGACAGCACCGCGCGGGTGTCGCGCGGATCGATCACGCCGTCGTCGAGCACGCGCGCCGAGGTCGCAAATACGTCCATCTGGCTGTCGAACACGCCGATGATCTGCGCCTTCATGGCGTCGAGCTTCTCGCGCTCCACCGGCTTGCCGCGGCGGGCCGCGGCCGCTTCGGTCACGATCGCCATCGTCTCCGCCGCCTGCTCACCACCCATCACGGCGGTCTTGGCGTTGGGCCAGGAGAAGCAGAAGCGCGGGTGGAACCCACGGCCACACATGCCGTAATTGCCGGCGCCGAACGAGGCGCCGCAATAGAGCGTGATCTGCGGCACGGTCGCCGAGGTCACCGCCTGGATCATCTTGGAGCCGTGCTTGATCATGCCGGCCTCCTCATAGGCGCGGCCGACCATGTAGCCTGTGGTGTTGTTGAGATAGAGGATCGGCGTTCGGGTCTGGCAACAGGACTGGATGAAGTGCGTCGCCTTGTTGGCGCCCGCCGGATCGAGCGGGCCGTTGTTGGTGACGATGCCGATCGCCTGGCCCTCGACGCGGGCATGGCCGCACACCGTGGCCGGTCCGTAGTTCGGAGCCATCTCGACGAAGTCACTGTCGTCGACGATGCGCGCAATGACCTGGCGCATGTCGACCGGACGCTTGTGGTCGAGGGGCATGATGCCGAGCAGCTCCTCCTGATCGTAGCGCGGCGGCTTGACCGGCGATGGCTCCTGCGATGGCCGGTCCCAGTTGAGCTTGCCCATGATCTCGCGCGCGATGCGCAGCGCGTCGCGATCGTCCTCGGCGAGATAGTCGCCGAGCCCGGAGATCGAGGTGTGCATCTCGGCGCCGCCGAGCTCCTCCTCGGTGGCGATCTCCCCGGTCGCGGCCTTCAGCAGCGGCGGTCCGGCGAGGAAGGCGCGGGTGCGGCCGCGCACCATGACGATGTAGTCGGACAATCCGGTCTGATAGGCACCGCCCGCGGTCGACGAACCATGCGTCACGGTGACCACCGGCAGGCCGGCCGCCGAGAGTCGCGCCAGGTTGCGAAAGATGTTGCCGCCGCGGACGAAATCCTCGACGCGGTAGCGCAGCAGGTTGGCGCCGGCGCTCTCGACGAGCTGCACGTAGGGCAGCTTGTTCTCCAGCGCCAGCTCCTGCACGCGCAAGGTCTTGTCGAGGCCGTAAGGCTGCAGCGCGCCGGCATCGATGCCGGCGTCGTTGGCCGAGACCATGCAGCGCACGCCGGCGACGAAGCCGATACCCGCAATGACGCCGCCACCCGGCACGCTCTTGGCCGGGTCCGGCGTATCGAACATGTAGCCGGCAAGCGTCGACAGCTCGAGGAACGGCGCGCCAGGGTCGAGCACCAGGGCGACGCGCTCGCGCGGCAGCAACTGACCGCGCTGATGGAAGCGCTCCTTGGCCGCCGCGGAGGCATTGCGCGTGCGCGCCTCGAGATCGCGCATCCGCGCGATCAGGCCGAGCATGCCGTCACGGTTGGCCTGGAAGGCGGCGCCGGAGGGAGAGATGGTGTTGTCGATCACGGCCACGGACGGGTTCTCTCATTTGGCGTCATTCCGGGGCGCGCGGAGCGCGAGCCCGGAATCCATCGCCACGATGGGGAGTATGGATTCCGGGCCTGGCCCTTCGGGTCATCCCGCAATGACGGAGGAAGTGGAGTAGACGGCTCACGCGCTCTTCGCCGCGAAATGCTCGCCATAGGCCTGGCGCAGCTCGACCTTGCGCAGCTTGCCGGTGGCCGTCATCGGCATCTCCTCGAGCACCCGCAACAGCTTCGGCACCTGGAAGCCGCCGAGCGACTTGCGGCAGTGCTCGAGCAGCTCGGTCTCACTGGCCTGCGCGCCGGGCTTGAGCTTGACGAAGGCCGACACCGCCTCGCCCCATTGCGGATGCGGCAGGCCGACGACGGCGGCATTCTGCACCGCCGGATGCGCGAGCAGGGTCTCCTCGATCTTGACCGAGGCGACGTTCTCGCCGCCGGACTTGATCATGTCCTTCTTGCGGTCGAGGAACAGCACCTCGCCCTTGTCGATGACCGCGAGATCGCCGGTGTGGTGCCAGCCGAACTTGCGGGCGTCCTCGGTCGACTTCGGATCCTTGTAATAGCCCAACATCACGTTGGGGCCGCGATGCACCAGCTCGCCGATCTCGCCCGGCGGCAGCAGATTGCCGGCATCGTCCATGATCGCGGTCTCGTTGACGAACAGCGACTCGCCCCAGTAGTTGCCGAAGCGGTTGAGCTGGACCTCGGGCCGCGACATCGTCGTCGCGGGATACATCTCGGTCTGACCGCTGGTCAGCGCGAAGTTCGGACACAGCTCCTTGATCGCGCGCTCGAGCAGCGGCCGACCCATCGGCGCCATGGTGTAGAGGCAGGTGCGCAGATGCGAGAGGTCGAACTCCTTGCGCCGCGGATGATCGAGGATGGCCTGGTACATCAACGGCAGACCGACGAACACGGTCAGCCGATCGCGCACGATCGCCTCCATGCAGGCGACCGGGTCGAAGCCGCGCATCAGCGCCATGCGGCCGCCGACCGAGAGATAGCTGAGCAGCAGCACGTGGCCGGCACAGTGGAACAGCGGGAACTGCCCGGTGATGCCGTCGTCGCGCGAGAGCTGCATCTCGATGCAGTTGCTCATCACGGCCATGACCACGGCGAGGTGACAATGCATCGCGCCCTTCGGCCGCGACGTCGTGCCCGACGTGTAGATGATCATCGCGAGATCGCGGTCGTTGATCTCGATCTCGGGCTCGACGTCCGAATGCCCCTGGATGAGGTCGTTGAAGCTGGCAAGCCCCGCGGCCCCCGCCGTCCCGGTGAGATCGACGGCGATCAGCTCGACGCCGCGCTGTTCCAGCGCCGCCCGCCGCTCCGGCTGCGCAAACAGATTGTCGTCGATGAGCGCGAAGCGGACCTCGGCGTGGCCGAGGATGTAGTCCATGTCGGCGGGCCCGAGCATCGTGTTGATCGGCACCCAGACGAGACCGGCGCGATGGATGCCGAACAGCGCTTTGACGAACTCGATCGAATTGTTGCAGACGGTCGAGATTGTCGCGCCCGGCTTCAGCCCCTTGGCGACGAGATGGTTCGCAAACCGGTTGGCATCGCGCTCGAGCTCGGTGAACGTCACTTGGCGGGCGCCATCGGTGATCGCCACCCGCTCGGGAAAGCGGCGCGCCGCACGCTTCAGGAGATCGCCGATCGCAACCCGGCCGATGCGGCCGGGACCGGACACGCCGCCGGTGGCGTCGAGATTGGTCATTGGTCTATTCCCTCTCCATCCACGTCATTGCGAGGAGCCGAAGGCGACGACGTGTCCGCCGAAGCCCATCGGGCGAAGGCGGAAGCAATCCAGGGTCCCACCCGCCGTTCTGGATTGCCTCGCTGCGCTCGCAATGACGCAACACATCGTATCAGTTGACAGTCCCGAACATCTGCCGCGCCTCGGCGGGGCTGGCGATCTCGCGGCCCGCGCGCCGCGCGTACGCCGCGATGGCCTCGATCAGCTGGCCGTTCGAGGTCACCTTGGTGCCGTCGGCGAGATAGAACGTGTCCTCCAGTCCGGTGCGGAGATGGCCGCCGAGCTCGGCGCAACGTTGGTGCAGCGGCCAGATCTCGGCGCGGCCGATCGCGGTGACCTGCCAATGCGCCTCGGCGAGCTTCAGCTTGAGCAGGATCGGCAGCAGCTCGGGATCAGCCGGCATGCCCGACGCGACGCCCATCACGAAGTTGTATTCGAGCGGGCCGTCATACATGCCGGTCTGGCGATACATCCCGACACAGCGCACGATGCCGACATCGAAGCATTCGAATTCCGGGATCGTGTGCGCGTCCTTCATCGCGGCGAGATAGTCCTGGATCTTCTCGACCGAATTGTCGAACATCATCGGCTGCCAGGCCCAGGTGTTGTCGGCCTTGACCTTGAGGTAGTTCAGCGAGCCGGCATTGCAGGCCGCGATCTCCGGCCGGGTCTGCCGGATGCAGTCGAGCGCGCCTTGATAGTCCGGTCCCGACACGCCCGAGGTGTGATTGATGATCACGCCGGGGCAGGCCTCGCGGATCGCCTGCTGGATCTCGCGGGAGACGTCGACGTCCCAGGACGGCAGATGCCCCTTGCCAGCGGCCTGCTGGCGCAGATGGATGTGCATGATCGCCGCACCCGCGTCATAGGCGCGCCGCGCCTCGCGCGCCATCTCCTCGGGCGTGACCGGCACGTGATGCTGCCTGGGATCGGTGAGCACGCCGTTCAGCGCGCAGGTGATGACGGCTTTGTCGCTCATGGCACTCGTTCGATGGGCTGCGCGCAGGCGGCGCTGTGCTGACAGGGTCCGTATATGACGGTCGCACGCCGGGATCTGCTTGCGTTGACTCGCTGGTGACATGCAGCGCAACCGGATATTGCTTTGCATCAAGTCCGCGGCCGGAAACGGCGCTAAGCGGTTCCTGCTTCTCCTCCTCACGGGCGTGCAATGTCGACCGACCCACAACCTGCGCCGATGTTTCCGAATGGCTTGAGCGCGGCGGAGGCAGCGCACCGGCTGCGGACGGAAGGCTTCAACGAGCTGCCGCAAGCGGGCTCGCGCTCGATCCTGCGCCTCGTCGCCGACGTTCTGAAGGAACCGATGCTGCTCCTGCTGCTGGGCGGCGCCGGCATCTATCTCGCGCTGGGCGACGCGGCGGAAGCGATGCTGCTCGGCGTGTTCGCCTCGGCCTCCGTCTTCATCACTATCGTGCAGGAGGCGCGGACCGAGCGCGTGCTGGAATCGCTGCGCGACCTGTCCAGCCCGCGCGCCCTGGTGATCCGCGACGGCGAGCGCATCCGCATCGCCGGCCGCGAGGTGGTGCGCGGCGATCTCATCGTGCTCTCGGAGGGCGATCGCGTCGCAGCCGATGCGGTGCTGCGCGACTGCGACGATCTGCTCACGGATGAATCGCTGTTGACAGGCGAATCCGTGCCGGTGCGCAAGCGGCCGGCCGCCGGCGAAGCGATGGACGCGGCAACCATCGCCGGCGGCGACGACCAGCCCTTCGTATTCTCCGGCAGCCTGGTGGTGCGCGGCGGCGGCATCGCCGAGGTGATGGCGACAGGGCCGCACACGGCGATCGGCAGGATCGGCCAGTCGGTGACCGCCCTGGAGACCGAGACGCCGCGGCTGCGGCAGCAGACCCGGCGCCTGGTGGTGGCGTTCGCGATCGCCGGCGCCATCGTGGTTGCGATCACGGTCGTGCTCTACGCGCTCTATCGTGGCGGCTGGCTGGAGGGGATCCTCGCCGGCATCGCGCTGGGCATGTCGATGCTCCCTGAGGAATTCCCGGTGGTGCTGACGGTGTTTCTGGCGATGGGCGCCTGGCGCATCTCGCAGGCGCGGGTGCTGACGCGGCGCGCTTCGGCAATCGAATCGCTCGGCGCCGCCACCGTGCTGTGCTCCGACAAGACCGGCACCCTGACGCAAAACCGCATGATGGTGGCCCGGCTGGTGCTGCCGGACGGCGGCGTGCTGCAGCCTGCGACGGCGACGGCGACGCCGGAAGCCATCGCACCGCCGTTCCGCGATCTCGTCGCCACCGCCGTGCTCGCCTGCGACCCGCAGTCGCATGATCCGATGGAGAAGGCGCTGCACGCGCTCGGCGCCGACACCACCGCGGGCGCCACGTTGCAGCGGCGCTACGGTTTGCGCCCCGACCTGCTGGCGATGACAAACGTCTGGTCGCGCGACGGCGCCGGTGTCGCAGCGGCCAAGGGTGCGCCGGAAGCGATCGCGAAGCTGTGCGGCGTCGACGGCGGCGAGCTGGCGGCGCTGCAGGCGCGCGTCGAGACGCTCGCCGCCGATGGCCTGCGCGTGCTCGGCGTCGCCCAGGCGAGCTGGAGCGGCGAGGCGCTCCCCGACACGCAGCAGGACTTCGCGTTCTCATTCCGCGGTCTCGTCGGCTTCGCCGACCCGCTGCGTCCGGAGGTGAAGGATGCCGTCGCCGAGTGCCGCTCCGCCGGCGTCCGCGTCATCATGATCACCGGCGACTATCCCGCGACGGCCACCGCCATTGCGCGGCAGGCCGGGATCGATCCCGAGCGCGTCATCGCGGGCCCCGAGCTTGTCGATCTCGACGACGACGCCCTGGCGCTCGCGGCGCGCACGCCGACGGCGTTCGCGCGCATCATGCCGGAGCAGAAGCTGCGCATCGTCACCGCGCTCAAGGCCTGTGGCGAGATCGTCGCGATGACCGGCGACGGCGTCAACGACGCGCCGTCGCTCAAGGCCGCGCATATCGGCATCGCGATGGGCGGCCGCGGCACCGACGTGGCGCGCGAGGCCTCGGCGATCGTGCTGCTCGACGATGATTTCGGCTCGATCGTCAAGGCGATCCGGCTCGGCCGGCGCATCTACGACAATCTGCGCAAGGCAATGAGCTTCATCCTCGCCGTGCACTTCCCCATCGCCGGGCTGGCGCTGCTGCCGCTCGTCACGGGCCTGCCGCTGCTGCTCGGACCCGTGCACATCGCCTTTCTCGAGATGATCATCGATCCCGTCTGCTCGCTGGTGTTCGAGGCCGAGACCGAGGAGAGCGACATCATGCGGCGGCCGCCGCGCGATCCGCAGGAGCCTTTGCTGCCGCGGCCGCTGGTGCTGTGGGGGGCGCTGCAGGGCATCCTGGCGATGCTCGCCACGGGTGGCGTACTGCTGCTTGCACACCGCAATGGCATGCCGGACGACGAGCTCCGCGCGCTGGTGTTCTTCAGCCTGGTGTCGGTGATCGTCAGCCTGATCTTCGTCAACCGCTCGTTCTCGAGCTCGCTGCGCGAGGCGCTGCTGCGGCCGAACCGCATGCTGCTGCTGGTGATCGGCTTCGTCGTCGCCGTGCTCGCGACAAGTCTGACGCTGCCTGCCGCTGCGGCGCTGTTCCGGTTCGGACCGCTGCACGCCGACGATCTCGCGCTGACTGCAGCCGCCGCGATCACGACGCTGATCATGCTCGAACTGTCGAAGTTTCCGCTGCGCGCCGCGCTGTCGCGGCGCGCAGACAAGCCGGATCAGGTGGTCAAGGCCGCCTCGCCAGCGCGGTAGATCGCGAGATCGCGCGAGCCGGAGAAGATCGCGCGCGGCTTCAGCCCGTAGAAGCGGCGGATCGAGTGGCTGAAATGCGTGGAATCGGGATAGCCGATGTCCTGCGCGAGATGCGCCAGATTGAGGTCCTGGTTGGCGTAGTTGAGCAGATGCCGCGCGCGCTTCCAGGCCCGGAACGAGCGGAAGGAGATGTCGGTCTCCTCCTTGAACAGATGCAGGAAGCGCGACGTCGAGAGCCCGACGGCGGCGGCGCAGCTCTCGGCGGTCGCCGGCTCGCCGGAGAAGCGGCTGATCAGGCCGATCGCCTTGACCACGCGGGGATCGAGCGTCCGCTGCGGCAGCACCTCGCCGAAGCACAGCCGGTCGAACACGGCGCTGGTGACGTCGCCGCTCAGCGGCCGCTGCACCAGCTCCTCATAGGCGGCGCGGATGCGGCAGGCATAGGCCTCCGCCTCGCGGGTGACCTTGCTCGCGAAGCGGTCCAAGGCGCCGATCGGCACGCTCTCCGGCTCGATCGTCACGACGATGACGGTGCGATAATCACTCTCGATCGTGTGCTGCCTGTTGGGCGGCACGACCAGCAGCTCGCCGCAACGCTCCTCGCCGCCATCGGGAATCAGCCGCAGGCTGCCGGTGAGCGCGACGTAGATATGGCACGCGCCCGAGCAGCGCTGGCGCGGACGGCCGAGCAGCCCGGCGTAGAAGACGCGCTCGGGCGTGATCAGCATGAGATGGCCGGAGTCCCGGCGCGTCACGTCCATGGTCTTCACATCCATGGTCTTCCTCCTGAGGCGCGGCTCTGTCGGCCGCTTCTTTGGAAGAGAACCATAGCGCAATTCGCGTCGCTGTCATCGGCGATGACTGCCGATTTTTGTCGCGGTTAACCCAGTGCTCAAGGATGCATCCGTCATTCCGGGACGCCCGAATGACGTGCGCAACTCACGGCCTGACGCGCGGCTTGATGCCCTGCTCCACGCCTGCACGCTGCTCGGCGGCGCGCGCCCTCTGGTAGCCATCGCGCTGCTGCAGGCGCGCCCAATAGGCCGCCACATTCGGCCCGAACTCCTTGGAAAGGCCGAGCGTGTCGGCGAGCCGCAACGCATAGCCGATCACGATGTCGGCCGCGGTGAAACGACCGGCGCACAAGAACTCGGCATTCACGGTCGCTGCCTCCACCGCGCGCAGCCGGCCCAGGAACCATTTGGCATAGTCGGCGGCGACTTGCGACGAACGACGCTCTTCCGGCTCGAGCTGAGTGTATCGCAATACCAGCGTCTGCGGGAACGTCAGCGTCGCGTCGGAGAAATACATCCAGTTCAGGAACGCACCGTAGGCCGCCTCCTCAGGTCCGACCATCAGCGGCGTCGGGCCGTGCTTGATGCCGAGATAGTGACAGATGCCGGAGGACTCCGTCATCTTCGTCTCGCCGTCGATCAGAAGCGGGATCGTGCCCAGCGGATTGATCGCCAGATATTCCTTCGCCAGCACCCGTGGCGGGAACGGCAGCATCTTCAACTCGTAGTTAAGTCGAAGCTCTTCCAGCATCCACAACGGGCGAAACGACCGGGCGCCGTCGCAATGATACAGCGTGATCATCAGGCGTTCCCCGCTTTGCCGGTGCCGGGCAAAGTCCCCATCATCTTGCACAGGATGGTCAACATGACCTCGTCGGCGCCGCCGCCGATCGAGCTCAGGCGCGAATCGCGATAGGCGCGGCTGACCGGGGTCTCGTTCATGAAGCCCATGCCGCCCCAATATTGCAGGCAGGCGTCGGTGAGCTCGCGGCCGAGCCGGCCGGTCTTGAGCTTCACCATGGTTGCGAGCCGCGTCACGTCCTCGCCGGCGATCATCGCCTCCGCGGCCTGATAGGTCAGCGCGCGCAGCAGCTCGACCTCGGTCTGCATCTCCGCGAGCTTGAAGTGGACGACCTGGTTGTCGAGGATCGAGCGGCCGAAGGCCTTGCGGTTGCGCGTGTACTCGATGGTCGCGTTGATGATGGACTCATGCGCCTTCAGGCAGGCGGCGCCGGCCCACAGCCGCTCCTCCTGGAACTGCATCATCTGATAAGTAAAACCCTGCCCCTCCTCGCCGACGCGGTTGCGCTTGGGCACCCGGACATTGTCGAAGAAGATCTGCGCGGTGTCGGACGAGCGCATGCCCATCTTGTCGAGCTTGCGCGCGACCTGCACGCCCTTGCTCTTCATCGGCACGCAGATCAGCGACTTGTTGCGATGGACAGGTCCGTCGCTGGTGTTGGCGAGCAGGCAGATGAAATCGGCCTGGGTACCGTTGGTGATCCACATCTTGCCGCCATTGATGACGTAGTCGTCGCCATCGGAGCGCGCCTGGGTCTTGATCGAGGCGACGTCGGAGCCGGCACCGGGCTCGGACACGCCGATGCAGGCGACGTAGTCGCCTGAGATGGCGGGCGCCAGGAACTCCTTGCGCACCTCGTCGGAGCCGAACCGCGCCAGCGCCGGGGTCGCCATGTCGGTCTGCACGCCGATCGCCATCGGGATCGCGCCGCAATTGATGGCGCCGAGCTCTTCCGCCATCATCAGCGCGTAGGAATAGTCCAGCCCCTGGCCGCCGAACTCGACCGGCTTGTTGAGGCCGAGAAAGCCGAGGTCGCCGAGCTTCTTGAACAGCTCATGCGCGGGGAAGATGCCGGCCTCCTCCCATGCGTCGACGTGAGGATTGATCTCGGCGGCGATGAACTTCTGCAGGATGCGGCGCGGTTCGTCGTGGTCGGCGGTGAAGAGCATGTTTCATTCCCTGTCATTCCGAGCGGTCGCGCAGCGGCCGACCCCGGAATCTCGCTATGTCTTATCTAACTGCTTCACGATCGTCAGTCCGGGGCAAGGCCGCAGGCCTTGAACCTGGAATGACGGGCTTGGAGAGGCCGCGACTCACAATCCCATCTGCCGGCTGGCCAGATCCTTCATGATCTCCTCCGTGCCGCCGCCGATGGCGTTGACCTTGACCTCGCGATAGATCCGTTCCACGCGGACACCCCGCATGAAACCGGCGCCGCCAAAGATCTGCACGGCTTCCGAGGCGCAGTAGGCCATCGTCTGCGTCGCCTGGTTCTTCATCATGCAGATCTCGGCGACCGGATTGTCGCCCTGTTCGAGCCGCCACGCCAGCATTTCCAGCATCGCCTGCGACGCCGCCACGCGCTGCGCCATGTCGACCAGCTTGTGGCGGATGACCTGGTGCTGCGCGAGCGGCTTGCCGAAGGTGTGGCGCTCCCGGGCGTAGGAGATCGCATCGTCGAGGCAGACACGGGCGTAGGCCGTGCAGCTCGCCGCCATGCCCATCCGCTCGCTGTTGAAATTGTGCATGATCAGCTTGAAGCCCTGCCCTTCCTCTCCGATCAGGTTCTCGACGGGCACGCGGCAGCCGTCGAAATGCAGGGTCGCCGTGTCCGACGCCCACCAGCCCATCTTGTCGAGCCTGGTGCGCGTCAGCCCCGGCGTATCGCCGGGCACGAGCAGCAGACTGACGCCCGCCGGCCCCGGTCCGCCGGTGCGCACCGCGACGGTGACGTAGTCGGCCCGCATCCCGGAGGTGATGAATGTCTTCTCGCCGCTGACGACATAGTGATCGCCGTCGCGGACGGCCCTGGTCCTGAGATTGGCAACGTCAGAGCCACCGCTCGGCTCGGTGATCGCCAGCGCCGAGATCTTGCGCCCCGCAAGAATCTCCGGCAGCACGCGCGCCCTCACCTGCGGCTGCGCGGCGCGCGCGATCGGCGGCGCGCCGATCGTATGGCTCATCAGGCTGGCACTGATGCCGCCGGCCCCCGCACGCGCCAATTCCTGCGACGATACGATCTTCATGAACTGGTCGGCCGGCACGCCGCCGAATTCCTCCGGGAAGCCGAGCCCAAGCAGGCCGATCTCCGCCGCCTTCAGATACAGCGCGCGCGGAAATTCGCCGGCCTCGTCCCACGCGCTCGCGAACGGCGCGATCTCCTTGTCGACGAAGCGCTTGATGACGTCGCGGAAGGCCTCGTGCTCGGCCGTATAGAACGGGCTTTTCGTCATGGCGGTGCCGGGAGGATCCTGCTTCGTGCGCCTCAGAAGATGCGCCGGAAACGCCCGTATCAACTTGCGTGGAGTGGCTGGCTGGCAAAATCACCTGCGGCGCGCCGGGTCGGCCCGGCCGGCTTCCCAGGGCCAGCGCCTGGACGCAAGACAGTGCATTGCACACATCTGCCCACTCGTTGTGGTGAGCGGCCTTGCACGGTCGCCATCGCCGCAGGCCAAGAGCAAGAACGACAATCACGAAAATTCAACCAGAGGAAGCCCAGGGAATGTTGCCGATGACGACCAGGACTCTGCTCTCATTCGCGGCCGCGGCCGCCTTTTCCGTACTGGCGAGCCAGAGCGCGCTTGCGCAAAAGAAATACGACACCGGCGCCACCGACACCGAGATCAGGATCGGCAACGTCGAGGCCTATAGCGGCCCGGCCTCGGCCTACGGCATCATCGGCAAGACCGAGGAAGCCTATTTCAAGATGATCAACGACCAGGGCGGCATCAACGGTCGCCGGATCAACTTCATCTCCTATGACGACGGCTACAGTCCGCCGAAGACGGTCGAGCAGGTGCGCAAGCTGATCGAGAGCGACGAGGTGTTTCTGGTGTTCAACGCGCTGGGCACGCCGACGCAGACCGCCGTGCAGAAATATCACAACGCCAAGAAGGTGCCGCAGCTGTTCCTCGCCACCGGCGCCAGCAAGTGGAACGACCCGAAGGAATTCCCCTGGACGATGGGCTTCCAGCCCAGCTATCGCGTCGAGGCGCGGATCTTCGCCAAGTATATCTTGAAGGAAAAGCCGAACGCGAAGATCGCGATCTTCTACGCCAATGACGATTTCGGCAAGGACTACGTCCTCGGCATCAAGGAGGTGCTCGGCGACAAGGCCAAGACCATGATCGTCGCCGAGGAGAGCTACGAGACCTCGGAGCCGTCGATCGACGCTCACATCGTCAAGCTGAAGGGCACCGGCGCCGACGTGTTCGTCAACATCGCGACGCCGAAATTCGCGGCCCAGGCCATCAAGAAGATCGCCGAGCTCGAGTGGAAGCCGATGCACCTGATGACCGACGTCTCGATCTCGATCGGCGCCGTGATGAAGCCGGCCGGCCTCGAAGCCTCCGAGGGCGTGCTCTCCGCCGGCTATCTCAAGGACCCGTCGGATCCGCAGTGGAAGGACGACGAGGGCATGAAGAAGTTCATGGCCTTCATCAACAAGTACATGCCCGGCGCCAACATCTCCGACGCCAACCTCGCCTATGGCTACGCCGCGGCGCAGACCATGGTGCAGACCCTGAAGCAGTGCGGCGACACTCTCACCCGCGAGAACGTCATGAAGCAGGCCGCCAGCCTGAAGGATTTTGCACCGGATACGCTGATCCCGGGCATCAAGGTCAACACCGGCCCCACCGACTTCGCCCCGATCGAGCAGCTCAAGATGATGCAGTTCAAGAACGGCAAATGGGACCTGTTCGGCGACATCATCAGCGCTGACGTCGGGGGGTAGGTTCACGCACGCGCCGGGTGGTAGACCCGCGCGCAATTGATGCCCACGTTCTAACCACGATACCGGTCGACTCCCCTCCCCCTTGCGGGGAGGGGAGTCGACCGCCATCGGGTCAAATTCTGCCAAGCAAAATCTTCTTGCTATTTTTCCGAATCCATGTTTCTCTCTCGCCATCCCGCCTCACTGCGGAGGGGCGTTACGCGCGATCGTCACGACACGCGAGGCGGGGATGCGGTGGCCGCGAGAGATCGCAGCGTCTTCTCACGAAGGCGCGGACGAACGATCGCTTGCGGACGTGAAGTCGCAGCGTCCTGACACCCCGAAGCTGGTGTCTCCCGCGCAACGCGCAAGCATTGTCGCGGCATGGTGGCCAACAAGCCGGCGCACCAGGGAGACTGCGTATAAGCGTTCAACCCATCGCGCAGGGAATGCCGGCGTGGTCGGCTTTGCCTGTGGTACCTGCCGCCTGCATTTTTTTCGCAGGCGGGCCATGGGTGAGGCCTTCACCCGGCATTCCCTGCGCCCTCTGCACTGTTTGGGAGGGACACGATCACGACAGGCCTCGGGCGAGTGTCGCCGCGAGAACGCGCGTCCGTGTCCATGCTGTTTGAGATGTGAATCCGTCGTATCAATCGCTGTCGTCCCGGATAAACCGTGACGTGCGCCAGCACGGCGCGGCGCCGATCCGGGACCCATGCGCCGCAGCAGCCATGAAGCGCGGGCTGGTCACGACCGGCCTGCCCAGCACTACTCCCTGTGGGTATGGATCCCGGCGTTCGCCGGGATGACAAGGGTGGTTGTTGATGCAACGTGAGCAATCTGTCTCAGCGTTGGAGCTGCGCAATGCAGCGCCCTCTCCCCTTGTGGGAGAGGGCATCTCAGCTGCATCTACACACGAGATCGGGTGAGGGGTATCTCTCCACGAGCGTTGCGTGCCGAGACATACCCCTCACCCAACCGCAATTGCCGCACCTCCTACATGCCCTCTCCCACAAGGGGAGAGGGCGCATTCACGCGCACCGCGTCGTTTCCCATGATTCAGGCGTCGTGATCGTCGACATAGTCGTCTTTAACAAATCTCACGGCACGCCCTGCACGAACAGCGCAAACGGCTCCTCGACGGTCTTGCGCAGATGCTCGCGATAAAACCCGTAATGTAGATCGTCAGTCCCTAGTCTGCCGAAGCTCGGCTCCACCACATTGCGCAGCGGCAGCAGCGCGATCGGCGCGGCGATCGGGGTCAGCAGCGAGCCGCGGCCCGCCAGGAGCGTCGTGATGATGCCGTACATCTCACCGGTGATGGTCGGCCTGGAGACCGTGATCAGGCGGTGCTGGCCGTGGCGGTTGGTGACGAGGTAGACGAAGCCGGACTGGTTGGGCACGGCAACCTCGCCGAACTGCGTGAACGCCGCATCGAGCCGCGCGCCTTCGCGAAACATCAGCGACGACGCGGCATCGTCCCAGACGATGTCGGTGCGGTAGGCGTAGATCGCGTCCTTGTCGCCGAATGACGGGCGCAAGGTGACGTAGGTGCCCTCGATCCACTCCACGGCCCGCCGCGAATAGGAGCCGAGGCTGTCGGGTGCAATGCCGCCGCTCGCGGCAGGCGCGGCGAGAGGTGCGCTCGGCGCCTTGCGCAGGGACATGCCGAGCGCCTGCTCGAGCCGGACAATGGTGGCGAGCGTGAACGGGCGGCGGCCGCCGAGCGCCTTCTCGAGGGTCGAGAGGCTCAGCCTGGCCTGCTCCGCCAGCGCCTGCCGCGACATCCGGCGCCGCGCGATCTCCTCGCGGACGGTCTCGGCGACCTGCCGGCTCTGCTCGTCGGAAAGCTCGCTGTTGTCCGGTATCGACATCCTGTCCCCTGCCGCGTGATGCGCACCTCTTCTAGCAGACGGACAAATCAGCACAAACCCGGACAGATCAGCCGCGCTCTCGACCACGACAGGACATGCGCGGGCGGGCGGCGGCCGAACAAGACCGACCATTCCGCTCGCGGTGCCGGCGCGCTGCGCCCAGTCTCGGCCTGCCGAATTTGTTCGTTGCGGAGGCAATGATGAGCGAGACAATGGACCACGATATCAGAAGCAGCACCCATCCGGTCCGGTCATGGATCGTGACCATGCTGCTATTCCTGCTGCTCCAGGCCGCCGCCGTGCTGCTGGTCGGCTTCACGGCGCTGTTTCTCAGCGTCACCCCTGGCTGGTCCGCCGAAGGGCCGCTGGCGCCGCTGACCAGGCCGGGCGACGCCCGCTCCGGCGCACTGCTGTTCAAGTCCGACGGCCGCTATGCCGAGGCGCCGCGGCTCGGCATCGATGTCGACATCGTCGTCTCCGGCCCGACCGCGCGGGCGCGCGTGACGCAGCTGTTCAAGAACACCAGCTCGCAATGGATGGAGGCGGTCTATGTCTATCCGCTGCCACCCGACAGCGCGGTCGACACACTGAAGATGATCGTCGGCGACCGCGTCGTGGTCGGCGACATCAAGCCGCGCGAACAGGCCAAGGTGATCTATGAGCAGGCCAAGCGCGACGGCAAGACCGCGGCGCTCACCGAGCAGGAGCGACCGAACATCTTCACCAACTCGCTCGCCAATATCGGCCCCGGCGAGACCGTGCTGGTGCAGATCGAATATCAGCAGCCGGTGGCCGCGAGCGGCGGCGAGTTCTCGCTGCGGGTGCCGCTGGTCGTGGCGCCGCGCTACAATCCGGCGCCGATCGTGCAGAGCGTCGATCTGCGCCCGGGCGGCAACGGCTGGGGCGCAGCGAGCAACGATCCCGTGCCTGATCGCGACCGCATCTCGCCGGAGGTGCTCGACCCAGCCAAGACCGATCCGGTCAATCCGACGAGGATCACGGTGCGGCTGCAGGCAGGCTTCGACATCGGCGAGGTCAAGAGCCACCATCACCAGGTGACGATCGACAGCCCCGATGCGAAGACGCGTGTCGTGACACTCGCCGAGGGCGTGGTGCCGGCCGATCGCGATTTCGAGCTGACCTGGAAGCCGGCGGCCGCCGCGACGCCGTCGGTCGGCCTGTTCCACGAGCAGGTCGGCGATGCCGACTATCTGCTCGCCTTCGTCACGCCTCCCGCAGTGACGGCGTCGGCACAGCGTCCGCAGCCGCGCGACGTGATCTTCGTGATCGACAATTCCGGCTCGATGGGCGGCACCTCGATCCGCCAGGCCAAGGCCAGCCTGCTCTATGCGCTGAACCGCCTGCAGCCGGGCGACCGCTTCAACGTGATCCGCTTCGACGACACCATGACCGTGCTGTTTCCCGCCTCGGTGCCGGCCGATGCCGAGCATGTCGGCAGCGCAACCAGCTTCGTCAGTGCGCTCGACGCGCGCGGCGGCACCGAGATGGTGCCGGCGATGCGCGCGGCGCTGACCGACGACGGCAGCGACTCCGACCGCGTGCGTCAGGTGGTGTTTCTGACCGATGGTGCCATCGGCAACGAGCAGCAGCTGTTCGAGACCATCACCGCGATGCGCGGCCGCTCGCGCATCTTCATGGTCGGCATCGGCTCGGCGCCGAACACCTATCTGATGACGCGCGCCGCCGAGCTCGGCCGCGGCACCTTCACTCATATCGGTTCGGTCGAGCAGGTCGAGGACCGCATGCGTGATCTGTTCGCCAAGCTGGAAAATCCCGTCGTGACCGGCCTCAGCGCGACGTTCTCGGAAGCCTCCGCAGATCTGACCCCTGCCGTGCTGCCGGACGTCTATCGCAACGAGCCGCTGGTGCTCGCCGCGAAGATCGATCGTCTCGCCGGATCGCTGCAGCTCAAGGGCCGCATCGGCGACCAGCCCTGGACCATCACTTTGCCGCTGTCCGGCGCCGCCGAGGGCAAGGGCCTGTCGAAGCTGTGGGCGCGGCGCAAGATCGGCGATGCCGAGGTGGCGAAGACGATGCGGCAGATGACGCCGGAGGAAGCCGACGGCGCCATTCTGAAGCTCGCGCTGGAGCACCAGCTGGTGAGCCGCCTGACCAGCCTCGTCGCCGTCGACAAGACGCCGCGCCGTCCCGACGGCGAGCCGCTCAGGCTCGCCGAGCTGCCGATCAACCTGCCGGCCGGCTGGGACTACGAGAAGGTGTTCGGCGAACGCGGCCGGATGCCGGCGATGCCGAAGGAGCGTCGCGCTGAAGCAGACCGCGACGTCCACCTTGCCGCGCTGAAGCGACCGGTGGTGCCAGCGGCGCCCGCGACGATCACCTTGCCGAAGACGGCGACCGATGCCGAGCTGAGCATGCTGCTGGGACTCGGCCTGCTGCTGCTCGAACTGATCTGGCTCGTCGCTATCAGGCGACGAGCTGCCAACTAATCGCCGCCGTCATTGCGAGCGAAGCGACGTGTCCGCCGAAGCTCGAAGAGCGTAGGCGGAAGCAATCTAGGGGCCGAAGACGTGACTCTGGATTGCTTCGTCGCTTCGCTCCTCGCAATGACGAGAGGAGAGAGAATGCCACGATTTGTCATTCCGCTCGCAGTCGCGCTTGTCGGCCTCATCCTGTTCGGCCACGGCGCCCTCATCCATGCCAAGGCGATCGTCGCGCAGGTGCTGCTCGATCGTGCCTTCTCCCAGACCATCGCTACGGGACATCCGGTCAAGCCGTGGTCCTGGGCCGACATGGTCCCGGTGGCGCGCATCGAGGTGAAGAGCCTCGGCGTCTCCACCATCGCGCTGGCCGGCTCGAGCGGCCAGTCATTGGCCTTCGGCGCCGGCCATGTCGAGGGCAGCGCCGAGCCGGGCGAGCCGGGTGTCGCCGTCTACTCGGGCCATCGCGACACGCATTTCCGCTTCCTGAAGGACGTCAGCATCGGCGACGAGATCGACATCGTCAGGCGCGACGGCAAGACCTTCCGCTATCGCGCCGACGGGGCCAGCGTCGTGCGTTTCGATGCGTCCGGCATCGATCCGGACACCGAACGCCCTGAGCTCGTGCTCTCCACCTGCTGGCCGTTCGACGCGCTGACACAGGGCCCGGAGCGCTACGTGCTGCACGCCACGCTGATCGCGTCTGAAGAATGAACGAGACCATGGCTGCCCTTGGGAACCAGGCGCCGAATGACCATTTGTCACCCTGTCGCCCGCGTGAGATGATCCTGCGCGGGCAGCACGGTCCATCATCGAAGCGCTTTCGACATGCATTCCCAGATCCAATATCTGCCGATCACGCCCGTATTCTTTGCGATCCTGGTGCTCGCCTTCGGCGTCCTGATCGTCCTGATCCAGTTCGGCATCCTGCGCTACGCCTACATGAAGCTCGGCGTCAGCTCGGGCACCGCGATGCTGCTGCTGTTCGGCTCGCTGGTCGGCAGCTATTTCAACATCCCGATCACCATGCTGCCTGGGCAGGTCGCGCGCTCTGGCGAGATCATCGACTTTTTCGGCATGCAATATGTCGTGCCGTTGGTGCATCAATGGCCGGGTACTCTGCTCGCCGTGAATGTCGGCGGCGCGGTGATCCCGACGATCATGTCGACCTATCTCATGCTGCGCTACCAGCTCTGGCTGCGCGCCGCGATCGCGGTGCTGGTGATCGCCGTGATCATCCACGCGATGGCGACGCCGGTGCAAGGCGTCGGCATCGCCGTGCCGGTGTTCGCGCCGGTGGTCGTGACCGCGATCCTGGCGTTCCTGCTGTCGCGCGAATATGCCGCGCCGCTGGCCTATATCGGCGGCTCGATGGGCACGCTGGTCGGCGCCGACCTGATGAACCTCGACAAGATCGGCAGCCTCGGCGCGCCCGTGGCCTCGATCGGCGGCGCCGGGACGTTCGATGGCATTTTTCTCACCGGTATCCTGGCGGTGCTGCTGGCCGGCCTCGCCGCGCCCTCCCGGCCGGGCCTCGCGCGCTGAGCTTTCAACCGGGAGACATAGCGGCTAAAATCGAGCCAAGGCAGCAGTGGACACGGAATGCGCGCGATCAATCTTATCGTGGGAACCCTGACGATCGCGGCCGTCGCGGCCGGGATCAGCGGCGTCCTGATCAAGCAGAAGCGCCGCATCGCCGAGCAGCGCAGCACCATGCGCGTGGTGTTCGACGGCGGTTCGGCGGCCGGCCTCCGCAAGGGCGGGCCGGTGAATTTCGATGGCGTGCAGGCCGGGCAGATCCTCTCGATCAATCTCGAGAGCCCGCGCAAGATCGTTGCCATGATCACGCTCGACAAGTCGGCGCCGATCCGCAAGGACACCACAGCGGGCATCGAGTTCCAGGGCCTGACCGGTATCGCTGCGATCTCGCTGGTCGGCGGCGCGCCGACCGCTCCGCCGGTGCCGCTGGATCGCGACGGCGTGCCGGTGCTGACGGCCGACCTCAAGGACCAGGAGACGATGGTCGAGACGGTGCACAACATCGACAAATACGTCGTCAGCAACGCACCGGCGATCAAGCAAGCGCTGCAGACGTTCGAAACGGAGACCGCCTCGCTGCAGGCCAAGACCGCCGCCTTCGACTCTGCGATCGACAAGGCCGAGGATGTCTTCAAGGGCTTCGATACGCTGGTCACCAAGATCGACGGCGCCATTCCCGGGTTCGCGGACGGCAACCCGGGCCAGCTGTTCGATCAGATCAAATCGATGCGCGAGCTCGTCGACAGCTTCAAGCGCAAGTCCGCCAAGGTGATCGACGAGAGCCGCAAGACGCTGGTCGACATCAGCGACGGCGCCAATGCGATGACGGTCAAGTTCGGCGGCCAGCCCGCGCCGGGACCACGCCGGGTGCCGGCCTCACGCTGAGGGGCGGACACGCCGCCCCTCGCGTTCGTTCAGTGGCTGATCATCCAGGGGCGCGCCGTCGGAAAGCCCTTGGCGCCGCTCCTGGTCTTGGTCATCAGCCGCGGCGATTTCTTCGGCGAGCAGCAGCCGCAGGCCGGCCCATGCTTGGCCTTGTACTCGGCAACCGTCTGCGGCGCGTGGCGGCTGCGCTCGTTGGTCGCGTGCGCCGTACGCCGCTCCGCCGGCATGCAGGCGAAGGCGGGCGCGGTGAGGATCACCCGCGGCGCCATGTCCTGGCATTGCGGACAGACCTGCGGCTCGTCACATTCCGACATCGGGCGCATGTCGGTGAAGGGGCCGCATTCGTCACAGAGATATTCATAGACCGGCATTGTCTCGTCTCCTGCGCAACATCGTCTCTCTCGTCCGCGCGGCGGATGCGGGGCGGCCAAATACGCGGCCGTCCCGCATCCCGTCGCACAGGGAGAGGGTTATTTATCCGGCGAGATCGGCATCTGGATGTCGCCCTTGATGTGCTTGATCGGTCCCGCCGCCGACGGCATCACGTCGAAGTCGAAGATCTCGGTCGGCAGCCACAGGGTCGCGCAGGCATTGGGCACGTCGACCACGCCGGAGATGTGACCCTGCACCGGCGCGGTGCCGAGGATCGAATAGGCCTGGGCGCCGGAGTAGCCGAACTTCTTCAGGTACTCGATCGCGTTGAGACAGGCCTGCCGATAGGCGATGTGGACGTCGAGATAGTGCTGCTTGCCGGCCTCGTCGACCGAGATGCCCTCGAAGATCAGGTAGTCACGATAGTTCGGCGTGATCGGCGACGGCTTGAAGATCGGGTTCTTGATGCCGTACTTCGCGACGCCGTCCTTGATGACGTCGACCTTGATGTGCAGCCAGCCCGCCATCTCGATGGCGCCGCAGAAGGTGATCTCGCCGTCGCCCTGGCTGAAGTGCAGATCGCCCATCGAGAGGCCGCCACCGGGCACGTAGACCGGGAAGTAGATCTTCGAGCCGCGCGACAAATCCTTGATGTCGCAATTGCCGCCATGCTCGCGCGGCGGCACGGTGCGGGCGCCCTCGGCGCCGATCTTGGCCTTGACGTCGCCCTTGGCCTGGCCGGCATGCGCGGTCGGTGCGAACGGCGGATTGGCGAGGCCCGGCACGCGGGTCGGGTTGGTCGCGATCAACGCCGTCTCACGCTCGTTCCAGGTCGCCAGCAGCTTCGGATCGGGCAGACAGCCAATCAGGCCGGGATGGATCAGGCCGGCGAAGTTCACGCCGGGCACGTGACGCGACGAGGTGTAGAGGCCCTTGATGTCCCAGATCGACTTCTGCGCCAGCGGGAAGTGGTCGGTCAGGAAACCGCCGCCGTTCTGCTTGGAGAAGAAACCGTTGAAGCCCCACAGGCTCTCCTTCAGCGGACCGACGTCGAGCAGGTCGACGACCAGCAGGTCGCCCGGCTCGGCGCCCTTGACGCCGATCGGGCCCGAGAGGAAGTGCACGATCGACAGGTCGATGTCGCGCACGTCGTCGGCCGAGTCGTTGTTCTTGATGAAGCCGCCGGTCCAGTCATAGGTCTCGATGATGAAGTCGTCACCGGGGTTGACCCACTCCACCATCGGAATGTCCGGGTGCCAGCGATTGTGCACCTTGTCGTTCTCGTAGGCCGACTTGGTCAGATCGACCTTGATCAGTGTGTCAGGCATCAAGAGCTCCCCTTTACCTTTGCTTGGACGGAGTGGTTAGATGGACAGATATTTCGAGACCTGCGCGGCATCGACGGAGTCGCGCGGATCGTCGCGGACGATCTCACCGTTCTCGATCACCAGCACGCGGTCGGCGATGTCGAGCGCGAAGCTCAGCACCTGCTCGGAGACGACGATCGACAATCCCTTCTCGTCACGGATGCGCTTCAAGGTGCGCGCCATCTCCTTGATGATCGACGGCTGGATGCCCTCGGTCGGCTCGTCGAGCAGCAGCACCTTCGGCTTGGTGGCGAGTGCGCGCGCGATCGCGAGCTGCTGCTGCTGGCCGCCGGAGAGATTACCGCCGCGGCGGCCCTTCATCTCGAGCAACACCGGAAACAGCTCGTAGATGTCGCCGGGCACCTCGGACTCGCCCGAGACGACGAGGCCGGTCTCGATGTTCTCCTTGACTGTCATGGTCGAGAAAATCATGCGGCCCTGCGGCACATAAGCGAGGCCCTTGGCGACACGCTCGTAGCTCTTCAGGCCCGACAGCTCGGTGCCGTTCATGTCGATGGAGCCGCTCTTGGACGGCAGGATGCCCATCAGCGACTTCATCAGCGTGGTCTTGCCCATGCCGTTGCGCCCCATGATCGCAACGATCTCGTTGGGCGCGACCTTGACATTCAGGCCATGCAGCACCTCGCTCTGGCCATAGGCGACATGGAGATCGGAGATTGCGAGCATCAATGGCTCCTGCAAAGTGATGAATTGGGACGAGGCTGCAGCAACATCGGCAGTGCGCTCCCTCCCCCCTTGTGGGGGAGGGTTGGGGAGGGGGGTAGCCCCAAGCGATACTGCCGCCGTGGGCCCCCTCCCCTAGCCCCTCCCCACAAGGGGGAGGGGAACGCAGCGTCACTCGGAGCAAACAAGATCGCGATCATCGCTCAGTGCCCCAGATAGACTTCGACGACCTTGGGGTCGTTCTTGACCTTGTCCATCGTGCCTTCGGATAGGATCTGTCCCTGGTGCAGCACCGTGACCTTGTGGGCGATGTCCTCGACGAACTTCATGTCGTGCTCGATGACGAGCACCGAACGGTCCTTGATGATGCGGTTGAGCAGCTCGGCGGTCTTGGCGCGTTCGCTGACGCTCATGCCGGCCACAGGCTCGTCGAGCATCAGAAGGTCCGGGTTCTGGATCAGCAGCATGCCGATCTCGAGCCACTGCTTCTGGCCGTGGCTGAGCTCGGCCGCCGAGGTCTTGAGACGATCCTTCAGGAAGATCATCTCCGCGACCTCCTCGACGCGATCCTTGACGACCGCGTCGCGCTGGAAGGTCAGCGAGCCGAACACGGTGCGGCCGCGCGGAAAGGATATTTCGAGATTCTCGAACACGCTGAGATCCTCGAACACCGACGGCGTCTGGAACTTGCGGCCAACACCGGTCTTGACGATCTCGTTCTCGCGCAGCTTCGTCAGCTCCTTGCCGCGGAACTGGATCGAGCCCGAGGTCGCTTTGGTTTTGCCGCAGATCAGGTCGAGCACCGTGGTCTTGCCGGCGCCGTTCGGGCCGATGATGACGCGGATCTCGTTCTCTTCGACGTAGAAGGAGAGATCGTTGACCGCCTTGAAGCCGTCGAACGAGACGGTGAGGGCTTCGACCGCGAGCAGGAATTCCTTGGGCTGATGACCGATGAGCATCGCTGTCTCCTCACTCTGCGGGGGCGCCGTTGGCGACCAGGCCGCCATTGCCGGGCTTCTTGCTGCGGGACGCCAGCAGCCGGTCGATGCGCGGCTGCACGTAGTCACCCCAGATTCCGGCCAATCCGTTCGGGAAGGCGAGAACCACGGCGATGAACAAGGCACCCAAGCCGAACAGCCAGAGCTGCGGGAAGGTCTCCGACAGGCTGGTCTTGGCGAAGTTGACGAGGAGCGAGCCATAGACCGCGCCGAAGATCGAGAGCCGGCCGCCGACCGCCGTGTAGATCACCATCTCGATCGACGGCACGATGCCGACGAAGGACGGCGACATGAAGCCGACCTCGAGCGTGAACAGCGCGCCGCCGACCGCGGCGAATACCGCCGCGGCGCAGAAGGCGAAGATCTTGAAATTGGCGACGCTGTAGCCGGAGAAGCGGACCCGGTCCTCCTGCTCCCGCATCGCCACCAGGATGCGGCCGAGCTTGGTGAGACGGATGAACTGCGCGACCAGGATGGCGGCGAACAGGAAAAACACCTCGACGAAGTAGAGGATGTATTTGGCGTGATCGGTGCGGATGTCCCAGCCGTGCAGGGTACGCAGGTCGGTGATGCCGTTGATGCCGCCGGTGTAGCCCTGCTGTCCCACGATCAGGATGGTCATGATGGCCGCGATCGCCTGAGTGATGATGGCGAAGTAGACGCCGCCGACACGCCGCTTGAACATCGCAGCGCCGATGATGAAGGCGAAGATCGCCGGCACCAGGATGATCGCGGCGAGCGCGAACGGGAAGCTCTGGAACGGCTTCCAGAAGAACGGCAGCTGCGTCAGCTGATTCCAGTCCATGAAGTCGGGAATGCCAGGGGTCGACTGGATCTTGGTGTTGGCGACGCTGGAGGCCTCAAGCTTGAGGAACATTGCCATGCAGTAGCCGCCGAGGCCGAAGAACACACCCTGCCCCAGGCTCAGAATGCCGCCATAGCCCCAGCACAGCACCAGGCCGATGGCGACGAAGGAGTACGTCAGGTACTTCGCGACCAGGTTGAGGCGGAAGATGTCGACCGCCAGCGGCAGGATGACCACGAGCAGAAGCAGCAGAGAGACGAAGCCGATGAGCTCGGAGCGATTGAAGAAGCGCGTATTGATGATCATGACGGTGCTTTCTGATTCCCGATTCCTGCGCGTTCCGGCTATTTGCGGACCTTGAGGGCGAACAGGCCCTGCGGCCGCAGCATCAGGATGGCGACGATCGCCAGCAGAGTGAGCACCTTGGCCATCGAGCCGGACATGAAGAACTCCATCGTCGACTGCGCCTGGGAGATGGTGAAGGCAGAGGCGATGGTGCCGATCAGGCTGGCGGCGCCGCCGAACACGACGACCAGGAAGGTGTCGACGATGTAGAGCTGGCCGGCGGTCGGGCCGGTCGAGCCGATCATCGTGAAGGCGGAGCCGGCGACACCGGCGATGCCGCAGCCGAGACCGAAGGTGTAGCGGTCGACCTTCTCGGTGTTGATGCCGACGGCGCCGGCCATCACGCGGTTCTGCACGACGGCGCGGACCTGCTTGCCCCAGCGCGACAGGAAGAGGACATAGGCGACCACGATCGTGATCAGAATGGTCAGGCACATCACGAACATGCCGTTGATCGGAATCTGGATCGCGTCAGTCGCCTGCCAGGAGCCCATCATCCACTCAGGCAGTTCGACGCCGACCTCGCGCGCGCCAAACACCGAGCGATAGGCCTGCTGCAGGATCAGGCTGAGGCCCCAGGTCGCGAGCAGCGTATCGAGCGGCCGCTTGTAGAGCCGGCGAATCATCGCCCACTCGACCAGCATGCCGAGCGCTCCGGAGGCGATGAAGGCCAGCATCATCGCGACGAAGAAGTAGCCCGGAAACAACGACGGCAGGAAATGCTGGAAGGCGTTCGAGGTCATCCAGGTGACGTAGGCGCCGAGGATCATGAACTCGCCATGCGCCATGTTGATGACGCCCATCTGGCCGAAGATGATGGCAAGCCCCAGCGCCATCAGCACGTAGACCGAAAACAGGATGAGGCCTGCGAACCCCTGCATCGCGAAGATAGCCCCGAGGTCGCCGATGGAATAGTCACCGAACATGATCCGTCCTCTTGTGATGCGTGGTGTCGGTGCGCACTGACTTGCGATGCGCGTTGGCGCCCGCAGCATTGCCGCCGGTAAGGTCGTTCCCTCCCCCCTTGTGGGGGAGGGCCAGGGAGGGGGGTCCACACGACGAACTGTGGGTGGGGTACCCCCCTCCCCAACCCTCCCCCACAAGGGGGGAGGGAGCGCACTGGTTGTGCGGCAACGGCGTCGCTTCATCGGCCGTCGCAATGCGCGACTCGCGACTTACTGATAGCCCTTCGGGAACGGATCGGGCTCGACCAGGTCGGCGGTCTCGTAGATCAGCTCGTACTGACCGTCCGCCTTGGCGCGGCCGACGCGGGTCTTGGACCAGAGATGGTGGTTCTCATGGATCCGGACATAGCCTTCCGGCGCGCCCTTGAACTCGATGCCGGGCGAGGCGGCGGCGACCTTGTCGATGTCGAAGCTGCCGGCCTTCTCGACGGTCAGCTTCCACAGCCACGGACCGAGATAGGCGGCTTGCGTCACGTCGCCGATCACGGTCTTCTCACCCCACATCTTCTTGAAATCGGCGACGAAGGCCTTGTTGTTGGGGTTGTCGAGCGACTGGAAGTACTTCATGCAGGCATAGGCGCCCGCGATGTTCTCACCGCCGATGCCGTCGATCTCGTCTTCGGTCACGGAGATGGTGAGCAAGGTCTGCTTCGACATGTCGATGCCGGCGGCTTTCAGCTGCTTGTAGAACGCGACGTTGGAGCCGCCGACGATGATCGCGTAGATCACGTCCGGCTTGGTCAGCTTGATCTTGTTGATGACCGAATTGAACTGGGTGTGGCCGAGCGGGAAGTACTCTTCGCCGACGACCTTGCAGCCCTGCAGATGGCCCTCGATGTGCTTGCGGGCGATCTTGTTCGAGGTGCGCGGCCAGATGTAGTCGGAGCCGAGCAGATAGAAGGTCTTCGCACCCTTGGTCTTGTTGACCCAGTCGAGGCCGGCGATGATCTGCTGGGTGGCTTCCTGGCCGGTGTAGATGACGTTCTTGGACTGCTCGAGGCCTTCGTAGAAGGTCGGGTAGTACAGCATGCCGTTGTACTGCTCGAACACCGGCAGCACCGCCTTGCGCGAGGCCGAGGTCCAGCAGCCCATCACGGCGGCGCACTTGTCGTTGACCAGGAGCTTCTTGGCCTTCTCCGCGAAGGTCGGCCAATCCGAGGCGCCGTCCTCCTGGATGTACTTGATCTTGCGGCCGAGCACGCCGCCGGCGGCATTGATCTGCTCGATCGCGAGCTTCTCGGCCTGCACCGACCCGGTCTCGGAGATCGCCATCGTGCCGGTGACCGAATGCAGGATGCCGACCGTCACTTCGCTATCGGTGACTGCAAGTCCGGTGGTGTTGACAGCGGAGGTTGCGGGGCCGGCGCCAAAGGATGGCCGCGGCATCATGGCCAGCGCCGGGATTGCGGCCATTCCCATCAGCAATTGGCGCCGAAGCGGCGACTTCAGGCCCTTTTTGGTTTCGTCTGACATGAGCACCCCATTTATTGGTTCGAGGACACGCGTTGGGTCAGACGAAGGATGGCGCGGTTTGTGCAACGCACGGATACGCAAGATTGCGTATACTGCACCGCAAAAGCGCGACGTAGGCTCTGCGTAGGTCTTGCGAGGGGCAGGCGAGTTGCGGACAAGCGCCCGCGGGTGAGGAGTTCGAAAGTGGCAGGGCGGCAGCGGATCGACCGCGTCAGGCGCCAGTACAACCAGTGGGTCGCCAACCAGACGTTGGAGGACTATGCGCTCCGCTTCACGGCCAAGAGCGCGCGGCGCTGGTCGGCCGCCCGCGTCGCCAACACCGCGCTGGGCGCAATCTCGTTCCTGGCGCTGGAGGCCATCGGCGGCACAATCACCTTGAACTACGGCGTGACCAATGCGACCGCCGCCATCCTGGTCGCCAGCGTGATCATCTTCTGCTGCGGCCTGCCGATCGCCTATCATGCAGCTAAATGCGGCATCGACATCGACCTGCTGACGCGTGGCGCCGGCTTCGGCTACATCGGCTCCACCATCACCTCGCTGATCTACGCCTCCTTCACCTTCATCTTCTTCGCCATCGAGGCGGTGATCCTCGCCTCCGCCCTCGAGATGTGCTTCGGCATTCCGCGCCCGGTCGGCTATCTCATCAGCGCCGTCGTCATCATCCCGCTCGTGACCTACGGCATCACGCTGATCAGCCGCTTCCAACTGTGGACGCAGCCGCTGTGGGTCGTGCTGCACGTCCTGCCCTTTGCCGCAATCGCCTATGCGAGCCCGCACTCCTTCGCCGATTGGCTGCAGTTTCCCGGCGAGCATGGCGATCCCATGGGCCATCTCGATCTGGCGCTGTTCGGGACCGCGGCGGCGGTCGTGTTCTCGCTGGTCGCCCAGATCGGCGAGCAGGTCGACTTCCTGCGCTTTCTGCCGCGCGATCGCCGCACGTCGAGGCGGTCATGGTGGATTGCGCTGTTATCCGCAGGCCCCGGCTGGATCGTGCTCGGTGCGCTGAAGCTGCTGGCGGGCTCGTTCCTGGCCTACTTCGCGCTCAGCCATGGAGTCTCGGCCGACCGCGCCGCCGAACCGGCACACATGTATCTCGAGGCGTTCCGCTACGTGCTGGCCCGGCCGGACCTGGCGCTTGCGCTGACAGGTACCTTCGTGATCGTGTCCCAGATCAAGATCAACGTCACCAATGCCTATGCCGGCTCGATCGCCTGGTCGAACTTCTTCTCCCGCCTGACCCACAGTCATCCGGGACGCGTCGTGTGGCTCGTCTTCAACGTCGTTGTCGCGCTGCTGCTGATGGAGATCGGCGTCTACAAGGCGCTGGAGCAGACGCTGGCGCTGTACTCCAACATCGCCATCTCCTGGGTCGGCGCGCTGGTCGCGGACCTCGTGATCAACAAGCCGCTGGGCCTGCGCCCACCGCAGATGGAGTTCAAGCGCGCCCATCTCTACGACATCAATCCGGTCGGCGTCGGCGCGATGACGATCGCCACGATCGTCTCGATCTGCGCCTTCTATGGCCTGTTCGGTCCGACCGGAAAGGCGCTGTCGACTTTCGTCGCGCTCGGCGTCGCGCTCGTCACGGCGCCCGCGATCGCCTATCTGACCGACGGAAAGTACTATCTGGCGCGCAAGCCGAAGCGGAGCTGGCAGAACATCGAGCAGATCCAATGCTGCATCTGTGAGCATCATTTCGAGCCGGAGGACACCGCCTCCTGCCCGGCCTATGCCGGCCCGATCTGCTCGCTGTGCTGCTCGCTCGACGCTCGCTGTCACGATCTGTGCAAACCGCACGCGCGGGCGCAAGCCCAGGTCGCCGCGGCGCTTGGCGGCATGCTGCCGGGGTCGGTGCTCGCCAAGATCAACTCGCAGCTCGGTCACTATGTCGGTGTCTTTCTGACATCGGCCGGACTCGTCGCGCTGACGCTCGGCATGATCTATCTGGAGACCTCGGCGGCGCTGCCAGGATTCAAGGGCATCATCTCCGACGTGCTGTGGAAGGTGTTCTTCGCTCTCTCCATCATCATCGGCGTCGTGACCTGGCTGTTCGTGCTGGCGCAGCAGAGCCGTCGCGCCGCCGAGGCCGAGACACGCCGGCAGACGCAGCTGTTGATTCAGGAGATCGAGGCGCACAGGCGCACCGACGCCGAGCTGCAGCGCGCCAAGGAGGTTGCGGAGTCCGCCAACCTCGCCAAGAGCCGCTATGTCGTCGGCCTCAGCCACGAGCTGCGCTCGCCGCTGAACGCGATCTCCGGCTATGCGCAACTGCTCGAGCAGGACACGAGCCTCGCACCGAAGCCGCGGGACCAGGTCCGCGTCGTCCGCCGCAGCGCCGATCATCTGTCCGGCCTGATCGACGGCATCCTCGATATCTCCAAGATCGAAGCCGGGCGGCTGTATCTGTCGCGCGACGAGGTCCGTCTCAGCGAATTCCTCGACCAGCTCGTGGGCATGTTCCGATTGCAGGCTGCAGCGAAGGGCGTCGACTTCGTGTTCAAGCGGCCGGCCGTGCTGCCGCTGGTCGTCTACGCCGACGAGAAACGGCTGCGCCAGATCCTGATCAACCTGCTGTCGAATGCGATCAAATTCACCGCGGAAGGCAGCGTCCAGTTCGTCGTGCATTATCGCAGTCCGGTCGCCGAGTTCGAGGTGATTGATACCGGGCCCGGCATCCAGCCCGACGACCTCGAGCGCATCTTCGCGCCGTTCGAGCGCGGCGCGCTCGGGGCCGCTCAACCGCAGACCGGCACGGGACTGGGCCTGACGATCAGCCGCCTGCTCGCCGGGGTGATGGGCGGCGACATCAAGGTCGAGAGCAGGGTCGGCACCGGCAGCACCTTCAAGATCAAGATCCTCCTGTCCGAGGTCACCAACCCGACGCGGCATGCGCCGGTGAAGGCGCCGGTCGCCGGCTATCTCGGACCGCGCAGGACGATCCTGATCACCGACGACGATCCCGTCCATCGCGACCTCCTGCGCGAGGTGCTGACGCCGCTCGGATTCATCCTGCTGAGCGCGCCCGACGGTCCCGCCTGCCTCGCGCTCGCACAGCACTGCCAGCCGGATCTGTTCATTCTGGACATCTCGATGCCCGGCATGGACGGCTGGACGGTGGCCGAGACCTTGCGCAACAGCGGTCATCATCAGGCCCGGATCCTGATGACATCTGCGAGCGCGCTCGAAGCGCATGGCCGGCCGCTGGCGCAACCATTCCACGACAGCTACCTGATGAAGCCGATCGACATCCCAAGGCTGCTGGAGGCGATACGTCAGTTGCTGAAGCTCGAATGGAGCTACCAGACCGACATCCCAGTGGCGCCGCCACGCTGGCGGCCGGACACCGGGTCCCGGCCCCCGCTCAACTATGTCGAGGAGCTGATGAGCCTCGGCCAGATTGGCTATATCAGGGCCATTCAGCTCAAGCTCGACGACATCAGCAACGCGCATCCGGAGCATGCCGACTTCGTCGCCCAGATGCGCACGCTTATCGACCGCTTCGATCTCGATCAGTACATGGCCACTCTGAAGACCTTGCATGCCTATGAGCACTGACAGCCGGAAGCGCGACGTCGCGCTGGTGGTGGACGACTCGCCGGAGACGCTTCGGCTGCTCACCGACGCGCTGGATGGTGCCGGCATGACGGTCATGGTCGCACTCGATGGCGCCGCGGCCATGCGCATCATCGACCAGATCACGCCGGACATCATCCTGCTCGACGCGGTCATGCCCGGCATGGACGGCTTTGAGACCTGCCGCAAGCTCAAGCGCGAGACAGGTCTCTCCAACGTCCCCGTCATCTTCATGACCGGGCTCGCCGATACCGAGCATATCGTGAAGGGACTGGAGGCCGGCGGCGTCGACTACGTCACCAAGCCGATCGCCGTCTCGGAGATGCTGGCGCGCATCCGCGTGCATCTCGCCAACGCCCGGATGACGCAGAGCGCCCGCGCCGCGCTCGACGTCTCCGGCCGCTTCCTGCTGGCCGTCAACCGCGAGGGACGGCTGATGTGGGCAACGCCGCAGGCCCAGAAGCTGCTGTCGGACAGTTTCGGCACCGCCGACGAGCTCGTTCTGCCCGAAGCGCTGCGGCTCTGGCTGGATCAGGCGCAGAACGGCGGCGGGAAGGCCGCCGCTTCGATCCCCGATCATCCCGAATTGCGCCTCTACTACATGGGCGGAGCCGGGCCCAACGAGTTCCTGCTGCGGCTCGCCAAGGAGTCCTCCGGTGAGTTGCCAAAGGAATTCTCCAGCGAGTTCGGTCTCACGACGCGCGAGGGCGAAGTGCTGTCATGGCTCTCTAAGGGCAAGACCAACCGCGACATCGCACAGATCCTGGGACTGAGCCCGCGGACCGTCGACAAGCACCTCGAGCAGATCTACGCCAAGCTCGGCGTCGAGAACCGAACCGCCGCCGCGGCGATCGCGACGGGGGTGACGCGGCGGGAGGGATGAGACGGGCGGCGCACTCAGAAGCGCGCTCTGAAACTCGCTGTCGTCCCGGGCAAGCCCGCTGACGCACAGCGTCAACGGGCGCCGACCCGGGACCCATACCGCGTGATCTCGCTTGGGGCAGGATGTAAGCTGGCGTCGTGCCTCACATATCCGGCTGTGGTTATGGATCCCCGCGTTCGCGGGGATGACACCGAGGTTAGAGCGACAGCGAGTACTCCACCCCTCGGCGCTCACCCATATACGAACGCCGGATCATCCAGATCGATCGCAGGGATCTCGTCCTTCTCGCTCCAATAATCCTGGCTGTGCTGCCACTCCGGCTTGTCGCCGCGCTTGGGCAGCAGATGCATGTTGCGCATCATGTAGCCGGGATTGAAGTTTTCCGGGTCGATCCATGGCAGCAGCGGCATGTTGTGATCCTCCGGGCGCAGCGCCGGCACGACCTTGCTCACGCCCTTCTCCTTCATATGCGCGAGCAGGCGGCACACGAAATCCGCGACCAGATCGGTGCGCAACGTCCAGCTGGCGCGGAAATAGCCGAACACCCAGGCGAGATTCGGCACACCCGTGAACATCATGCCGCGATAGGTCACGGTGTCGGCAAAGTCGAGCGGCTTGCCGTCGATCGAGAATGCAATGTCGCCGAGCACGCAAAGATCAAAGCCGGTGGCAGTGATGATGATGTCGGCCTTGATCTCGTCGCCGGACTTCAGCTTGATGCCGCCTTCGGTGAAGCGCTCGATCTCATCGGTCACGACCGAGGCCTTGCCGCTCTTGATGCCCTCGAACAGATCGGCATCCGGCACGAAGGCGATGCGCTGTCGCCACGGCCGATAGCTCGGGGTGAAATGCCTGGCCGCCTGTTCGGGGCCGATGATGGCGCTGATCTGGCCGATCAGCTCCTTCTTGACCTGCTCGGGCTCCGTCAAGCAGCGCTTGGTGAACCAATCCTGCTCGAACAGGATCTTGCGCCTGACGATCTCGTGGATCCACTCCTCCTTGACATCAAGCCGACGCAACTCCTCGGCCAGCTCGATCGCGTTGCGGCCGATGCGGAAGTAGGTCGGCGAGCGCTGCAGCATCGTCACATGCGCGCATTTTCCGGCGATCGACGGCAGGATGGTCGCGGCCGTCGCACCGGAGCCGATGACCACGACCTGCTTGCCGGTGAGATCGAGATCCTCAGGCCAGAGTTGCGGATGCACGATGCGGCCCTTGAATTTCGCCATGTCCGGCCACTCCGGCGTGTAGCCCTTGGAGTGGCGGTAGTAGCCCTGGCACATCCAGAGGAAATTCGTGGTGAAGGTGACGGGCTGCTGATCCCTGCCCTTCACGGCTTGGACCGTCCAGAGATTGGTCGCGCTCGACCAGCTGGCCGACACGATGCGATGGCCGTAGCGGATGTGGCGGCCGAGATCGTTCTCTTCAATCACCTCGCCCATGTAGCTGAGGATTTCTTCCGCGGTCGCGATCGGCGGCCCGACCCACGGCTTGAAGCTGTATCCAAATGTGTGCAGGTCGCTGTCGGAGCGGATGCCGGGATAGCGGTGCGTCCGCCAGGTGCCGCCGAAGCCGTCCTGGCTCTCCAGGATCACGAAGCGCTTGTCGGGCATCTGCCTGGTCAACTGATAGGCGCTGCCGACACCGGAGATGCCGGCGCCGACGATGAGCACGTCGAAATGTTCGGTCGCGTGAGAGGACGCGGCCTCCCGGATGGGCGCGATGACGTTCATGGGAGTCCCTGGGCTTTGGTCTTGATGTTGTTTCCTCGCGTGACAGGCTGAACCCGATCACAGCGACGGTCAACCCATCGCGAAGCGCGGCGTCGTGAACGCTGCGCCTCAATTTCCGCCGAGCGGCATGCCCCACTGCCGCGCGGTCTGCACGACCCAATCGCGATACAACGTGAGCGGCGTGACGCCGGTCATGCCGCCGCAGCCATCGCCGAGATTTGGCCCGGTCGACCATGAGATGACGCCGATCAGCACCTGTCCTTGCGCCTGCGTCTCGAATGCAGGCCCGCCGGAATCCCCGGTGCAGCCACCGAGCCCGGACCGCGCGCCTTGCGTCGCCGGATCGACCAGCCGGATCTGCAATGTGCCTGGCCTGCCTGTGGCCACCAGCGCCGCGCCGCGCACCACGCCCCCGCTCTTGCCGTCGCCGGGGACGGCGACACCGATGCCTGCGACCGTGAATGCGTTGCCGGCGGCAAGCGGCGGCTGCGGCACGCCGAGCGCCACCGGCACGCGCTCCTTCGCTGGCGCCTCCAATTCCAGCAGCGCGACATCGGCGGTGGCGCGATGCGCCAGGATGGCCTGCACGCTGAAGCTGGGATGCACCGCCACCCGCCGGACCGTCTTGAGAACCGGCCTGCGGTCGCGATCGTATTCCACGATGCGGTAATCGAGACCCGGCTGCACGCAATGCCCGGCGGTCAGCACCAGCTTCGGGGCAATCAGCGCGCCGCTGCAGAAATTGCCGCGCGAGCCGACGATCGTGACCACGGCGCGGCCGATGCCATCATTCAGCGCCGGCGCATTGCCGACGATGGCCAGGGCCTGCGACGGCGCCAGCAGAGCGGCGGCTGCAATGATTGCGTGAGACGGCTTCATCGCGGCAGCAATAGCGGCTGACGCCGAGGTCGCCAAGTGCGACCGAGGTCGCCAAGTGCGGCATCCCATGCTAGCGATCATCCAGGGATCAAGGAAGGACAGGACTGACATGGTCGAGGCGGTGATCTTCGATTTCGGTGGCGTGCTGACGACATCGCCGTTCGAGGCATTCGCACGGTTCGAGAAGGAGCGCGGCTATCCTGTCGACATCATCCGCAACACCAATGCCGCCAACCATCTCGAGAACGCCTGGGCGAAATTCGAGCGGGCCGAGATCGACCTCGACACTTTCGACCGGCTGTTCGCCGAGGAGTCGCTGGCGCTGGGCGGCGCTGCGGTCAGCGGGCGGGAGGTGCTGCCACTGCTCACCGGCGACCTCCGTCCCGACATGGTCGAGGCGCTCCGCCGCATCAAGGCGGAGTGCAAGACCGGCTGCATCACCAACAATCTGCCGGCGAACGCAATCGGCAGCCAGGGCGGACGCTCGTTGTACGTCGCGGAGGTGATGGCGCTGTTCGATCACGTGATCGAGTCGGCCAAGATCGGCCTGCGCAAGCCCGATCCCCGGATCTACCAGATGATGACCGAGACGCTCGGCGTCAGCCCCGCGGACTGCGTCTACCTCGACGATCTCGGCATCAACCTGAAGCCAGCGCGCGAGATGGGCATGACGACGATCAAGGTGGTCAGCGCAGCGCAGGCGATCGCCGAGTTGGAAGCCGCGACGGGTCTGAGCCTGCGCTGATCGTCATTGCGAGGCATCCTTGCGCCGAAGCAATCCGAAGGCTTCGTGGGATTCTGGCTTGCGTCGCTGCCCTCGCAACGGCGCTGATCCTAATCGTTCGTCTGTTTGGCCCGATCCGGAAATGCCGCCGCCAGTGCCGCGCCGTCGGCCCGCAGCACGCCGCGCTCGGTGATCAGCCCGCTCACCAGCCGCGCCGGCGTGACGTCGAAGCCGTAGTTTGCGACCGGCGATCCCGGCGGCACGATGCGCACCGTCTCGATACGGCCGTCGGCGGTGCGGCCGGTCATCTCGGTGACTTCCTGCGCACCGCGCTGCTCGATCGGGATCTGTCGTCCCTCGGCGACCGCGAAATCGATCGTCGGCGACGGCAACGCGACATAGAACGGCACGCCGTTGTCGTGTGCCGCGAGCGCCTTGAGATAGGTGCCGATCTTGTTACAGACATCGCCGTTGGCGGCGACGCGGTCGGTGCCGACAATGGCGAGATCGACCATCCCATGCTGCATGAGATGGCCGCCGGTGTTGTCCGGGATGACGGTGTGCGCCACGCCATGATGACCGAGCTCCCAGGCGGTCAGCGACGCTCCCTGATTGCGCGGCCTGGTCTCGTCGACCCACACATGGATCGGAATGCCGCGATCATGCGCGAGATAGATCGGCGCGGTCGCCGTGCCCCAATCGACGGTCGCAAGCCAGCCGGCATTGCAGTGGGTCAGCACGTTCACGATTTCGCCCGGCTTCTTGCGCGCCGCGGCCGCTTCGATCAGCGCGAGGCCATGCGCGGCGATGCCCTGGTTGATCGTGACGTCCTCGCCGGCAATGTCGACGGCGCGGGAATACGCCGTATCTCGCCGCTCCGATGGCGCCAGCCGGCGCAGCATCGTGCCCATCGTGTCGAGCGCCCATTTCAGGTTGATCGCCGTCGGCCGCGTCGCGATCAACATCTCGTAGGCGCGGTCGATGCCGGGATCGGAGCGGTCGTCGCGCATCGCCAGCGCCATGCCGAAGGCGGCGGTGGCGCCGATCAGCGGCGCGCCGCGAACCAGCATGCCGCGGATCGCATCCGCCGCCTCCTCGCATGTCGTGATCTTCGCCACCACGAACTCGTGCGGCAACCGGCGCTGATCGATCGCGCAGACCGACCAGCCGTCGGAGTCGAGCCAGATGCTGCGATAGTGCCGGCCGTCCACCTTCATGTTCGATCCCCCTTCAACCGCGCAAGATACGGCCTGCGACCGCATCGAGCTTGTTCAGAAGCTCGGGATCGCGCGCCTCCGGCGCAGTGATCAAGGCGGTGTCGAGCGCACGGTCGGAGCCGATCGGGCACGGTTCGTGCTCGCGCGGAAACTCGCGGGCGAGCCGCGCCACCAGTGATTTCGCCTTGTCGGCGTTGGTGGTGAGCACGCGAATGATGTCCTGCACGGTAACGGCGTCGTGATCCGGATGCCAGCAGTCGAAGTCGGTCACCATCGCGACCGTCGCGTAGCAGATCTCGGCCTCGCGAGCGAGCTTCGCCTCCGGCATGTTGGTCATGCCGATCACCGAATAGCCCGACGCCTTGTAGGTCATACTCTCGGCATAGGTCGAGAATTGCGGTCCCTCCATGCAGACATAGGTGCCGCCGCGCGCGATCGCGATGCCTTCGGCCTCGGCCGCCGCCGCCAGATGAATGCGCAACCGCGGCGAAACCGGATGCGCCATCGAGACGTGGGCGACGCATCCCCTGCCGAAAAACGAGCTTTCGCGCTTGTAGGTGCGATCGACGAACTGATCGACCAGCACGAAGGTGCCCGGCGGCAGCTCTTTCTTGAACGAGCCGCAGGCCGACAGCGACACCAGGTCGGTGACGCCAGCGCGCTTCAGCACGTCGATATTGGCGCGGTAATTGATGTCGGACGGGGACAACCGGTGTCCCTTGTCATGGCGCGGCAGGAACACGATCGGCAGCCCCGCGATCGTTCCCCGGCGCAATGGCGCCGACGGCTCGCCCCAGGGGCTCGCGATCACCTCTTCGCGGGCATCTTCCAGTCCCGGCAGATCATAAATGCCCGAGCCGCCGATAATGCCAAGCACAGCCTTCGTCATGACGTCCCCATCTCCAATGGAGACGAGAATGCCAGCTTTGCGACGGATTGAAAACAGCGACGCGGTGAACCGCGGGGCGTGGCAGCGGGTCAGGCGGCCTTGGCTGCCGCCAGCTGACCGCTCACCAGACGCTCCAGCGTGGCGACAGACTGGAAGTTCTCCGGCGTGATCAGCTCCTGCGGAATGGTGAAATCGAACTCCGATTCGAGCGCCAGCATCAGGTTGACCATGTCCATTGACGTCAGCCCGATGTCGACGAGCTTTGCATCCGCCGTCACGTCGGTAGAACTGGCGTTCTGCGCGAGGATATCGCGGACGAGCGCCACGATCCTGTGACTGACATCGACATCGAAACTCGGCATGGGGACCTCTTCACTCGCGGCTTGTTCCGGCACGTCGAATCTGATCGACGCTCGCGCAGGGAGATAACGCAATCCGGCGGCAAAAGAGTTACGCCGCATCCCCGTTCCAGGTCTGAACTCGTCTTAACGCTAACGGCTTGGCCCGAAATTCTCGGACCGAAACAACCAGGAATTAACCCCCACCCGTCGATTGCACAGCGTTTACCCTGAATTTCGTCGACGTATTTGAATCAAATCCATACCCTGCGAGCAGCCCCAAAAAGAAGGCGCAGTGCATCTGTCCTGATCTTGCGAGGACGCACGTGCCGATCTCTCAACGAGACAAAATCCGGAGTATCGATCGGTCATGACTCTCCAGGGAACCGCGCTTCGCAACCCGATCCCCGATGATGGCGAGAGCCTTCTGCTCGATCGCAGCTCCTTGTTCCTGCAGCGGACCGCGGCTGTGGCCGCGCAGGCCGCCGCGGAAGCCGACGAGGTCGACCGTGACGGCCGCTTCCCCAAGGCCGCAATCGATGCGGCACGCGAGCACAAGCTGCTCGGGATGCAGATCCCGGTCGAGTTCGGCGGCTTCGGGGCGTCGATCCACGACATCGCCGACGTCTGCTATGCGCTCGGCCGCGCCTGCGCCTCCAGCGCCATGATCTTCGCCATGCACCAGACCAAGGTCGCCTGCCTTGTGCGTCACGGCCGCGGCAGCGGCTACATGGAATCCCTGATGCGCCGTATCGCATCCGAGCAGCTGTTGATGGCCTCTTCCACCACCGAGGGACACAACGGCGGCAACATCCGCGCCAGCGCCGCGGCCGTCGGCCACGACGGTAACCGCATCTCGCTGAAGCGCGACGCCACGGTGATCTCCTATGGTGCCGAAGCCGACGGCCTCGTCACCATTGCCCGTCGCGCCGACAGCGCAGCCGCCTCTGATCAGGTGTTGCTGGCGCTGACGACGGACGATTATACGATCTCGCGTACCCTTGGCTGGGAAACGCTGGGCATGCGCGGCACCTGCTCGACAGGATTCGCGCTGGAGGTGAGCTGTCCGTCCGACCGCATGTTCACCGAATCCTATGACCGCATCCACGGCCAGACGATGACGCCGTTCGCGCATCTCTGCTGGTCATCGGCCTGGGCCGGCATTGCTGCGGCCGCGGTGGAGCGCGCCCAGCGCTTCCTGCGCAAGGCCGCTCGCGGCGCCGGCGGACAGATGCCGCCGGCAGCTGCACATTACACCGCGGCTAAGATGGCGCTGGCCCGGCTGCGCGCAATGATCGTCACCAACATGGATGCCTTCGTCGCCCATGAATATGACGAGCGGGCGCTGAGCTCGCTCGACTTCCAATCCTCGATCACGCTGTTGAAGGTGCAGGCCTCGGAGCTTGCCGTCGAGACCGTGATGCATGCGATGCGCGCCTGCGGGCTCTCGGGTTATCGCAACGACGGCGAGTTCTCGATCGGCCGCCACCTGCGCGATGTTCTGTCGGCGCCGATCATGATCAACAACGACCGTATTCTCACGAACATTGCCACGGCCAATTTGATGAGCACGGTACCGGCCTCGCTCCATGAATGACCGCGCCGATCGCAGCCATTGCCTCCACCCAGGATTTGCACAATGACGATCCCCGTTCTCCCGCAGTCGCCCGAGATTGCGCCCCAGCCGGCAGACGCGCTCGATCATCTGACCGACGCCCTGTTCCATCGCATGGGCGCGGATGGCGTCTATGCACGGACCGCGCTGTATGAAGGTGTTGTGGAGCGGCTCACGACGCTCATCACGCGGCATCGTGAGCCCGGCACGGAGGTCATGCGCTTCCCGCCGGTCATGAGCCGGACGCAGCTTGAGAAGTCCGGCTATCTCAAGAGCTTTCCAAATCTGCTCGGCTGCGTCTGTGGCCTGCACGGCACCGAGCGGGACATCCACGAAGCCGTGGCACGTTTCGACAAGGGCGGCGACTGGACCACCTCGTTGTCGCCGGCCGACCTCGTGCTGTCGCCCGCAGCCTGCTATCCGGTGTATCCGATCGCGGCGAGCCGTGGTGCACTGCCGGTCGGCGGCCTACGCTTCGACGTCGCGGCCGATTGCTTCCGCCGCGAGCCGTCGCGGCATCTCGACCGCCTGCAGTCGTTCCGTATGCGCGAATATGTCTGCATCGGCACACCCGACGACGTCTCGGCATTCCGCGACCGTTGGATGGTGAAGGCGCAAACGATCGCCCACGATCTCGGGCTGTCGTTCCGCGTCGATCACGCCAGCGACCCGTTCTTCGGTCGCGTCGGCCAGATGAAGGCGGTCAGCCAGAAGCAGCAGGCGCTGAAATTCGAGCTCCTGGTGCCGTTGCGATCGGAAGAGCAGCCGACCGCCTGCATGAGCTTCAACTATCATCGCGAGCATTTCGGCACGACCTGGGGCATCGCCGACGCCGACGGCGCGCCGGCGCACACCGGTTGCGTGGCCTTCGGCATGGACCGCCTCGCGGTCGCGCTGTTCCATACCCATGGCATCGATCCGACGCGCTGGCCGTCACGCGTGCGCGACGCGCTGCTGGTGGAGCGTCAGCCCGACGTCGTCGGCTGACGCCGCGTCGCCATCGTCGGGAGATCGGCAGACAATCTCATGACCGCGCGCAAGCCGCTGATCCGCTGCCGGGAGATCGGGGAGCCCGATCTCGACGCGGTCGCCGATCTGCTCACGCGCGGATTTCCGCGGCGGTCCCGCGCGTATTGGGCCACGGGCCTGCACCGACAGACGACGCGTCCGGCGCCCGAAGGCTATCCCCGCTATGGCTATCTGCTCGAGAACGACGGCACGGCCGTCGGCGTGTTGTTGCTGATCTACAGCAACCGGGGCACACCCGCGCAGCCGCAGATCTGGTGCAACCTGTCGAGCTGGTATGTCGAGCCGTCGTTTCGCAACTATGCGACGATGCTGACCCGGATCGCACAGCGTTTGCCTGGGGTGACCTACATCAACATCAGCGCCGCGCGCCGGACCTGGCCGATCATCGAGGCGCAGGGCTTTCGTCCCTATTGTCACGGCTTGTTCTTTTCAGTGCCCGCCATGTCATTTGCCGGCCGCGGCGCGCAAGTGGAGCAGGTCGCCGCTGACGCCCAGGCGCTCGATGGACTTCCGCCCAGCGAGGCTGACCTGCTGATCCGCCACGCAGGCTATGGCTGCCTCAGCATCGTGGTCCGGTCGAAGCATGGCCCGATTCCGTTGGTGTTGCAGCAGCTCCGGGTCCGGCAAGGACGGTTCGCATTGCCGGCAATGCAGCTGATCTACTGCCGCGGCACCTCCGACTATGTTGCCTGCGCCGGCGCCGTGGGCCGTTTCCTGCTGCCGCGCGGACGCGTGTCCGTCGTCGTCGACGCCGACGGGCCGATTGCCGGGCTCTACGGCGTCTACACCGAACGCCGCGGCCGCAAATACGTCAAGGGACCGGAGCCGGGGCGGCTCGGCGATCTCAGCGATACCGAACTTCCCGTCTATGGGTCCTGACCTATGCCGCGGCCCTGACCCGGTGGGCATAGTCCCAGTACAGCCTGCGTGCGCGGCTGAAGACGGGACCGATTGGCAGCGTCCGGTCGTCGATGCGGATCACCGGCGCGACCTTGGCGAAGTTGCCCGACGAGAATATCTCGTCGGCGTTCAGGAAATCGTCATATCGGAGCGTCGTCTCGACCACACTCACACCATCGCCTCGCAGCAATTCGATCACGCGCTGTCGCGTGATCCCGTTGAGGAAGGTCCCGTTCGGCACCGGCGTGAAGACAACGCCATCCTTGACCATGAACACGTTGGCATTGCCGAACTCCGCGACGTTGCCGAGCAGATCCAGCATCAGGCAGTTGTTGAAGCCGCGCGAGGCCGCTTCGATCAGCGCGCGCGAATTGTTCGGATAGAGGCATGCCGCCTTGGCGTCGACCGGCGCGCATTCGGCCGTCGGCCTTCGGAATGGCGACAGCGTGATGGCGTTGCCCGTTGGCTGCGGCATCGGCGCCTCATAGATGCACAGGCACCAATTGGTGGTGTCGGGATCGAACAGGACACCGCCGCCGGCGCCATGCTGCGCCCAGTACATCGGGCGGATGTAGAGCTCGGCTCCCGCTCCGAACCGCGCGATCCCTTCCCGCGCCAGCCCCATCCAGGTCTCGACGTCCACCACGGGTTTGAGCCGGAAATTGATCGCGGACTGATTCACACGCGCGCAGTGCCGATCGAGATCGGGCGTCACGCCTTCGAACGCGCGCGCCCCGTCGAACACGGTCGATGCGAGCCAGGTCGCGTGGGTCCGTACGCCCATGATCGGCGCATTGCCCTCGCGCCATTCGCCGTCGAAGAAGGTCCAGGTCTGCGAGTAGCTGACAGGCTTGACGATGTGGGTCATGGCGGCGCTCCCGTTCGGCATCGATCGTTGTCTGCACTTCTGGCGTGAAGATTTTAAGGATTTCCCCGTCGCGGCCTGCCGCTCATGATCGATTCACTGCTGATGGGCACAATGGTCGCTGCCTTGGTTAACTGGAGCTGTCATGCCGCTCGACCCTCGCGCCCGGCGCCTGCTTTCGATGGTAGCTGCCGCTATGCCGGAAAGCCGGCAGCATCCGAGTGTCGGGCAACGCCGGCAGTCGCTGGCCAAGCTGATGCAGTTCGCGCGGAACGACTGCGGCGCCGTCATCACGCGGGATGGCGATTTCTCCGGTCCCTCCGGGCAGCTTCGCTACCGCCTGTACACGCCGGCAGCGGGTCCGGACGATCTCGGGATGCCGCCTGGCTTCGTATACTTTCATGGCGGCGGTCTCGTGGCGGGCAGCATCGACACACACGACAAGGTCGCCGCTGCGCTTGCCGCCGCCTCGCGCTGCCGGCTGCTCTCGATCGACTACCGCCTCGCGCCCGAGCACCCGTTCCCGGCAGCGATCGAGGATGCGATCGCTGCCGTTCACTTCGCGATCGATCACGCGGCCGCACTCGGCATCGACGGCAATCGCATTGTGCTCGGCGGCGATTCCGCGGGCGCCACGCTCGCGGCCGCCGTTTGTCAGCAGGCCGCCGGCGACAGCCCTCTCAGAATCGCGCTGCAGTGCCTGATCTGCCCGGTGCTCGATTTTTCCAGCCCCTGGCCGTCGCGCGAGCTGTTCGGCACCGGCTACCTGATCAACAGGGCGACCTGGCAGGCCGACCTCGGCGACTGTCTGGACGGCAAGACCGATGTCGCGCATCCACTGATATCGCCGCTGTGCCGCGAGACGCTGGCCGGGCTTCCGCCCGCCGTGATCCACACCGCAGAGTTCGATCCGATGCGTGACGAGGGAAATGCCTATGCGGCACGGCTGGCGGAGGCCGGCGTCACGGTCGCGCATGTCTGTCACGACGGCATGGTCCACAATTTCCACGCGCTCGGTGCGATCCTGCCGCAGGCCAAGGTCGCGCTGGAGCTGGTCGGGCAGCAGATCCGGTCGCTGCTGCGGGTTTCTTCTATGCGCTAATTCGAAGTTCTTCGGCCACATCTCGTTAGGGTTATTTCGTCGTTCTTGTCGCGAATTATTGCCCGCTTTACGCCTGCGCTCCTACAACGACACCACTCGCGGAATACGAGCAGCTCGCCGCATTGGTCGAAGCGAGCGTGGAGATCGCCGATGCGCAACGAGACGATTGCAATCCACGCAGGCTATGAGCCGGAGGCGACCACCAAGGCCGTCGCGGTTCCGATCTATCAGACCGCCGCCTACGCCTTCGACAGCGCCGACCACGGCGCCGCCCTGTTCAATCTCGAAGCCGAGGGCTACCGCTACAGCCGCATCTCCAATCCGACCACGGCGGTGCTCGAGAAGCGCGTCAGCGAGCTCGAGGGCGGCGTCGGCGCGCTCGCCGTCGGCACCGGGCAGGCGGCGCTCCACTTTGCATTCGTCAACCTCGCCGATGGCGGCGGCAACATCGTTTCGGTGCCGCAGCTCTACGGCACCACGCACACGCTGCTCGGTCACATCCTGCCGCGTCAAGGCATCACTGGACGCTTTGCCGACAGCGATGCGCCCGACGCCATCGAGCGTCTCATCGACGACAACACCAAGGCGGTGTTCGCGGAGACGATCGGCAACCCCGCCGGCAATGTCTGCGACATCGAGGCGTTGGCCAAGGTCGCGCATCGCAACGGCGTGCCACTGATCGTCGACAACACCGTCGCGACACCGATCCTGCTGCGGCCGTTCGACTACGGCGCCGACATCGCGGTGCATTCGCTGACCAAATTTCTCGGCGGCCATGGCACGACGCTGGGTGGCATGCTGGTCGACAGCGGCAACTTCCCCTGGAAGGATCACGCCGACCGCTTTCCCGCCTTTACCCAGCCCGATGCGTCCTATCACGGGATGGTCTACGCCGATCATTTCGGCCGCAGCGCCTACATCCAGCGCGCGCGCAGCGTCTATCAGCGCACCATGGGCGCGGTGCTGTCGCCGTTCAATGCCTTCCTGCTGCTGCAGGGCATCGAGACCGTCGCGCTGCGCATGGAGCGTCACGTCGAGAATGCGCGCAAGGTCGCCGAATTCCTCCGCAACGATCCGCGCGTGGCATGGGTCAACTACGCGGGCTTCGCCGACAGCCGCTATTACCCGCTGGTCCAGAAATATCTCGACGGTCGCGCGTCGTCGCTGTTCACGTTCGGGATCAACGGCGGCATGGAGGCCGGCAAGGCGTTCTACGACGCCCTGAAGCTGGTCACGCGGCTGGTCAATATCGGCGATGCGAAGTCGCTGGCCTGCCATCCCGCATCGACCACGCATCGGCAGATGCCGCCGGACGACCAGCGCAAGGCGGGCGTCCTTCCCGAGACGATCCGGCTGTCGATCGGCATCGAGCATGTCAGCGACATCATCGAGGATCTCGACCAGGCGCTCGCCCAGGCCTGCCCTCGCCCGCGTCAATTGGATGCGGCGGAGTAGAGCGATCAGCCGATGACCCTGCTGTTCGACCGACATCGCAGGATCGCGAGCCCTGCCCTCGCGCCCGCCGAGTTCGACGACCGGGGCCGGCGCCCGATCGAGCTTTCGATCGGCCTCGTCAACAACATGCCGGACAGCGCCTTGAAGGCGACCGATCTCCAGATCGCCCGCCTGCTGCAACAGTGCGCGCCGCGGCACGTCCGCATCCGCCTGCACTGCTTCTCGCTGCCCTCCATCATGCGCTCGCAGGCGGCGAGGCACCACGTCGCCCAGTCCTACGCCGACATCGGGTCGCTCGACCGGCTCGGCATCGACGGCCTGATCGTGACCGGCGCCGAGCCCGTCGCGGCGGCCTTGCGCGACGAGCCTTATTGGTCGGACCTCACCTCGGTCATCGACTGGGCCAGAACCAACACCCGCTCGACGATCTGGTCCTGTCTCGCGGCCCACGCGGCCGTGCTGCATCTCGACGACATCGAGCGGCAGCGGCTGGCGAGCAAATGCTCCGGCATCTTCGACTGCGAGAAGGTCCAGGACGACTGGCTCACGCACGGCATCCATTTGCCGCTCCAAGTGCCGCACTCCCGCCTCAACGCCGTCAACGAGCCGCTGCTGGCGGAGCGCGGCTACGACATCCTGACCCGGTCTGACGAGGTCGGCGTCGACATCTTCGCGCGCTCGATGCCAAGCCGGTTCGTGTTCTTCCAGGGCCATCCCGAATATGACGCGCTCTCCCTGCAGCGCGAATACATGCGCGACATCGCGCGGTTTCTCGCCGGTCAGCGCGACGACTATCCGCGGCTGCCGAAATCCTACTTCAGCGCCGAGAGCGAGGCGGTGCTCAACGCGTTCGAGTGGCGGGCCAAGGAAAGGCGCGACCCGACGCTGGCGGCCGAGCTTCCGGGGTTGACGTTGCGGCCTGACCTCGCCGCCGAAAGCGCTGCACAGACGCTGTTCAGGAACTGGATCGCCCATCTCGGGCAGACCGGCTAACGCCAAAGTCCGCCCGACATCGGATCGATCGCGCATCGGCGCGCCTTCTGTTAGATTGGTGCGACACGCCTCCTCTGCAAGGTTCCGATGGCCCGACGTACCGGCAGCGCCGATCTTCCGCTCCATTCCGGACGCGTGCCGGCCTGGCTCGGCATGCGCATGGCCTCGCTTGGCGCCATCATCACCCAGGCGATCGTGCATCATTACGGCCGCGACGAATTCCTGGCGCGGATGTCGCATCCGTTCTGGTTCCAGTCGTTCGGCGCCGTGATGGGCATGGACTGGCATTCCTCCGGCATCACCACCAGCGTGATCGGCGCGCTGAAGCGCGGACTGAAGCCGCTGTCCGGCGAGCTCGGCATCTACGTCTGCGGCGGCCGCGGCGAACACTCGCGCAAGACGCCCGACGAGTTGCGCCTGCTCAGCGACCGGCTCGGCCTCGACGGCGAGGAGCTGGTGCGGACCAGCAAGCTGGTCGCCAAGGTCGACAGCGCCGCGGTGCAGGACGGCTTCGACCTCTATCTGCACGGCTTCTTCGTCACCGCGGACGGCAAATGGACCGTGGTGCAGCAGGGCATGAATGGCGACGCCCGCCAAGCGCGGCGCTATCACTGGCACTCGCGCGAGCTTGCGAGCTTCGTCGACGCGCCGCACAGCGCCATCGATGGTCCCGTCCAGGGCGAGATCGTCAACCTCACCGACAAGCGCGCCGCGCCGTCGCGCGACGCGCAGCTCGAGCTGCTCACCGATCTCGGCCCCGACCGGGTCGTCACCGAGTTCGAGCGGCTGAGCACGCCGGAGCCCGCCCAAGGCCTGCTGCCGCATCTGGTCATGCCTGATCATCACGACGTCAGGCCGAAGGACGTGTTCGCCCGCCGCCTCCACGGCACGCTCGCTGCCGCGGCCGAGCGCGGTCCCGTCGACTTTCCCGACCTGCTGCTGACGCCGGGCGTCGGCGCCCGCACCGTGCGCTCGCTCGCCATGGTCGCCGAGGTCGTGCACGGCGCGCCCTATCGATTCAGCGATCCGGCGCGGTTCTCGCTGGCGCATGGCGGCAAGGACCGGCATCCCTATCCGGTGCCGATCAAGGTCTATGACGAGACCATCCGCGTGCTCAAATCAGCCGTCGGCAACGCCAGGCTCGGCCGCGACGAGGCGCTGTCGGCCCTGAAGCGGCTCGACGACCAAGCGCGCCGGCTGGAGCGCAGCGCGACCGGCCCCTCGCTCGAGGCCTACATCGCCACCGAGCGCGCCGCCTCGCCCGAGCTCGACGGCCGCTCGGTGTTCGGCTGGGAGCGCGATCTCATCCAGCGCACCGGCGAGGCGTAGCGGCATGCCGGCGCGCAGCGCGGGCGTGCTCGCGTTTCGCAGGACCGCCGACGGATTGGAAGTACTGCTGGTGCATCCCGGCGGCCCGTTCTGGCGCCACAAGGATCTCGGCGCCTGGTCGATCCCGAAGGGCGAATTCGGCGCCGGCGAGGCGGCCGAAGCCGTGGCGCGGCGCGAATTCGCCGAGGAGCTTGGCACCGCGCTGACGGTGCCGCTCGTCCCGCTCGGCGAGATCAAGCAGCGCGGCGGCAAGGTGGTCGAGGCATTCGCCGCCGAGACCGATCTCGATGCCGGCGGCATCACCAGCAACGCATTCGAGCTCGAATGGCCGCCGCGCAGCGGCCGTCTCCAGCGTTTTCCCGAGGTCGACCGCGCCGCCTGGTTCGACCTCGCCGAGGCGAGGGTCCGGATCAATCCGGCCCAGGCCACACTGCTCGACCGCCTCGTGGCGATCGGCGGAGGGTGAGCTGTCACCATCCGCCGCCGGCGTCACGCCGCGCGGACGTTGCCGAGGAATCGTCCGGTCTGGGTCTTGAGCTGATCCGACTGACTGCCGAGCTGGGAGGCTGCGCTCAGCACCTGCGCCGCCGCGGCGCCGACCTGGCCGGACGCCTCGCGCACGCCGACGATGTGCTGCATGACGCCCTGCGTGCCCTGCGCCGCCTGCTGCACGCTGCGGGCGATTTCCTTCGTCGCCGCGCCCTGCTCCTCAACCGCGGCCGCGATCGCGTCGGTGATCTCGTTCATCTGGCCGATGGTCGCGCCGATCTCGCGGATGGCGTTGACGGTGGAGCCGGTGGCGTCGCGGATGGCTTCGATCTGGCTGGTGATCTCCTCGGTCGCCTTGGCGGTCTGCGCCGACAGCGCCTTGACCTCGTTGGCGACCACCGCGAAGCCCTTGCCGGCCTCGCCGGCACGCGCCGATTCGATGGTGGCGTTCAGCGCCAGCAGGTTGGTCTGGCCGGCGATGGTCTGGATCAGCGCCATGACCTCGCCGATCTTCTGCGAGGCGTGGACCAGCCGGTCGACCATCGCCTCCGTCCGCGTCGCCTGCCCGACCGCGTTCTGGGCGATCGACGACGACTGCGTAACCTGCTTGGCGATCTCCTGGATCGATGACGACAGTTGCTCGGCGGATGCCGACACCGTCTGCACGTTCCTGGCGGTCTGCTCCGCGGCCGCGGCCACCTTCGCGCTCTGGTCGGTGGTGCCGGAGACGATGCTCGACATCGACTGTGCCGAGGTCTGCAGCTCGCCGGCGGCGGTCGCGGTGGTCTGGATCACGCCCCCGATCGAGCGCTCGAACTCGTCGGCGATCCGCACCAGCACCGTACGGCGCTCCTCGGCGGCCTGCTGCTTGGACTGCTCCTGCTCGGCCCGGAGCCGCTCGCTCTCGGCGAGATGCTCCTTGAAGATCTGCAGGCTGCGCGCCATGCGGCCGATCTCGTTCCGGCGATCGGTGAACGGCACCTCGAAGCTCAGATTGCCCTTGCTCAGCTCGTCCATCACGGCGCAGGTGCGGTCGAGCGGAACGACGACGCTGCGTCCGAGCCAGAAGGCGACGATCGCGGCAACCAGCAGACCGGCAAGCGCGCCGAAGCCGGCCCACATCGCGCGCTGATAGACGACCGCATCGACGTCGTCGACATACACGCCGGCCTGGATCGCCAGCATCTTGTCTCCGCTGCCATAGGCGCCGACATAGGACATCTTCGGCAGCTCGGTCGTGCCCCCGGCACGCGGCACCTTGTACTCGACGAATCCACCGCCGGCGCGGGCCATGCGGACGATGTCCTGGATCAGGAGCTTGCCGGTGGAATCCTTGAAGTCCCAGCGGTTGACGTTGATGTATTTCGGGTTGGCGTGGACGTAGGTCACGCCCGCATCCGACGATCCTGTTCCGTAGACGCCGAGATAGTCGTTGTATTGGCCCCAGCGCATGGCGCCGATCGCGGCGTAAGCCTGCTGCCGCGCCTGCTCCGGCGCCATCTTGCCGGCTGTCGCAGCGGCGTCATAATAGCTCAGCACCTTGACGGCGGACTCGACGAGGTTGCGGACCATGGTCTGCCGCTCCTCGAGAACGGTTCCGCGCAGCATCAGGATCTGCATGGCGGAGACGGCGAACAGTGCGATCGACATCACGGCGATGATCGCCGCGAGACGCTGATAGACAGTCAGGTGTCGCATTTTCTGGTTCTCGTTGCGTGGACTGTATGCACGATACCAACCGTACATTAATGGTTTGCTATCCGTGCCGCCCGAACCCCGGCGAACTAATTAGTTTTTGGACAAATCATCCACTCACGCGAACTCAGGCCAGAGAACAACCAACCCGACCCGGGGTGGCGATCGTTCGAATTAACATGCGATAATCAAAGGTATCGTCCAAGGAGACGGCCGGTTCCCTGCCAGTTCCGGTGGGTCAGGTGTCGAGTTCCCACGGAGTTTCGTCGTCGCGACGCGTCAGGCGCCCGAGCTTTGTGCAGCGAAGCCCTCACGTCATCGAGGGCGCAGGGAAGACCAGGCATCGGCTGATTCCTGCGGCCCCCGTGCGGAAAGGAATGCACGGGGCAGGAACCACAGGTTCAGCCGGGTTTGCCCGGCCTTCCCTGCGCAATGGTGTTACGGCTGCTTCGCACTCTCCCCGGGGACCGGCGTTCTTGCCCCCGTTTGCGACGACGCGCCAAAGGCACGCCACGCAGGCATCAGCGTCGGGATGCCAGGACCATGCGACTTGACCGTCCGTGCCGGCGCCGCTCGTCAGTCGGCGCCCGCCCGTCCATCACATCCCACCCCAACGCTCCTGACGATGCGCAGCGCCCCTCGTCGATGAGGCGGGACGGCGATAGAGAACCATAAATTCCGATAAAACGAAAGAACAAATTTGCGCAGACGGGCGCCACCGGGGCGATGTCGTTGACGCAACGAACGAACTTCGTGTTTTGGCGCAGGACGGACGCGGCCTGTCCCGCGGTCCGGCGCTTCCCGCCGAGCCCATGACCGGCCCGACGGGCGACTCAGTCGAACGCCTCAGGACGAGACCGCCGCGCGCATCGGACGGCGCCGCCGCAGCAGCAGCAGGATGACCACGGCCGCGCATGAGCAGGCCAGGCTCAGCGCCAGCGGCGCGTTGCTGCCGTAGCGGGTCAGGAGCTCGACCAGGATGGGCGCCGACACCGCCGACAGCAGGTTGAGCGGCAGTCCGATCTGGGCTGACGCCTTGGCGAACGCGGCCTTGTCGTAGAACACCAGCGGCATCGTGGCCCGCGCCACGGCGAGCGCACCGCTGCCGAGCCCGTAGATCAGGATGAAGCCGCCGATCGCGGCATGCGAGCCGTCGCTCAGCATCAGCAGCAGCATTGCCACCGGCAGCGCCAGTCCGGCGACGATCGCGGTGCTGATGCCGTCCCAGCGGCCGCCGCCGAGAAAATCGATGGCGCGGGCGCTGATCTGGATCACGCCCAGCATCGAGCCGAAGCCGACCGCCTCGGCCGCCGACAGGCCTTCGGCCTTCAACAGCTCGATCAGCACCGCCCCCATTCCGAACGCGACGAAGGCGTTGAGGCCGGAGGCGCCGACCAGCAGATAGAAGGTGCTACGCGTCGGCGTCGATGCGGGGGCGGACGCTGCCGCATCCGAGGACGGCGGCAGATGATCATGGACGCGCCGCGGCAGCAGGAACACGAACAGCGGCAGCGAGACCAAGAGCAGCAGACCGGCATAGACGAGACAGGTGCTGCGCCAGCCGATATGCGCCGAGAGGGCCGAGGTCACCGGCCAGAAGATGCTGCTCGACAGCCCCGTGACCAGCATCAGTGCGCCGATGGCGCTGCGCGCGCGCAGGCCCGCGATCTCGTTGAGCACGATGTAGGAGGCGGTCGAGAGCGTGGCGCTGCCGGCGATGCCGAGCAGCAGCCACGCCGCATAATAGGTCAGCGGCCCCTGCGCGGTCGACAGCAGCGCATAGCCGGGTGCGGCCAGCACCGTGCCAGCGATCATGACGCGTCGGCCGCCCTGCTTGACGAACGGCCGCGCCAGCAGCGGCGAGCACAGCCCCATCGACATGTACAGCACGGTCGTGCTGGCGAAGATCGCCGTGAGGTCCATCTCCAGATCCGCTGCCATGGCCCGGCCGATCACCGCCGGCAGGCTGAGCGTGCCCCAGGCGATGAGCTGCGTGACGGCGAGGACGATCAGGACGCGCAGGAGGGAGGGATCGGCGATGACGGGGGGCATTTCTGGGCGAGGGCACTACAGGAGAGGGCGCGCGACACGCGCCACAGTGCTGGTTTTAGAGCATTCGAGCCGCACGAGCCCCGCTGTTTCGGAATTGCGTCCTGTCACCGATGAGGGGGCTCGGACCACGTGCCGGCCATGACGTGCGCCGGTCGCCGCCGGCGAAGCAGCAACAGCATGAGCGGGGCGGCGGAGGAGCAAGCGAAGGTCACCCCAGCGACGCGTTGCCGCCATAGCTGGTGAGCAGCGCAGCCAGGACAGGCGCCCAGACGGCCGACAGCAGATTGAGCGGCAACGCGATCTGCGCCGACGCTTTGGCAGACGCCGCCTTGTCGTAGAACACGAGCGGCATGGTCGCCCGTGCCACCGCCAGCTCGCCGCTGCTGCTCCATCTCGATGATCCATCGAAGAACAGAGCCAGGAGCGGCCAACCACACCAAGCTCCGCTGTACTGCGTACGATAGCGTACCGACTATTCCACTTTGCATCCTATAAGCGCTGTTGCTGATAGCCCGCAAAATTTGTCCATGCGTTACCAACGTGCAACAGGACGCTCGATCAGCGAAGTTGGTCCACCTCATGAGAACCGCCTTGATTTCCGGCGCCGGGATCGCGGGGCCTGCGCTCGCATATTGGTTGAAGGCGGCCGATTTCGAGCCAACGCTCGTTGAGCGGGCCCCGGCCTTGCGCCAAGGTGGCTATGTCATCGACGTTTGGGGGCTTGGCTATGATCTCGCGGAGCGCATGGGTCTGCTCGGCGACATCAATCGCGTCGGTTATCATATGCGGGAGATGCGCATTGTAGACGGCGGGGGCCGGTCCGTTGCCGGATTCGGCGCAGCGATATTCTCGGAATTGACTGCCGGGCGCTATGTGACGCTCCAACGAAGCGACCTTTCCCGGCTGCTGTTTGAGAGATCACAGGGACAGGTCGAAAGCATCTTCGGCGATACGATCGTCGCCTTGGAAGAGCAGGCGGATTGCGTCCGGGTCCGGTTCGAGCGCGAGCGTGAACGACGATTCGATCTCGTGATTGGCGCGGACGGATTGCATTCGCGTACGCGCGCACTCGCCTTCGGACCGCAATCCAGGTTCGAAAAGCACCTGGGCTATGCCGTCGCGGCGTTCGAGGCGCGCGGCTATCGCCCTCGCGACGAGGATATTTATCTGATGTACGGACGACCGGGCCGGATGCTCGGTCGTTTCACGTTGCGCGACGATCGCACGCTGTTTCTGTTTGTTTTCCTTTCGACGAGAGAGGAGTTGCCCACCACGATGGATGCCCAGAAGGCGCTCCTCGACGACCTCTATCGGCACGATGGCTGGGAATGCTGCAAGATTCTGGCCGAACTCGAGCAAACTGAGTCGCTCTATTTCGACAGCGTCAGTCAGATCCGGATGCAAAACTGGTCCCACGGCCGCATCGCGCTGGTGGGAGACGCGGCATTCTGCGTCTCGCTGCTGGCCGGGCAGGGCTCGGCGCTGGCAATGATCTCGGCTTACGTCCTTGCCGGTGAACTCGCAGCTGCAGACGGGCAGTATCAACTCGCATTTCGGAGATACGAAACATTGTTGCGAAGCTACATCAATGCCAAGCAGCGTGGAGCCGAGCGCTTTGCCGGTGCTTTTGCACCGAAGACAGAGTTCGGGCTGCGATTCCGCAACTTGGTGGTCAAAGCGTTTGCTCTTCCCGGCCTGGCCAGGCTCGCTATCGGGCGTGACATCACAGATTCCTTGGAACTTCCGCAGTATAGTTGGCCATTGTTCAGCAGAAGGGCGATCGATTAGCACTTGCCCTGACGCTGCACTCTGCGTCAAAGCCGTCCAAGTCCCTGTTGCCCAGTGCGGACGGCGTCCGGAACGCTTTTATGGCCGACCAGTCCGTATCTTGCGATCCCCACCTTGAGCCATTTCGTGTGACCCGGATGCCCACAGGACTGACTTCCGACAATATCAAAGCGATCGCAGCCGGCGGCCGCAAATCGCTGCTGGAGGAACGGCGGGTGAGCCTGCTCGTTCTTTGTGGCCTCGCCTTGGTTATCGGGGTGATGACTGGACTAGGCGCGGTTGTGTTCCGCGCCCTGATCGGCTTCGTGCACAACGTCTCTTACAATGGCAGACTCAGTTTCGTTTACGACGCCAATATCAGCGAGGGTCCCAACCGCTTTGGCGACTTCGTTCTGTTGTCCCCGATGGTCGGGGGCCTGATTGTCGTTTTTCTCGTGAGGCGCTTTGCTCCCGAAGCAAAGGGACACGGCGTCCCCGAAGTGATGGATGCGATCTTCTACAAGCGCGGCAATATCCGCGGCACGGTCGCCGTGATCAAGGCGCTGGCCTCCGCGATATCGATCGGTAGCGGCGCCGCCGTCGGGCGCGAGGGGCCGATCATCCAGATCGGCTCGGCGCTTGGTTCGGCCTTCTCTCAATTCATCGGACTCTCCACGCGGCAGAAGATAACGCTGTTGTCCGCGGGCGCCGGCGCGGGCATCGCCGCAACGTTCAACACGCCGCTTGGCGGTGTGCTGTTCGCCCTCGAAATTCTCCTGCCGGAAGTGTCGAACCGCACCTTCCTTCCCGTCGTCGTGGCGACGGGCGCTGCGACGACGATCGGGCGAATTCTCATCGGCCCGGACCCGGCCTTTGCGGTGCCGGACGTTCAATTTCCCATGGTTGCGTCGTTCAATCCGCAGGAGGCGGTTGCGTTCGTCCTGCTTGGAGTGCTGTGCGGCGCAGCAGCCTGGTCGTTCATTCGGCTGCTCGTTTTCATGGAGGATGGATTTCCGAAACTGTCCGGAAACGAGTACGTCCAGAACATCGTGGGCATGGCTGTGATCGGCCTGATGATGGTGGGACTCAGTCACGCGTTCGGCCATTCCTACGTCGATGGGGTTGGCTATTCGGTCATTCAGGACATCCTAGACCACAAGATGACCGCGACGGGTCTTCTTGCGCTGCTATTCGCGCTGAAGCTCCTCGCCACCACCGTCAGCCTTGGCTGCGGGGCCTCAGGCGGGATCTTCTCTCCCTCGCTCTATCTTGGCGCCACTCTTGGCGCGGCATTTGCGACCGGGACCAGTTCGATCTTGCCTCATTCCGGGCTGACGCCGTCCTCGGCCGCTATCGTTGGAATGGCGGCCATGGTCGGCGCGGGAACCGGCGGTGTGATGACGGCCATCGTCATGGTGTTCGAGATGACGCGTGACTACGCGATCATTGTGCCGGTGATCGTCGCGGTGGCGCTGGCTGCCGGCGTAAGGCGCGCGCTCGTCAATGAGACGATCTACACGGTCAAGCTGCGTCATCGCGGCCACCGTATCCCCAAGGAGCGGCATATCAATCTTTACCTGGTTAAGCAGGCGCAAGACATCATGGAGCGTCGCTTTATCGTAGCCAGGGCCGGCACAACGCTGAAGCAAGCCTTGCCCGCGGAAGATACCGATGACGCTCGAGCCATCGTCGTCGAGCGGGATGGCCGGATCGTGGGGCTGATTCCGCCGCGTTCGGGTCTGTGGATGGAATCTCAAACCAACCCTGACCTGTTTGTCGAAACCTTTGCCGAACGGCGGATGGTCATTTGTCGCGATCAGGACCTCCTGAGCCTGGTGTTTGCGAGACTCAAGCGCCACGGCGCCGGTGCCGCCATCGTCTTCCAGGGCGGCTCCCGCCCGCGGGTAATTGACATCGTCGGCATCGTCACCAAGCGTACGATTGCTGACGCGGTCATCGACAGCTACGAGGACTGATCCGCGCGGGGATCTGAAGCACGGCGGCCGCCGCGCCGTTTCGCTCGACGTCGTGCTGCCGCAGGCCGCCACGTCCAAAGTCCGTACGATAGCGTACGACTCATCGCGCTGGTTGTCTTCAAAGTCGCCCCAAGGAGGAGGGAAGTGAATGTTGTGGGAACGGGGGATGATTCGTGGACACTTCAAGAGAAATTGCGTTGCGATTGCCGCAGGCATATTGCGAGTTCTGTACGATGAGGACTCCTCACGTCCACGAACGGTTGGCCATCAACGGAACTCAAGTTGCACGTTCGGTCTGTTTCGCATGCAAGAGCGAGCGGCCGAAGGAACAACCGCAAGAGAGCCGCGGTCGTAGCTCGCAACTGCAAAAATAGACCAGCGCCGATCATTTCGGCGTGCAGCATGAGCAGGAGCCGCCAAGCCGACCGTCATACGGAGAAGCGCTCATGACCGCGAATGTTTTCGACGAGCACGAAGATCGCGTGAGGTTCATCACCGCCATTGCCATGGAGGTGAAAGCCCTCGCTCTGAGCGCATCCAGAGATGAGATGATCTCGACGAGCGATCCAGGGGCCGAAAAGTTGGTTTACGCCAAGGCTTACCAAGCCTGGGCCGATAGCAAGATCGAAGGGACGGCAGACGACATATTTGAGGCAGTCCAGGAAGTGCTCGACGTCTGAAGATGCGTCGTGTGAGCGAAATATCCTGAAGACTGTCATCCTCGGCATGGAAAAACGGAGAGCCACGGGAGCGCAACCCTGCGCAGTCTGCCGAAGGGCACCTACAAGATGACTCTCTGCCAGCTTTCGCCCCATCGACGCCGCGCGGTTCGGCCAAGACCGCTCTGAGCTTGAGCGAGCATCGCGAAGTTCACCTCCTGGATTTCTCCCGCCGACGTGTGCCAAACGGCCGGGGCTGCTCGGTCCACTCCAATGAGGTTGTGCGGGATGATCCGATCCCGTTGGCGACCTTGGGGGAAGACCGTCTGGATCGAGGAGAAGTTGAGCCTTCCGTTAAAGGACGGGAATTGGCTCGCCCCAAGCCGAACGTTCGAGTTCCGCCATGCAACGAGCGGACGCCGCCTATCGAAGGCCCGCCATAGCGCAGTTTGGCGTAGAAAATCGTGCAGCTGGCGGAGAGAGTGGAATCCTAACTGAAGTCCACCACGATCCAGCCCCGTCCGACTTAGACAATAGTCTCAATATCTTAGCCGAAAGCATAGTCCAACTTAGACCGGCGCGGACCTGCCAAATCCACAAATTTTTGTGGTATGGATTGTGGTCATGACGTCCTCACGAAAGCATCCCCACAAGGCCTTGTCCGCCCTGCGCGTCAACAACCTGTCCTCACCAGGGCGGTACGCCGATGGCAATGGATTGTACCTGGTCGTCGACCCGAGCGGGGCGAAACGGTGGGTCTTGCGCATTATCGTCCAGGGCAAGCGTCGCGACATCGGCCTTGGCGGGCTCCGGCTCGTCCCACTGGCCGAGGCACGGGAGAAGGCCCTTGAATTCCGAAAACTCGCCAGGGAGGGTGGCAACCCGATCGAGGCCCGGCGAAAATCGCGAGCGGTGGTTCCGACATTTGCAGAAGCGGCCCAGATCACGCTCGATCAGCAACGCGCGGCCTGGCGGAACGAGAAGCACGCAGTGCAGTGGATGTCGAGTCTCAAGCGGCACGTTTTCCCGGTGATGGGAGACAAACGGCTCGACCAAGTGGAAACCTCTGACGTGCTGAAGGTGCTATCGCTGATCTGGCTGTCGAGACCGGAGACCGCTCGGCGCCTCCGGCAAAGGATATCGATGATTCTAGATTGGGCCAAGGCGGCCGGCTACCGGTCTGGTGACAATCCGGTCGATGGCGTCATCAAGGGCCTCCCGCGACAAAGCGAGCGTCGGAGGCATTTTACCGCCATCCCCTATGCCGATGTGCCAGGCTTCGTCCGCCGACTGCCAGAAGTCCCGACCAACCAGTTTGCCCAGCTCGCATTCGAATTCCTGATACTGACCGCCGCCCGGACCAATGAGGTGCTCAAAGCCGAGTGGGGGGAAGTCGATCTGGAGAAGAACATCTGGCTCGTTCCGGCAGAACGGATGAAGGCGGGACGGGATCACCGGGTGCCGCTTTCACCGCGCGCCGCTGCTGTTCTACATTCGGCGCGAGAGTTGACTGATGGCTCCTCTTTCATCTTCCCAGGGCGGCATGCCGATACGCCCATGTCGAATATGATCTTCTTGATGGTCTTGCGCAGAATGGGAGTTGACTTCACGGCCCACGGCTTCCGGTCGGCCTTTCGCGATTGGGCCTCAGAATGCACGAACTACCCGCGCGAGGTTTGCGAGATGGCCCTGGCGCACACAATCAAGGACAAGACAGAAGCAGCATATCGGCGAGGCGACCTCCTCGCAAAGCGAGCAGAGCTGATGGCTGAATGGGCTGAATTCATCGAAACGGGAAATAGCAGTGGGCGATAAGACATTCTCCGGCAAAGTTAGAGAACATGCGGCTGACTTCGCTCAGATCTATGAAGATTTCTGGGCCAACTATAAAAGATCCTGCAAAGCTCGGGAAGATTCGAATACAGACTCCGATCTGTCGGGCGATCCTTGGCGCTATCTTTTCGAAGCTCCCATCCTCAAACGGTCGGAACTATCGCTGCCGCATAAGCCTGCTACTCACTCCGATACTAGGGACTCGATTGCTGGTCTCTTTATGGATCCATTGCTACAAGCGGCTGTAATAGAAACTGCAAAACGCCTTGGATTAGCCGATCAACGCGTCGGCGGGATCGAGACGAACGATCCGCGGATCGGACTAGCTATCGATCTCGGAATGCTAACCTATGACGACCTTGAGCCACTTTACAGAATACCCAAGGCCAAGCAGCTTGCCCACGGCAAATATTACGTCACTCGCCATCTCGCAGACGGCACCGATCCGTTCGTATGGCGAACTCTCCTAGAGGTTTTGTGCCGCACTTTTTTGGCATTACCTGGCCCGAGACAATGGCCCGCCAAACGCACCTTGCAGCTGGGCTTTGACCTACTCAAGATTAATGCCGAATTCAAAAAGGAGGGCAAACGCTTCAGCATCGACAAAGCATACAAAAAGCTCAACTCTGAGCGCGGCTCGTACAAAACGAAGTACCCGGATGGCGTGGGACGCGAACGAATTGAAAAGCTGCTTAAAGATGTCGGGCCGATGAATAAAGACTTCTTCCGTGGCTTGAAGCGTGCGTTCGGTAAGGAGTTCTCGGAAGAGTTTGATCGCTTCCTTAGACCGAGGCCCAAGACTCTGAAGGAGATTGAGCAGGCGCTGCAGCAGGCCGGCCAAATATTCAGCGGGCCCATGCCCGGGAATTCGTCCCTGTAACCCGGGCATCGCTCGGGTCATTCTGGACGGCGAAGATCAACGCTGGACGGAGTGAACGAGATGAACGCACCACCTGGACGCTTGCTGCGCCTTAGCTCAATCATCAAACCAGACGGCCCTATACCGGTGTCGCGCTCCTCGTGGTGGGCAGGCGTCAAGGCTGGGCGTTATCCGCAACCAGTCAAGCTGGGTGCGCGCATTACTGCGTGGAAAGAAGCTGAGATCCAGCGGCTGGTCGATGACGGTGTTCCTGCCACCCGGGAGCGGTCGTGAGCGACGATGCACCACGGAAGGAGCACGCCGTCTCGGCCCAGCCGTTTCCAAATGGAAACGCGTCGCATGCTCTTGTCCTTTATGGAGAGCGCGCGCTTTCCGAAATCAAGGACATAGGCGCCTATGTGAGCCTAATCCGATCCGCTCTAGGCCGCTCAGCGCTGGCCACTCTAGAGGCAGCCGCAATCATCTCGGCAGCAAGAGACGCGCTAGACCACACCGGTTTTAGGCAGCTCGCCAAAATGCTCGGGTTATCCGCCGGCACGCTAAGCAAGTTCATCACGATCTATTCGTGCCGCGACAGGTTTTCTGGCATCGAGGCATCGCTGCCTTGCGCATGGACCGTGCTGCATGAGGTGGCGAAGCTACCCGAGCCGCTGTTCCAAACGCTGGCTGCGTCGGGGAAGCTGCGGCCCGAGCTGAGCGAGAAAGAGGTGAAAAGGTTCGTGGCTCAGCGCGCAGCCGCCGATGGCCCCATGTCGGCGTCAGCCGAGCTGGAATACCTGTCGGTCATGGTCACGTTCCCAGCTTTGCTGTCTCTCCAGAGGGAAGACGAGATCCGACGCAAGCTCTTCGAAGCCGTCGAAGGCGAAGCTGATGTGACGGCATCGGCTTCAGAACGACGCAAACTGAAGGCAACCCGGAAGTAAGGACCAATCCGGCGCGTGATCGTTGTGGTCCAGCATAGAGAAAGGCATCCAAGCAAAATGAAGACCATCGCACAGATCTACGCAGAGAGCATGAAGTCCTTGCCGGTCGAGAAGGACGGGAGACCGAATGCGGAGGAAAGCCTGCGCATCAGGTGGGAAGCTCATGGCCGATTCTGGATGCCGATCAGGGCCGTCTTGGATCCGCGCGATGAGCACCTGAGGCACGGGGGGCCCGCCGAGCAGTTCTTCCACGCACGCTACAGGACGTCGCCGGGCGACCGGAGCGAGGGCGTGAAGCTGCTGAAGCAGCTGTTGCGTGTCGAGCGGTTGACCTTCAGCACCTTCTTCAAGGTGAACCTCATCTTGAGGGAGGCGATTGAACTATCGCTCGTGCACCACGACGTTGACGTCGCCCTTTCCGCAGTGCTCGTTTTCCTGCAGCTTGAACTCGGGGCGCGGCCCGATCCCGAGTACGGCAACTTTTGCAGGACTAAGACTAAGTGGAATGAGCTGCGGGACGAAAACCTGTCTGATGACCCGGCCGAGGCCGAGGTACAGCTGAACGCCTCGCAGTTCGAGGGGATCGGAAGATCTGAGATGCGCTCGCTGCACATCTTCGGCAAGTGGCGGGACGTCATCAACAGTGCGGAGTACTTCGAGAAGGAGTATCCCGGGATGGAGAACAGGAGGCCGCACCTTCTTCAGGCAATTGACCCGGTCCTCGAATTTCTTGACCCCTTCTACGATGGCCACACGCTGGACATGTGCATGGCGTGGATGGGCGGGCTGCTGCGGAGACCGTTGGAAGAGCACCGTATGACGGAGAGCGCTGCGCGCAATGCACCGGCTGGGGGGCCACCCGCGGAGCAGGCCGCCTAGCTCACCCAGCCGGATCCGGTCGAGGGGTCAAAGCTCCGAGCGCGCCCTCGGAAGGACCACGACCGCGTCCTCGTAAGATAGGCGACCCTTGCGGGTAGTCTTGAGCGCATAGTCGACCACGCGGTCATGGCCCGAACTCGCCGGCTCGACATGGATCCTTTGAACGGACGTGCCGGGCCGGATGTAAAGGCTCTCATTGTCCCGAAAGTGATCGACGAGCGATTCCTTTAGTCGCGACGTGGGCGGCAGCAGGACCAAGGCGTGTAAATGAAGTCCGTCGTTGCAGCGAGAAGTCGGCGCGGTGACTCGATCACGCTTGTAGACGGGCCGATCAAGGAATCCGACCAGGACCGGAAGCTCGTCGACCGGCGCGGTTTTCGGTTTCCTGTGCACTCTGGTGACGAGGGTCGAATAGACCCGTTGCACCTGGTCCTTCATCTGCGCCATGACGGCGGCCGGTGAGCCGGGGAACTGATCGAACAGGAAGGTCAAGAGGTAGCAGGACCAGCCATCACGAACTCGGTCTGAAACGATCTGGCTATAGCCGGTAAGCCAATCCGTTTCCGGCCAAGACGTGCGTCGATGCCAGGCCGAGTTGTCTGACGGGCAGAGCGGTGCGGCCGTACCGGCTTGGTCGCCTGACTGATGTACCGGTTCTCCGCTCGTGAATGCGGGTGGATGAACGTCGCTGATTTCAATTGTTGGGGTGGTTTGGGCAATAGTGGACCATATGCGGTCCGGCGTAGAACGCATTTCAAAATTCCTATGCAGTAGGGAAAAATCGAGTGGCCAATCCAACAAGATCGTGGCCCTACCTCCGATTTAGCGCTCGGCAGCCAAGAAAATCGGCTGTCTCAGAAAATAAATGTGCCGAATGCCGGTGGCCTTCTGGAGAGATCACCGGCCACACGGACCATGTACGAGAAACACACGCCATGGTTTAATTCCACAGCATTTCCCCCAGGGGTGGATTTTTCTCATGGTCGACTCAGCGTTGCCGGCCTCGAACGGCTGGACTTCCCTAGAAATCCTTGGTGCATCCGCTGCGGTGTTGCTCTTGGTCTGGATCGCGGCAACCGTGCTGGCTCTCCACCGCCGAGACGTTTATTTCTGGGGTTTGGGCTCGACCTGGATCAGCCTCATCGCCTTCCCGATCGCGATCTTGATAATGTCTATCAGCGCCTGGAGCGCTGGCTCGAACTCGAATGACCCTCTGGCTCAGGTACCGCTGTTCGGCGGAGCGGCCCTCTACGTGGCTGTATTCGGATTCTGCGTTTTCTACAATTTCGGCGCGACAAAGTCCGTCTGGTTGGCGATCAGCACCAGCCTCCTGCAGCAACTCGCGGGACTCGGATTGATTTTCCTGTTTCTCAGATGGCGGGGCGACAAGGTCAACCGAGAACATCGGGTCTAGCCGACTGCTTGACACGAGAGTCCGCCGCACACATCGCTAGCTCAACCATCGCTACTCACCCTCACTTCGTTCGGGTGAGCGCCCTTCGAACGACCACGGCATTTCCAACCACAGTAACCAAACATTCCAACGGCTGCGGTTGTGGTTGAGGATACACTTCGCCCATTACGGCGAAGTGTATCCCGTCTGCGTATTGCGGCGTCGGGCACATCGGATCAGAGGAACCACCGTGGCGGTCGGGACCGGCAGTGCGGTGAGCCCCGTTACCCTCTGCTTGTCTGCGCAGGGCCCTGGCACGACCGATCCGCCGATCGCGCCACCCTCGACGGTCTAAAGCTTTTCCGTCTCTTGCCGGGCTTGGCTTAGCGACCGTGCCCGCTTTGGTCGTTTAGCTCAAGGAGGGGGACCGAGCTGATTGCCCGATGCTCCGACCGGTATCTCAGCCCACCGGGATTTCCGTGGTTACCCCTCTACAAAGGAGTGCGCGGTTCTTGAATGACGCTGAGATTTCTTATCCATTTGAGATTTGTTATCCTGGCAGGCCAAACGCTGAGAAGGACCCGGTATGCGGTGGCAGCTAGGCTCTTAGGGGGCACTCACCCGATTACTTCGCAGCCAGTATGGAAACCGCCGATCAGAAATCAATTCACTCTTAGAGGTGGCAAATACAAACCCGAGAGGTTTAGTTCGGCCAAACCGTCAACCCATAAAAGTGCTTCTAATATCCCTATAGAGCCTTGTGAATGACTCATATCGAATCTCAAGGTGCGGGGATGTAATACACCGACTCCAGATTTGAGAGGTAACAAGTATTTTTGAATGCGCCCCCAGCCTGGCTCGGGAATTCTATCCGCCACACGCTGAAAGGTTCGCCGCGAGAGCTCTAAGACGACAGCCAAGCCCGCCGCACCGTCCATTAGCGACCCTTCCAACATGAACGGCGTGCCAAGATCGGCCGATAGTGCGACGACATCATCACTACTAAGATCGTAATCAATATGTTCGTTCTCGCTAGCCGCAAGCAAAGCTAGCAACAGGCCGGCGGTACCATCACAGAGATATGGAAGAAGGCGACTCCCGTCCACCTCCCCCCTAAGCGATAGTGAATGTCCGTTGGGGTGCCGGACAGTTTGTCCAATCTCCTCTCTGATGATCTTAAGTACCACTTTTTCAAGCTCATCGCTCGATTGTAAAAGGGGATTAAATTGGCACGCAGCGGCAATTACGCCGGATCGTCCATATAGCAATCCATTCTTTGTCCACTTATAGCTCTCCGCAAGACGAACTGCTTTCGTCATCACGTCTTCCGCCAGCGCTAGATCGCCTTGACGGCGTAAAGCCAATGATATGCCCGCCAGCCCAGTCCCAAGACTTGGATCTGTCATCGCCCCCCAATCACGACACACTATCTCAAGAATCCTTGCGGACAGGTCGTCCAGGCCAAGCGACGAGCAAGCATCAATTAGGCCGACAATTCCTACATCGTAGTTTATTGGGAGCGACCGCCGTTCTACCGCACGCCATATGCTTTCCGAAAATTTCGCTATGATGCGCTCATCGATCTGGTTCCCATTAAGCTTCAAAGCGCGCAGCACTCCACTGCTCCCAAATCCGAAGCTAAGAAATGCTCCCTCCCGAGCAGTCGCGCTCGTCGGAAACAGGCACTCGTCTTTCGGAATACAGGAATCAAGCACGGCATCTGCGATTAGTTGCCGTAACTCCCGCCTCGAAGACGCCGTGTCTAGCAAGGGGGGCACAAATCCGGTCGCCTTACACGACGACTCCCGTTGTGTCGTCCTAGTAAGATAGTTGCACGCCGAAAACCACCACTCGGGCACCTCGTGCATGCCCTTGATAAGATCCGCCGTGACGGCTTGCAGAACGTGATCGGAAATTTCCGCCAGAGTAGTCAATCGCAGGACCAAAGATATTGCAATACAATTATAAGCATATACGTCCCTATCCCTCGCGGCGATCTCACGATTTGGAGAAAGTAAGCAAAAGTCCGGCGTCCGCAGGCCAATCGCAACGTCGTCAACGGATGTGCACGCCTCAAAGTCTATAAAGCGAGCATAGTCATGCGCATCAATAATAATGTTACCGAGACTAAGGTCGCCAAAGGCCAGGCCCAACCCGTGCAGGTTTCTTAGAGCGCCCTGAATTGACTCCAAGATCCTGGTAGCCCTTTTGAAATATTCGCGGGTTCGTTCTGGGGACTGATAGAGGCAAGAGTAAAGCGGATTTTCTCTAGCTATCCATTCGCTCAACGGCGTTCCGGGCAAGTACTGAAGCGCAACGTAATAATGATCGCGGACATAAAATTGTTGCAACACCGGCGGCGCCAAATCCTGGAACTCGGCATTTATTCTCTCTATCAGCGCAACCTCTCGATGAAGCCTTGGAATAGCACTTTCCTTGCCAACGAACCCGGTGTTTGGCCTAGCCTCTTTCACGACGACTTCGGCGCCGGACAATTGACATACGCCCTTGTACCTCCCACCAGCGTTCGTGAACCGAAGAACTGAAACTACTTTGAATTGGTCGAGGGAGACAGATTCTGGCGGCGATTCTAAGGGAATAGGCAACGGCTCATCGGAAAAAGGATCAACGATACCTTCTGGCAGTAGGAAACGCGGATATCGAATATCCGGGACCATTTGCCCTTTTCCATTAGGGACCAGCTCTTCAGGCGCACCTACGGAATTCAGCCTTCCAGTGCTACGAAACGCTCCCCATCTATAGAAAAGATTGGTCGAATTCTTGTAGGCTCGGTCAGTTAAGATATCCAAACCTTGGTAAGGATAGAGACAGTCGCTTAAGCACTCCAACAATCTGGCCGCCACTAGTTCATTTTCTGGATATAACGCAATAAACTTCCCACTTTGAAGCCGGCTTGCATTCTTGAAATGAAGTGCAAGGAAGCTATCTACGCCACTTAGATGCTTGAATGAGCACTCGAGATCGAACGCTATTCTCGACACTAATTCGAGCACGGTGGGAGCATCGTCCAGAGTCGCAGAGACGTGAACCTTCCAGCCGAACTTAGCGAGTTGGCCACAGCTAACATGCGTCCAAATGCCAGCCCTTTTTATTGCCCACTTGGCGGAGATGGCTTTTACCGCCCACACCTCCCTTTCGGGCGGTTCTGAATCGTCTATTTCAAGCAGGCGACTAGAGATCATCATCTGTCGTTTCCGGCCGCATAATCATCAAAGGCGCGAAGTCTGCTATCTGGAACACGCCGCCGTCGAGTCGCGAGTTTGGCCGCAGCTTTTCGATCTGACTCGGCAACGGCCTGGCTTACGACAGAGATTGCGAGGATGATCTCGGCAGAAGCGAACGCCGGATTAGTAGCCAAATGCTTCATAGCTACGGCGCTAGGTCATATCCACTACGCAGGATAATCTGAGAGCGTGGTATGCCGGCCGCCCCTAACGCGCCGACACATCGAGCGGCTTTTTTAAAGCGTAGCTCCACTCGCGCACCGAGACAAAAGCCAGAAGATAATCGCGACAGACGCTCCACTGGAGCGTCCACAAAAGACCAGCTTTCTAAGGGGACTCGCTCCCTCACAATATCAGCACGGGAGACTGCACGCCTCCCGGCTGCGTTGCAAACGGTCAGCCCACAACACCTGCGCCGACGACTCAAGTATGAGTGTGGCTGATCGTGCTCCAATCGAGAGGCTGTGCTCCGGCCGGCTGAGGGAGCTGCTGCAGTTGGCGAACGAAGTTGATCCCGTCTTTGATGTCGATCGCGACATTTTGGGCATTCACAGCCGCGGCCCCGCCGTGAGTGTGACTGATCGTGCTCCATTCGAGAGTAGACGCGCCGCCTGCCGCCTCGGCGAGTTGCTGCAATTCTTTAACGTTGTCAGCCATAGTAAGCCACTCCGGGATAAAGGAATTTGGTTCAACTCTGGAGACTGTTTAGTGTCTCTAGCTTATTCCATCGTTTTGTATTGTCAACTACCGGTAGAGCGCCTTTCGCGCCAGCGACTCGCCTATCTAATCTGTTTCTGCCCCAGGACGTCAAAGATACCGCGTCGCAACGTCTCGACCTGATAGCTGTTTCTGGACCCCGCACCCTTCTCGCGGTTCGAAATCGTCCCGAAGTGGATTTGGAATGCTGAGCAGTTGATAGGCGTGTCTGCAGAGAATCGAGCAGACAGCACGGCGCGAGAGATAGATTATTCGCTCAAAGCAAATGCACGACTTTCCGCTGAGCATCAACGTCCTGGTCGATGTAGCCCTGGGTGGTCCGCAGGTTGGAGTGGCCAGCCAGGGCCTGAACGTCTCTGAGTGATCCTCCGACGCCCGATATCTTCCTAGCGGCGCTGGTGATAAAGGTTCGTCGTCCACTGTGGCTCGAACAACCGTAGAAACCGAGGTGCCGGTACCATCGGTAAAACATGTTTACGATCGCCTGAGGCGAAGTGGATAGACCCCTTTCGGTCACGATGATGAACCCCCCGGCTGAGTGCCGTATCGTCGTCCGGTAGTCGATCAGCGCGCGCCTCTCCTCACTGTTTAGGGGGATAACTCGGCCGGATTTGCCCTTGCTGGCGGAGTCGAAAAGACAGATCGTCTGCCCGATCTCTCCCGCGGCATCAAAAATCATGCGCCATGTCAGTCGAGCGATTTCTTTTGCCCGCAGCCCAGCCTTGGCCGAAAGCAGGAATATCAACCTGTTTCGTTCGGGATATCTCGTCTTGGATAGGTAGGCGAGCGCTGCCTCTATTTGGCCCTTGGTCAGCGTCTTCGCTTGTTTTCCCAATCCCATTTTCATCCTCCGACCCGTTATCTTTTGGTGGCAGGCTGCAAAATTGTAACGGGTTATAAGTGGACGTACAGGGCCGAGCGGCAATTTTGATTGCTCGGTCAACGGCTTGTTGGGACTGATGATAGAATTGCCCTTCTATCATCAGTCGGCCGACAGTCGCGGTCTCATCGGCAAGCCATCTCGGCCGTGGCAGAACTCGCGCGCTCGGCGTCCTCGTGGGCCACATAGTCTGGCTCCAATGAACTGCCGGCCCCTAGGATGGAACTCCTTCGAGCGCCATCCGCCGTCGAGCAAATGCATACAGCGCAAATTCGACTTTCCGAACCTTGGACACGGGTCCGGAGGACTGAGAGGCCACGATGTCCAGTTCTTTCCAGGAGATGGCTGCGGACCGGACCGCGCTATGGACAGCCTGCACGTATATTAAGAATCTATCCTCGCGATGAAACTGGTGACGATGGATCATTCCAAAGGACCGCCCCAGTACCGAATCCCAGATAGGGATGTTCTCTGGAAGAAAAAAATGTAGCAGTTTCGACGTCCCAACTATGCTGTTGTTGATCGCCCTAAGAACTCCCGTTGCCCGGTATTTCTCAAGAATCGATGGGACACTGTCCGAACTAACTTGCTTGAGTTCGGCAATCAACGCTTTCAGAGCGTCCCTCGAAGCGAGATCGTCCATCATCGTTGGCATCCAGCCATAGACGGCCAAGGAGCCAGCGAGCAAATCGTTGTCGCACTCGAAGTCTAGCCGGGAAAATAGGCGAATTAGAGCCTCGTATTGCTCACACGTTCGGGATCGGCCTGGGAAGTCATACTCGTCTGCAGCTGACGCCACCTGAACGCAGCGCCTTTCTATGTTAGCCTCCGAAAGGCGAACGGAATCTGCAAGATCTTCGAGCATTTTCTATTTCCCGTTATATGTAGCATTGTCGGTCAATAATGGTCTCTCTCGCTTTGGCCGGCCCCGTTGCGGTGATTTCTGAGGGCTTGCAAGCTCATTAGCCAGATGCGCTCAACCACGCGCCTAATAATCCATTTTGTTGCTACGCTGAAGCGGTCGCATGCTTAACGCTCGCCTCCGCTAGCTCTTGTGGAGCGCTACAACCATCGAGAATGCAGCAACGATCAGCGAGATGATCGACGTTATTACGGCAACCCTGAGAGATGTGGCTTGCTGGGACTGTTGGGCCGACTTGTCGGAGACAAACCGAAGTAACGAGAAGAGAGTATCGGGGTCAAGAGGAGGACGCTCCTCATCAGAGACGCCGCTTGCATCGCGCGCGTATCGCAGATGCAACGAGTAATAGTGATCGCCGTGGTCCTTTGAGGTACCCTGTGACTCCCTGAATAGCCCCTTAAAGGTCTTCAGGACGTCCCGAACGGAATCCACATCGTCGATCGATAGGTCTTTTGCGATCCCCTTTGGCTGACGTATGCACCACCTGTTGACGGCGAGGTGCGTCACGACTGCCATCAGTATTTCATAATGCTTCGCATAGTCGGGCGTTCGCATTCCGGCCATCCTCCTTAGCTCCGCTTATGACTTGGGGCAATTAGATCAGGCGAGCGTGATTGCTCACTTCGCCCATCTCTGATTCGCAGCGCGGGCTCAACTTCTTCTGTCGAGACCGTGCTGTGTACAACTTCATGCATCCCGTTATGATGGCGCGGGTTTGTCCAATATGGAGAACCCCACATGCCCGTCCTCAAATCACTCTCGTTCACCGCCCTCCCGAAGTCCAGCTACGATCCCGTCCAGGTGCGTCGCGATAACTTCGTCGCCAAGCTGGAGGAGCAAAAACTGCTCCTGAAAGACCCGGCCTACGTCCGCACAGTCCAGCGGTGGACCAAGGTCAACGGCGAGCGCCAGGCCGTCACCAAGCAGCAGGCGGTCCGACCATGGTGGAAGACCGACGCGTCCGGTCAGGTCGTAATGTCCGTCAAGTTCGGGGCAAAGCCCGTTGAGTTTGAGAAGGGCAAAGCGGGGATCGTGGTCGGCTCGAAGGACAAGCTGCCGGCCGTCATTGACACGTTGATCGCCGCCGTCCGTGCCGGCGAGTTGGACGACATCTTCAGCCAAGCCGCGAAGACGGGCGCGGTCGGGAAGCCCAAGAAGGCAGCTTGATCGCCGATCCGACGGCGGCCAGTCTTCGCTGGCCGTCGCCCCACCCTGCGCCGCCGACAGTGCCGAATTCATTTTGCAGTCAGATAAATGAATGGGCGAGGCACCCAGCCTCGATGCTCAACGATCAGGACCAAAGCCTCAATGATCTCTACCGACTCATTTATCTGTAAATTGTGTCTCGAAACCGAAGGTGTCGCTTCAAGCACCGTCGTCGAACACCGCCGTACCGATCATCGGACCGGCGAGCAGTTCAGTTCATTTGTATGCACTCGGTGTATCCAGACCGGCCGCGAGACTCGCGTGACGTGCAGGACGTTCATCCCTGATCGATAGCTCTGAAAGGGCTTCACTGACGGCCTCGCGGAAGCAGCGCGTCCAGTCACGAACCACGCTGAGTGAACAGCTTATCCATCTCTTTTTTGCGTGCTCGTCGGGCTGATACAGAAGATGGCTCTCGATCCGCTCCAGCGAGGAGCGGCATACAATAGTTCTTCGAAACGCCCCAAGAAACGAAGCCAACATCCACAGCCGCTACAGTCAAGCCTTCGAACCAGACGGCTTGTTGTCATTCCGCGCATCGATAAGGACGATATCCTTGTGCCCTAGAATTTTCAGCCTGTCCAAGATGCCTTCGACATGCGCCTTCTCTTGATCCGAGAAATAGACAATCACCTTGATACCATTCTGGGCGTCGCTCGCAGCTTGATAGACGGGCAGCTGCTTTTGAAGGTTCCGCTCCAAAGCTGTATTCTTGGCCAGCTTCATCTCGACCAGTGTCTTATCCCGGCCTCGTGAAATCTTGAAATCGACCGGTCCTCGACCGTCGTTTGCCTCACGTCCCACATCCGACGGTGTCCCGAACCACACAAAGCGATATAGGATTTGCAGATCGCTCTCGCGCTGAATTGGTTTCCCATCGTGATAGAATATGCGGTGGCCGCCCTTGTTTTCGATCACGTCCTTCAGATAAGCTAATCGTTGGTGAGCCTCGACATAAGACCCGCCGGTAGTCGAATAGAACGCCGACTCTGCTGCCAGCGACTGTTGTAGATCACGCACCTGCTTTTCGAATACGAACTTTGTAATCGCTACTTTTTCCGCGCTCAGGTCGGCTGCATCGTCCCCCGTGTCTTCCTTGATCTTAATATAATAATCTATCAACTGCGGAAATTGCGTTAGCGTTCGTGCGGCGGCGGCATCCCGGTCCTTTTGGCTCGGAGCGCGCTCCTTCCGCCCGGGGCGGGTCGGCGGTCGCGAGAGTACAGATTGAAAGTAATTGAAGACCAGCCCGCGAAGCTCTGCATCAGGAATAGCAGAGGGTATCCGATCGAAGTCGCGGATCATGTCCGTTCGGTTGATCCAATTTTCGTCCCTGGTCAGGATGTCCTTTGGCGTGAGAAGAATGAAGTCATCGTCCATCCATGGTAGGTCATATGAACGTCGTTCCCAGCTTTCCGTTTCGTAATTGAAGATCGCCTTTTTTACCCAGACCATCTTTCTTAGGGATGGATCAATGTGGAGGACAGCGAACTCCTGTGTGTATCTGCACAGGAAATCGAGCGTGAGGTTCACGGTAAAGTCGCTGATGTTGTCACGGCCGACGCCGTCACGCACTAGGCATACCTTCTCAAGGTGGGACGACTCCGTGACCTGTTCTTCTCCAAAGTCTGCGAACAGTGTTGCAGGATTTGCCCGCAGTGCAGCTGCAAAATCAGCACCCAAGCCGGTGCCACCGTTTCCGCTCAGCGAGAAGCCAAGCCAGTTCTGCTTGACCTCCGGAAAATGGAACCACGCCTTTACAAGGTCGCCGTTGACACGGCGATCAATTACCGCGTCACGCAGGAAGACGATATACTTCAATATGCCGTCATGCAGTGCCTTGTATTCCGGCTTGTCGCTGTTGAAGAGAAGAAATGGGTCGATGAATAACGGCAAGTCATTGATGATCGAAACGTTGAACGCTCCATAGTCATCGACTTGATCTTGGGAGACGCCGAAATACTCGTTGAAAAAGGTCGCCATCGACTACCTTCAGCCTGGCTTGCCCGGCATCGACGATAGACCGCCAGTACGATCTCGGGAGCCGTCGACGCCGAAAAGGCGCCAGATCGCGTCCACATTTTTCGTGATTGAATATAAGGCGTACATTCTGAGTCGTGTGAAGAGTCCCGCCGCGCCGAGACGATCTTTGCTATCGGGCTGGCGCCTAAGATGAGAGGCATTCAGCAACCAATGCGCAGGCGTGCGGGATTATTCGAGTCCCGCAGCGCGCAATCAGTACAAAGTGGGCTCTACTTGACCTTGCCGCCTCGCGGCTCAATGTGCCGCATTACTGACGCCCCAAGCTCTTGCGTTTGCTTGGTCGTCACCTTGCTAGGTGTCCGCGTGGCGACGCTCGCAATATGCTTGATCTTAGGTGCGGTGATCGGGTGAACGGTGACTGTTTTAGACGGTGGCTTCTTGGCCATGATCAGATCTCCTTAGGATTTGAAATGAAAAGCCCGGTCATTGCTGACCGGGCCCTGAGGAACGCACTTAGGCTGACTTGCCAGTGAGTGCAGCCTCGCGGCTGCCAACATGGCGGGACTCTTTCAGCACCTCATTTACGCGGCCCGGATTAACGTCGAAGTGGGCAGCGATTCGATGCTGGAATTCTCCCGTCCAATGGCGGCGCCAGATTTCCACAGCATCCTCGAATGTCAGTTGATAAGTCGGAGGCTTCATTTCATTGACCTTTTCAAAAAAGGCCAAGGAGACTCTTGACAGGAGTCGCCGCACCAATACGGTGCAGTTGTGTATGACATCTGCAAAGAGCTCCAAGGCTTACTGTAGATCACGGGAGCCGGGGTGTTCGAGACCCCGGTTTTCCGACGGATGCGCGAATCGGCCGCACACCGCCTATCAAATTCAAGATTCAATTACTGCGAGTCAACCGGCCAGCTCGCATCCTCACGGCTTTACACCCTGAATTATGATGAACTTCCGCTGGCGTCCCGGCAGGGTCTGCGTGGGCGACGAAGAGGCACTGGCGGCGTTAGCATCCACCAGCTGGGTAATGAGTCGAGTGTGCTCCGCAGCACCAATCGCCCTCGCGAGCGTCGGCTTCGTAAGTTCGGCAGAAATTGCAGCGTGTGACGCTTACGATCATACTAGATCAGACCCCACGGCAGGGCCCGGCATGACGCCCTCGCAGGGCGATAGTCTTCGCTTTGGCTATTCCACAGCCGGGGAGATTGCAGTCCACCGTCTAGGAGGGCAGAGGATCGTTTCTCCGCCCGGGCTGGTGCCGAACAAGGCCGATTATATTCGAATGACCGGAGAGGTCCGGCGTGGATCTGAGATACCCTTTCGGTTTTACGAGATAGACCGGCGATTCGGCCGGGTCGGCCGGCGGAAAAACTCGGCCGGCTCCACCTCCAGGACGTCGGCCAATTTCCCGATAATCTCTAGGCCGACGTAGGTCACCGCCCGCTCGACCCGGCTCATATAAGCCCGGTCCACCCCCGCATCGTGAGCCAACTGCTCCTGCGACAGCTTCCGCTCGTGGCGGATACGCCGAAGGTTAGCAGCGAAAAGTTGGCGGAGATCCATGTCCCAGACAACCAATTCGTGGTTTATTAGCCCACGGCTTTAAAGCCTCAAGCGCATCTGCGAGCAGCCCGTTGGGCTCATTTAAGGGAGATCGATTGTGATGAGACTTTGCGCTGCCGCGGTAGCACTGCTTGCGTCCGCAACAATATCACCGACTGTTAGGGCGGCCGACGCCAACAGATCGTGCGTCGATGGTTTCGCGACCTTCCGGGAGCTATTCGTGAACGACAGTGATGCCGCGAGATCGTTGATGACCGGCATAGCCAGGTTCTTGGAGATGCCTGACGATCTAAAATTCACCGATTTGGCTGACGGGATCGACGAGGTCGGCGCGGATGGTGTGATCGGCGAGCTTATCGACTATACCTTGACCAAACGCGGCGTCACGAATGAAGCCGCTCGGGCCGCGAACAAGGCCACAATGCTAAAAGCGGCGGCGGACCGTGAGATGGCACCCACGCTGAAGGAGCTGCCGAACATCCGCGACCGATTCTTCGTCTTCCGCGATCCAACCGCGGTTGACTACGATCCTGGCCTGGATCGCGCGACTTGCGAGGTTCGGTACACGGTTGACATGGGCGTCTTCAAGCACCTCGTGGCGGTGATGGATCCGGAAGGAAAGGTCTATTCTCAACGACAGATAGAATTGATGGACCGGATGAGGGCCGTGCAAAAGGCTACGGGAGACCTGCCCACTCGTCACTATGCCGTGCAGCCAGACGGCCGCGGACATACCAGGGTGATATTACTCACCCGATAACCCAAGCAGACGTATTGTCCGGTGGGCGCAGGCCGTGGGCGATCAATAGAACATTTCAGGTTTATCCCGGGTCACTTTTAGGCCGACGCACCCCAGCATGACGAGTACATCCGATCATCAGAAAGCATTCGATTTCATGTTTGTCATCCGCCACTTCTTTAGTCTAGTCTTCGTAGCCGCTGTCGGACTTGCCATCCACCTCACTTGGTTCGCTAACACGCATCACGGCACAGATAAGCGTGTCGAGTACTGGCCTGGCTATTGCGTTTTGGCGCCAATAACAACGGACGCCTGCGCCACTACCTTGGCTTTGGCGCACTATGTCGGTGCGTACGATTTCGATTTCGGCCACTACGAAAATGGATCGGGGAGGCGGCTGGTCCGCATCGATGAGACCGGTAGCGGACAAATTGTACTGCCGTTGCCCGTGGTTCCCGGGACGCCCGAGGATCCCGACAGCGAAGCTGCCAAGCAAGAGCAATTCCGGCTGCAGCAAGAGAGGGAAGCAGCGGAAGCGCGGCATCGAGACGAAATTCAGCAAGCGAATGCGAAATACGCAGCTCGCCAGCAGTGTCTGGCCCGGGCGCAGGCCGCAAGTGCGCGTCACTTGCAGGAGTGCCAACGGATCGTCGCGGCGACGCCACATACGATCGGGACCGGCTTGTCGATTTGCCCACCGGCGCCTCCCGAGGCGCTAGCTAGCAATTGCCCTTGAGCTTTTCCTTCGAGGTCGATCGTTAGACTTCGACGTTATCACCGTCCTTTAGGGGTAGTGGGAATTCATCGAGGATCATGTCGGATAGAGAAGGGTTGACTCTGCCCCCGTCGCTCACGGTGATTGGTTCTCCACGCTTAGCCGCCTTCTTGGGCTTCTCTTGAGCAGCAGCAGCCTCCGCGGCAGCTTCCGGCTTTTTATGTTCGGCATCGTAATGCGCGATCGATGCCTTGGAACCAAAAACACGGATGGCCTTCTCGGGCTCGTCGCGGATGAATGATTCAATCGCCGAAATACCCATGCGGGTGACGTATTTCCGGCGCAGCTTGCGTTCGAGAACGCAGTGGACGTTGTCGCCGTCGATTTTCAGGTGCCTGAGGAGTTGGGTCACCTGAGAGGGAGAGATACGGGCACCTCGGCCATAGGCCTGCACCACTGTTGGTAACAGCTTCTGCGCGGCTTCGGAAGGCAGGTTCTTGTCGGCATCATCCAGAGGCGCATGGATGACATCTTTGACCTCAACGTTGCCCATGATGGCGTAGGCGGGGGCGCCTTTCTCCTCAACCACGGTCGCCTTATCAATGAAATTGAGGCCCTTCGCCGTTTCTCTGGACATGTAAATGCTGGAACGCGGCGCCGATAGGTCTACGACCCCGGCGCTGGATAGACCGACCTTCTGGACAACTTGCAATGTTTCCATCATCTTGCGGAGATAGCTCGCCTCGCGCTCGGCCAGCATGTTATGGAGATCGGCGTATCCGATCGTCTTAGTCTGGCCAGCGTAACGAAAATAAATCGCGCTCTCCTGCAGGATCAGCACGTCCTTCTTGTTGCCCTTCTTGTCGGTGACTTGCTTGGTGCGATTCCTCTTGCAAAGGATGGGCTTGTGAAGGCCCTCATCGACCGACACCGCGTAGATCGTAGCACCGCCGACCCGATACTCTTTGACCGAAATGGGGATCTCGGGATCGAAGTCGCCACGAAGTGCATTCACCCAGTCCGCCTCATCGACCATATTGGTGCAGCCGACGATCTGCTTCGGTTTGTTGCTGATGCCGAAGACAATGGTGCCACCGGCGGTGTTGGCGAAGGATGCTAGGACTTTGGTGTATTCGGAGACATCGGCAGGGTCATAGTCCTGCTTGAACTCCAGCCGCTTGCTCTCACGTCCGCTGACGGCTCTCGAACCCGCATCGAACGCAAAAAGCTCGCTAAGGTCATCAGGAAGAGAAGGCATGGCATCACCGACTCAGTAAGCACGCTTCCGAAAGGCATCATAAAACATGGTCATTGCAACTTACAGCGGTGATCGCGCCAAGCGCCCCATACGCATGACGATAGTGTGGCTGTGAGGGAAGGCCATCGGCCGGCGGCATGCCGATTGTCCAGAATTTTGAGAAGCACATTCAAATGCTTGCCGGTGATCCTGAGCGCGCGGCTTGGTAGAGCAGCAAGTAGAGACTCGCTTCGCCCAGCAAGGGTCGGGCGGACGAGTGACACACGGGCGGGTCACTTCTCGACGAGGCCACCGAGGTGGACATAGCAAAGAACGACGGATCGAGGATTGCGACAAAGAGAAAGGGTGAGCCGGTGGGAAGCCGCCAGCTTGTCGTGCGCGGCTCGGAATCTCTGAACTTTCTGCCGCGGTGTAGTCCGCGGCCAACTGGCGCCCCGGTTTGCAAACACCGGACGTGGAATTGTTGATTCAGCAGGTCGGCGCGTGGTTGGACCGGATGAGCAGGCCGGAACGAATCGCCGGCCGTGGGCGCCTGGGCGGGATCGGGCGCTTTATTGGTATCGGGCGTTTGATGGGCTTCCGGATCGGTAGAGGTCGCTTGACTGGCACTGAATGTGTTCTGGGTGTTGGTTTGGTTGGATCTGATCGTTCAATGGAATTGGGTGTAGTGAACCATATCTGCGCCGGAAGAAACCGGGCATTCGAAGCTCTGATGATGCAGGCTGCGTCGAGTGGCCGTCCATCAAGACTTGGCACCCCTGCTCCGTATTTAAGGCTCGAGAGGGCAACGTGAGGCGCACCTCTAGGACTATTTCCTGATGGTGGGGCAATCCAAAACAGAATGTGGGGTGAATTGTGGGGCCCCGAGCCGCCAATTTAGTAATTTCGCTATGATTTCAAAGGCTTAAACGGATATATTGGCGGAGAGAGTGGGATTCGAACCCACGGTACGGTTTCCCGCACACACGCTTTCCAAGCGTGCGCCTTAAGCCACTCGGCCATCTCTCCGGCGGCCCTCTCTTGGCGGGGTCGGCGGCGTTTTGCAAGCCGGGCGGGGGCCTCGGCGGCAAATTTCCCCCAAATCGCTGATAAAAATCATCAATCCGCCCTGGTTGCGGGCTCGATCTGGCATCGCCCCCGCCCGGCCGGCCCCACCGTGAACCGGCCGGGCGGACGGCACGACCACTGATTTGCGGCCTCGATCCGGCTGCCCATGAGGGACCTCGCCATGCCGCCATCCTCCCCTGCCTGTCTCGCCATCCTGCTGGCCGCGGCGTTCAGCCTCGCCGCCGCCGGGGCGGCGCGCGCCGATCAATGCACCAAACAGGGGGTCGACGTGACCTGCGACGACGGGCGCAAGGGGATCTGGCAGGGCGACGCGATCCTGTGGCCGGACGGGACCAGGTCCAGCCTGAATCCACACCCGTCCGTCATCATCGGCAACAAGGCCTCGGTGGTCGTCGGGCCGGGCGTGTTCGTCGGACAGGGCAAGGGCATGGTGCCGATGGACAATCCGAGCTCGCCGAACAAGCTGCGCTGCGCCGTGCTCGACGGCGTGTCCTACTGCCATTGAGCCTGTGAGCCTCGCCGCCACCGGCGGCGAGGCGCGAGCCATTCAGTGATAGCGCGCACCAGGCGAGAGCATGCGGCCGGCCAGGAAGCCCGCGGGCGCCGCAGGCAGGGGTTCGATCTCGACCTCGGCGGCGTCGCCGTCCTGCAGGGTTTCGACGAAGTCGGCAAACCATTGCTGGATCGAATGGCGGCGCAGCTTCGTCATCATGATCTCGTAGCGCATGCGGCGCTCGTTGAGCGGCATCGACAACGCCGTCGCGATCGTCCGGGCCATGCCATCGATGTCATGCGGATTGACCAGGAGTGCCGCGTCGAGCTCGTTGGCGGCGCCGGCGAATTTCGACAGCACCAGCACGCCCGGATCGACCGGGCTCTGCGCGGCGACATACTCCTTCGCCACCAGGTTCATGCCGTCGTGCAGCGGCGTGACGACGCCGACCTGGGCGCTGCGATAGAGTCCGGCCAGCACACCCTGGCCATAGCCCTTGTTGAGGTAGCGGATCGGCGTCCAGTCGACCTCACCGTGGCGGCCGTTGACCTCGCTGACGAGGCGCGCGACTTCGCTCTGCAGATTGCCATAGGCCTCGATCGATTCGCGCGAAGGCGTCGCGATCTGCAGCAGCGACGCGGCACGCAGCAGGCTCGGGTGCATCGTCCACATGCGATCGAAGGCATTGACGCGGTTGACGAGGCCCTTGGAGTAGTCGAGCCGGTCGACGCCGATGGCGAGCTTCTCGCCATTCAGGCTGCGGCGCAGCCGCGACACGTCCGGATGCGCCACCGCCTTCGCCGCCTGCTGCGCAAACTTGTCGGCGTCGATGCCGATCGGGAACACGGCCAGACGCGTGCGGCCGTGCAGCGACCTGACCACGCCGTCGCGCACCTGAAGGCCGAGATCGGTGCGGATGCAGGCGGTGAAATTCTCCCGATCATCCTCGGTCTGGAAGCCGATCAGATCATAGGCGAGCATCGCGGTGACGAGATCGCGGTGATTCGGCACGCTGTCGATGACGCTGCGCGCGGGCCACGGCGTGTGCAGGAAGAAACCGATCGGGCTCTTCACACCGAGCGTGCGCAACTCCGCACCGAGCGACAGGAAGTGATAGTCCTGAATCCAGAACAATGTGTCCGGCTTCTGGAACCGGAGCAGCGCGCGCGCCACGAAGGCATTGACCTCGCGATAGGAGCGATAATCATCTTGCGAGACGCTGATCAAATCGCTGCGTGAGTGCAGCGCCGGCCACAGTGCCGAATTGGCGAAGCCTTCGTAGTAGCCGGCATAATGCGCGGCTGGCAGATCGAGCAGCGCCAGCGCGCCTTCACCGATCTGCTCGATCTCCGCGATCGGTTCCGTCTGCGCGCCGTCGCGCACACGTCCCGAAGACCCCACCCATACTGCCCCCGATTTCTCCACAACGGGCAGCAATGCTGCCGCAAGTCCGCCGGTCATTGGCTCGTTGGCTTTGCCACGCGCCACCCGATTCGAAACCACGACGAGGTTCACAGCTCCCTCCTGTTGGTCATGTCGGTTAACAGCTGTTCATCAATATGGTTCCAGGCCACCCTTTCAACCAAATGAAACCAAATTCGGGCATTCGCGCGGTGTAATCACAGCGTCAATCAAGTCAGAACGTTTCTAATCAAGAGCGACGCATGCAACATGCGAATGCATGGCGAATGGAACTAATAACGCGGCGATGCGGAACCCCTGCGCGGACTGCTAGGTCGACGAATTAGTTCCGCCGTCGGCGAGGCGCGCCAGGAACGCGCGCACGTCGTCCGGTGCGTCGAAATGTCCGTCGACACCGAGCGCGCGGCGGCCGACCGAGAACGACAGGCCGGCGAAATCCGGCATGATCGCGAACACCGTCTCGTCGGTGACGTCGTCGCCGATGAAGAACGGCTTGCGTCCCTTGAACGGCGCGTGCCGCATCAGCTCGCGCACGCCGCTCGCCTTGGTGAAGCCGGCGTGCTTGATCTCGCACACACACTTGCCGGGCAGCACCTCGATCGGCGCCCCCGGCAACTCGGCGCGGATGCGCGACACCTCCTCGTAGATCGCTTTCTCCGCCTGCGGCGCGAGGCGATAATGCAGCGCCAGCGAGTACCCCTTGTCCTCGAGCAGAATGCCGGGGCTGAGCTTGGCGATCGCGGCGAGCCTGCGCTTCAGCTCCTTGTCCAGCGGCGGCGCCTTGATCGCATCCGCCTCGCCGCCGCCGCCGAGCCGCATCTCCGCGCCATGGCCGCCGACGGCGGGGTAGACCTCCGGCGCGAAGATGAGATCGATGTCGTTGAGTGAGCGGCCCGAGACCAGCGCCAGCGCGCCGGAGGTTCGTTGCAGCAACGCGTTCAGTGCCTCGGCGAGACCCGGCGGCACCCACACCTCGCGCGGCGTCGGCGCAAGATCGAGCAGGGTCCCGTCGATATCGAGCAGGATCGCCACCTCGCGAAGGTGCGGCACGAGACTGGCGGGCGCCGGAACGATCTCGGCGGGTTCGGACGCCGGAGACCTGATCAGATCGGAGTTGTCGGACATCATCATCTACTCCATGACGGCGAGCGGGCGCGCCACCTGCTCGAGCGATTTGCGCTCGGCCGCGATGGCATAGCGCCAGGCGACGAGCGCCGCCACCAGCATCAGCGCGGCCCCGAACAGATAGCCGGCGAACACCGCGCCGCGCGCGCCGCTGTCGAGCAGCACGCCGAACAGCGCCGGTCCCGCGACGCCGCCGATCCCGGTACCGATGGCGTAGAACAGCGCGATCGCGAGCGCGCGCACCTCCAGCGGAAAATTCTCCGACACGGTGAGATAGGCGGCGCTTGCGGCCGGCGACGCGAAAAAGAAGATCACCATCCAGGCCGCGGTCTGGGTCGCGGCGCTCAGCACGCCGATCGAGAACAGATAGCCGGTGAGCGCAAGCAGCACGCCGGAGACGCCGTAGGTGAAGGTGATCATGGCGCGGCGGCCGAGCGTGTCGAACAGGCGGCCGAGCAGCAGCGGCCCGAGCACGTTGCCGGCCGCGAAGGGCAGGATGTACCAGCCGACGTGATCGGACTTGATGCCGTAGAAGTCGGTCAGCACCAGCGCGAAGGTGAAGAAAATCGCGTTGTAGAAGAACGCCTGCGCGATCATCAGCGTCAAGCCGACCAGCGAGCGCTGGCGATAGACCGAGAACAGCGTATGCGCGACCTCGGCGAGCGGCGTGTGATCGCGCATGCGAAGGCGAATCTTGGGCAGGGATTTGGCGCGCTCCTCGCGGTCGTGGCCGGTGACGTCGCGCTCGATGGCGGCGACGATGTCGTGCGCCTGGTCCGGATGGCCATGGATCATCAGCCAGCGCGGACTTTCCGGAATCCACATCCGCATGATCAGCACGACCAGGCCGAGACAGGCGCCGATGCCGTAGGCCAGCCGCCAGCCGACATCCGGGCCGGTGACATCAGGATCGAGCAGCACGATGGCGCCGACGGCGCCGAGCGCGGCGCCCAGCCAGAAGCTGCCGTTGATCATGAGATCGGTCCAGCCGCGATAGCGCGCCGGCACCAGCTCCTGGATCGTCGAGTTGATCGCGGTGTACTCGCCGCCGATGCCGGCGCCGGTCAGGAAGCGAAACAGCGCGTAGGTCGCGACATTCCACGACAAGGCGGTGGCGGCGGTCGCGGACAGATAGAGCGCGAGCGTGATGAAGAACAGCTTGCGGCGGCCGATGCGGTCGGTCAGCCAGCCGAAGCCGAGTGCGCCGAGCACGGCGCCGGCGAGATAGGCGCTGTTGGCAAGCCCGATGTCGAGATTGGAGAAGTGCAGCGCCGGGCTCTGCTTCAGCGCGCCCGACAAGGCGCCGGCGAGCGTCACCTCGAGCCCGTCGAGCACCCAGGTGATGCCGAGCGCGAGCACGACGCGGGTGTGGAAGGCGCTCCAGCGGAGGTCGTCGAGCCGGGCGGGGATGTTGGTTTCGATGACGCGATCCTGGCCTGCCGTGTCGTCCGGCGGCGCGCTGGATGGCGGCGCTGACGTGATGACGCGGAGGTGCGGAAAGGATGCCTGTCGGGGTGCCATGGAATCCCAATGCGACGGCGCGGGTCGCACCGCATGCTCGACCGAGAGGATGAAGCAAATGCGGCAGCGAAACCCTGCCGCTGCGACCCAACGTCTCGGCCAGCGCTGGGTTCCCCCAAGCGGGGTGGGGAACCTACTCTCGGCACCAATCAGGCCGGGTCAGACGGTCGCGTGGCGAGCCCCAAAATGCCGCCTCACACTTGGCTGTCGTCCCGGGCAAGTCCGCTGACCCGAAGCGTCGGCGGGCGCAGACCTGGGACCCATACCGCGGGATTGCACGATTGGGGCAGGCGACCGATACCGCCCGTCCCACGACTGCTGCGGCGTATGGGTCCCCGCGTGCGCGGGGACGACAGCGGAATGTGACGGGAGCAGGTCCGCTCTCACTGCCGATGCAGTGTGGACAAGCCGTGGTGAGACCTTACGCCGCGCGGATGTTGGTCATGAAGCGGTTGAGCTCCGCGCGCAGGCGGGCGCTCTCCGAGGACAGCGACTGGGCCGAGCGCAGCACCTCCTCCGAGGCTTCGCCGGTCTGGGTCGCGCCGCGATTGACCTGGGTGATGTCGGTGGCGGCGGCCTGCGTGCCCGCAGCGACGCTCTGCACGTTCCTGGCGATCTCCTGGGTCGCGCCGCCCTGCTGCTCGACCGCGGTCGCGATCGACGAGGCGATGGTCGAGATCTGGCGGATGGTGCCGCCGATCTGCTTGATCGCGGTCACCGACTCCTGGGTCGCCGCCTGCATGCCTGAGATGTGGTTGGAGATGTCGTCGGTCGCCTTGGCGGTCTGCTCCGCCAGCGACTTGACCTCGGAAGCCACCACCGCAAAGCCGCGGCCGGCATCGCCGGCGCGGGCGGCCTCGATGGTCGCGTTCAGCGCCAGCAGGTTGGTCTGCTCGGCGATCGCGGTGATCAGCTTGACGACGTCGCCGATCTCCTGCGCCGCGCGCGACAGCTTGCCGATGCGCCCGTCGGTCTCCTCGGCCTGGGCGACGGCGGATTCCGCGATGCGGCTGGACTCGCGGACCTGGCGGCCGATCTCGTCGACCGAGGCCGACAGCTCGTCGGTCGCGCTCGCCACCGAGTGGATGCGGCCGGTGGCCTGGTCGGAGGTGCCGCTGACGCGGCTCGCCAGCGACTGCGTGGTCTCGGCGGTGCGCGTCAGCGTCGAGGCCGCCTGCTCGAGGTGCTCGGCCGAGGTCGAGACGTTGGACACGATCGAGCCGACGGCGGTCTCGAACTCGTCGGCGAAGCGGATGAGCTCGGCCCGCCGCGCGGCGCCCGCCGCCTTGTTCTGGGCGTCCTGCGTCGCGGCGTCGCGCTCGGCCTTGGCCACCGCCTGCACTTTGAACTCCTCGACGGCGGCCGCCATCTCGCCGATCTCGTCGGCGCGCCCGAGGCCGGGCAGCCGGACGTCGAAATTGCCCGAGGCAAGCTCGCGCATCGCCTTGCACATCGTGATCATCGGCTTGGAAATGCCGTTGCCGAGCATCAGCGCCAGCACGGCGCCGAGCGTCAGCCCGCCGATCGCCAGCATCGCGATCAGCCGCTCGATGTCCGCGATGGTGGTGTTGGCGGCGGCCTCGATGCGCTGCTGGTCGGAGGCGACTTCGGATTTCAGCCCGTTCGACAGCGCGATGATCTCGGTCCCGACGAGGCTCATTTCCTGTTCGAGCTTGCCGAGCGCCTTCATGTTCTCCGATAGCTTGATGAAGGCGGCGCGATACTGCTTGATCAGGTCGCCGAGCTCGGCGACACGCTGGGTGATCTTCTCGTCATTGGCATAGATCGTCACCAGCGAGGTTTCCAGGAAGCGCGTCCGCGCGATGGCGCCGTCGGCGGTCTTGGCATCCGGCTTGGCGATATAGGTCCCGACCAGCGCGGACACGGTCAGGTACTGGCCGGTGAGGTCCTTGGCCGTCGTCTGCACCGACGGCAGGCCGGCGAGCGCGGCGGTGTCCGCCAGATCATCGAACTTGAATCGGATCTTGTTGCCGGTGATGCCGATCTGGTCGGTCGCCAGCTTGGCGTTCTCGCGGGTCAGGGCAACGATGCTCGAGAACGTCTTGGCGAAGGCCTGAAACTGCGCCTGCAGCTTGCCGACCTGCGCACGCCGCTCGGCGCCGGTCGCGGCCATCGATTTGTCGATCGCGGCCTGGAGCGCCTGCTGGGCAGCGGTGGCCGCCGCCTCGTCCTCGGCTTTGCCGGTCAGGGCATAATAACGGGCGAGCGCCTGGTACGAGACCAGCTCGCGATCGACGGTGCGGGCGGTGTCGGCTTCCGCAACGCTGCCGCGATAGGCCGCCACCGCCGCGGCGACCCGCTCGAACCCCAGATAGGAGAAGCCGATGCTGACGGCGGAGATGGCCAGCACCACGGCAAAGCCGAGGACGATCTTGCCGCGAAATCGCAGGGTCAGAAAATTGGCACGCCGCGACTGCGGCGCAAGCTGCGCAGACATTCCCACCCCCGACACGCCATTCTTTAATATTGGCCACAAACCAACCCGCCCGGCGGCAACGCACCAGAGCGTGATCAAAACTACGTCACAATGGCTAAGGGGCGGTAAATGGGCGGCATCGGCCTACGGCCTGCGCTCTCACCTGTGCCGGTGCCGCCTCGCATGGCGGGCCACATGCGACCGAATCGCCGAGGCCGCACGCAAGACGTCGCAATGACATCAGAGACGAAAATTCGAGTTGCAAAGTCCTGAGGGCGCTGTTTCTAATCAGAATAAGAAAAATTCATCGGGAGGTTACTCGTGTCGACAGTCAAACTGACGGTGAACGGCAAGGCGGTCTCGGTCGAGGCCGAGGATCGCACCCTGCTCGTTCACCTCCTGCGGGATCATCTCAATCTCACCGGCACCCATGTCGGCTGTGACACCAGCCAATGCGGCGCCTGCGTCGTCCATATCGACGGCCGTGCCGTGAAATCCTGCACCGTGCTGGCCGGCCAGGCCGCCGGCGCCAACGTCACCACCATCGAAGGCATCGCCAAGGGCGACGAGCTGCATCCGATGCAGGCCGCCTTCCGCGACAATCACGGCCTGCAATGCGGCTATTGCACGCCGGGCATGATCATGTCGGCCATCGATATTGTGCACCGCCACGGAGGCGAGCTCGACGAGAGCACCGTGCGTGAGGAGCTGGAAGGCAACATCTGCCGCTGTACCGGCTATCACAACATCGTCAAGGCCGTGCTCGACGCTGCCGGACGGATGAAGGTCGCGCAAGCTGCCGAATGAGGCGGGCGAGAGCCGCCGTTTACCGCAATACCGAGACCACGACCGCTGCGCGCGATGGCCGCGGCGGGACAATAGAACTCCGGTAGGGGAGAGATTCGCATGGGTATGGAAGGCATTGGCGCCAGCGTCGTCCGCAAGGAGGACAAGCGTTTCATCACCGGCAAGGGCCGCTACGTCGACGACGTCAAACTGGTGGGCATGACCTTTGCCCATTTCATCCGCAGCCCGCACGCGCATGCCAAGGTCAAGAGCATCGACTCCTCGGCCGCCGAGGCGATGCCGGGCGTGGTCGCGGTGCTGACCGGCAGGCAGATCGTCGACGACAAGGTCGGCAACCTGATCTGCGGCTGGGCCATCACCTCGAAGGACGGCTCGCCGATGAAGATGGGCGCATGGCCGGCGATGGCGCCGGAGACCGTGCGGTTCGTCGGCCAGGCCGTCGCCGTGGTGATCGCCGAGAGCAAGAACCTCGCCCGTGACGCCGCCGAGGCCGTCGTGGTGGAATATGAGGAGCTGCCGGCGGTCGCCGACATGCCCTCCGCGCTGAAGCCCGGCGCGCCGCAGCTTCACCCGGAGGCCCCCGGCAACGTCGTCTACGACTGGCACATTGGCGACGAGGGAGCGGTCAACGCCGCCTTCGCCAAGGCCGCCAACGTCGTCACGCTGGAATTGACCAACAACCGGCTCGCGCCCAACGCGATGGAGCCGCGCGCCGCGATCGCCGACTACGACGCGGCCGAAGAGCATTTCACGCTCTACACGACGTCGCAGAACCCGCATGTCGCCCGCCTGGTGCTGTCGGCGTTCTACAACATCGCACCCGAGCACAAGCTGCGCGTCATCGCGCCCGACGTCGGCGGCGGCTTCGGCTCCAAGATCTTCATCTATCCCGAGGAGATGGTGGCGCTGTGGGCCTCCAAGAAGGTCGGCCGCCCGGTGAAGTGGACCGGCGACCGCACCGAGGCGTTCCTGACCGACGCGCACGGCCGCGACCACATCTCCAAGGCGGAGATGGCGCTCGATGCCGACAACAAGATCCTGGGGCTGCGGGTCAAGACCCACGCCAATTTCGGCGCCTACATGTCGCTGTTCTCGTCCTCGGTGCCGACCTATCTGTACGCGACCCTGCTGTCGGGCCAGTACAACATCCCGGCGATCTATGCCGAGGTGATGGGCGTCTACACCAACACCACGCCGGTCGACGCCTATCGCGGCGCCGGACGCCCTGAGGCGAGCTATCTGCTGGAGCGGCTGATGGAGACCGCGGCGCGTCAGCTCAAGGTCGATCCGGCCGAGCTGCGGCGCAAGAACTTCATCACCCAGTTCCCGCACCAGACCCCGGTGATCATGGCCTACGACACCGGCGACTTCAACGCCTCGCTCGACGCGGCGATGAAGGCCATCGACTATGCCGGCTTCGCAGGCCGCAAGGCAGCCGCCAAGGCGCAAGGCAAGCTGCGCGGCATCGGCTTCTCCTGCTACATCGAGGCCTGCGGCATCGCGCCGTCGAAGGCAGTCGGCAGCCTTGGCGCCGGCGTCGGTCTGTGGGAATCGGCTGAGATCCGCGTCAACCCGGTCGGCACCATCGAGGTGCTCACAGGCTCGCACAGCCACGGCCAGGGCCACGAGACCACCTTCTGCCAGCTCATCGCCGAGCGCCTGGGCGTGCCAATCAGCCAGGTCTCGATCGTTCATGGCGACACCGACAAGGTGCAGTTCGGCATGGGCACCTACGGCTCGCGCTCGGCCGCAGTCGGCCTCACCGCGATCCTCAAGGCGATGGAGAAGGTCGAGGCCAAGGCCAAGAAGATCGCAGCGCATGCGCTGGAGGCTTCGGAAGGCGACATCGTCATCGAGAACGGCGAGTTCAAGGTGACCGGCACCGACAAGTCGATCGCGCTGCCGATGGTCGCCCTCGCCGCCTACACCGCGCACAACCTGCCGGACGGCATGGAGCCCGGATTGAAGGAGAGTGCCTTCTACGATCCGACCAACTTCACCTTCCCGGCCGGCACCTATATCTGCGAGCTCGAGGTCGACGAGGCCACCGGCAAGACGTCGTTCGTCAACTTCGTGGCGGCGGACGATTTCGGCCGGCTCATCAACCCGATGATCGTCGAAGGTCAGGTCCACGGCGGTCTCGTCCAGGGCATCGGCCAGGCGCTGCTCGAGCACGCGATCTACGATAGCAACGGCCAGCCGGTCACGGCGTCCTTCATGGACTACGCGATGCCGCGCGCCGACGACGTGCCGTCCTTCAAGCTCAGCCACACCACGACCCTGTGCCCGGGCAATCCGCTCGGCGTGAAGGGCTGCGGCGAGGCCGGCGCGATCGGCGCATCCGCCGCCGTGATCAACGCGATCACGGATGCGATCGGCAACAACAAGCTGGAAATGCCGGCGACGCCGGACCGCGTGTGGCACGCGATCCATGGCAACGCCTGATCGAACGGAGGAGCAACCATGTACCAGACCACTTATCACCGCGCCTCCTCGGTCGACGAGGCCGCGGCGCTGTTCTCCAAGGGCAGCGAAGCCAAGTTCCTGGCCGGCGGTCATACCCTGATCCCGGTGATGAAGCAGCGGCTTGCTGCTCCGTCCGATGTCATCGACATCGGCAAGATCAAGGACCTGATCGGCATCCAGTTGACCGGCGACACGCTCACCATCAAGGCCGCGACCACCTACTACGACATCATGACCAATGCCGATGTGAAGAAGGCGATCCCTGCCATCGCCCATCTCACCTCGGTGCTCGGCGATCCCGCGGTACGCTCCCGCGGCACGATCGGCGGCTCGATCGCCAACAACGATCCGGCAGCGGACTTCCCCGCGGCGCTGGTCTCGCTCGGTGCAACCGTGAAGACCAACAAGCGGTCGATCGCGGCCGGTGATTTCTTCAAGGGCCTGTTCACGACGGCGCTCGAGGACGGCGAGATCATCACCGAGGTGTCGTTCCCGGTGCCGGAGAAGGCCGGCTACGCCAAGATGCGCCACCCCGCGTCGCGCTTTGCGCTCACGGGTGTGTTCGTCACCAAGACCAAGGGCGGCGACGTCCGCGTCGCGGCCACCGGCGCCTCGCAGAGCGGCGTGATGCGCGTGCCCGCGATCGAGGCGGCTTTGAAGTCGAACTGGTCGGCGTCGGCGATCGACGGGGTCAGCATCCCGGCGAGCGGCCTGCTCAGCGACATCCACGGCTCGGCCGATTATCGCGCCAATCTGGTGAAGGTGATGGCGCAGCGCGCGGTGCAGGCCGCGGGCTGACCTCACAACGCGGATCATTCCGCGCAACGGCACGACAAATTCCATGCGGCGCGCAGCAATGCGCGCCGTTTTGCTTTGCGGCATACGGCGCGCTTGCGTTGGCCTGATGCACGCGGGACAATTGCGGATCAGAACGCGATCCGAAAAGACGCGTGAATCAAGGACACAACGACGTGCTCGACAAGACCGCTCCTCACAACCAGACCCGCGCCACCGGACCGCTCGCAGGCTTCCGCATCGTCGAGTTCGCCGGCATCGGACCGGGTCCGTTCGCCTGCATGCTGCTGGCGGACATGGGCGCGGAGGTGGTGACGCTGGATCGTGTCGGCGCGCGCAAGACGATGAAGTCGGTCGCCGGCCGCGGCCGCAAGGTGATCGAGCTCGATCTCAAGGACAAGTCGGTCATCGCCGAGGTGCTCGATCTGCTCGCCGATGCCGACGCGCTGATCGAAGGCTTCCGGCCCGGCGTGATGGAGCGGCTCGGCCTCGGCCCCGACGTGGTGCTCGCGCGCAATCCGAAGCTGGTCTACGGCCGCATGACCGGCTGGGGCCAGGAGGGACCGCTGGCGCATGCGGCCGGTCACGACATCAACTATATCTCGATCACCGGCGCGCTGGCCGCGATCGGACCCCGGGAGCGCCCGGTGCCGCCGCTCAACCTGGTCGGCGACTTCGGCGGCGGCGCGCTCTACCTCGTCGTCGGTGTGCTTGCCGCGCTGCTGGAAGCGTCAAAGTCCGGCAAGGGACAAGTGGTGGACACCGCGATGTGCGACGGCGCGGCCTCGCTGCTCGCGATGTTCTTCGACCTCACCGCGATGGGCCGCTGGACCGAGGGGCGCGAGCGCAACTTCCTCGATGGCGGCGCGCACTTCTACGGCGTCTACGAATGCGCCTGCGGCAACTTCATCTCGATCGGCTCGATCGAGCCGCAGTTCTACGCGCTGCTGCGGCAGCACGCCGATCTCTCCGATCCCGCCTTCGATGCACAGATGGATCCGCGCGCATGGCCGGCGCTGAAGGAGAAGCTGGTCAGCGTGTTCAAGAGCAAGACGCGGGAAGAATGGTGCGCGATCATGGAAGGCACCGACATCTGCTTCGCGCCGGTGCTGACGATGTCGGAGGCGCCCAAGCACGCCCACATGGCCGCGCGCGGCGTGTTCGTCCAGCGGCACGGCGTGACGCAGCCCGCGCCAGCGCCAAGGTTCTCACGGACGCCGTCGACCATCCGTGAGCCGGAGGTGACGGAGATCGGGACGCTGGTGAATGCTTGGAAGGCTGGGCGTTAAGCGGACGGCTGCGGTCGCGCCGACGGTGCGCTACGCGACTATTCCGATCTGAATGAGTTGGCCACGCCCCCTCCTCAAACGCGGTGTCGTCCCGGCGAACGCCGGGACCCATAGCCACCGGCCGTCGTGTGACGAAAATTATCGATGACTGTGCCCGATCGATACATCACGCGGTATGGGTCCCGGCGTTCGCCGGGACGACACTGTCTGTGGAGCGACGGCGTGCGTCCCACACACACCGTCATTGCGAGCGCAACGACTTGTCCGCCGAAGCTCGAAGAGCGAAGGCGGAAGCAATCCAGGGCTACAGCGGAAGTCTGGGCTGCATCAGCGAGAACAACACACACCGATGAACGGCCCTACTCCGCCGCCTCGACCTTGAGCACGCCGCGGCGGATCTGGTCCTCCTCGATCGACTCGAACAGCGCCTTGAAGTTGCCTTCGCCAAAACCGTCGTCGCCCTTGCGCTGGATGAACTCGAAGAAGATCGGACCGATGGCATTGGCCGAGAAGATCTGCAGCAGCACCTTGGTGTGACCGCCGGCAACGACGCCCTCGCCGTCGATCAGGATGCCGTTTCTCTGCAGCCGGGCGAGGTCCTCGCCATGCTTGGGCAAACGCGCGTCGATGCGCTCGAAATAGATGTCGGGCGGCGACGGCATGAACGGCAGGCCGGCGGCGCGCAGGCCCTCGACGGTCGAGTAGATATCGCGGGCGCCGCAGGCGATGTGCTGGATGCCTTCGCCGCGATAGATCTTCAGATACTCCTCGATCTGCCCGGAATCGCCGGCGTCCTCGTTGATCGGAATCCGGATCTTGCCGTCGGGGCTGGTCAGCGCGCGCGAGAACAGGCCCGAGGCGCGGCCCTCGATGTCGAAGAAGCGGATCTGGCGGAAGTTGAACAGCTTTTCGTAGAAGCCGGCCCACACGTTCATGCGGCCGCGATGCACATTGTGGGTCAGGTGATCGATATAGTAGAGGCCCGAGCCCGCGGGCCGCGGGTCGCGCGCGCCGGTCCAGTCGAATTCGAGATCATAGGCCGAGCCCTTGGCGCCATAGCGATCGACCAGATACAGCAGGCTGCCGCCGATGCCCTTGATCACAGGAACGTCCAGCGTCTTCTGCGATGCGGGCAGGTCGGCCGGCTCGGCGCCGAGCGCGATCGCGCGCGCGTAAGCCTTGTTGGCATCGACCACGCGGAACGCCATAGACGGCGCGCAGGGGCCGTGCGCGGCGACGAAGTCGTGACCGTGGCTGCCGGGCTCCTCGTTGACGAGATAGTTGATGTCGCCCTGGCGATACAGCGTGATCGCCTTGGTCTTGTGGCGCGCGACCGCCACGAAGCCCATCAGCTTGAACAGGGCATGCAGCTCGCCGGCGTCGGGATGCGCATATTCGACGAACTCGAAGCCATCCGTGCCCATCGGGTTGTCGGCGGAGATGGTGGCAGGCGGCGCATCGTGCGGAAACGGACCCATGGCAAGCTCCTAGGCTGATTGGGTTCATGATCTCCCCAATTCGGTGCATGGAGCATGCAAACCATTGTCATTCTCGCCGAGATATGCACGATCCGTGCATGATTAGGGGAGATAGCGCATGAACTCCGTCGATAGCTTCGATCTCCGCATCTTGGCCGCGCTCCAGGATGACGGTCGCCTGACCAACCAGGAGCTGGCCGAGATCGCCGGGCTCTCGGCCTCGCAATGCTCGCGGCGGCGGATGCGGCTAGAGGAGGACGGCGTCATCGCCGGCTACCGCGCCCAGCTCGCCAGCCAGGCGCTCGGGTTCGAGCTGATCGCCTTCATCCAGATCACGCTGGCGACGCACTCGCCCGACAACGCCGAGAAGTTTCGCGCGCTGGTGAACCGCATCGACGACATCCAGGAGGCCTACGCGCTGACGGGCGATTCCGACTACCTGCTGAAGGTGGTGCTGCGCGACCTCAAGAGCCTGTCAGACATCGTCAACAACGTGCTGATGCCACACCAGAGCGTGGCGCACGTGCGCTCCTCGATCGTGCTCGACCGTCTCAAGGAAAGCGCCAAGCTGCCGCTGGCGTCGTTGTCGACTGGTTGAGCTTTCGCGGCGCGAATCGAGGGAAATGCGCCCTTCAACATCATCATTGCTTTTGCGACAGTGATCACGTCCCCGACCTGCGAGACGCCCATGGCCCTGCAGCTTCGGCCCAATTGCGAATATTGCGACAAGGACCTGCCGCCGGCCGCGCAGGACGCGCGCATCTGCTCCTATGAATGCACCTTCTGCGCCGACTGCGTCGAGACCAGGCTGTTCAACGTCTGCCCGAACTGCGGCGGCGGCTTCGCGCCGCGGCCGATCCGGCCGGCGCGGCAGTGGCGGCCGGGGGTCTGCACGGTGAAACAAGTGCCGTCGGACAAGCGCGTTCACCTGAAATATGCGGCCGAGGATGTTGCCGCCTTCGTCGCCGGCGTGAAGCACGTGCCGCCAGTGGAGCGTTGAGCTCTCTCCCCGTCATTATGGATTCCGGGCTCGGCCCTGCGGGCCGCCCCGGAATGACGGCAGTGGATGGGGCGGCTACTCCGCTGCGACGATCGTGCCTTCGACCTCGCCGAAGCCGACGCGATAGCCGTTGCCCTGGCACCAGCCGCGCATCACCAGCGAATCGCCGTCCTCCAGGAACGTGCGCTTCACGCCGCCGGCGAGTTCGATGGGCTCGGTGCCGTTCCAGCTGATCTCGAGCAGGCTCCCGCGCTGGTGCTTCTCCGGGCCGGAGATGGTGCCACTCCCCAGGAGATCGCCGACGCTCATGACACACCCTGACGAGGCATGGTGCATCAGCTGCTGCACGCTCGACCAGTACATGTACTTGAAATTGGTCTGCGCGATGGTCTGCGCGGCGTTGCTGCCCGACGCACGCAAGGCGACGTCGAGCGCGAGATCGTAGTTCTGCGCGGCCTTCTGCTGCAGGTAGGGCAGCGGCACCGGGTCCTGCGTTGGCCCGGCCACCCGGAACGGCTCCAGCGCCTCTGATGTCACCACCCATGGACTGATCGAGGTCGCGAACGCCTTGGCCTGGAACGGCCCGAGCGGGACGTACTCCCATTGCTGGATGTCGCGCGCGCTCCAGTCGTTGAGCAACACGAAGCCGAAGATCATCGCCTCCGCCTGCGCCTCGGTCAGCATCTCGCCGAGCGGAGATGATTGGCCGATGACGACGCCCATCTCCAGCTCGAAATCGAGCCGCTTGCACGGGCCGAAGCTCGGCACGTCGGCGCTCGGCGGCTTCAGCTGCCCGCGCGGCCGGCGCACCTTGGTGCCGGAGACGACCACGGTCGACGCGCGGCCGTTATAGCCGATCGGCATGTGCAGCCAGTTCGGCTGCAGCGCGTTGTCCTTGCCGCGGAACATGACGCCGACATTGGTGGCGTGCTCCTTCGACGAATAGAAGTCGGTGTAGCCGGCGACGTGAAACGGCAAGTGCAGGTTGACGTCGTTGCGCGGCAGCAGCGCGCGGCTGCGCAGCGGCTTGTCGTCACGCAGGCGCGGATTGTCATGGCGCAGCAGTGCGCTGATCGCCGCGCGGGTCTTCGACCACACGGCGGGGCCGAGCGCCATGAAGGCATTCAGCGAGGATTGCGCGAACACCTCATAGGCCGGCGACAGGTCGAGCAGGCCCTCATCTTCGAGCACGGCGAGATCGAGCACGAAATCGCCAATGGCGACACCGACGCGCGGCTTCGGCGAATCGGCGGCGGAGAACACGCCATAGGGCAGGTTCTGGATCGGAAAGTCCGAGGCCGGATCGGCCGGAATGAAGGAGCGGAGTGAGGGGTCGTTGGGGTGGGTCAAAATGCTTCTCCAAACCGGGTCGTCATGCCCGGGCTTGACCCGCCTGCGCGGCCGAAGCCGCTTCGGCGCGGCGAAGGCCCGGGCATCCATCTAGCCGGCGGGACGATAGACGTGGATGGCCGGGGTCAAGCCCGGCCATGACGGCGTTGACACAGCTCGCGCTAAGGCCTGTTCGGATCAAACCGCTTCTCCAGTCCGTTCCAGCAATCGGCGTAGCCAGGCTGCAAGGTGCCGGACTCCGCTGCGTGCTTGGTGATCCGCTGCGGGAAGCGGGTCTCGAACATGAACGCCATGGTGCCCGTCAGCTTGACCGGCTTCAGCTCGCCATTGCTGGCGTGATCGAACGCCTCGCGATCCGGCCCGTGCGGCAGCATGCAATTGTGCAGGCTCATGCCGCCCGGCACGAAGCCCTGCGGCTTGGCGTCATAGACGCCGTAGATCAGGCCCATGAACTCCGACATGATGTTCATGTGATACCACGGCGGGCGGAAGGTGTTGTCGGCGACCATCCAGCGCTCCGGGAAGATCACGAAGTCGATGTTGGCGGTGCCCGCCGTCTCCGACGGTGAGGTCAGCACGGTGAAGATCGACGGATCGGGATGATCGAAGCCGATCGCGCCGACCGGCGAGAAGGTGCGCAGGTCGTATTTGTAGGGCGCGTAGTTGCCGTGCCAGGCGACGACGTCGATCGGAGAGTGCTTCAGCTCGGTCTTGAACAGCGCGCCGCCCCACTTCACATAGAGCTCGGTCGGGGTGTCCTTGTCCTCATACGACGCCACCGGCGTCAGGAAGTCGCGGGCATTGGCAAGGCAATTCGCGCCGATCGGGCCGCGCTCCGGCAGGGTGAAGGCGCCGCCGTAGTTCTCGCACAGATAGCCGCGCGCAGGTCCGGCCGGAATCTCGACCCGGAACTTCACGCCGCGCGGGATCACGACGATCTCGCCGGGCTCGGCATCGATGCGGCCGAACTCCGTGACGAACAACAGGCGGCCCTGCTGCAGCACGAACATCAGCTCGCCGTCGGCGTCGTAGAAGTGCTGATCGACCATCGACCTGGTGATGACGTAGACATGCGTCGCCATGCCGGCCTGCGTCGCCGCATCGCCCGCCGTCGTCATGGTCTGCACGCCCTGCAGGAACGTCACCTCGCCCGAGGGCATCGGCGTCGGATCCCAGCGCAGCTGCTGTACCGTGATCTCCTGCTCGTGGCAGGGCGCGGTGCGCCACAGCCCGGCATCGACGCGTGTGAAGCGGCCGGAATGCTTCACCGACGGACGGATGCGATACAGCCATGAGCGCTCGTTGGACCCGCGCGGCGCCGTAAACGGCGAGCCCGAGAGCTGCTCGGCATAGAGATCATAGGCGCAGCGCTGCGGCGAGTTGCGCCCGATTGGCAGCGCACCAGGCAGCGCTTCGGTCTCGAACGAATTGCCGAAGCCGGACATGTAGCCCGGCGTAACCTGCCCCGTGGCGCGGTTGAGCTGGTCAGGCGATGTGTTGACGTTCATCATCCTTCTCCTTGCAGGCGGGCCCACATCTCGCGGTCGCGCTCGGCGGTCCAGATCACGGGATCGTCGATGCCACTGGCCTCGTCATAGGCGCGCGACACGTTGAACGGCAGGCAGTGCTCGTAGATCGCGAAGCTCGAGAACTTCGGGTCCATCACGTCGCGCGTGGCGGCCATGGATTCCTTCAGGCTGCGTCCCTTCGCGACCGACATCTCGGCCGCGCCGTACAGCGAGCTGACGAAGTCGCGCGTCATCGCGATCGCCTCGCGCACGGTGGCCTCGCCTTTCAGCGCATCGCCGCGACCGGGCGCGATCGCCTTGGGATTGAAGTCGCGGATCTCGTTCAAGGTCGACGGCCATTCGCGCAAATAGGCGTCGCCGCAATAGCAGGCCGAATGATATTCGATGAGGTCGCCGGAGAACATCACCTCGGCGTCCGGCACCCAGGCGACGATGTCGCCGGAGGTGTGGCCGGCGCCGAGCTGGATCAGCTGCACCTCGCGCTTGCCGAGATGGATCGTCATCTCGCCTTCGAAAGTCAGCGTCGGCCAGGTCAGGCCGGGGATGCTCTCGGCGTCCTGGAACAGGCGCGGGAAGCGGCCGTATTCGGAATCCCAGTCCTGCTGGCCGCGCTCGACGATCAGTCGGCGCGTCTCCTGCGAGGCGACGATGCCCTGGGCGTGATAGGCCGAAGCGCCAAGCACGCGCACCGCGTGGTAATGCGACAGCACGACATATTTGATCGGCTTGTCGGTGACGGTCTTGACGCGCTCGATCACCTTGTTGGCCATCGCCGGCGTCGCCTGCGCATCGAACACGATGCAGCCGTCATCGCCGACGATCACCGCCGAGTTCGGATCGCCCTCCGCGGTGAACGCATAGAGATCCGGGCCGATCTCGGAGAAGGTCACCTTCTTCTCGGTGAGATCCGTCGTGGAAGCGAAACCTTTCGCCATCAGTTCATTCCTTGTGTGCGCGGCAGCCTATTGCTGCTGTTGTTGTTGCTGTTGACCGGTATCAGCCATGCTGCGTTTCGCCAGCGTGATCGCGTCGCGCAGGACGCCGATGTCGCCGATGTGATTGGCGAGGATCAGGACCAATGCCGCATCGAGGTCGGCGCTTTCGAGGTCCGAGAGGCCGCGATGGGCTTCGACAATGGCGCGGAAGGCATCGTCGGGCTTGGGGAAATTGGAGGCGGTCGAGAGCGTCATCGTTGCGGCTTCCTCAGTTCAGGCCGCAGGCGCGTGCGACCGCCGCCGCGATCGCGGCGCGGCTCGGGTGCCGGAAGCGCGCCGCGACATAGCCATCCGGACGCAGCAGATAGGATGTGCCGGGTTTGGCACCGTAACGCTTGACCGCGAAGCCCTCGCCATCGGCGAGTCCATCGGGATCGCCGATGCGGATGACACCGACATCGTCGGGCACGTCGATCGCCTCACCATTGGCGAACGACAGCAGCGTGAAGCGCCGGCCCTGAGCGTTGAACGCATCGGTGAGATGGAGGTGCCGTCCGTCGGCTGCCTTCAGCGGCGCATCCGGCATCGATGTCCCCGGGCGCGGTCCGGTCTCCCAGGCCTCGTCATCTTCGGTCGACAGCGGCGTCTCGTAGACCGAGGGAACCGACAGCCGGCCGCCATTGACCATGCGCTTGCCGAATTCGGTATCCCGGGCGAGCGCGAGCACCACTTTGCGCAGCCGCGCCTCCTGGTGCGAGTTCGGCGCCATGAAATCCGTCGCGCGCGTCGACTCGCGAATGTTCTCGTCGGCCGCCGCGCTTCGCTCCAGATGGTAGGTGTCGAGCAGCGCCGCGGGCGAGCTTCCGCGCAGCACGCGATCGAGCTTCCAGGCCAGATTCTCGGCATCCTCCAGCCCCGAATTGGCCCCGCGTGCGCCGAACGGCGAAACCTGATGGGCAGAGTCGCCGGCGAAGACGACGCGACCATGAATGAAGCGCTCCATGCGCCGGCACTGGAATTTATAGAGCGAGATCCACTCGAATTCGAACTGGTCATGGCCGAGCATGCGCGCGATCCGTGGCCGCACATTCTCCGGCTGCTTCTCGACGTTGGGATCGGCATAGCGGCTGAGCTGCAGGTCGATGCGCCAGACATTGTCCGGCTGCCGGTGCAACAGCGCCGAGCGTCCGGCGTGGAACGGCGGATCGAACCAGAACCAGCGCTCGGTGGGGAATTCGGCCGTCATCCTGACGTCGGCGATCAGGAACTGATCCTCGAACACCTTGCCGGAGAAGCCCGCGCCGACCATCTGGCGCAGCGAGGAGCGCGCGCCATCACAGGCGATCACATATTGCGCCGACAGCCGATACGGGCCGTCCGGCGTCTCGATCGTCAGCACCACGTGATCATTGCGCTGTTCGAGCGCGGTGACCTTGTTGCGCCAGCGCAGCGAGATCGCCGGCAGCGCGTTGACGCGATCGACCAGATAGGCCTCGGCGTAGAACTGCTGCAGGTTGATGAAGGCCGGCCGCTTGTGCCCGGGCTCCGGCAACAGGTTGAACTGATAGAGCTCGGACGGGCCGTGGAAGATGCGGCCGACGTTCCACACCACGCCCTTGTCGACCATCCGGTCGCCGACGCCGAGCCGATCCCAATATTCCAGCGAGCGCTTCGAAAAGCAGATCGCACGCGAGCCCTCGCCGATACGATCGGCATCATCGAGCACGACGACCGCATGGCCGCGCTGCGCGAGATCGATCGCGAACGACAGCCCGACGGGACCCGCACCTACGACGACGACCGGATGCGCGGCCGGCGTGGCCTGATCCTGGTCTTCGTGCCGATGATAGCCGAACTGAACCTTCGCCTGGCCCGCGCCCTGCCCCGGATTGGCCTGCACCATGGCTTGCTCGCCTTGTGGTTTTCTTGGACTTTTCGACGCGACGATTTTCGAAGCGACCGACATTTCCTCGGGCGAGGCCATCTGGCCGTCTTGCCAGATAGTCTCACCTGCAACTATTCTAAAGCCGACGGCTTCGGCCGCGTCAACTCAAAAATCGGAGCGCGATCTTGGCGAAGCCATCTCCCGCGGCGTCCAGGCAGCAGGCGAAGCCGGTCGAGGATGACCGAAATGCCGCGGTGCCGCAGGACGACGAGCGGCTCGACCTGTTCAAGTTCGCGCCATTCCGGCTCAACCGTCTGGCCGCGGAGGTCAGCGCGGCGCTCGCCGTCGAGTATCGCGAGCGCTATGGGCTCGACATTCCGGAATGGCGCGTGCTGGCGACGCTCGGCTTCCGCCGCGAGGCCTGCAGCGCGCAATATGTCGCAGCGTGCACCCGCACGCACAAATCGACCATCAGCCGGGCCGTGACGTCGCTGCTGGAGCGGCGGCTGATCGAGCGGGTCGAGAACACCGAGGATCGCCGCGAGTTCCGCCTGCGCCTGACACGGAAGGGCAAGACGCTGTACGAGGAGTTGATCCCGCGTTTGCAGCAGCGCGAGCGCGAAATCATGGCATGCCTGTCCGCCGACGAGCGCAGGACGTTCGACCGCCTGATCGGCAAGATCGAGGCGAGCCTCGACCTGATCCAGACGAGCGAGGAGGCCGACGCGAAGCAGGCCTATTAGTTGCCAAGGTGTAGAGTGGGCAAAGCGCCGCCGGAGGCGGCGCGTGCCCGCCGTTCTTCGTCGGATTGAGACGGTGGGCGCGGCGCGTGAGACTGCTGCCAAGCAACAAGCACCGCCCAGGCGCCTTTGCCCACCCTACTTGTTGGTCGCCGACGAACGCCGCGGCTCCGCTGGGACGTCCAACACGTCGATACCCTCTCCCCGCCAGCGCAAAATCTCCATCGCCAGCACCGGGTGGTTGAATCCCTTCAGATGCAGGTCGTCGATCGGCCTGGCGTCGACCGACTGTTCGACCACGCCGTAGACACGACGCGACACGATCACCTGTCCCGCCTTGGCCTCGTCGCACAGCCGCGAGGCGAGATTGGTGACGCTGCCGATCGCGGCATATTCCAGCCGGTGCTCGAAGCCGACCTGGCCGAGCGTCGCATATCCCAGCGCAATGCCGACGCCGAACCCCAGGCTGTGGCCGCGGTTTTTCCAGCGCTCGGTCAATTGTCCGATCTCTTCGCGCATTTCGAGCGCCATCCTCACCGCGCGCGTGGTGTGGTCCTCGAACGGGATCGGCGCGTTGAACAGGATCATCACGCCGTCGCCGGCATAGCGATCGAGCGTGCCCTCATATTTGAAGATGAGCTTGCCGAGCGCGGCGTGATATTCGCGCAGCACGTTCATCGCCTCCTCGGGCTCGGTGGTCTCGGTGAACGCGGTGAAGCCGCGCAGATCGCAGAACACGACCGTGACCTCGCGGCGGTGGCTTTCCAGCAGCGCTTCGTGACCATCCGACGACGCGATGATCTGGGCCACCTGCGGCGCCAGGAAGCGCTCCAGCCGTCTGATCCGCTCGATCTCCGCGAGCTGCTTCTCGACGCGCTCCTCGAGCGACTTGTTCCACTCGCGCAACTGCTCGGTCTGCTCGGTGAGCTTGGCGGCCTGCTGCTGCACGGTGGCGTGGGTCAGCGCCAGCTCGCGGCCCTTCTGGTCGACCTCGGTGAACAATCGCGCATTGCGCATCGCCAGCACGGCCTGGTTGGCAAATGTCCGCATCAGTCCGATCAGGTTCGGCGGGAACGTGCCGGCCGCCCGCCGAAGCACCACCAGCGCGCCGAGCACGCCCTGCTGATCGACCAGCGGCGTGAACAGCACGGCGCGGAAGCCGGCGGCGACGGCGACATCGCGCAGCGGGTGATCGGGTGCGCTTTCAAGCTCGGCGATCGCGATCGGCTCGCCGCTGCGCACGGAATCGGAGAGCAGGCTCGTGCGCTCGTCGAGCACATTGTGCGCGCCGTCCCGGTCGACGCCCTTGGCCTCCACCAGCCTGAAGCGGCGTTCCGTGGCATCGTAGGAATAGATCAGCACGGCATCGGCATGCGTGATCTCCAGCGCGCGCGCCGCCACCGTCGGCAGCACGGCATTGAGATCGAGCGAGGAGGCCACCGCGCGTCCGACCTCCTCGAGCACCTTCAGCTCATTGATCGACTGAGCGAGATCGCGCGTCCGCTCCTCGACCTTGGCTTCCAGCACGGCATAGGACTGCGCGAGCTGGCCGGCCATGCTGTTGAACTGATCGGCGAGCTCCTCCAGCTCATCATGCGTCTTGACCTCGATGCGCTGGGCGAAATCCCCGGCGCCGAGCTTGCGCGCGCCGGCGCGCAATGCGGTGATCGGAACGAGCATGCGGCGCGCCAGCAGCGAGCCCGCGAGGATCGCCACGGAAAGACCGAGCGCGATCAACAGCGCCCCACGCAACAGCTGGTCCCGGATCGGCGCCAGCGCGTGCGCCGTCGATTGCTCGAAGAACACGGACCAGCCGAGCTTGGGCAGCGTCGCGACCGCCGAGAGCACGGCGTGCCCGGCGCTGTCCGCGCCGGAGGCCAGCGGCTGGCCATCCGGCGCGAGCACCGCCGCGACCTGCGGCAGCTTGGCGAGGTCCTGGCCGACGGCCGGCCCTTTCGCGGAGCTCGCCAGCACCTGGCCGCGCGGATCGACCACGTAGGCGGTGCCGACCTTGCCGACCTGTGCCTCGGTCATGAAGTCTTCGAGAAAGTCGAGATCGATGTCAGCCACGGTCACACCGGCATTGAAGCCGGAATGCGCGACCGAGATCGACATCATCGGCTGCGCGCCCTTGAAGGTCACGGCCGAGAAGCTGCTTCCATGCGTGACGGTGTCGGTGAAGCGCAGATCGCGCGACAGGTCGTTGCCCGAGGAGAACGAGATCGAGGTGCGCGATACCCTGAGCTGCTCGCGGCCCTGTCCGTCGAGCTGATACAACTGCCGCACGGCCGGTGCCTGACTCAGCAGCTGCACATAGTCGGCGCGGCGCAGCTCCAGCGTGTTGGCGCTCGCCCGCGTCACCCAGCTGATCTGCCGCTGCAGATCCGAGAGCGCCTGATCGATCCGCCGGGCGCTGGCGTCGGCCTTTTCGGCCATGGCGGCGGTCAGGCTCGCCTTGGTGGACTGATAGCTGATCCAGGTTTCGGTCGCGCCGTTCACGGCCAGGACGAACACGACGAGCCCGACCAGCGACACGACGTATTTGGCGAACAGGCCCTGCCGCAACGACCAGCCTCTGTTCTCGACCTCGCTCATCCGGACCCCTCACGCGCATCATCGCCGAGGTCAGCCTCGGACAAGCGCGTCCGCTGCCGTCCTCGCGGCAGCAACACCTCGGAGACGGGACCGCTCGGGTGCGAGACGATCCGTCGCCGGCATCCGTTTAGCACAGAATGGCATGCACAGCGGCGCCCACGCCGCGCGCGCTCGCGCGCCTCGTTATCGTGCGGCTGGCCCTGAATTGCATCCACCGCTCGGGGGACATCCTTCGCGGACTCGGCCGGTAGCGGTCATATATTACCTATTGAAGATGCGCTTCAGAACGTCGTTCATCGGCTGGCTGTCCTGGGCACCGTCCTGCAAGGGCTCGGCGGGAGCGGCCTCTGCCGCGCCCTGGCCGGCGTCGCCCGGAGGCCGCGAAACAGCGCCGTCCTGGGGCGCAACCAGCGTACGGCCGCGGCTCTTGGCGGGCGGCGACGCGCCCTGCAGTCCTTGCTGAATCAGATTGCCGATCGCCGATCCGAGATCGCCGCCAAGCAGGTCGGATTGGCCGGGGGCCGGGGCCTGCCCATTCGGGGCTGCCGCTGACGGCGCGCCGTTCGGACCAGCAGCACCGGTGGGCGCAGAATTTCCGATCAGGCCGCCGATGCCGTTGATCAAATTGTTCAGCCCGGCTCCGTCCTTGCCGAACAGGCCCTGGCCCATCTGCTTGAGCCTGGCGTAGGCCGCGTCCGGATTGTCGAGGATGCCGGCCATGTCGGGGTAGAAGCGCGGCTGACTCCAGGGGCCGTCGATGACGACGGGAATCCCAAGGCCGATCGGCTCCGAGGTGCGGCCCTGGCCCTCGGTCGTCATCACGAGCTTCGGCTCGACCCGCATCGCCAGCGCCCGATTGCCCAGATCGATCGTCCCCGTACCGGCGACCTTGACCAGCGGTCCGACCAAATTGAGGTCACTGGTGGCGGCCTGCCCGCGCTCGACCTGAAACGAGGCCGAGAGCTGCGTGAGATCGGTCGTCAGTTCCTTCGAATCCTGCCATCCCGACAGCGGATTGGATGTCAATGAGCGGATCATCTGCGCAACGTTGATGCCGCGGATCGCGCCGTCCTGGAACAACAGGAACGCCGAGCCGCTCAGGTTGCTCATGATCGCCTGCTGGCTGGCGCCATTGGAGCGCAAGGCGAGCTTGCCTTGCATCCGCGCATCGAGCTTGTCGAATCCGGCGACGTTAGAGAGCAGCGGCAGCGCCCGGATGCCGACGAGATCACAGTGCATCGCATAGGCCGGATTGCCCGTGGAGGCGTCGATCACGACCTCGCCACTGGCCTGCCCCTCATAGGCGCCGAGATTGGCGATGGTCGCCTTCAGCAGGCCACCGGCCAGCGAGGCTTCGAGATCGAGCGGACCGAGGCGGGCCCCGGAGAGAACGACGTCCGTCGCCGACAGCTTCACACGGGCATCGACGTAGTTGAGACCGCGCAAGTCGATTGCCGCCGTGCTCCATCCCGACGCGCCGGCAGGGCCCTGCGCGGCAGGCGCTCCCAAGTCGAGCCGGCGAACGTCGAGATCGACCTTCACCAGCGGCTTGCTCGCCAGATCGACCGAGGCCCAGCCGTTGAAATCGCCATCGCCGAGCGTTCCGCTGAGACCGTTGATCATCACCACCGGGCCATTCAGGCGAACGTCGGCGCGGCCGGCAAGACCGCCGCGGAATGCATTGGCCACGTCGATCTTGAACTCGACCGGCAGGGTCTGGCGGTCAATCGGCAGCGCCGGCGCCGGCGCTGTGACGTCGAACGTGACCGGGCGGTCGCCGGCCCGGGCCGTACCCGTGATCTTGACCTTGCCATCGGACAGAGACGCCGTCGCGCCGATGCCCTCGAGACGATTCTCGACGCGGTCGCGCGGGTTGGACAGGATGACGGCGCCGTCCCTGACGGTGACCCGTTCGATCCGGGCCGCAGGCGCCGCTTCTGGCTTCGCCGAGGCACGGCTGCGCGGCGCATTATCCCGCAGCCGCTCGCGCAGCAGCGGCAGATAGAGTGTGGGCTTGTCGATGATGATCTCGCCGATGTCGGGCCGGCCGGACCACAGGCTCGACAGCGCCACGTCAGCCTGCAGCTTGCCGATCGTCAGCCGATTGTTGCCGTCCCGCTCCTTCGGATCCTGCACGGTGATGTCCGTCAGGGTTGCATGCAGCGACGGCCACAGGCTGACGCTTGCCGAGCCGGCGATGCTCAGGCGATAGCCGGTGTCACGTTCGACGCGGTCCTGGATGGCCACCGTAAGGAAGCTCGCCGGAAGTCCAAAAGCCAGCGCCAGAGCCAGCACGACGATGACGGCGCCAATCAAACCGCCTGCGATCTTCAATGCCTTCATGTCGATGTCCCAAGCGCGAGGCGCGAGCGGTCTCCACCGGTTAGCGTGCGGCAATGCCGACCCGGTTCAATCCGAAATTTTCTCGGAACGAAGACCGCTCCCAGCGCGACCAAAATAGTCGGAAGCCCGTGCGTCATTATGTGACTTATGACACACTTCCGACCGGGGGGTTTCTGTAACTGAGGCTTTGAACCATTGCCGAAGGTATAGTGATGAGCAAGCAGGCCGAATTTGCGGTCATTCTGAAGATGAACCCGATGTTCGCCGACCTCGGTGCGGACGAGTTGCAGCGAATCTCGGGCCTCTGCCACACTCAGCATCTGTCGTCGGGCGAGGTACTGTTCCAGAAGGGCGACCCCGGCAATGCCCTGTTCGGGGTGCGGCGCGGCCAGATTCGCATCGAGACCGGTGCCACTGACGGCAGCCGGCTGACGCTCAACTTCATGGGGCCCGGCGATCTGTTCGGCGAGGTCGCCGTGCTCGACGGGCAGGAGCGCACGGCGGACGCCACCGCCGGTGAAGCAACCGAGCTGTTCGTGCTCCGCCGCGAGGATTTCCTCAGTTTCCTGGAACGCGAGCCCAAGGTGGCGATCAGGATCATTCAGCTGCTGTGCCAGCGCATCCGCTGGCAGAGCGAGCGCATGGAGGAATCCGTGCTGCAGCCGCTGCCGGTGCGGCTGGCACGCCGGCTGTGCGCGCTGGCGGAGGATTTCGGCTCCGAGGTTCACATCTCGCAGGAACAGCTCGGCGTCTTCGTCGGCGCGGCGCGCGAAAGCGTGAACCGCCAGTTGCAGGCCTGGCGCAAGGACAAGATCCTGGATCTGCAACGCGGCCGCATCCTGCTGCATGACCTGACCAGGCTGAACACGATCGCACGCAACGATTAGTTGGCCGAGCGCGGCAAGCGCGCAGCGTCGTTCACCGCGAATTTGTCGATTGCGGGTCCAGTCCATGGCGGGAACTGCCCGTCGTGCATCGTTTCGTATCAGCATCGGCCAAAGATGATCGCAATTGGGCCACCACGCCTCACAATTTGCGACATGAACTCTTTTTAACAGTTCTAACAGGGTTCAATCCGGCAGCGATGAACTCCACGGGCTCGCGCACGGACGGTGCGCGGGGTGGGGCTTTGCGCGCCAGACAAGCGTGGTGGAAGCGAAGTCATGAGTCTTGCGTTGCCGGCGATCGCGATCGAGGCCAGTGGTTCGGTAGGCCGGTGGCGCAGAGCTCTCACGATCTGGATCGACGCCGTGGAGGACGGTTGGGCCGTTCCGGCCCTGATCGTCGGGTTCGTCGCGGTCTGGATGGTGTATTTCTCGGTCGCCTATCTGGGGGGCGATCTCCATCAGGATGTGATCGAGACCTGGTCGCTCGGACGCAGCTTCGACTGGGGCTCGACCAAGCATCCGCCGCTGATGGGCTGGGCCGCGCGGGCCTGGACCACCGTGTTTCCGCTGACCAACTGGTCGTTCAACCTGCTGGCGCTGACCAACGCGGCGGTCGGCCTCTGGGCCGTCGACCTCATCACCCGGCGTTTCGCGCGCGGTGACAAGCGCCTGGTCGTCCTGCTGCTGCTCATGCTGCTGCCGGTCTATCAACTGCACGCGCAACGCTTCAACGCCAACGCCGTGCTGCTGTCGAGCTGGCCGCTGGCGACCTGGTGTTTCCTGCGCTCGTTCGAGACACGTCACGTCGGCTGGGCCGTCGCGGCCGGCCTGACCGCGGCACTCGCCATGCTCGGCAAGTACTACTCGGTCTTCCTGATCGCGGGCTTTGCGGTCGCGGCGTTGTGCCACGGCGAGCGTCGGGCCTATTTCACCTCGTCCGCGCCTTGGATCGCGGCGCTGTCCGGCCTGGTCGCGCTCGCCCCCCATATCTATTGGCTCGCCACGACCGGCGCCCAGCCGTTCTCGCATGCGATCGAGCATCACGTCGGCAAGACCGCCTCGGCCGCCCTGGTCGAGGGCAGCGGCTTCCTGTTGGCGATGGCCGGCATCGCCGGTATCCCCGGCCTCATATGGCTCGCCATGACCCGGCCCCGCGCCACCCGCGTGCTGAACGATTCGCTCAGCCTCGACCCCGGACTCCGGCTGCTGGCGATGATCAGCATCGGGACCGTGGTGTTCCCCGCGCTGGTCTCGATCGTGTTCGGCACCGACATGCCGCCGCTCTGGGGCCTGCAGGGCGTCTTCCTGTTCGTCATCGTGATCGTGTGTGGCGCGAGCTATCACGCTCCCCGCGACGTCACGATCAATCTCGCCGCTGCGACGATCGCGATCGCGGCATTCGCGGCCACAGTCGTAGCGCCCTTCCATGCCTTGTACCGGAACTACGTTCCGTTGAACGAGGGCCGCGATTTCTACGAGCCGGCCGTGACCGAGCTCGACCGCCTGTGGCATACGGCGTCGAACGGAGCCCTTGTCGCCGTCGGCGGCGATGACGGCCTCGCCTTTGCCGCCGCGTTCTACAGTCCCGACCACCCGCACTATGAAATGGCGCTTGTGCACCCGCACGAGCTGCACCCTCCGTCGGAAGAGCTGACTGCGCAGGGCTGGGCGGCGCTGTGCTACGACACCGACACCTCCTGCATCTCCGGCATGCAAGCCGCGGCAGCGCAGGCGCGACGTTCGGTACGGGCCGATTTCACGCTCCGGACCAAGCTGTTCGGCCTGGAGGGCGCGAGCCAGGGCTTCGTTGCCCTGATCGTTCCGCCTGAGACCACCGCGCCAGTCGACAGCGCGCCGAACGTGGCCCACGATCTCAGCGCGCGCCGCCGTACGCCCTCGACCGCGAACTGAAACAGCACGTACCAGCACGTCATCTCATTCCGCAGCCGGCGACATCGCCGACGGCGGCGGCTTTGGCTGATGCCCCGCCTCCGGCCCATGGCCGGACTGCGCCTCGTCGGCAGTCTCGCCGGAGGAGACGATCAGCTTGCGGCCGAGGCGGGCGAACAACGCGCCGACATCGTCCATCACCAGGAACATCGCCGGCACGAACAAGAGCGACAGCACGGTCGAGAACACCAGGCCGCCGATCACCGCGAGCGCCATCGGCGAGCGGAACTCGCCGCCGGCACCGACCGCGAGCGCGCTCGGCATCATGCCGGCGACCATCGCGATCGTGGTCATCACGATCGGACGGGCCCGCTTCATGCCGGCGTCGATGATCGCCTCGTCGCGCCTGACACCGGCATGAATCGCTTCGACCGCGAACTCGACCAGCATGATCGCGTTCTTGGTCACGATGCCCATCAGCATCATCATGCCGATATAGACCGGGATCGTGAGCTGCTTGCCCGTCAGCATCAGCGCGCCGATCGCCCCGCCGATCGACAGCGGCAGCGAGAACAGGATCGTGATCGGCTGCAGGAAGGTGCCGAACAGCAGCACCAGCACGGCGTAGACGATCATCAGCCCTGCCGTGATCGCCGTGATGAAGCCGGACGCCAGCTCGTTCAGGCTCTCGGCATCATCCGAAGGGATCAGCTTGACGCTGGCCGGCATGCTCTTTCTGACCGGCAGCTCGTCGATCTGCCTGGTCGCATCGCCGAGCGCCGCAAGCCCGACGAGGTCGGCCGCGACGGTGGCCTGCCGCCCGCGATCGTAGCGGCTGATGCTGGTCGGGCCCTGATCGAGCTTGATATCGGCGACCACCGCCAGCGGCACACCGCCCTTTTCGCCGTACTGCCCGAGCGGCACCCGCAACTGTTCGAGGATCTTGACGTCGCTGCGCGCCGCATCCTCGAGCTGCACCCGGATCGGGACGAGGCGGCCGCCGGCATCGTATTTCGCCAGCGCGGGACCGACATCTCCGATCGTGGCGACGCGGATGGTCTGCGACAGGCTTTCTGTCGACACGCCCAGACGCGCGGCCAGGTCGGCGCGCGGCTGCACCCGCAACTCCGGCCGGTCGAGCGAGGTGTCCGACACGACGTTGGAGATGATCGGAATCCGCTTCATCTGCGACGCGAGCTCGCTGGCAACGTTGTCGACCAGCTTGGGATCCGAGCCCGTCAGCACCAGCTTGATCGGGCGCAGACCATTTTCGTCGGTGAACCAGAAGCGGATGTCCGGAATGCTCTCGAGATCCTTGGTGATCTCGAGCTCGAGCTCCTTCTGGGTGATCTTGCGCTCGGTCTTCGGCGTGTAGTTGACGATCATCCCGGCGCGGCGAACCTCCATCGCGCCCTGAAGCCGGCCGCCGTCAACGAACACGCTGCGGACCTCGGGCCGCTTGCGCAGGCGCGCGACGATGTCCTCGGTCACCTTCTCGGTGTAGGCGAGCTGCGCCCCGGGCGGCAGCTCGATCGCGAGCAGCGATCGCGCGGCGTCCTGGGCAGGCAGGAACCCTTGCGACAGCAGGGTCGTGCTCCAGATCGAGCCCGCGAATATCCCGATGCCCAGGAGAACCGTGATGAAGTAGTGCTTCACCGACCATGTGACGATGCGCTGATACGCACGCAGGATGAATCCGGGCGGCGGATCGTCATGGTCGTGGTGCTTGAGGAAGTAGGCCGCCAGCATCGGCGTGACGAAGCGCGCCGCCAGCAGCGAGAAGAACACCTGCACCGAGACGGTGATGCCGAACTGCTTGAAGAACTGTCCGGCGATGCCGGACATGAAACTGGCCGGCGCAAAGATCGCGATGATGGTGAGGCTGATCGCGATGACCGCGAGCCCGATCTCGTCCGCGGCATCGAGCGCCGCGCGATAGGGCGACTTCCCCATCCGCATGTGGCGCACGATGTTCTCGATCTCGACGATGGCGTCGTCGACCAGAATTCCGGTCGACAACGTGATCGCCAGGAACGACACCATGTTCAGCGAGAAGCCGAGAATATCCATCGCCCAGAAGGCCGGAAAGATCGACAGCGGCAGCGAGATCGCCGCGATCATCGTGGCGCGGAAGTCACGCAGGAACAGCAGCACGATGATGACGGCGAGGATCGCGCCCTCGAACAGGGTCGAGATCGCCGCTTCGTAATTGCCCTTGGTGAAATCGACCGACGTATCGATCAGCTTCAGCTCGACATCGGGATGGGCGGCTCTGACCTGGTCGATGCGCTTCTGGACCGCGGCGGCGACGACCACGTCGCTGGCGCCCTTGGCGCGCTTGATGCCGAGCGCGACCACCGGCTCGCCGTTGAAGCGCGCAAAGGTGCGCCGATCGGCGATCGTGTCGGTGACCGTCCCGAGATCGGCGAGCCGGACCTCGCCGCCGCCGAACAAGGGAATCATCGTGTTGGACAGCTCGTTCAGCGTCTTGGCGCCGGCAAGCGTGCGGATCGCCTGGTCGTTCTTGCCGATCTCGGCGCGGCCGCCGGCGACGTCGACATTGGTGCCGCGCAGGCTCTGGCTGACATTGACGGCGGTGAGGCCCATGGCCTGCAGACGGTCGGGATCGAGCGAGACCAGAATCTCGCGCTCGACGCCGCCGATGCGCTCGACCTGGCTGACGCCGCGCACGCCCTGCAGCTCGCGCTTGACCACGTCGTCGACGAAGAACGACAGCTGCTCCGGGGTCTTGCCCGGCGAGATCGCCGCATAGGTGACGATCGGCAGGCCGATCTTGTCGACGCGCGAGATCAGCGGCTCGGTGACGTTCTGCGGCAGGTCGGACCGGACCCGCGTGACGGCGTCCTTGACGTCGTTGATGGCGCGATCGGTGTTGGTCTCCAGCGCGAACGTAATCGTCGTCACCGACAGGCCGTCGGTGATCAGCGACTGGATGTGGCGCGCACCCTCGACGCCGGAGACGCCGTCCTCGATGATCTTGGTGACCTGGGATTCAAGCTCCGACGGCGCCGCGCCGAATTGCGCCACCGCGACCGAGATCACCGGAATGTCGGCGTTCGGCAGCCGCGTCACCGCGAGCTTGGTGAAGCTCATCCAGCCCAGGATCAGCAGGATGATGGAGAAGAGGATCGACGGCAGCGGGTTCCGGATCGACCATGCCGAAATATTCAGTGCCATCAGCGTACCCGCGTGCGATCGATGTCTTCGGCAAACATGGTCTTGATCTGGTCGCCATCGTGCAGCGAGCTGCCGGCGTCGGCCACCACGATTTCTCCCTCTGTCAGCCCGTCGAGGATCTCGCTCGACGTATCCGACACCAGGCCGACCCGCACCCGGCGGGTCTCGATCGTGTTGCCCTTCACGACCTGGATGGTGAGATGATCGATCGCCGTATTGGGCACGGCGACGCCGCAGCTCCGCCGGGCATCGATATTGGCGCGCGCGAACATGCCGGGCTTGAGCGACGGATTGCTGGTCAGCGCGATGCGCACATGGCCCAGCTGGGTGGTCCGGTCGACCTGCGGCGCCACCACGCGCAGGCGGCCGACAATGTCGGGAAGGTTGTCACGGGTGATGCGCACCGGCGCGCCCGTGCCGAGCTTCAGGAGATGAACGCTCGGAACCTCGGCGTCGAGCTCCAGCTCGTTGTTGACGGCGATGCGGAACATTGGGCCGGCCTGCGGCGAGGCCGGCGCACCGGCGATCGTGCGCACCTCGGTGACGAGTCCGGACGCCGGCGCACGCAGCGGCACCGGCCGGCTCGCGGCCGCTGCCGGCGCTCCCGGCTGCTGCGGCGGCGGCGTCAGGCGCGCCAGCTCCTGGTTCTCGGTGACGGTGTCGCCCTCCTTGACCAGAACGTCGATGACCCGCGATCCCTCCTGATCGGCGCCGACCACCGCCTCGCGGCGGGCCACGACGAAGCCGGTGACGCGCACGAGATCCGAGAAGCAGGCCTTCACCGCCTTGGTCACCAGCACCTGGGCCTGCATCGGCGGCTCCTCGGCAGTGTGATGGGGACGATGCTCGTACCAGTAATAGCCGGCGAACAGGGCCACGAAGACCACCGCGCTGGCCGCGGTTTTAAGGGATTTTGGCAGCTTCATCGGCAGGGGGATCCGGTCGGCGCGAGATGCGGGTTATGGATGCTGCGAATTTGGCGCGGGACGCTCCGACAAGGCGATGCGCCCCGCAATCCTGCGGGACGCATCCGGCCACCTCGATCTCCGGCCACGCGACCTCCGACGGCGCTTGATGGACGCGGCGCTACTTGGCCGCCGCCGTCTTGCTCTGCATGTTGACGACCTGGACGCGGCGATTCACCTCGGCGAGCGGCTGGCTCGGATCCTTCAGCTTGCTCTTGCCGTAGCCCACCGTCACCAGGTCAGCGCCGGCGATGCCGAACTTCTCGACCAGATAGCGCTTGATCGAATCGGCGCGGCGCTCGGACAGGTCCTGATTGTAGGCCTCGCCACCGGCGGCATCGGTATGACCGGCGACGACGAAGGTCGACCCCTTCAGCTCGGCGTTGGTCAGCGCCCGGCCGAGCGCCTGCACCGACGGCAGCGACTTCTGGCTGATGTTGGCGGAGTTGTAGTCGAAGGTGATCTCGAGATCGATGTTCGGCTTGGTCTTGGCGACCGCCGCGATCTCCTCGCGCTCGGCTGATGACAGCGACCGCGTCGAGCGGCCGCGAATGCTCTGCAGGAACTTGTCCTGCTCCGGCGAAACCGCGGGCGCAGCCTCCGACGGCGGCGACATCGACAGTCCCCGGGTCAGCGGCTTCTTCTGCCCGGCCAGGGCGCGGACGATCTGATCCTCGCTGACGTCATCGGCGGCGAAGGCCGGCATCGCGACGAGCGACGCGGCTGCGCTCAGGACCGTCGCGGCCAGGAGAGCCGTAAGGCCGGCGGTCATGGTCGAATTCGTTTTCGGTGCGGTCATTGCCAATCCCTCCTCACGCGAACTGATCGTCCCGGTCTCCGCCGCGCCCACACGCGACACCCGGCTGTTCGCTGTTATGTCGGTCCGGCCTGCCGCATGGTTCGAGCCGGCCGGCCGACGCGCGCAACAAATCAGCGCACGCCGTAAGCTTCGAACTCGCGGACGATGTTGGGGTCCATCGCCTTGGCGTTGGCGATGTCGAGCGCGCCCTCCTGCGCGGCGCCGTTACGCTGCTTGGCGAGACCTCGGCCGTACAATGATGACGTCAGGCGCGGATTGATCTTCAGCGCCGCATCGAAATCGGCAATGGCGTTCTTGACCGCGCCGCTCTTGAGGTTGACCAGCCCGCGGCTGTCGAGCGCGTCCACGAAATTCGGCCGCAGCCGCAGCGCCTCGTTGCAGTCGCGCAGCGCAGGCTGCAGCTCGCCGACGACCGTGCGCGCCCAGCAGCGGTTGTTGAGCGCCTCGACGTCCTTCGGATTGATCCGGATGGTGTCGTCGAAATCGCGGATCGCCTGCGCGTAGGCGCCCTTGCTCGCATACACCTGGCCGCGCCGGTACAGCGCGCCGGCATCCTCCGGATTGGCCGCGATCTTGGCGGTCAGGCTCTTGATCGTGGGATCGTCGGCAAACGCATCCTCCGCCGGAGCGGCGGGGGCCGCTGGCGCAGCAGGCGCGGCGGGCGCCACGTTCGCGATCACGGGAGATGGCGCGGGCGCCGGCGGCGCCGGAGCAACCGGCGCGGGCGGTGGGGTATCCACCTTCTGCACCGGCGTCGGCTGCGGCGCGGGCGGAGCCGGCGGCAGCGGCGACGGCACCGGCGGTGCCACCACGACCTGCGTCGGGGTCGGCGCAGGGACAGGTGGTGCCGGAATCGGCGCGGCATTGCTCTCGGCCTGCGGCGGCCTGACGCCGCCATTGCCCGGCACGAAGGAGAAGTCCTCCGCCAGCGACGACGAGATCCACGGCACCTGCTCGCTGCGCGACGCGCGGGTTACGCCGACGCGGGTGCGGTTCAGCGTCTCCTCTGCGGTGAGGTCGGGAACGCGGATCTCCTTCAGCAGCTCCTGCACGAACAGGCTGTGATCCCGGCCGCTATCCGACACGACGGCGGACAGCGCGGCCGAGTACATCACCAAAGTACCGCTCGGTGCGATGACCGGCGCGAGCCCAGCCGAGGCGGTGCGGAACCTGCGCTCATAGGGATTGCGCCGGGAGGCATCGAGCAGCGCGATCTTCACGCCGGCGCCGCGGCTGTTGATCTCCTGCAGCACCTGCTCGAGGCCGATGCCGTCGCGCCGCACGTCGGCCTCCTGCCAGATCTGCGCGTCGACCGGGATCATGTAGCTCTGCCGGCTCGACTGGATGCCGTAGCCGGAGAAGAACAGCAGCGCCACCGAGCCCGGCTTGATCTTTCCATAAAGCCGGTCGAGGCCGCGGCGCATCGCGTCGCCGCCGGCATTTTCCAGCGTCTCGACGCTGAACCCGTCGCGCTTCAACTCGTCGGTGAGATCGCGGGCGTCGTTGACCGGTTCCTTGAGCGGCGCCTCGGCATCCGGATATTTCGCATTGCCGATCACCAGGGCGAAGCGGTCGCCGGCCGCGCGCGCGGGCCATGAGACCACGGCCGAGAACGCGACGGAGAACATCAGGCCGAGCGGCAGCAGCAGGCGGAAAGTCATCACGATGGCGGTCCAGCGGTCAGCAATCAGGCGCCGTCCAGCTTGCGCCGCGGCGACCATATCCCACGCGTCAGGCATTATCAAATCGCCGTGACGGTCCGTCAACCGATTGCAGCGGTTGAAGAATCGTCTGAGGCAGCGACCGCCCGCAGGCGCCTGTTGCGGGCTGCGGGCCATGACACGAGCGCACCATGCAACGATCCCAATGTCTTGCAATGTGAGATGCCTCACGCTGTGTCGCGGCAGCGCACCGTCCGGTTCGACGCGCGCCGCGATTGACCTCGATGCGATTGACCTCGATGCCTGCCGATGGCTCGATGGTTGCCGTGCCCAACCAACGAGAAGGCCATCATGGGGAACGCCACCGAGATCTACGCGCTGCGCTATGCGACGATGTCGCCGCGCACGCCGCACATGAACTTCCTGCAGCCCGATCCGCACGACAGCACGGCGCAGGACCTCGACTATTTCGTGTGGCTGATCCGCACTGACGGGCGCGACATCCTGGTCGACACCGGCTTCAACGCCGCGGAGGCCGAGATCCGCCACCGCACCCTGACGCGCGATCCGATCGATGCGCTCGCTTCGTTCGGCGTCGACGCCGCCGGCATCCGCGACATCATCGTCACCCATCTGCACTACGATCACGCCGGCAATCTCGACCGCTTCCCGAACGCGCGCTTTCACCTGCAGGAGCGCGAGATGGCCTATGCCACCGGCCGCTGCATGTGCAACGGCATGCTGCGCTACCCGTTCACGGTCGAGCACGTCACCACGATGGTGCGCCACGTCTATGGCGACCGCGTCACCTTCCACGCCGGCGACGGCGAGGTCGCGCCCGGCGTCACCGTGCACCGGGTCGGCGGGCATTCCGACGGGCTGCAGGTGGTGCGCGTCGACACCGCGCGCGGCCCCGTCGTGCTCGCCTCCGACGCCGCGCATTACTACGCCAATCTGCAGCGCCGTAGCCCGTTTCCGATCGTCTACAACATCGGCGACATGGCGCAGGGCTGGGAGATCATCGAACGCCTCGCCGGCCATCCGGATCGATTCATCCCAGGGCACGATCCGCTGGTGACCGAGTTGTATCCTCGCGTGAGCGACAAGCTCGACGTCTATGCGCTGCATGTCGCACCGTCGCGGTCGTTTGCGACGTAGCGGCGGAGACCTGTTGTTCTGATGTAATTATCAAACAGCCCACGCGGTTGCAGGTCCGCGTTCTCGCGGCGCGTTTTGCGTCCGAGCTGTGATCATCGGGACACCCTCTTTTGTGAGAGGGCGCAGGGAGAGCCAGGCCTCGGCTGAGGCCTGCGGCCCGCCTGCGAGAAAAAATGCAGGCGGCAGAACCACAGGTACAGCCGGAACGACCCGGCCCTCCCTGCGCGATGGCTTTACGATTTATACGCAGTCTCCCCGGTGACCGGCTTGTTTGCCACCGTGGCGACAACGCGCGCATCACGCACGTTGCGCGGACCTCAGCGTCGGGAGGTCAGGACCCTGCGACTTCACCGTCCGCGGCATGGCGTACGTCGGCATGCATTGAGCACGCTGCGCCATCTCGCGGCCATCGCATCCCACCCCAACGCGTCGTGACGTTCGCGAGCGCCCCTCTTCAATGAGGCGGGACGGGCGGAAGTCTCCACCTGATTTGCCCGACGGCGCAAGAGAATTCTTTTTATCGGAAGATCTGGACAGGCCCGATCGGCTTGGCATTGCTCGTTAAATTCGCCGCGGCGCGCAGGAAAGACGATGCGGCCGGTAGGGTGGGCAAAGGCGCTGGCACGTCCTCGCGACACGCACGATGGCTGCGCGCTTTGCCCACCATACGCGGTGAATTGGTCGTTGCAGCGATGCTGCTGTACTCCGCCACTCGCCGTCCCGAGCAAGTAGCGACGCGCGATCGCGTGGTTGCGATGCCGACCCGAGACTCATACGCGGCGGCGGTCGCGATGGGCGAACTGTCAATGACCGGCCTGCCTCAAACCGCTCCCTGGGGTTGTGGGTCCCGGCGTTCGCCGGGATGACGGCGGTGGGTGTGGATCGAGCCGGGTCACGTCGTTCGGCCGGGATGATGGCGTAGCTTCGCCAGGCAACGGTGCCCGCTCAATGCAGCTCCACCTTCGCCTTCTTCGACAGGTGGTCGCCGAGGAAGCGCACGTCCCAATTGGTCAGGCGGACGCAGCCGTGCGATTCCGACTTGCCGACCTTGGACGGCTCGGGCGTGCCGTGGATGCCGTAGCCGTTGCCGACCGACAGGCCGATCCAATAGGCGCCGACCGGGTTGTTCGGGCCGGGCTTGATGGTGAACGGCTTGCGCGACTTGACGCCCTTGAACTCGTAGTCCGGATTGTAGCGGTAGTTGGGATCGGCATCGCGCGAGGTGACCTTGAAGGTGCCGTCGGGCGTCGGTTTCTCCTCGCTGCCGACGGTGGCCGGAAACACCGCCACCAGCCTGCCGTCCTTGTCGAATGCCTGCACCGTGCCGGCGTCCTTGCTGATGTCGAGCCGCATGATCTCCGGCGCCTTCTCGTCCGGCCGGATCACGTTGGCGACGGCGATCTGCTCGCCCTCCTTGTCGAAGCTGGCCTTCGGGTTGAGCGCCGACAGCAGCTGTTCGCTCATGTGGAATTTCTCCGCCAGCGCCTCGCGCGGCGAGGTGTAGCCGAGAGCCGGCAGGTCCTTCATGTCCTCCATGTGCTGCGGCAGCTTCTTCAGGAACGGCCCTTTCACGTCATCGCGGGTGATCGTGTAGGGAACGACCGCCGGCGCCTGGTCGCCGCGCAGCAGCGCGTCCCACAGCTCGGGCGTCAGCTTCGCATCACCGGCAAGCCCCTTGGCGCGCGCGAACGCGGCGAGCGCCGTGCGCGCATTGTCGCCGAAGCGGCCGTCGATCTCGCCGGGCGAGATACGCGCGCGATCGAGCAGCACCTGGGCGCGGATCGCCACCGGGTCCATCTTCTCTTCGGCCGGCGGCCGCTTGCGCAGCTCCGCGCCGTTGACGGCGTCGGCGGTGAGCTCGGCGGAGACCGCCGGCGTGACGAGGGCGGCGCAGAGCAGAAGTGGTATCCAGAGCCGAAGCATGATCGTGAGTCCCAAATAGAGATGGCCGACATTCGGCAGCGTCAACGTGGACCCTGCCGAGAAAGTTCGGGGGTCCTCCGCTGAACGTCGCAGCATGCTGGCGCGACTACCAGGGACGCGGGTCGGCTGGCCCGGCGGCTGCACGTCTGCTATCCCGACTTCAGCCGTTCAATTGACGTGAGTTCGCGAGGATCGGTTTCGCATGCGACATGCCGCAATTGCCACGATGCGCCAGATGCCGCTATTGGCCGCGGCCGGCGTGCTGGCCCTGATCCAGCCTGCGCTGGCAGCCGACGACAGCGCGCCGAAGGGCGCCGCGGTCAGCGTGCTCAAGGCGACCAAGGCCTGCTTCGACAACACGGTCGAGGTGTCCGGCATGGTGCTGGCGCGCAACGAGACCGCCGTCAGGCCCGACCGTCCCGGCCTGAAGGTCGCGGAGGTGCTGGTCGACGCCGGCGACACCGTCACGGCCGGACAGAACCTGGCACGACTGACCCCGCCCGAGGGCGGCACGATCATGATCCAGGCGCCGGTCGCGGGCACCATCCTGTCGTCGAGCGCCACCATCGGCGCCTTCGCCTCCGGTCGCGGCGAGGCGCTGTTCTCCATTCTCGCCCGCAACGAATATGATCTCGTCGGCCTGGTGCCATCAGCGCAGCTCGGCAAGCTCGCGGTCAACCAGACCGCGCGGATCCGCATCGTCGGGGCCGGCGAGGTCGAGGGCAAGATCCGAAGGGTGGCGCCGACCGTCGAGCCGAACAGCCAGCTCGGCCAGGCCTTCATCGGCATCAACGGCACGGCGCGGCTGCTGGTGAATTCGTTCGGGCGCGCCGTGATCAAGATCGGCCAGAGCTGCGGCGTCGCGGTGCCGCTGACCGCCGTGCTGTACGATCCGGACGGCACCGTGGTGCAGGTGGTGCGCGCCCAGCGCATCGAGACCAAGCGGGTCGAAATCGGCCTGATGGCCGGCGGCCAGGTCGAGATCCGCGACGGCCTCGCCGAGGGCGACGTCGTCGTCGCCCGCGCCGGCGCGCTGCTGCGCGAGGGCGACCCGGTGCGGCCGGTGATGGCGAGCAATTGAGGGCGGCGGCCGAGTCCTGCGGAACGGATGAAATGGGGAGGTCGCGCCAGTGGCGGTCGGCTCCCCTCCCCCTGGCGGGGAGGGGTCGGGGGTGGGGGTTCTCCGAGTCGCGCTCGACGTGATTTGCGAGCCCGCTCCTGGGAGGTTTTCAGCGATCCAAGGCAGCGCCATGCGGGAGGGATCGCTCCCGCATCCGCCAAAGCAGGATGTTTGCAGCAAAGGCTCAAGCCAACGACGCGCGGCGCCCGTGGACCCCCACCCCCAACCCCTCCCCGCAAGGGGGAGGGGAGCTGACCGTCAGCTTGGTGAGAGGGGGGCAAACGCTCAGGCGCTCTGAGCGTCAGACGCGTTGAACGAGAGATGGAAACCCCAGGCCTCAGCTGCCGGCGTTGGCGACGTCGGCGCTGAAGCGGATGTCCTCGACCAGGGAGGACGACACCATCGGCACCTGCTCGCCGTCGGAGCTGCGGGCGATGGCGTTGCGGGTCTTGTTGAACACGGTCTCGGCGCTCGGGCTCCTGCCGAGCTGGTTCAGCAGTTCGCTGACCAGCACGCTGTTCTGGCCCTTCGGATCGTCCAACACCTTGCCCGGCGTCGCCGACGACAGGATCAGCGCATTGGCCGGCGCGTTGATCGGCGCGAGGCCGTGCGAATAGGCGCGGAAGCGGCGCTCATAGGGATTGCGGCGGGAGGCGTCGATCACCACCAGCTTGGCGCGCGCGCCCTGCTCGCGGACCGTATCGAGCAGACGCTCGATGCTGGTGCCCTCGCGGCGCACGTCGGATTCCCGCCAGATCTTGGCGTCGACCGGGATCATGTAGCTCTCGCGTCCCGCCTGGATGGCGTAGCCGCCGAAGAACAGCATCACCACCGAGTCGGGCTTGATCCTGGCCTTGAGGCGCTCGACCGCGCGGGTCATGTCGTCCTTATTGGCATCCTCGACGACATCGACATCGAAGCCGTCGCGGCGCAGCGCGCCGGTCAGCGCGCGGGCATCGTTGATCGGCTGGACGAGCGGCGCATTCGCATCGGGATAGTGACCATTGCCGATGACGAGCGCGAGGCGCGCGCCGTTGCCGGTCGCCACGCTGCTCTGCTCGGAGGCGGCCGCCTTGGGCGCCTCGAGCGAACGCTTGTTGAGGGCAGCATGCGCGCCGATCGCGAGCGACACCGTGCAGAGAAGCGCGGCGGCGATCACGGCCGATCGGCGGGAAAGAGAAGGCTGCCTTGCGGTCATCACGTCAATCCTGGTCCGAGCCTGCCCGTCGATGCCAAAGGGGTGCACCCTTTGGTCGCGCTGGCGCCTCTGAGGTTTGAGGGGTTGCGAGACGATGTGTCGTCCCAATGCGCGCAAATTGCGGCGCCGCAACGAAGAAAGGATTAACCCGAACGAGCACCCAGGGCAACATCGGAACACCATTGACTTTTCAAGCACTTGAAGAGAAACGCAAATTTAACCATGGCGGCGATCTCCAAACGGCCCTGGGCGGACCGCCGGGAGGCCACATTGCCGCCAAATCCGCCTCCCGCGCCGTGACCGCCGTCACGTTGTCTTTGGCGGTCGAGCGTGTCAGTTTGCCCCATGCATGCGCACGGCGCGCCGTTTGTGGGGCGTTTCGAGCAGCGCATGCCGTTCGTCCCGCCTCCGACAACCCGCGAGTCCTCGCTTGAGTTTCCAGTATTTCGCCGGCGCGGCCTGTCGCGCACTGACGGCCCGGAAGGATGGGCCCTCGCTGTACGAGGTCTGCGACCCCATCCTGCGCCGGCCCGGCAGCGGCGACCCGCATCTGTCGAAATTCTACCGGACCGCGCTGGGGAACCCGGCGCTGCGCGCATTGCTGCGCCGTGCCGGCCTGCCCGAGCTGAACGATCCCGCTCGCCTCAATGCGCTGCGCGACGCGCTGGTTCTCGCCCGCGACAATCCGACGCCGGACTGGGAGCAGGTCGGCCGCCCGGTCGCCGATCTCGTCGACAGCATCGCCTTGCACCACCCTGCCCCGCCGCGCCGGACTGCGGCGGCGGCCATGCCGCCGGCCGGCGAGATCGACCGGGTGATCCGGGCCTGCGGTGCCGACCTGCTCGGCTCGTTCAGCCGCAATGGCTTCATCCCGACCTATGCCGCCTTCAACCTGATCGGCGATCCCGACATGAAGGGCTCCGAGGTCCAGATGGCGCTGCGGGGGCTCGACGCGCGCGGCTACAAGAACTCGACCCTGCTGTTCAACCTCGCCCGCGTCTTCATCGCGCGCTCGCCGGCGGCCGCGGTGATCAATCCGCCGTGGCGCGGCATCGCCGAGCCGATGTGGGAGCCGGTGCAGATCCGCCACCGCTCGGCGTATTACGACGCGTTCTTCACCGAGGCGCTGCTGAGCTATCTGGAGACCGGCCTCGCCTCATCGGAGCAGACGAGCGCGGCGCGCGGCGCCATCGCGGCGATGGTCGAGTTCTGCCTGACCATCAGCCGCGAGCAGGTGCGCGGCGCCGACGGCAAGAGCTACGACGTCGTCACCGCGCTGGCGCCGCATCCGCATCCGCGGTTCTCGCGCTTCTTCACCCAGATCAAGCAGGACCTCGGCTTCGGCGTCTACGTGCCGGATTGCGACACCACGGCATGCTCGTTCTCGGCGGCGACGCAGGCCGGATCGGACGATCCGATGCTGAGCCAGCCGCTGCTGGATTTCTACGCCGGCTACCAGGTGCGCGCCGGCGGCAACGAGCCGCGCGTGACGGTGCCGATCAACGACAACGTCGACTACGAAGGCGGCGTCGCGACCTGGATCGACAGCCTGGCCGGCGAGCGGCCCTACGGCAACGATCTCGATCCGACGCTGAATCTCGACGTGCTCGAGGTCTCGTTCCGCAATCTCAAGCGCTGGCAGGTCCTGGAGACGCAAGCGAGGCTCGACGTCGTCAGGCGGATCGTCGGCTTCCAGCAGCGGCTGGTGCTGAGCGGCGCCTTCGCCGATCCGCGCTCGCACATCTATTATTTGCCGGAGCTGTACTGCGCCTATTTCGGCCGCTGCTACCACGCCTTCATGGCGCTGCCACCGGCGGCGCGGCAGGCGATCGATCCCGACGGCGCGTTCGAGCTCATTCGGCTGCGCGTGCTGGCCTATGTCGAGGACGAACTGGTCGGCCGCGAGATGAATCCGTTCGACGCCGCGCTGGCGCTGATCGCGCTCGGCCATCTCGGCGGCGCCGCAGCGAGCTTCGCGCCGGCGGTGCATTGCATCGTGACGTCGTTCGGCGAGGGCGGCCGGCGCCATCCGTACCGCGCCTATGAATGGAACAAGATGAAGACCCCGACCCGCATCCTGGTCGGCGGCCCCGAGGTGACATCCGCGTTTGTGCTGATGGGCCTGGCGCTGGCCCGGCGGGTGGCGGTGAACTGATCGAGCGCGATCTCGGCGGCAAGGGCAGTGTGCTCCCCTCCCCCTTGCGCGGAGGGGAGCAGAGCGACGCCTTGGCCATAGCTCGGCTCCTACTTTCGGCCGCCATCGCGCGAAGTTGAGCGACTCAGGCAATCGCGGCGCTGGAACTGGCGGGCGATCCGCCGCACTATCGCTGCTATTGCCCATCCCCAAGGACGACCCGCGCCCGTTGATGTCGATGAAACCAGCCCTGCTCGCGCTCCTCCTGCTGCTGCCCTCCGTCGCGTCCGCGGCCGACATCACCGGGATTCCCAAGATCCGTGAGGCCGACGGGATCACGATCGGGGCCACCCGCATCCGGCTCGGCGGCATCGACGCGCCCTCCGTGGATCAGCTCTGCCTCAACAAGAACGGCGAGCGCTGGACCTGCGGCGTGGCCGCGCGTGACGAACTGATCAAGCACGCGGACGGCAAGAGCTGGACCTGTCATCCGCGCTCGATCGATCGCCGCGGCCGCCAGGTGGCGCGCTGCGACGTCGACGGCGAGGACATCCAGAAATGGCTGGTGCGCAGCGGCTGGGCGCTGGCCTATCGCACCCTCTCGCATGACTACGAGCCGGACGAGGCGGAGGCGCGAGCCGCCAAGGCCGGCATGTGGCAGGGCGCGTTCATCGCGCCATGGGACTGGCGCGTACGCAACAAGAAGACTGCGATCCTCGGCGCCACCAAGCCGCCGGAGGGCGCGCGCAAGATCCTGCTCGCCTCGGCTTCGGGCCCGGTCGCGCCCTCGCCGGACTGCACCATCAAGGGCAATGTCAACGGCGCCGGCGAATGCATCTATCACACGCAGAAGAGCCGCTGGTACGCGCAGATCAAGATGCACGTGTCGAAGGGCACGCGCTGGTTCTGCTCGGTCGAGGAGGCCGAGGCCGCCGGCTGCCGCGAGACCCGGCGCTGAGCCCCGCCGCGCCGGCCCGCCGGGGCATGACAGCCCCCCGGGTTCTCCGGCTTTTCTTATGCGGCGCCGCCACGTAAAACGGCGCTGGGCCGGCCGTGTGCGAGAGCCCATCACCACCCTCAACCGCCAAACCACATCGCCGAGGACACTGACAATGACCGTTCGCGCGGGCCGGGAGTTTCTGGCCATCCCGGGACCCACCACGATGCCCGACGAGGTGCTGCAGGCGATGCACCGCCCCGCGCTCGACATCTACTCCAAGCAGATGGTCGAGCTGACCGACGGCATCATGTCCGACCTCGGCCGTCTCTTCGCGACCAAGGGCAAGACCTACATCTACATCGCCAACGGTCACGGCGCCTGGGAGGCCGTGCTCTCCAACGTGCTGGCGCGCGGCGACAAGGTGCTGGTGCTGGAGAGCGGCCGCTTCGCGATCGGCTGGGGCAATGCGGCACGCGCGATGGGCGCCGAGGTCGAAGTGCTCCGTGGCGACTGGCGCCGCGCGGTGCGGCCGGCCGAGGTCGAGGCGCGGCTGCGCGCCGACAAGGAGCACTCCATCAAGGCGATCGTGGTGGCGCAGATCGATACGGCGTCGGGCGTCGTCAATGACGTCGAGGCGATCGGCCGCGCCATCAAGGCCGCAGGCCATCCGGCGCTCTACATGGTCGACACCGTCGCTTCGCTCGGCTGCATGCCGTTCGAGATGGATGAATGGGGCATCGACGTCGCGATGTCCGGCTCGCAGAAGGGCCTGATGACGCCGCCCGGTCTCGGCTTCGTCGCCGCGAACGCCCGCGCGCTCGAGGCGCACAAGCGCGCCAACATGCGCACGCCCTATTGGGACTGGAGCGAGCGCGAGGGCACCGAGCACTATCGCAAATATGGCGGCACCGCGCCGGTGCATCTCTTGTTCGCGCTGCGCCAGGCCATGGACATGCTGTTCGACGAAGGGCTGCCGCACGCCTTCCGCCGCCATGAGCTGCTCGCCGAGGCCGTGCGACGCGCGGTGGCGAAGTGGAGCGAGGGCCAGGTGATCGGCTTCAATATCGCAGACGCCGCCGAGCGCTCCAACACCGTGACCACGGTGCTGGTCGGCGGCGGCCATGATCCGGCGGTGCTGCAGACCTACTGCAAGGAGCAGTGCGGCGTCGTGCTCGGCACCGGGATCGGCGACCTGCAGGGCCAGGCGTTCCGCATCGCCCATATGGGCCATGTCAACGCGCCGATGGTGCTGGGCACGCTCGGCGTGATCGAAATGGCGCTGGTGGCGTTGAAGATCCCGCACGGCCGCGGCGGCCTCGACGCCGCGATCCAATGGCTCGGCGAGAGCGTGACCCCGTAAAGGACGAGATGACAGACAGCAGCAAAACAGCGCCGGTGGCGCCGCGCCATCAGCACAGCTTCACCCGCCACGGCATCACCGTGCAGGACGACTATGCGTGGCTGAAAGACGCGCGCTGGCAGGAGGTGCTGCACGATCCGTCGCTGCTGGATGCTGATATCCGCGCCTATCTCGAAGCCGAGAACGCCTATGCGGAATCCGTGCTCGGCCACACCTCACCGCTGCAGAAGAAGCTCGTCGCGGAGATGCGCGGCCGCATCAAGGAGGACGATTCCTCGGTGCCGTCGCCGGACGGGCCCTACGCTTATTTCCGCAAGTACCGCGAGGGCGGCCAGCACGAATTGTTCTGCCGGACGCCGCGCAACGGCGGGGCGGAGACGATCGGGCTCGACGGCGACGCGCTGGCGCGCGGGCATGAGTATTTCAAGTTCGGCGGCAGCCGGCATTCGCACGACCACAAGCGCGTGGCGTGGAGCGCCGACACCAAGGGCTCGGAATATTTCACCATCCGCGTGCGCGACTGGGATGGCGGCGATGACCTCGCCGACATCGTCGAGGAGACCGACGGCGGCGCGGTGTGGTCGCGCGACTGCAAAAGCTTCTTCTACGTCAAGCTCGACGACAACCACCGCCCGATGCAGGTGTGGCGGCACAGGCTCGGCACCAGGCAGGCCGATGACGTGCTGGTGTACGAGGAGAAGGACACCGGCTGGTTCACCCATGTGCACGAGTCGACCTCGGGCCGGTTCTGCGTCATCGCCGGCGGCGACCATGAGACCTCCGAGCAGCGGCTGATCGATCTCGACCATCCCGAGGCGCCGCCGCGGCTCATCGCCGCCCGCGAGAACGGCGTGCAATATTCGATCGCCGACCGCGGCGACGAGCTGTTCATCCTGACCAATGCCGATGGCGCGATCGACTTCAAGATCGTCACCGCGCCGCTGTCCGCGCCCGGGCGCGCCAACTGGCGCGACCTCATTCCGCACCGCGCCGGCATCTACGTGCTCGACCACGATCTCTATGCGGGCCATCTGGTGCGACTGGAGCGCGCCAACGCGCTGCCGTCGATCGTGATCCGCGACCTGACATCCGGCGAGGAGCACGCGATCGCCTTCGACGAGGGCGCCTATTCGCTCGACGCGATGGGCTCCTACGAGTTCGATACGACCAACCTGCGCTTTGCCTATTCGTCGATGACGACGCCGTCGGAGGTGTGGGACTACGACATGGTGACGCGCGCGAAAACCTTGCGCAAGCGCCAGGAGATTCCGTCCGGGCACAATCCCGCCGACTACGTCACCACGCGCATCATGGCGAAGGCCGATGATGGCGCCGAGGTGCCGGTGTCGCTGCTGCACCGGCGCGACTTCAAGGCCGACGGCTCGGCGCCGCTGCTGCTCTATGGCTACGGCTCCTATGGGCATGCGATGCCGGCGTCTTTCAGCACCAACCGGCTGTCGCTGGTCGACCGCGGCTTCGTCTACGCCATCGCCCATATCCGCGGCGGCACCGACAAGGGCTGGGGCTGGTACCTCGACGGCAAGCGCGAGAAGAAGACCAACAGTTTCGATGATTTCGCGGCCTGCGCGCGGGCGCTGATCGCGGCCAACTACACCAGCGCGAAGCGCATCGTCGGCCATGGCGGCAGTGCCGGCGGCATGCTGATGGGCGCGGTCGCCAACCGCGCAGGTGAGCTGTTCGCCGGCATCGTCGCCGAGGTGCCGTTCGTCGACGTGCTGAATACGATGCTCGACGACACCCTGCCGCTGACGCCGCCGGAATGGCCCGAATGGGGCAACCCGATCGAGAGCGAGACGGATTTCCGCACCATCCTGTCCTACTCGCCGTATGAGAACGTCGCGGCCAAGGACTATCCGGCGATCCTGGCCATGGCCGGCCTGACGGACCCGCGCGTCACCTATTGGGAGCCGGCAAAGTGGATCGCGCGGCTGCGCGCGACGATGACCGGTGGCGGGCCGGTCCTCCTGCGCACCAACATGGGCGCCGGCCACGGCGGCGCCTCCGGGCGCTTCAACCGGCTGGATGAGGTCGCAATCGTCTATGCGTTCGCACTGTGGGCGGTGGGGCTGGCGGATCGGACGGCGTGAGCGCGGCCGACGCCGGCAATCGCCGGATGTGGCGCGGGATCGCACCCCATCGACACCGGTTGTGGAGCGGCAGCCGGGCACACCGCGCCGGCTAGACCATCTGCTCGGCGACCACCATGTAGTTCACGTCCATGTCGGTCGACAGGCTCCAGCGGTCGGCGAAGGGGCTGTAGACGACGCCGCTCTGCTCGGTGATGACCAGGCGGTTGTCGAGCAGGTATTTGGTCAGTTCGTCCGGCGTGACGAACTTGCTCCACTCGTGCGTGCCGCGCGGCAGCCAGCGCAGCACGTATTCGGCGCCGACGATGGCGAGCGCAAAGCTCTTCCAGTTGCGGTTCAGGGTCGAGACCACCATCATGCCGCCCGGCTTCAGCACCGCGGCACAGCGGCCGAGGAAGGCACTGACGTCGGTGACGTGCTCGACGACCTCCATCGCCAGCACGATGTCGAAGCGCTCGCGCGGGTCCATCTCCTCGATCGTGGTGCAGCGGTAGTCGATCGACAGATGCCCCTTCTCGGCATGCAGCCTGGCAGCGGCAATGTTGCTGGCCGAAGGGTCGACGCCGACGACCTGCGCGCCCAGCCGTGTGAACGGCTCGCACAGCAATCCCGCGCCGCAGCCGATGTCGAGCATGCGCAGCCCCGACAGGCAGTTGAGGCTCTTGGCGTTGCGCTCGAATTTCCGGCAGGCGGCATCGCGGATATAGGTCAGGCGCAGCGGGTTGATCTTGTGCAGGGGCGCCATCTTGCCCTTCGGGTCCCACCAGGTCTCGGACAGTTTCGAGAACTTCGCGATCTCGGCCGGATCGACGGTCGAGCCGGAGGGAACAGAAGGGCTGCGGGAATCCTGAGGCATTGTCATCGCTGAATACTCAATGATCGAAGCTGCGGCGCCGTACCGGGCTAACGCGCCGTGATGGCGTTCCGGAACGCCAGCGGCTCCGCGATGGTCGAAATGGTTTCCTTGCCCTCGCCCACACCCAAGATGGTGACATCGCCGTAATTGAGAACCCGTCCCATGATGGTCTGGTTGACGTCGACGCTCTCGACCTTGTCGAGGGCCATCTCGAAGGTACGGCGCTTGATGAAACCGGTTTTGTGCACGACGCGGCGATTGGTGACGTCCGTCTCGGTGGTGAGACGATGGAACCAGGCCCGGACCGTCCAATACAGCGCAACAATGGCGATGACGGCGGCGGTGGCCAGGCACAGCATGACCAGATTGTCGTTCACGGTCATGCGGGTGAGGACGAGCAATCCGAACACGACGATCCAGGCCCCGATCGCCGGAAGGTAGAACATCCAGTGCGCATTGGTCGAATACAGCACCTTCTCGCCGGGTTGCAGGATTTCGTCGATGTAACGCGCCATTCCAAGCCTCTAACCTGACCCTGTAACCTGACCCTGTCACCACAAGGAACCGTCTTGCCCCCAGCCGCGGCGCTATGTATACGCGCGTTTCGGCTGGCGCGCCTCCGGTTTCGCGCTCAGTCGGTCAACTTATCCTCCTGATGGGAATGAGCGCGTCGTCATGGGTCGCCTCGTGCTGAAATTCGGCGGCACCTCCGTCGCCAACATCGACCGCATCCGCAACGTCGCGCGCCACGTCAAGCGCGAGGTCGATGCCGGTCATGAGGTCGCCGTTGTCGTCTCGGCGATGTCGGGCAAGACCAACGAACTGGTCGCCTGGTGCACCGAGGCGTCGCCGATGCACGATGCGCGCGAATACGACGCCGTCGTGGCCTCGGGCGAGCAGGTCACGTCCGGCCTGCTGGCGATCGTGCTGCAGGGCATGGGCATCCAGGCCCGCTCGTGGCAGGGCTGGCAGATCCCGATCAAGACCAGCGATGCCCATGCCTCGGCGCGAATCGTCGATATCGACGGCTCCGAGCTGATCCAGCGCTTTCGCGACCGCAAGGAGGTCGCGGTCATCGCCGGCTTCCAGGGCATCAACGCCGAAACCGGGCGAATCACCACGCTCGGCCGCGGCGGCTCGGACACCTCGGCGGTGGCGATCGCGGCCGCCATCAAGGCAGACCGCTGCGACATCTATACCGACGTCGACGGCGTCTATACCACCGATCCCCGGGTGGTGCCGAAGGCCAAGCGGCTCGACAAGATCGCCTTCGAGGACATGCTGGAGCTGGCGTCCCAGGGCGCCAAGGTGCTCCAGGTCCGCTCGGTGGAACTGGGCATGGTCCACAACATGCCGATCTTTGTCCGCTCCTCATTCGACAAGCCCGAGGATATCGACCCGCACGCCAACCAGCCGCCGGGGACGCTGATCTGCAGCGAGGAACAAATCATGGAAAATCACGTCGTGACCGGCATCGCCTTCTCCAAGGACGAGGCCCAGATCTCGGTGCGCCAGATCGAGGACAAGCCGGGTGTTGCCGCCTCGATCTTCGGACCACTGGCGGATGCCAACATCAACGTCGACATGATCGTCCAGAACGTCTCCGAAGACGGCAAGACCACCGATCTCACCTTCACGGTGCCGGCCACCGATTACAATCGCGCGCGCGAGACCATCACGGCGGCCAAGGACAAGATCGGCTATCAGCGCCTGGATACCGCGACCGACGTTGCCAAGGTCTCGGTGATCGGCTCGGGCATGCGCAGCCATGCCGGCGTCGCCGCCAAGGGATTTGCCGCGCTCGCCGCCCGCAACATCAACATCCGTGCGATCACGACCTCCGAGATCAAGTTCTCGGTGCTGATCGACGCCGCCTACACCGAGCTCGCCGTCCGCACGCTGCATACGCTCTACGGACTGGACCAGGCCTAGAAAATCCTCCTCCGCGACCACACCTGTCCCGTTATGTGACAGCGGGACGGGCCGAAGATCGTTCGAAAGCCGTTGACGCCGCCCGCGGTGGCAGGCGTTTTGCTTGGCAAAACAAGCCCTAATTCGCTATACGCCATCGCAGGATGGCAGCCGCAAACTGTGCTCCAGTGATGGTTGTTCTGGTTCGGGCCGGCACTCTGAGCGTGCGATAGTGCCGAATCGAGAAAGCTGTTCGATGCCGCGAGTCTAGCGCCAGATCCGGCCGCGTGCCGGGCTGGCCCCAGGAAGGGGGATTGTGCCACATGCGAAGCGCGTCGGGAGGCCCCCGCGTCCTGCTCAGACGGCTTCGCGAGACCATGGCGGAGCAGGTCTCGGCACAGGAGCGGCTCGACAAGATCGTGGTGCTGATCGCGGCCAACATGGTCGCTGAGGTCTGCTCGGTCTATGTGCTGCGCGTCGACAACACGCTCGAGCTCTACGCTACCGAAGGTCTGAACCGCGACGCCGTGCACATGACCGTGCTGAGCGCGCATGAGGGCCTTGTCGGCCTCGTCGCCAGCGAGGCCACGCCGCTCAACCTGAACGACGCGCAGAGCCATCCCGCCTTCTCGTATCGTCCGGAGACCGGCGAGGAGATCTACCACTCCTTCCTCGGCGTGCCGATCCTGCGCGCCGGCAACACGCTCGGCGTGCTGGTGGTGCAGAACCGCGCCAAGCGCACCTATGTCGAGGAAGAGGTCGAGGCGCTGCAGACCACCGCGATGGTGCTCGCCGAGATGATCGCCTCCGGCGAGCTCGCAGCGCTCGCCCAGCCCGGCGCCGAGCCGGCGGCGCGGCACTCGATCCACAAGACCGGCACGGTGCTGTCCGATGGCATCGCGCTCGGCCATGTCGTGCTGCACGAGCCGCGCGTCGTCATCAACAACTACATCGCCGAGGACCTGCCCAAGGAGATCAAGCGGCTCGACGCCGCGCTGCTCAAGCTGCGCGCCGACCTCGACCGCATGCTGGAGCGCGGTGACGTCGCCGACGGCGGCGAGCACCGCGAGGTGCTCGAAGCCTATCGCATGTTCGCCAACGATCAGGGCTGGTCGCACAAGCTGCACGAGGCGGTGGCGACCGGCCTCACGGCCGAAGCCGCCGTCGAGCGCGTGCAGTCCGACACCCGCGCCCGCATGCTGCGCTCGACCGATCCGTATCTGCGCGAGCGCCTGCACGATCTCGAGGATCTCGGCTACCGGCTGCTGCGCCAGCTGGTGGGCCAGGACCACGCGCCGCGTCGTGAGCATCTGCCCGACAATGCCATCCTGATTGCGCGCGCGATGGGTCCGGCGGCGCTGCTCGACTACGACCGCAAACGGCTGCGCGGCCTCGTGCTCGAGGAAGGCACCGCCAACTCGCATGTCGCGATCGTGGCGCGTGCGCTCGGCATTCCCGCCGTCGGCGAGGTGCCGAACGCGCCGGGCATCGCCGATCCCGGCGACGCCATCATCGTCGATGGCACGTCGGGCTCGATCTACGTTCGGCCGTCCTCCGAGATCGAATCCGCCTATGCCGAACGGGTGCGCTTCCGCGCCCGCCGCCAGGCGCAATATGGCGAGCTGCGCAACAAGCCCTGCGTGACCAAGGACGGCCAGCCGGTCGAGCTGATGATCAATGCCGGCCTGGTCATCGACCTGCCGCATATCGAGGACACCGGCAGCGCCGGCATCGGCCTGTTCCGCACCGAGTTGCAGTTCATGGTGTCCGCCAGCCTGCCGCGCTCCAGCGACCAGCTGGCGCTGTATCGCACGGTGCTCGACGCCGCCGGCCACAAGCCGGTCACGTTCCGCACGCTCGACATCGGCGGCGACAAGGCTCTGCCCTACATGGAGACCGTGATCGAGGAGAATCCGGCGCTCGGATGGCGCGCGATCCGCCTCGGCCTCGACCGTCCGGGCCTGCTGCGCGGCCAGATCCGGGCGCTGCTGCGCGCCGGCGGCGGCCGCTCGCTGCGCATCATGTTCCCGATGATCTCGGAAGTCGCCGAGTTCGACACGGCCAAGGCGATCGTCGAGCGCGAGCTGACCTATCTGCGCCAGCACGGCCATACGCTGCCGGAGCGCGTCGACGTCGGCACCATGCTCGAGGTCCCGGCGCTGCTGTATCAGCTCGACGAGCTGCTTTCGAAGGTCGATTTCATCTCGGTCGGCTCGAACGACCTGTTCCAGTTCCTGTTCGCGGTCGATCGCGGCAACGCCAAGGTCTCCGAGCGCTTCGACACGCTGTCGACGCCGATCCTGCGGGCGTTGCAGCAGATCGTGCACAAGGCCAAGGCGGCGAAACGGTCGGTGTCACTGTGCGGCGAGATGGCCTCCAAGCCGATCGGCGCATTGGCGCTGATCGCGCTCGGCTACCGCTCGCTGTCGTTGTCGGCCACCGCGCACGGCCCTGTGAAGGCGATGATCCTCGAACTCGACGCCGGCAAGGCGGCGACGAAGATGGCCGAATGGCTGGCCGCGCCGGCCGGCAGCTTCTCGATGCGGCAGAAGCTGACCGAGTTCGCCGAGAGCGAAGGCCTCGCGCTGTAGCCGGCCTGTCGCGCCGGCCGCCTTCCGTCCGTATCGTTTGCTCCTAGATCAGATTGCAACATGTCGTCGCTTCCCGAAGCCAAACTCGATGTCCTGCTCGCGCATCACGCCTCGCTCGAGGCGGAGCTGCTCGGCCAGGTCAATTCCGACCGCTACGTGCAGATCACCCGCGAGCTGGCCGAGCTCAATCCGCTGATCGACGCGGTGAAGGCCTATCGTGCAGGAGTCAAAGAACTCGCCGACACCGAGGCGCTGATCGCCGATCCCGCCACCGATGCCGAGATGCGGGCGATGGCCGAGGCCGAGCGCGACGAGCTGATCGCGCGCCGCGGCGAGCTCGAGCAGAAGATCCGTGTCGCGCTGCTGCCCAAGGATGCGATGGACGACCGCAACGTCGTGCTCGAAATCCGCGCCGGCACCGGCGGCGACGAGGCCTCGTTGTTCGCCGGCGATCTGTTCCGCATGTACGAACGGTTCGCCGCCCTGCAGGGCTGGAAGGTCGAGGTGATCTCGGCGTCCGAAGGCACCGTCGGCGGCTACAAGGAGATCATCGCCGAGGTGCAGGGCCGCGGCGCCTTCGCCAAGCTGAAGTTCGAATCCGGCGTGCACCGGGTGCAGCGCGTGCCGGATACCGAGACGCAGGGCCGCATCCACACCTCGGCGGCGACGGTCGCCGTGCTGCCCGAGGTCGAGGATGTCGACGTCGACATCAAGCAGGACGATTTGCGCATCGAGACCATGCGCGCGCAGGGCGCCGGCGGCCAGCACGTCAACAAGACCGAATCGGCGATCCGCATCACCCACCTTCCGACCGGCATCGTGGTGATGATGCAGGACAGCCGCTCGCAGCATAAGAACCGCGCCTCGGCGATGAACATCCTGCGCTCGCGCATCTACGACGCCGAGCGGCAGAAGGTCGACGCGGCGCGCTCGGCCGAGCGCAAGGAGAAGGTCGGCTCCGGCGACCGCTCGGAGCGCATCCGCACCTATAATTTTCCGCAGGGGCGCGTCACCGACCACCGCATCAACCTGACGCTCTACAAGCTGCCGCAGGTGATCGCGGGCGAAGCGCTGGGCGAACTGATCGACGCGCTGACGACGGAGCATCAGGCGGCACAGCTTGCCGCGCAGGGCGCTGCGGCGTGAGCGGCGCCTGCGCGCTGCCAACCGAAGCGCGACCGTGTTGCGGCACATCAGCTGTCGTCCCGGCGAACGCCGGGACCCATCACCACAGGCATCCGTGGCTAGCAAAGGCTGCAACTCCGACCTTCCGCCTCGCAACGGCACGGCGTATGGATCCCCGCGTTCGCGGGGATGACCCGTGGAGAGAGCGCGGGCGATGACCGAGATCATCGCCGGCGCAAACATCGACTCGGCGCGGCGCGCGGTTGCGGCCCGCTTTGCGGCCGCCGGTCTCGATTCGCCGGAGCTCGATGCGCGGCTGCTACTGGGCCATGCGCTTCAGCTCGACCTCACCGGTCTCGTAATGCATGGCCAACGGCAGCTATCCCACGCGGATGCGCAGCGTCTGGAAGCGCTGGTGCAACGCCGGCTGGTCGGCGAGCCGGTGGCGCGCCTCCTCGGAGCCAAGGAGTTCTGGGGCCTGCCGCTGCAGCTCTCGGCGGATACGCTGGTGCCGCGGCCGGACACCGAGACCGTGGTCGAACTGGCACTCGAGCATCTCGCCGCCGGCGGCGCCCTGACGCGCCCCTTGCGCATCGCCGATCTCGGCACCGGCTCCGGCGCGATCCTGCTGGCATTGCTGTCCGAGCTGCCACGGGCCCATGGCGTCGGCACCGACATCAGCGTGGGCGCGCTGGCCACCGCGCGGGACAATGCGCGCGCGCTCGGATTGGCCGACCGCGCCGGCTTCGTCGCCTGCTCCTATGCAGCAGCGCTGTCCGCTGGCTTCGACCTGATCGTGTCGAATCCGCCCTACATTCCGTCGTCCGAGATCAGCGAGCTCGACGTCGAGGTGCGCAGTCATGATCCGCTGCGCGCACTGGACGGAGGCAAGGACGGGCTCGACGCCTACCGCGCGCTGATCCCGCAGGCAGCGGCCCTGCTTCGGCCGGGCGGCGCTGTCATCGTGGAGGTCGGGCTTGGCCAGAGTGACGGCGCCGCTGCATTGATGGTGAGGGCTGGCCTGGCGGCCGATTCCTCCACGATCCGGGCCGATCTGGCCGGTATTCCCCGAACCGTCATGGGCCTAAAAAAGCTCCGGTAAAGGTCCGGGGATACGGAAAAAGCTCTTGGAATATCCCCCGGGAGCGACTACGTTCCATTCACAGCACCGGTGCAGGCCACGACGAGCGGTATTCACGGAACACCGCCGCGGTCAGATGCCAGAGAGCCACGCCGGGCGATAGGTTCCAGAACGCAGATCTGCTGAGCGCGAGAGCCGGATGGCTGCGCAGCCCGCGACTGCAAAGCGAACGAAAGCCTGACTTTGCACTTGAGGTCTTACGCTAAGCAAACTGGGTGGTCGTGGCGCATGTCGCCTTGGCTGGCTGAATGACGTGGTTCGCCGGTCCCAGGGGCTGGCGGGTGGGGAACGCGTTTTGAACGCGCTTTTGTCGAGAGAATCGGCTGTCGATCACATCGGCATGGATCAAACCGGCATGTCGGAACCGACATGGGTCGGATGGGACCATTTGGACCGCGCGCGAGGCGCCCGAGCCCAGCAAAGGTATTTCAATACGCTCTCGGTATTCCGATAACAATCAGTGCATAACAATCAGTGCTCAGACAATCGGTGCTCCTAACGCAGGGTTGGAATAAAGGCAGGACATGAGAAACGGTCAGAACAACAAGCGGATGCGCAACCGGAACAGCGGTAACAACAATAATAACCGGCGCGGCCAGAATCCGCTGACCAGGGTGTTCGAGTCCAACGGGCCGGACATCAAGATCCGCGGCACAGCCTCTCATGTCGCCGAGAAATATGTCCAGCTTGCCCGCGACGCCCGCTCCTCGGGTGACCCCGTTGCCGCCGAAAATTACTACCAGCATGCCGAGCACTATTTCCGCCTGATTGCCGCCGCGCAGGAGCAATTCCGCCAGAACCAGCCGCAGCAGCCGCGCAACACCGAGGACCTGACCGTCGACGACCTCGATGATGACGGCGAGAGCTTCTCGCATTTCGGCCAGGAGCCCGGCTTCGTTCCGGCCCAGCCGCAGCCTCAGCCCCAGCCCTTCATGCGCGACCGCGAAGGCGGCCAGCGCGAGCGCGGCGACAACCAGCCCTATCAGCGCGAGCAGCAGCCACGCGAGCATCGCGAAGCGCGTGAGCATCGCGAGCCGCGCGAACACCGCGAGCCGCGGGAGCACCGTGAACCGCGGGAGCATCGCGAGCGGGAGCCGCGCGAGCACCGCGAGCGTCCGCAGCCCGTCCAGTACCAGCCGCAGCCGCAACCCCAGCCCGTCATCGCCGACAGCGGCGTCGATCGGCTGCCGTCCTTCATCACCGGTCCGCAGCCGCAGATCGCCAATCCCCCGGCCGCCTTCGAGGGCGCTGCCGAGCGCTATCCGCGCCGCCGCCGGCGTCCGCATGGTCCGCGCACTGAAGCGGCCGCTGCTGCACCGGCGCCGAGCGAGGATCTCAATCCGGGCGAATAGCGATTACGCTCCATCATGACGAAACGGGTGGGCTCAGAGCCCACCCGTTTTTTTGTGCGGGAGGCGCGCAGGAGAACGGCCCGGGATCATCCCTCGCGCGACGGCGGACCGACCTCGCGGCGACCGGAGCCACTGGATCCGGGGGCCGACGGCGACGGCGCCAGCACCGGTTCGAGCCGCGGGATCAGCCGGATGCGCTCGCGGCGCGCCGGGATCACCCGGTAGACCTGCTTGGTCGCCTCGACGATGTGGACACCGGCGAACGGCAGCGACAGCGCCGCGCCGACGCGCTCCCAGGCCATCGCCGATTTCAGGAACCAGCCGCCAACCGGGGGCATGAACAGCGCCTCGCCCCAGCCGGTCGGCGTGAACCAGGTCTGCCGCAGCAGCTGCGTGATCTGCGAGCGCGAATAAGGCCGGCCATGGCCGAACGGCGTGTTGTCGGTCCGCGTCCAGACGCCGCGCCGGTTCGGGATCACGATGATCATGCGTCCCGCCGGCGCCAGCACCCGCCACATCTCGCGCAGCAGCCCGGCCGGGTCGTCCGACATCTCCAGCGCATGCACGATCAGGATGCGGTCGACCGCCGCATCAGGCAGCGGCAGCGAGAATTCGTCCACCAGCGAGGCCAGCGTCGGCCGTGCCGTCGGCCATTTCAGCACCCCCTGGGCCGCCGGCATGAAGGCGATGCAGCGTTCGGAATCCTCGCGGAACAAGCCGAGATAGGGCGTGGGGTAGCCGATGCCCAGCACCCGCTGCCCGGCCGCGCTCGGCCAGCGCGCGCGGATACCGCGGTTGATCAGGAGCCGCGCGACGATCCCGAGGCGACCCGAATAGAAATTTCGCAGATCGATCACGTCCATGACGTCAATGTATCATGCGGGCGCGCGCCGCCGCGCGCCCAATATTGCGTTGCGCCTCCAGCGTTAACGCCATATCTCTGCCCGGCACATCGGAGGCCGCCCGCAACGCCGCGCCCGGGCTCCGCCTCCACGACCTTCTGGCATCGCGAGCGCGACCATCGTGCCTCGCCCGGTCCCGCCGACGGAGACATCATGGCCGCCGACATCCGCGCCTTCACCTGCCTGTCCGACAATTTCGGCTATCTGATCCATGACCCTGCGACCGGTGCGACTGCCTCGATCGACGCCCCCGAGGCCGGACCGATCGTCCGGCAGTTGGACGCCGAAGGCTGGACGCTCACCGACATCCTGATCACGCATCATCATCACGACCACGTCGGCGGCGTCGCCGAGCTCAAGCAGAAATATGGCTGCCGGGTCGTCGCGCCGCACGACAAGACGACGGCGATCGCCAACGTCGATCTGCGAGTCGCCCATGGCGATGTCGTGAAGATCGGCGAATTGCTCGCGCGCGTGCTGGAAACGCCAGGCCATACGCTCGACCACGTCTCCTACGTGTTCGATGCCGACAAGGCGTTGTTTGCGGCCGACACGCTGTTCTCGGTCGGCTGCGGCCGCGTGTTCGAGGGCACCTATTCGATGATGTGGGACTCGCTGCTCAAGCTGCGCGCCCTGCCGGACGATTTCAGGCTGTATTGCGGCCACGAATACACCGCATCGAACGTCAAATTCGCCCTCACCGTCGACGGCGACAACGAGGCACTGAAAGCCCGCGCCGACGAGGTGGCGCGGCTCCGTGCCGCCAACCGGCCGACCATCCCGTCGCTGCTCGGCGACGAAAAGAGCACCAACGTGTTCCTGCGCGCCGACGATCCGGCCGTCGCGCTGCGGCTGCGCATGAAGGGCGCGAGCGCCGAGCAGGTGTTCGGCGAGTTGCGCGAGCGCAAGAACAAGTCGTAGGGCTGAGGACGATGGCTACGCTCTCGGCTGCCGACATCATCGCGCGTCTCGGTCTGCAGCCGCATCCGGAGGGCGGACATTTTCGCGAGACGTTTCGCGATCCGGCCGTCGACGCCTCCGGCCGCGCCGCATCGACGCTGATCTATTTCCTGCTTGCGCGCGGCGAGCGTTCGCATTGGCACAGGGTCGATGCAGTCGAGACCTGGCACTTCTATGCCGGGGCACCGCTGACCTTGCGGATCGCCGCCGAAGGCCAGGCGCTGCAAACGACGACGCTGGGCATCGACCTCGCAGCCGGCCAGCAACCGCAGGCGGTGGTGCCCGCCCATGCCTGGCAGGCCGCCGAGAGCAGCGGCGATTGGACGCTCGTCGGCTGCACGGTGGCGCCGGGCTTCATGTTCGAAGGATTCGAACTCGCGCCGCCCGGCTGGGAGCCGGAGGTCTGAGTCAGGCGCTCGCGCCGACGACCTTCGCGGCCGGCTCGGCGAAGCGCTCGCGCTCCTGGGCGAGGAAGCCGGAAACCGCATCGGCCGGCATCGGCTTGGCGAAGTAGTAGCCCTGGATGTAGTCCGCGCCCAGACGCCGCAGGCTGTCGAGCTGCTCCTTGGTCTCGACACCTTCGACTACGCACGAAATTTCCATGTCGGCGCAGAGGCCGGTCAGCGACTTGATGATCTTGTGGCTGATCGGATTGGCATTGACGTCGCTCACGAAACTGCGGTCGACCTTGAGCTTGTCGAGCGGCAGCCGGTGAACGTGGCTGAGCGACGAGTAGCCGGTGCCGAAATCGTCCAGCGAGATGCCGCAACCGATCGCCTTCAATGCCGCGATCGACTGCTCGGCGCGGGCGAAATCGAAGGTGACGGCGGTTTCGGTGATCTCGAACTCGATGCGGCGCGGCGGCACACCGCTGGCATGGATGACCGCCAGCAGCGGCAGAACGCCGTCTGGAGAACAGATGTCGTGTGCGGAGAGATTGAACGACACGCGAATGTCGTCCGGCCAGGTCCGCGCCGCGGCGAGCGCCTTGACCAGGAGACAACGCGTCAGGCTGCGGATGACGCCGATCCGCTCGGCGGCCGGGATGAAGCTCGCGGGCGACACCGTGCCCAGCTTGGGACTGTGCCAGCGCGCCAGGACCTCGAAGCCGGTGGTGCGTGAGTTCGTGGCGTCCATGATCGGCTGAAACGCCAGATCCATCTCGGCGTCGAAATCGGCCGTGCGCAACAGATGCTCGATCACGCTGCGGCTGCGGATCTCCGCCTCGAGCTCGGTCGAGAAGATGATGGCCTGGCCGCGGGCGCGACGCTTGGCGTGGTAGAGCGCATAATCGGCGCATTCGTACAGCGCATCCGCAACCATGGCCGAGCGCGGATACAGCGCAAAGCCGGTCGAGCACGACAGGCCCGTATGAGTCGTGTCGAACTGATAAGGCAGCTTGATGAGGTCGGTGATCTGCCGTCCGAGGTTGAGCAGATCGTCGTCCGTTGGATTGCCGGCGACCACCAGTCCGAACTCGTCGCCGCCGAGCCGGGCGAGATGGACCTGGCCGCCATGGCCGGCACAGGCGTCGCGGATGCGGCGCGCGGCCTCCATCAGCACGCGGTCGCCGACCGTATGCCCATAGGTGTCGTTGATCGGCTTGAAGCCGTCGAGATCGATGATGCCGACGGCAAGCCGCGTGCCGTCCCGCTCGGCCTCGGCGAAGGCTTGCGTGAGCTCCGAGAAGAAGCGACGGCGATTGGGCAGATCGGTCAGCGAATCCAGATTGGCGAGCCGGAAGTTTTCATCCGACAGCGCTTGCGTCGCGGCCTGCTCCGCGAGCAGCGATTTGCGGCTGGCAACCAGCGCAGCGAAATCGCGGTAGTAGATGAACAGCACCGTGACCATGGCGCCGGACACGAGCAGCTGATTGACCGCGATCGCCCGCAGCGCGTGAACGCCCGTGGACATGAAGAAGACGACATAGGGGACGATGACCACGAGGGTCACGATCAGCGCCGCGGAGCGCAGATGCATGAGGCAGAAGATGATGCCGATGACCGTGACCGCCATGTAGAACGCGACCTGCCCCTTGGCGAACGGATCGCCATAGGGAAACAACGCGAACGACCAGACGACGAACAGCGCTCCGATCGGACCGGCAATCCGGTTGGTGACACGGAGGTTGCGCAGCACCTCGGCGTCGCTGCTGGCGGACTCGCCCTGCCGCAGCCACCACAGCATGCGAACGCCGGTAATCGTCGACAGCAGCGCCGGCACTGAAATCGTCAGCCACGCCGGCGCCACCGGCAGGAACGTGTAGGCGAGCGCCAGACTATTGGTGATGAGAATGAAATAGAGCAGCGGCACCTGCTTGGAGAACGCCTGGAACTGCGCACGCGTCAGCTCGGGATTGTCGGCGGGAACGCGAAACAACTCCGCCGCGCGGGCCATGTAACGTCTCACGTCCGGCATTGCCGCCCCGTTGTCAGCACCATTTCGCAGGGACTATCGCTCAGGACGGGTAAAGGGCGGGTTAGGTGCAGAACGCGTCAAACTGTAATCGACGGTTGTGAGCTACCGGCCGGCGCGCTGGTTTTGCGCACGGTTAAGTGCGCATCAAGGATAACCGTCGGATTGGGCCGCCGAAGTTCGCATGCGAGGCCTGACTCCGCTCACCTCGCCCTTCACCCGAGCGCTCAGCGCTTGCGCAGAAGGAACATGTCCTTGGCCGCGACCAGACCGCCACCGGCGATCAGCAGCGCCGCCACGGCGATCGTCGCGCTCGGCCGCGCGTAGCCGGCAACGATCAGGAACGCCGTCGACAACAGCGGCGTCGCATAGGACGCCGCACCCAGCACCCGAATGTCGCCGCGCTTCATGCCGATGTCCCAGGCATAGAACGCAGCACCGACCGGACCGATGCCGAGACCGACAACAGCGAGCCACTGCATCGGACCGTCAGGCCAGACCGTTCGCTCGACCGCAACATGGACCAGAGCCGCGAGAGCGGACGTCGCCAGGCAGAAGCCGGCGACGGCATCGGTCGGCACCGCCTTCAGACGGCGCGAGAGCACCGAATAGATCGCCCACACGAACGCCGCGACGAAGGCGGCCGCAAGCCCCGGCAACTGGCTCGCAGCGAAGCTCGCACCATTGCCGAGCAACAGCAGCGCGGTGCCGACGAGACCGATCCCGGCACCGATCACGTGATGAACCGCGAGCCGCTCGCCCGGCAGAAAGGCCGAGAACAGCACGATCAGCAGCGGCCAGAGATAGTTCAGCAGCCCGGCCTCGGCCGGTGGCGCGAAGCGCAGCGCCAGAAAATAAAGCGCGTGGTAGCCAAACAGCCCGCCCACGCCCACGACCCACGCCGCCACCGGCTGCCGCAGCACCTCCAGCCCGGCCGCTCGGCGGATCAAACTGGCCAGGCCGACCGCACCGCCGATCGCGAAGGTCATTGCCGCCAGTTGGAAGGCGGGAATCGTGCCGGTCGCGACCGTCAACAAGGCGAGCAGCGACCACATCAGGATCGCGGTCAGACCGATCAGGGTCGCAGTGCGCTGGGACATCAGGCGGCAGGCTCCGTCACGGCCGGCTCATGCCGGCCACCCACGCCTGCGTCCGTGCGGGGAGCGTCCAAGACGTGAATGCCCGCGGCGAGCGCGGGCATCACGTTTTCCTTAGCCGCAGACGGCGGCCGGAGGCAACGCCGCCGGCGCAGATCACACCATGTACTGGCCGCCATTGACCGACAGCGTCGAGCCGGTGATGGCCCCTGCCTCGTCGGCCGCGAGGAACACCACGGCGCGCGCGATCTCCTCGGGCTCGCCGAGGCGCCCCACCGGAATCAGCGGCAGGATGGCTTTCTCGAGCACGTCCTTCGGCACCGCCTGCACCATCTCGGTGTTGATGTAGCCCGGGCAGATCACGTTGACGGTGATGCCGGCCTTGGCCGTCTCCAGCGCGAGCGCCTTGGTGAAGCCGATGTCGCCGGCCTTCGCCGCGGAGTAGTTGACCTGGCCGAACTGGCCCTTCTGGCCGTTGATCGAGGAGATGTTGATGATGCGGCCGAACTTGCGCGCGCGCATGCCCTCGATCACCGGGCGGGTCATGTTGAACAGCGAGCCGAGATTGGTGTTGATCACCGCGCTCCATTGCTCGAGCGTCATCTTGTGGAAGGCGGTGTCACGGGTGATGCCGGCATTGTTGATCAGGACATCGACGGGACCGAGATCGGCTTCGACCTTCTTGATGCCCTCACCGCAGGCCTCGAACGAGCTGACGTCCCATTTGTAGACGGGGATATCGGTCTCGCTCTTGAACTTCTCCGCAGCGGCATCGTTGCCGCCGTAATTCGCCGCGACCTTGTACCCAGCCGCCTTCAGCGCCTTGCTGATCGCCGCTCCGATACCGCGCGTTCCCCCCGTCACCAACGCCACACGTGCCATGTCGAATCCTTCCCTCGATGACTGATCGCACAGGACAACCTCTGGCTGCCACCATGCACACCGTTGTTATTGGATCATGAAACTTCGTGCGACGATCAACTTGCCGCACGACCATCCATGCTCGCTCAACTCCATTTTTTTAGTGGTCGATTATGCGACGTGTTTGACGGACATCAAGAACAAAACGCCCGGCGAGATCGCCGGGCGTTGATCTTTAGTTGAGCTGGACGCGATTGCGAAGACTGAACGGTTCGCAGTCACTGCCGGCTTTTTAGTCGCGTGCGACGCACAGCGCGATGCCCATGCCGCCACCGATGCACAGCGTCGCGAGGCCCTTCTTGGCGTCGCGCTTCTGCATCTCATGCAGCAGTGTGACGAGCACGCGCGCGCCGGATGCGCCGATCGGATGGCCGATCGCGATCGCGCCGCCGTTGACGTTGACCTTGGCCGGATCCCAGCCGAGGTCCTTGTTCACGGCACAGGCCTGCGCGGCGAACGCCTCGTTGGCTTCGATCAGGTCGAGGTCGGCGATGGTCCAACCGGCCTTCTTCAGCGCCGTGCGCGACGCCGGGATCGGGCCGGTGCCCATGACCTTCGGATCGACGCCGGCCTGGCCCCAGGACACGATCCGCGCGAGCGGGGTCTTGCCTTCCTTGGCCGCCTGCTTGGCGGTCATCAGCACCACGGCCGCTGCGCCGTCATTGATGCCCGACGCGTTGCCGGCTGTGACCGTGCCGTCCTTCTCGAAGGCCGCGCGCAACTTGGCCATGGCCTCGATCGTCGCGCCATGACGCGGATATTCGTCGGTGTCGACCACAGTGTCGCCCTTGCGGCTCTTCACCGTCACGGGCGCGATCTCGTCCTTGAACCTGCCGGCCTTCTGAGCCGCCTCGGCCTTGTTCTGCGATGCAACGGCGAACTCGTCCTGCTGCGCACGCGTGATCTGATATTGCTTCGCAACGTTCTCGGCGGTGTTGCCCATGTGATAGCCATTGAAGGCGTCCCACAGGCCGTCCTTGATCATCGTGTCGACCAGATCGAGCGAGCCCATCTTCACGCCGGCGCGCAGATATTGCGCATGCGCCGCCATGCTCATCGACTCCTGGCCGCCGGCGACCACGATGTCGGAGTCGCCATTGACGAGCGCCTGATAGCCGAGCGCAACGGAGCGCAGGCCGGAGCCGCACAGCTGGTTGATGCCCCAGGCCGGGCTCTCGACTGGAATGCCGGCGGCGATCGAGGCCTGGCGCGCCGGGTTCTGGCCCTGCGCCGCAGTCAGGATCTGGCCCATGATGACCTCCGAGACGCGGCCGGGCTCGACACCGGCGCGCTCCAGCGCGGCCTTGATGGCCACCGCACCCAGCTCATGGGCCGGGACACTGGCGAAGGCACCGTTGAAACTTCCAACCGCGGTGCGGGCGGCGCTGACGATGACGACATCGTCTGACATGAGCATCTCCTGGGGTTCTTGATCTTGGACGTGGAAACGAGGGCTTGAGAGATCGGGCGTATTTGAAATCAAACCGAATTTCTTCGTTCACGGTCGCGCCGGCCGTCCGCAAGCCTCGGATTGGCAGATGCGCAACCTTCGCACTTCATCCTGTTAACGTCGTTGCGACATGTCAATTGGCGGCATCAGCGATTCCTGTTGCAGCGCATTCAAATTGGCACGCTTGGCGGTTTCGTGAGCAGGAATTCTGCTGCGGGATTAACCGTTCCGCACAAAACCGTAGCCGAACTCGCCCGAAAGTGATTACGTTATTGCATTGCGTAGCTCTTCGCCCTGCGGCGACGCCGCCGGGTTCCCTGTTCTCGGTTTGCATGTGTGAGCTCATGGCGAAATCTGACCAACCCACCACGATCAAGAAATACGCGAACCGGCGGCTCTACAATACCGGGACGAGTACCTACGTGACCCTCGAAGATCTGGCCTCGATGGTTAAGAACGGGGAGGATTTCCTGGTCTACGACGCCAAGACCGGCGACGACATCACCCGGTCCGTGCTCGCCCAGATCATCTTCGAGCAGGAGAACAAGGCGGGACAGAACCTGCTGCCCACCACATTCCTGCGCCAGTTGATCCGCTTCTACGGCGACAGCATGCAGATGGTGGTACCCAAATACCTGGAGCAGTCGATCGACACACTGACCAAGGAGCAGGAGAAGTTCCGCAAGCAGATCGCCGACACCTTCAGCGGGACGCCTTTCGCGCCGCTCGAGGAGCAGGTGCGCCGCAACATGGAGCTGTTCCAGCAGACCTTCTCGATGTTCAAGCCGTTCGCGCCTGGTGCGGTCCGCGCCGAGGAGAAGGCCGCCGAGCCCGCTGCTGCCGCCGCCGACGACAACATTGACGAGCTGCGCCGCCAGATGAAGGAAATGCAGGACCGGCTCGACCGCATGTCGGAGCCGAAGAAGGACGAGCAGCAAGGCTGACGCTTGCCGCTTGATCCGCGATTGGAAGCCGGCGGCTGATCAGCTCGCCGCCGGCAATTCTGCCCTGCCGTGCTCGATCCACGGCCGATCGACCGAGGCGAGGCCGATCACCCGGCCCTGGATGTAATCGCAGCCCCAGTCGCGCAGCAGCGCGACCGACGCCTCGTCCTGCACCCATTCCGCGACCGTCTTGATCTGCAGCCGTCGCGCCAGCTCGACCAGCGTCTGGACGAAGGCGCGGTCGTCAGCCGAGCGCACGAGATTCTGCACGAAGGCGCCGTCGATCTTGACGATGTCGACGCCGAGCTTGCGCAGATTGCGGAACGAGGTGTGCCCGGCGCCGAAATCATCGATGGCGATTCGGCTGCCGAGATCCTTCAGCCGCGTCACGAAGCCGCGGAGATCGTCGACGTCCTGGATCTCGACCGTCTCGGTGATCTCGACGATCAGCCGTTCGGCGACCCCAGGATGGGCGCGCATCATGGATTCGATCGAGGCCCACCAGTCCGGATCCATGGTGGTCTCAGGCGAGATGTTGAGGCTCAGGGTGACGTCGGGCGTGCTCGCGAGCTCAGCCACCACCAGCTCCAGAATGCGGTGATCGACCAGACGGATCAATCCGAGCCGTTCGGCGACAGGGACGACGTCCGGCGCCAGCAAGGCCCGGCCGTCATCCTGGCGCATCCGCACCAGGCATTCATAGAAGGCGGGCGCAAGCGTGTTGGCATTCACCACCGGCTCGAACGCCGTAACGATGCGCCGCTCATTGAGCGCCGTCACGATCTCGTCGGTGACGCGGATGTTGACCTTGCGCTGCGCGTCGCGCTCCACGTTCGGCCGCCAGGTCGAGAACGATCCGATGCGGCGGCGCTTGGCGGCGTCGAGCGTCTCATGGGCGCGGTTGACCGCTTCCTCGACCGAGCGGGCGTGACGGGGAACGCTCACTGCGCCGATCGTCGCGGTGACGGCGACCGGACCTGACTTGGTCGGCACCACCTCGTCGCGCACGGTCGCGAGAAAGCGCTCGGCGGCGGTGGTCATGTCGTCCATCGTACAGTTCTTCAGGATCAACCCGAACTTGTTGCCCGAGAACCGCCCGAGCGTGTCGCCACCACGGAGCCGGCCCCGGATGCGCTGCGCGATCTCCAGCACGACGCCGTCGGCGACGTCGAAGCCGAAGGCGTCGTTGATGCGCGCGAGATGATCGATGCCGACCAGCATGAAGGCGCAGGAGAAGCGGAACCGCTGCGCCTCCTCGATCACCTCGGCAAGCGTCGCCAGCAGATGCGTCCGGTTCAGCTCGCCGGTCAGCGGATCGTGCCGTGACAGCTTGAGCAGTTGCTCCTCGCGGGCGTGGCGCTCGTTGTTGATCCGGACGATGCCCTGGGCGCGGGCCGGCCGCCCGTCGGAGCCTGCGAACCAGCAGCCGGTTTCCTCGACCCAGATCAGCGGCGCCCCGGCGTGGGTGCGCACGCCATATTCGATCCGGTACGGCGTGCCGCTGGCGCCGTATAGCGGTGCCGTCTGGAGCATGATCTCAGTGCGGATGCCGCGGTCCGGCTCGATCAGCTTGCTGAACTCGGCCCCATTGCAGAGCTGCGGCAACGGAACATCGGCAAACACCGCCCCGACGTGATCGCTCCAGACGATCACGTCGCTTGCCAGGTCCCAGACGAAGGCGGCTTGGCCCAGGGACGCCAGGATCATCGCGGTCTGTGGCAATTCGGATGTCAAGGTCGCCTCGTTTCGGCACAGGCCGGCAGGACCGGCGCTGATTTGGGAACGGCCGACGCGTACCCGCGCGAGCGGCGGCGGCCGACTTCGCGAATCAGACTACGCATCTCTGGTTAACGGAGAGCATGCCGAGGCGACGAGCGCGTGTCCGAGACGCGTCAACCATGTTTGGAACATGCAGCGCCCAGCGACGCTTGGGACGGCATTGCTTTTGCGAGATCGAGGGGCGAAAGGTACCGGCGTCCCAGAACGTGACAATCGCGCCGGCGATGGTTGGACAATGTTAACGATTGATCAGGACGGCGGTCGCCTGGACGGGTTGGAGGAGACCTCCCGCTCGGTGACGCTGCTGCCGAGCGATGCGAGCCATGACCGTCGCGCGCGGATCATTCGCGCAGCCCGCCCCGATGCCGGCTTCGTGACCCATCTGATCGCGACCGCCGAGCAGCTGCCGCAGACCCGCACGCTCAGGCGCGCGGCCGCTGCCGACGTCCACAGTGCCTATGCGGCGAGGCTTCAGCCGGTCACGCGTGCCGGCGGCCGGACCCGAGAAATGATCTAAGCGCGCGCTCCTGCGTCTCAGGGCTTCAGCGTCTCGGGCTTGGGCGGCTCAGAAGCGGTCGGAGCAGCGGCCTCGGCCTCCTTCGGCTCCGCGACCCAGCCGGTCGTCGGCGCGGGAGCCGGCCGAGGGACCGAGCGGTCGAGCAGGACGGATTCGGCGACCGAAGCAGCCGCCGGCACCGCATCGGTCGGCTCTTGAACGACGGGTGCAGCAGCGTCCGCGTGCTGGACCTCCGGCTCCTGAATTTCCGTCTTGGTCGGTTCTTTGACCGCTTCCCGGGCAGGCTCTTCGACAGGCTCAGGTTCTGGATCCGCCACGGGCGCTTCGACGGGAGCCGGCATGGGTGCGGGGGCTGCGACGACGGCGCGGGCGGCGCGCTTGGTGCGCAGCGAGACTCCGCTGAAGAAATCGACCATCGCCAGCAGGGTCAGCAGCAGGAAGGTCGAGTTCCCGAACTTCTGCCACATCGCGAATTCGGCGGCGGCGCCGCCGAAGACCAGCAACGACAGCAGGTGGTCGGTGAGATATTTGCCGTTCGGCTTCGCCGCCTTGATGATCTCAAGCAGCAGCAGCAGCACGCCCAGGGCCAGCAGCATGTCGCCGAGCGAGATCGTCCAGAGCTCGCCGGACGGAAGCTGAAGGCGCAGCAGCGTCTCGCTGAAGGCGACCCCCGGCATCAGGAAGACGATCATGTTGTAGATCGCCAGCGGGATCAGCAGCAGCGGGAAACCGACCATGGACATCGGTTGAAGCCTTGGATGGCGCGGGCGGCGGCCCGGCGCAAAATCAATCGGTGCGAAGAAGATGACAGCGAGACGGGATCACGCGGCACAGATACGCAACGGTCCCGGCGAATCACGTCGCACGGGACCGCTTTCAACCCCATCGATGGCCGAATTCGGGCGGCTTGGAAAGCGGCCCGCGCGGACAATCAGGCGTCTTTCTTCTTCAGGACCTGGCGGCCCTTGTACATGCCGGTCTTCAGGTCCAAGTGGTGCGGACGACGCAGCTCGCCGGAATCCTTGTCCTCGACATAGGTCGGCTTCTTGATCGCGTCAGCCGAGCGGCGCATGCCGCGGCGCGACGGCGAAGTTTTTCTTCTGGGGACGGCCATATCGGTATCCTCTAGGGTATTTTTGCAAGGCATCGTCCGCAAAGGACGGCTGCAGCCATGAAGCTGGCGAGCCCGGATGCCGATCAAGGCCGCGCTTATAGAGGAAGGGGTGCGGCATGGCTAGGGCTCTCCGAGGCATTTTTGGCCAAAATTGCGCCGCTCGGACCTTACCGCCGCTCCCCCCAGCAGGTCTGCAGGCCGGAGGACTGCGCCCGCATCATATAGGTTGCGGACAGCCGTCTCACGCCGGGGCCGGGCGTGCGGGCACTGCGCCGGACCGGGTTCGGCAGGATCGAGGCCATCAGCGCCGCCTCGCGCGGGCCGAGCCCCGCGGCCGAGCGGTTGAAGGCGTAATTCGCGCCGGCTTCGGCGCCGAACTGGCCGGACGGGCCGAGCTCGGCGATGTTGAGGTAGATTTCGAGGATGCGCCGCTTGCCGAGGACGAGGTCGATCCACAGCGCCAGCGGCAGTTCCAGCGCCTTGCGGACATAGCTGCGGCCCTGCCACAGGAACAGGTTCTTGGCGACCTGCTGGGTGATGGTCGAGCCGCCGCGGCTGACCTCGCCGTCCTCGGCATCGTCCATGACCTCGCGCAGCGCGCCCCAGTCGATGCCGTGATGGCTGCAGAATTTGGCATCCTCCGCCGCCACCACCGAGCGCGGCAGATACGGCGACATCGCCGAGAGGTCGATCCAGTGCCGCGTCACCGGCTGCCCCGTCACCGACCGCCACAGCATCAGGGTCGAGACCGGGTGGCCCACGGCATAGAACGGCGTCAGCGCGTAGGGCACGAGCAGCACCAGCACGGCGATCACGAGGAGGGTTCTGACGGTACGCAAGGGCAGGCGCCGCTCGGTTGGGACCGCCGCGGGTGCGGCCAGTTGGCCGGGATTATCCGACATCTCGATGTGGTTTCCTGCTTTTTTCCGCCGTTGCGGCCGAAAGCCGCCACCGCCCCGGCAATTGACGAAGTCGCCGCCATCAACGATTGTCCGGCGAATTTCGCCCCCCTGGAGCTCTTCTTAAATGACTGCGACGGCCACCGACTTCACCCAACGCCTGGACAAGACCGCGGAGGAGACCGAAGCGCTGCTCGGGGAGCTCCTGTCCGATGCGCCGATGGCCGACGAGATCATCAGGCCGAAGCGGCTGATCGAATCGATGCGCTATTCCAGCCTGAACGGCGGCAAGCGGCTGCGCCCGTTCCTGGTGGTCGAGAGCGCCGCCGTGTTCGGCGTCCCGCGCCGGGGCGCGCTGATGGCCGGCGCCGCACTCGAATGCATCCACTGCTACTCCCTCATCCATGACGACCTGCCGGCGATGGACAATTCCGATCTGCGCCGCGGCCGCCCCACGCTGCACAAGGCCTATGACGACGCCACCGCGATCCTGGCCGGTGACGCCCTGCTGACCATCGCCTTCGACATCATCACCCGCGACGAGATTCATCCCGATGCCGGCGTCCGCCTCGCTTTGACCCGGGCGCTGGCCCGCTGCGCCGGTGTCGGCGGCATGGCCGGCGGCCAGATCCTCGACCTCGCCGGCGAGGGCCGGTTCGGCGACAGCGGCCCGGTCGACGTCGCCCGCGTTCAGCAGATGAAGACCGGCGCCCTGCTCCGCTTCGGCTGCATCGCCGGCGCCCTGCTCGGTCAGGCCTCGGCGGCCGAGTACCAGGCGCTCGACGATTACGGCCGCGCGCTCGGAGAGGCCTTCCAGATCGCCGACGACCTGCTCGACGTCGAGGGCGATGCGGCGACGCTCGGCAAGCCGGCCGGCGCCGACGCCGAGCTCGGCAAGACCACCTTCGTCACCCAGCTCGGCATCGAGGGCGCCAGGCAGCGCGTCCGCGACCTGCTCGCCCGCGGCGATGCCGCGCTGTCGGTCTTCGGCGCCAAGGGCGACGTGCTGCGCGCCGCCGCCCACTTCGTTGCCGAACGCAAGAGCTGAGGCGAGGCGTTGGCCGGAGTCCATCCTGACGATCCGGACCTCGCCCGCTTTGCAAGGCTGCCAGCTGCGCTGCGCGTCATCTATGCGCGGCCGCGGACCTTCATATCGCTGGGGCTCGCGATCGTCGCGTTCTTCCTGCTGCCGCCGGCGCTCCGCCTGATCACGCGGCTGCTGATCGGCTGGGACATCTTCACCGCGATCTACCTCGTGCTGGTCGCGGTGATGATGCTGCGCAGCGAGCATCATCACATCCGCCGCAAGGCGGTCATGCAGGACGACGGCCGCTTCGTGATCCTGATGGTGACGGCGCTGGGCGCCTTCGCCAGCATCGCCGCGATCGTGCTCGAGCTCGGCGCTTCCAAGCGCGACGCTCCGGCGCTGACGCTGGCGCTGCTCACCGTCTCGCTGTCCTGGGCCGCGGTGCATGCGACCTTCGCCCTGCACTACGCCCATGATTATTACCGCGGCGCCAAGCCTGGGGGCCTGCAATTCCCCAGCGGCGACAAAGACGAGCACGCCGACTACTGGGACTTCGTCTACTTCTCCTTCATCATCGGCATGACCGCCCAGGTCTCCGACGTCGGCATCACCGACAAGATCATTCGCCGCACCGCGACCGTCCACGGCATCATCTCGTTCGTCTACAACACCGCGCTGGTCGCCCTGATGGTCAACATCGCCGCCAGCGCGATCTCCTCCTGATCAGTTGCATACCTCGACGCTGGCATTGTTGGCCGGCCCGCCGCCGCCGCGATATTCGAGCCGGCAGCCGGGCCGGACGGTGCGGCACAGATAGGCGTCGCAATAGATCTGCCCGCCCGACTTCGCGGGCCGGGCCGCCTGCGTCTGCGGCCTGGTGTAGCCCGGGGCCGCCCCGATGCCGAGACCGCCACCACCTCCGATCCCCACCCCGACGCCCGTACCGGGAGCCGGCATCGGCAGGCCGGCGTCCGGTGCCGCACGGCCGCGGCGGCGCGACGGCACATCTTCGTCGCTGCTGTCGCGCTTGGCGACCGGCTTCCGGTCGTGCCGCTTCTCGCATTCATTGTCGTCGTTGACGAACGAGCCTTCGGCACAGACGATGCGGGTGCAGCGGTCGCCGTCCGGCTTGCTGCCATGCTGGCAGACCAGGGGGCACACCCGCGCCTGCTTGAGCTTGATCGCCTGGAGCGCATCGGCCGATGCCGCCTGGGTGTCGAGCTTGGTGCCGGCATAGCGGTTGAACTGCGACAGCGAGCGGCGCGAGGCCGAGCCCCAGTCGCCATCGGCATCCTCGGTGAGGCAGCCGACCCGGCGCAGCTCGAGCTGCACCGACTTGGTGAGATCGGCGGGCTGCGCGGCCGGGGTCAGCGCGGCCACCTGCGGCCCCTGCTGCGGCGCTGCGGCCGTCGGCGTGCCGGACGAGGTCGCCGCGCGCGGATTGTCGACCGCCGCGAGCTGCTGGTCCCCGCGCTTCTTCTCGGCTTCGGCCGCCTGCTGCTGCGCGAGCTGCGTGGCCTTCTCGGCTGCGATCCGCGCCTGCTCCGCGGCCTTGGCCTCGGCCTCCGCCTTGGCGAGCGTCTCCTTGCGCGCGCCCTCGGCGGCGAGCCGCGCCCGCTCGGCCTCGGTCGCGCGGGCTTTCTCGGCGGCGACCACGCGGTTCTCCTCGGCGGTCAGCTTTTCGAGCTGCAGCTTGGCGAGGCTCGCATAGAAACCGTCGGGGTACTGCGCCAGGAAGGCGTTCAGCGCGCCCTTGTTGCCGACCTGCATCGCGAGCTCGTAATCGCGCCGGATGTCGGCCTGAGGGTTCGGCGGCGGCGTCACCGGCATCTGCGTCACGACGCGCGGCACGCCGGGAACCAGCGGCACGTCCTCGCCGCCGAGCGAGCCGTACACGAACGGTTCCTGGCGGTTGGCGGTCGCCTTCAACACCTCGTCGCGGACGAAGCCGAACGCCTTGCGGACATCGAGTCCGGGCGTCGCGATGTGCCGCGACAGCGCCAAGGTGAACGGTGAGTTCTTGCCGTCGCCGTCCTGCGCGGTCGAACCGGCCTTGGCGGAATAGGCGATCAGCGTGTTCGGGCTGGTCGGCTCGACCTTGGCGAGGCCGCGGCCGAGGCTGCGGGTCGCCACCGTCCGCTGCATGTTGCGGGTGAACGGGTTGTCACGGCAGGCATCGAGAATGACGAGGCGCAGCTTCTTCGCCGGCTCGACGGCAACCAGAATGCGGTCGAGCGACAGCGTCTCGTCGTAGACATCGGTGTCGCGCTCGAGCCGGGCGTCGATCGGGATCAGATAGTTCGACCCTTCGACCTCCATGCCGTGGCCGGCGTAGTAGACCACCGCGATATCGGCATCGCGGGCGGCATCGGCGAAATCGCGCAGTGCCCGGCGCGTCTCCCGCGCGGTGAGATCGCGCCGATAATCGACGACATCGAAGCCCGCGCTCTTGAAGGTCGCCGTCATGACCGCGCCGTCATTGACCGGGTTCGTCAGTTGCGGCACGTTCTGATAGGCGGAGTTGCCGATGACGAGCGCCACCCGCTTCTCCGCGAGCGCCGGGTGGCCGGCCAGCAGCAGCGCTGCCGCCACGAGAAAACCGCCCAATCGAACTGACCACGACATCGTATCTACCCCATAGCCCTGGGAAACATGCTCGGTCTGCTAGCAGATTGCGGCCGTTCGGCTTGTGACCGGGATCACGCAAGGTTCGGTCCGGGGACATCCCGCCTGGGCCACGATATTTCTGTCGACGGAGCATCATCCGCAGTTCATGGCTTGCCAAGCCCCGTTTTGCATCGAAAATGCGATCCTTGTTTGTCCGCGGTTCCCCAGGGAGTTGGCCATGAGCGCAGACCGTTCCACCGTCGAGGCCGTCGTGCAGGGCTATTTCGACGCGCTCTACGAGGGCGACGCCGACAAGCTCGGCGCCGTGTTCCACCCCACCGCGGACCTGCGCTGGGTCGACAACGGCGAGCTCAAGATCCTCACTGTGCCGGACTGGCTGGCCTGGGTGCGCAAGCGCCCCTCCGCCAAGGGGGAAGGCAAGCCGCGCGAGGACTTCATCGTCACCATCGACCGTTCGGACGACAAGACCGCCTTCATCAAGGTGCGCTGCCAGCTGCCGCCGCGCTATTTCACCGATTACCTGGTGGCGATGAAGCTGAAGGACGGCTGGCAGATCGTGTCGAAGTCCTACCGCTACGACCTCCGGGATTGAGGCCGGCGCAAGGACGCCAGGCCCCCCGCCATGGAAGCTCACTTTCAGATATTCCTGATCCTGCTGGCCGTGCTGGCGGGAACCGCCCTTCTTGCACGGCGGGCCAACCTGGCGCCGGCGATCCTGCTGATGCTCGCCGGCATCGCGCTGGCCTTCGTGCCGGGCATGCCCGCCTTCGCGCTGCCGCCGGAGCTGGTGCTGCTGGTGGTGTTGCCGCCGCTGATCTATTCGTCGAGCGTCGCGATGAGCTGGCGCGAGTTCAAGCGCAACCTGCGGCCGATCGTGCTGCTCGCCGTCGGCTGCGTGATCTTCACCGCCTCCATGGTTGCGATCGCGACCCACTATCTTCTCGGTCTGCCCTGGAGCCTCGGCTTCCTGCTCGGCGCCATCGTGGCGCCGCCCGACGTCGTGGCGCCGCTCGCCATCGCCCGCCGGCTGCACCTGCCGCGCCGGGTGATGGTCATCCTCGAAGGCGAGGGCCTCGCCAATGATGCGACGGCGCTGATTCTCTATCGCTTCGCCGTGGCCGCCATCACCACCGGCGCGTTCTCGCTTCCGGTCGCGGCCGGCGAGTTCGCCGCGATCGTGGTCGGCGAGATCGCGTTCGGCATCGGCGTCGGCTGGCTGATGCTGCGCGCCCGCCACTACGCCAGGGATCCGCAGGTCGAGATCACGCTGTCGCTGCTGACACCCTATCTCGCCTACTGGATCCCCGAGCATGTCGGCGGCTCCGGCGTGATCGCGACGGTCGCCTGCGGCCTCTATATGAGCTGGAACGGACCGCTCTGGATCTCCTCCGCGACCCGCCTGCAGGGCGTGTTCTTCTGGGACCTCGTCGTCTACCTGATCGAGGGCATGCTGTTCCTCTTGACCGGCTTCCAGATGCGGCTGATCTACGAGAAGTCGAAGGCGTTCCCGCTCGACGAAATCATGATCGCCACCGCGCTCGTGGTCGCGATCGTCGTGATCGCGCGCTTCGCCTGGACCTTTCCGGCGACCATCCTGCCACGCGTGCTGAGCCCCTCGCTGCGCGCCAGGGATCCGCTGCCGCCGTGGCAGCAGACCTTCATCATCGGCTTCACCGGGGTCCGCGGCACGGTCTCGCTCGCCACCGCGCTGGCGCTGCCGCTCACGCTCTCGACCGGTGAAGCCTTTCCCTATCGCGACGAGATCCTGTTCATCGCCTTCGGCGTGATCTTCTTCACCTTGATCGGCCTCGGCCTGACCCTGCCGATCGTCGTGCGCCTGCTCGGCGTCTCCAACACCGGACGCGCCGAGCATGTGCGAGAGCACGAGCAGGAGATTGCGGCACGGCGCGAGGGGCTCGACCGGGCGCTGAAGTCGCTGGAGATGATGACCAGCGACCGCGAGGTGTCCGACGAGGTCATGCGGCTGCTGCGCGCTCGACACGAGGTCCGCGTCAACCAGCTGCCGGAGGCGCTCAACCCCGACGACTACGACGCCTCCGCGCTCGGCATCGAGCTGACCCGCGAGCTGATCGGCGTCGAGCGCAAGAGCATTCACGCCATGCTCCGCGACGGCCAGATCACCGACGAAACCCGCCGCCGCATCGAGCGCGATTTGGATCTGGAAGAGGCGAGCCTCGCCAACCGGGAATATGGGCACGTTCCGTTGTAGGGCGTGAGTTGTCGCGCATAGCTCTCTCCGTTCGTCATTGCGAGCGCAGCGAAGCAATCCAGGGTGGCGGGCGGGACTCTGGATTGCTTCGCTGCGCTCGCAATGACGTGGACGGAGCGGGGGTACAAATACGGCGACTGAGCTTGTAGACACAGCATCTCATCCTCGCGCCCGCTCTCGCGTCCGAGTGTTGATCCTCATGCCGCCCTCTCCAATCAGAGGGCGCAGGGAAGGCCGGGCCCCGACTGAGGCCCGTGGCCCGCCTGCGAAAAAAATGCAGGCGGCAGGAACCACAGGTTCAGCCGGACAAGACCCGGCCCTCCCTGCGCAATGGTTTTAACGGCTGCTTCGCACTCTCCCCGGGGACCGGGCTTTCTTGCCCCCGTCACCAGCGGATCATCACCGCCAGCTTGGCATCAGCATCGGGATGTCAGGACCATGCGACTTGACCGTCCGCGCCATGACGTTCGTCCGCAAGCACCGAGCTCACTGCGCCACGTCGCGTCCACCGCATCCCGCCTCCACGTTCGTGACGACCGCGAAGCGCCCCTCGTGAGCGAGGCGGGACGGGCGGAAACATCGATCTGATTTGCCCGACGGCACAAGGCCTGACAGCTGCGACATGGTAACGCGACGGGCAAAATTTTAGATTCGTAAGTGCTGGCGGCTTGCCGCGCGAAGAACGGCCGATATGACCGATAGCCGACCACATCCTCCGCTGTCGTCCCGGCCTTGAGCCGGGACCCATAATCACAGGGCAGGGTGATAGCGAAGAAAGCAGCGGCAGCCTGCTCGACAACTGAGGTCGGTGGTATAGGTCTCGGCTCAAGGCTGGGACGACACTGTTGGCGCGGTAAGATCTCGCCAACAAACTTGCTCTTGTCTCACGTGGTCCGATCCGCCGCCCATCGCCGGTTCTCACCGCGCTCAACGTGGCAGCCTCTCTCACCGCTCGATCATCCAGCGCGTCACCGCCTGGTGGTAGTTCATCGGGCCGGGCACGGTCTTGTAGGTCTTCAAGTAGCGGAAACCCGCCTTCTGCAGCGCGCGGTTGGGGGCGGTGTTGTAGGCGTGCGGCTCGCAGAACAACTGCTTGAGCTGCAGCTTCTCGAAATACAGGTCGACGCTGCGGCTAACGCATGCGGCGCCGAGGCCGCGGCCGCGCAGCTCCGGCTCGGTGACGTGCAGATGCATGTGGGCGCGATTGCCGTAGACGATGCGGTCGCAGCTGGAGAAGCCGATCGGCCGGCCGTCGAGCCGCCAGATCACCAGCAGCGCCGCGCGCTCGGCGAGCGGCGTCGCGTAGAGCGTCTTGAACAGGCTGCTCCAGACCGCCCTGGTCGGCATCCGCGTCGGATCGATGCCCATCAGGTCGAGCTGCTCGATGCTCGACGCATAGAAGTAGTCGATGACCAGCGAGGTCTCGGCGAGCTCCATTTCACGGATATCGAGAGTCATCGAGGCGTCCCTTTTTCAGCAGGCCTCAAGGTGCTGATCATGCGGGCAGCAGTGGGGCGTGGCCGGCGGATCGTGCCGGTCACGGCAGCGGCGCGTAGCGGCTGATCCACGGATGAAAATTCCAGACTGAGGCGCGCGGCACAAGCAGCTGACGGTTGCAGGGCTGGCCGCTCTCAAGGTTGCACTTTGAAGAGGAGGTCGCTTTGCCGGCTCTTCCTCGTGCTTTCGGCGCCCTGCGCCACGGCGAACGCGTATGCCGCGACCTGAATGATGCGCACGCTTGCTTCCCCATCGTCATGGCCGGGCTTGTCCCGGCCATCCACCTCGTTCGGCATCCTGGGAAAGACGTGGATGCCCGGGACAAGCCCGGGCATGACGGAGAAACTAATAAGCAGATGCTCGGGCAGCGATATGAAGCACAGCGCAATCATCCCAGAGACGCAGGAGGCGCCGCCGATTCAGATCCGGGCGCCCCTACTCCGCCGCGGTCACGCTTTCCGCAGCCTTGGCGCCGCTGCCGTAGCGCTGGTCGATGTAGTCGATCACCAGCGCCTTGAAGTCGGCGGCGATGGTCGGACCGCGCAGGGTGCGGAACTTCTTGCCGTCGACGAACACGGGCGCGGCCGGGGCCTCGCCGGTGCCGGGCAGCGAGATGCCGATATTGGCGTGCTTGGATTCGCCGGGGCCGTTGACGATGCAGCCCATGACGGCGACGTTGAGCGCTTCCACGCCCGGATATTGCGTCTTCCAGGCCGGCATCTCCTCGCGGATGAAGTCCTGGATCGAGCGCGCCAGCTCCTGGAACGTGGTCGATGTGGTGCGGCCGCAGCCCGGGCAGGCCGCGACCAGCGGCACGAAGGTGCGGAAGCCCATGGTCTGCAGCAGCTCCTGCGCGACCTGGACCTCGAGCGTGCGGTCGCCGCCGGGCTCCGGCGTCAGCGAGATGCGGATGGTGTCGCCGATGCCCTGCTGCAGCAGGATGCCGAGCGCGGCCGAGGAGGCGACGATGCCCTTCGAGCCCATGCCGGCTTCGGTGAGGCCGAGGTGGATGGCGTAGTCGGAGCGCGCGGCGAGGTCCTGATACACCGCGATCAGGTCCTGCACGGCCGAGACCTTGGCCGAGAGGATGATGCGGTCCTTCGGCATGCCGAGCTCCTGCGCGCGCTCCGCCGAGTGCAGCGCCGACTGCACCATCGCCTCGCGCATCACCGCGCGCGCATCGCGCGGGTTCGCGGAGGCCGCGTTCTCGTCCATCAGCTTGGACAACAGCTCCTGGTCGAGCGACCCCCAATTGGCGCCGATGCGCACCGGCTTGCCGTATTTGTTGGCGAGCTCGATGATGGTCGAGAACTGGGTGTCGCGCTTGTCCTTGAAGCCGACATTGCCGGGATTGATGCGGTATTTCGCCAGCGCCTCGGCGCAGGCGGGATAGTCGGTCAGCAGCTTGTGGCCGATGTAGTGGAAGTCGCCGATCAGGGGCGTGGTGACGCCGCGCTTGTCGAGCTGCTCGCGGATGTGCGGGACCGCCGCGGCGGCCTCGTCGCGATCCACGGTGATGCGGACCATCTCCGACCCGGCGCGCGCCAGCGCTGCGACCTGGGCCACCGTCTGCTCGACATCGGCGGTGTCGGTGTTGGTCATGGACTGGACCACGATCGGCGCCCCGCCGCCCACGGCGACGTTGCCGACCATGACTTTGGTGGTCTGATGCCGGGGAGCGGGTCCGGCGACATCGGTCTGGGTCAGTGTCTCGGGCTTGTTCATGGGCGCTCGGATATCAGGTTTTGGTGACATTCAGCAATGGATCAGTCGCGGCCAGGACCACGCGGTTCGGGCGGTTTACGAGAAAAAGCCCAACGATCACAAGCACGGCGGCCAAGCCAAAGGCCAGCGTCAGGGCGTCATGCAGGATGAAATAGCTCGCCACCACCCCGAATAAAGGGGTGATGAAGGTAAATGCCGACAATTTGCTGGCCGAGTAGGCCTTGATCAGCGCGAACCAGATCGTGAACGTGGCCCCGACCACCCAGATCGACTGGTAGGCCATCAGGCCGGTCACGAACGGGCTGGGAACCTGATGGAGCCGTTCCCCGGCCAGCAGGGCGGCCGCCCCCAGAATCGGAATCGACATGGCAACCTGGTACGCAAGGGCCTTCTCCGGGGGTGCGAAGCGGAGCCGGGTGCCTTTCGCGACGACCGTGGTCGCGCCCCACAGCAACCCGCCCCCGACCACCATGAGGTCGCCCAGCAGCACGGTTCGATCGACATTGGCCTGGGGAACGCCGATCGCGAGCGCCACGCCCGCGAAGCTGAGCGCCAAGCCCGACCATTGCATGGCGCCGAGCCGCTCGCCCAGGAAGCGGTAGGAGCCAAGCGCGACGAAGAAGGGCGCGGTGTAGAGGAACACGACCGCGCGCGAGGCGGACGTCAGCAGCAATCCGCCATAGATCAGCACGAACTCGACGCCGAACATCGTCCCGGCGATCAGGCCCGGGCCGAGCGTGCCGTCGCGCTCGAACATCTTCACGCCGCGCACCCGGGCGATGAGCAGGAGGACGGGCAGCGCGCCGGCCGAGCGCAAGGTCGCCTGCAGCATCGGCGGAATCTCCGGCAGCGCCAGCTTGACCGCGATCTGGTTGAAGGCCCAGGAGATGCAGAGCACGAAAATGACGGCGATGGCGCCGGGGCCAAGGGGACGGGTCACGGCGGACGAGGTGGGCGTTGCGGACACGAGGACGTGGACTCCCGAAAGCGTTTCCTTGTTGGACCGCGATTGAACCTGCGGTCGGCGTGGCCGCGATCCGCCCGAGACGAGGCTGATGTGGCTGCTGCAACGGCACTGGTCACCTCGCCCCGCTGGCGGGGAGAGGGGCGCACCAGCCTCGCGGCAGGATCATCGCATACGACGGTCGGTCACATGTGTACAGCTATGCGACGTGGGCTCCGGTGGCGGAGCTCACGCCGCCTTCTGGCAATGCGCACAAAGCCCCGTGATCTCGACCACCGACAGTTTCGGCGTGAAGCCCGATGCCGCGGCGGCCAGCTTCAGGCTTTCCGCGATCGGCGCTGCCGGAACCTCGCCGACGGCGCCGCAGCTCTCGCAGATCAGGAACGCCACCAGCGCGGTCTGCTCATGGTCGTGGGCGCAGGCAAGGAAGGCGTTGCGGCTCTCGATGCGGTGCACTAGGCCGTTGGCCATCAGGAACTCGAGTGCGCGGTAGACCGTGATCGGCGCCGGCCGCGCGGCCACCTTGGCGAGTTCCTCGATGATCTCGTAGGCGCCGAGCGGCCGGTGGCTCGACAGCAGCGCCTCCAGCACCTGGCGGCGCTGCGGCGTGAACTTCTGGCCACGCTGGGCGCAGATGCGCTCGGCATGGTCCAAGGCATCGGCCGCGCAGCGGCCATGATCGTGGTCCGGCGCCGGGAAGGTGGGTTTTGCGAGGGTCATTGGCGACATTCTAGCATCTCGGGCCGCTCTCGCCAAAGGCCGCGGCCGAGCCATGCATCCTGAGCGGAGCGGGTGCGCTCGGCGGGGCCATGAAATATTCATAAGCTTGCTTATTATATCCGTGGCTCATTACAGCCAAAGCTTAGTTCCCTCCGATCCCGAATCGAGACCGCCATGAGCCGCACCTCCGCGGACGCCAACTTCCTGTTTACGCTCGGCGAGCTGCAGCGCCTGATGCGCGCCTATGCCGACAAGGAGGCCGCGCGCTTCGGCATGACCCGCGCGCAATGGGCCGTGCTGGCCAAGGTCGAGCGCAATGAGGGGATGAAGCAGTCGGAGCTGGCCGAGCAGCTGGAGATGCAGCCGATCACGCTGACCCGGCTGATCGACAAGCTCGCCGAAGCCGGGCTGATCGAGCGCCGCGGCGACGACACCGACCGCCGCGTCAACAGGCTCTATCTGAAGAAGGCCGCCCGCCCGCTGCTCGCCAAGCTCGGCGTGCTCAAGGCCGAGCTGACCGACACCGCCCTTCAGGGCATCAGCGCCGGTGATGCCGAGCGGCTGATGACCCATCTCGAAGCCATCAAGGAAAACGTGAGAAACGCCCTGCAGTCGCTGTGCGACGAGCAGCGAAAGGAACAGCGCTATGGCTGAGCCCGCCCTGAAACTCGCCCCTGAACAGAAGGCCAGCCCCGATGCGGCCGCGGCCTCGAAGCCGGCGCGCCCCGGATTCGTGCGCCGCTACCGTCGCACCTTGCTGCTGGTCGTGCTGCCGCTCGTCGCCGCCATCGGCGGCCTCGTGCTGTATCTCAATGGCGGACGCTACGTGACGACCGACGACGCCTATGTCGGCGCCCAGAAGGTGCTCATCACGCCCGATATCTCCGGCAAGATCGTCAAGGTCGTCGTCAAGGAAGGCCAGCAGGTGCAGAAGGGCGACGAGCTGTTCGAGATCGACCCCGTGCCCTATCGCCTGGCGGTCGACCAGGCCAAGGCGGCGCTGGAGCAGGCGCGGACGAGCTATGAGAATCTCACCGCCAACATCAAGATCTACGGTCAGATGCTCGACCTCGCCCAGCAGGGCATCGAGCTCAAGCAGAAGGACGTCGAGCGCAAGCAGACGCTCGCCAAGAACAATTTCGGCTCGCAGCTCGACCTCGACAACGCCGCGAACGCGCTGGTGACGGCGAGCGCGCAGGCGCAGTTCATCAAGCAGCAGCTGTCGAACGCCAGGACGCAACTGCTCGGCAATCCCGAGCTGCCGCTGGAGCAGTTTCCGCCCTATGTCCAGGCCAAGGCCAAGCTCGACGATGCCCAGCGCGACCTCGACCACACCACCTTGCGCGCGCCGATGCCGGGCATCGCCACGCAGGTCGACCAGATCCAGCTTGGCCGCTTCGTCACCGCGGGCACGCCGGTCTTCTCGGTGATCGACATCGCCAATCCCTGGGTCGACGCCAATCCGAAGGAGAGCGACTTCACCTATGTCGCGGTCGGCCAGCCGGTCGAGCTCGACGTCGACGCCTTCCCGAACCACCGCTTCAAGGGCACGGTCGGCTCGCTGTCGCCGGGCACCGGCGCGCAGTTCGCAATCCTGCCGCCGCAGAACGCGACCGGCAATTTCGTCAAGGTCGTGCAGCGCGTGCCCGTCAGAATCCATTTCGACAAGTCCGACAAGTTCGTCGCGAAGCTGAAGGCCGGCATGAGCGTCAACGTCTCGATCGACACCGGGCACGAGCGTTCGCTGGCCGGGCTGTTCGGATCGGCGCACGCGGCGGACAAGGACGAGTAGCGTCATGACCGCGCCAGCAGCCTCATCAGCAGTTCCGGGCCTGCGCCGGAACATGGTGACGATCTGCGCCATGACGGCGACGATCATGCAGGCGCTCGACACCACCATCGCCAACGTCGCGCTGCCCTACATGCAGGGCACCCTGTCGGCGTCGCAGGACCAGATCAACTGGGTGCTGACGTCCTACATCGTCGCCGCCGCGATCATGACCGCGCCGGTGGGATGGATCGCCAACCGCTTCGGCCGCAAGCGCACCTTCATCGTCTGCTCGGCCGGCTTCACCATCGCGTCCGTGATGTGCGGGCTGGCCCAGGACATCACGCAGATGGTGCTGTTCCGCCTGCTGCAGGGCGTGTTCGGTGCCTCGCTGGTGCCGCTGTCGCAGGCGGTGATGCTCGACTCCTACGCGCTGCATGAGCGCGCCAAGGCGATGGCCATCTGGGGCATGGGCGTGATGCTCGGCCCGATCATGGGGCCGTCGCTCGGCGCCTGGCTGACCGAGACCTATTCCTGGCACTGGGTGTTCTTCGTCAACCTGCCGTTCGGCGCCGTGACCGTGCTCGGCCTGATGGCGTTCATGGAGGAAACCAAGCCGAACGTGGAGCTGACCTTCGACTGGTTCGGCTTCGCCGCGCTCGCCATCGGCATCGGCTCGCTGCAGATCGCGCTCGACCGCGGCGAGGATCAGGGCTGGCTGGAGAGCAACGAGATCATCATCGAGTTCATCGTCGCCGGCGTCGGCTTCTATTATTTCCTGGCGCATTCGCTGACGACGAAGCGGCCGTTCATCCAGTTCGCGCTGTTCAAGGACCGCAACTTCGTCGGCGGCTGCGTGTTCATGACGGTGATGGGCTTGGTGCTGTTCTCGACCATGGCGCTGTCCTCGCCCTATCTGCAGAACGTCATCGGCTATCCCATCATCACCGCCGGCGTCCTGCTCGCGACCCGCGGCTGCGGCACCTTCGTCGCGATGATGCTGGTCGGCCGCCTGCTGCGCTACATCGAGGCGCGGACCTTGATCGTGGTCGGGCTGGCGCTGACGGCGCTGTCATTGTTCCAGATGACGGCGTGGACCGACCAGACCGGCGTGCCCGAGATCATCACCATCAGCATCATGCAGGGCTTCGGCTTCGGCCTCGTCTTCGTGCCGCTGTCGACCGTGGCGTTCCTGACCTTGCCGGGCGAGTTGCGCACGGATGGAACCTCGATGCTGACCCTGGTGCGAAATGTCGCAAGCTCGATCGGCATCTCCATTGCGATCGCGCAGCTCACCGAGGGAACGCGGCGCAACCACGCGATCCTGGTCGAGCACATCAATCCGTTCAATCACGCCCTGCAGATGCCCAATGTCGCCGGCCTGTTGAACCTGTCCACCGATGCCGGGCGCGCAATGGCCGACGCGATGGTCATGGTGCAGGCGCAGATCCTGGCCTTCTCGCACGACTACCAGCTGGTCATGACGTTCATCCTGGTGTCGATCCCGCTCGCGGTCATGATCGGCTCGACGCGCAGCGCGCTGCGCGCCCAGTCTGCCCCGGCCGACCACGCCGTGATGGAGTGACGCTTCCCCGCGACGGAAAATTCGCGTGCTGTTGAGACGCAGCGAGACCGGGATAGCAAAAAGGTGACCACGACGTGATGGATTTGTAACTTCAATCCGGCGCGTTTCCGGCTATCTTCTGTTCACCCCACTCGGTTCTCTGCGTATGAGTTGCGCGCAGAGACTGCACCTCATGAGCGCCCCACTCGTGATGTGCCGGGCGGGGGCGGTGGCTCCTCCAGCGCCGCCCCCAGCCCCGGGGCTTCCCTTTTCATGTGTCTTGCTTACGGCTTCTGCAGTGGCTCGATCTTCGGCCCGGCAGCGGTATTCGTCTCCGTGGCCGGCACGATCACACCCGCCAGCGCCTGCACCGGATCGTCGCCGGGCTTGAATCCGGACTGCACCAGTATCTCGTCGATCAAGGGCTTCAGCGCGTGCACGCGCAGCAGCTCGCCGGCGAGGCCTTCGCCGAAGCCGACATTGCCGCCAGCGCCGACATTGCCGTTGCCGCCGAAGGCGCCACCGGTGTGCAGGATGCGGACGTCCTTCAGGTTGGCGATCGGCTTGACCATCTCGCCGAGCGCGGCGGGCATGGTGGCGATGCGCTGCTTGGCGAGCTCGAAATCGATCACGTTGCTGCCGAGCTTGTTCTGCGCCTCGTTCTTCATCAGGATCACCGCGGCTTCCGCCTCGCCGATCTGGCGCACGCCGACGGCCTTGATCTTGTTGGCCTCGGCCTCCGCTTCGGCCAGGGTCTTCGCCGCCGCGCCGCGATCGACCGCGGCGCGCTTCTCGGCCTCGGCTGCAACGGTGATGCCGGTCGAGCGCTGCTCGGCCTCTTTCCGCGCCGCCATGACCGCGGTCTGACGCTCGCGATCGGCGATCTCGATGGCGCGCGCCGTCGTCACCTTTTCCTCCGCGGAGACCGCGAGCGCCTCGGCCGCCTTGGCGACCGCGCGGGCCTCCGAGGTTTCCTTGCTCTTGGTCGCGATCTGGATGTCGTTGTCCTGGGTGGCGATCTGGATCTCGCGGTCGGCGTCGGTCTTGCGGCGGTTGATCGCGAGATTGCTTTCGATCGCCGCGGTCTCGCGCACCTTCAATGCCTCGGCTTCGCGCTGGGCGATCTTCTGCTGCGCCTCGATGCGGGCATTCTCCTCGGTCTGCCACGCGGTCTGGGTGGCGCTCGCAACCTCGGCGCGGGTGCTCGCGGTCTTGTTGGCGATGTCGCGCTCCTGGCTGAGCTCGGCCTCCTTCTTGGTGCGCTCGATCGTCAGGGTGAGCTGGCGCGCCTCGAGGTCCTTCTGCGCAATCGCGACCTCGTTGTCGCGCACGATCGCGTTGCGGTCGCGGCGGCGGGTCTCGGTGACCGTTTTCAAGAGAGTGAGGCCTTCGGCGTCGAAGAAGTTCTCGGCGTTGAAGAACGAGATGTCGGTCTGGTCGAGCTTGGTCAGCGACACCGATTCCAGCTCCAGGCCGTTGGACTGCACGTCGGCCTCGACCGCGGCCTGGACGTGCTTGACGAAATCCGAGCGCTTCTCCTGCAGGTCCAACAGCTCCATCGTCGCCGCGACCGAGCGCAGTCCGTCGACGAACTTGGCCTCGACCTGGTCGCGCAGCAATTCGGCATTGTTGGTGACGGCGCCGAGCGTCTGCGCGGCCAGCGCGATCGAATCGACGTCGGGTTTCACGCGCACGTAGAATTCGGCGTCGATGTCCACGCGCATGCGGTCCTTGGTGATCAGCGAATCCTTCTTCGAGCGCTCGACGCGCAGCCGCAGCGTCTTCAGATTCACGCGCGCGATGGAGTGGAAGATCGGCAGCACCACGGCGCCGCCGTCGAGCACCACCTTCTTGCCGCCGAGGCCGGTGCGCACGAACGCCTCGTCGCGGGTGGAACGATGGTAGAGAACGGCAAAGACAGTGCCGAGAACGACCAGCAGCACAACGCCGATCGACGCAGGCAGAACCAGATCAAACATGGGATTTACTTTCGGGTTGAGGAAAGTGTCTTGGGCTAAAGTGTCTTGGAGCTCGTGAGCTCGTCGGCTGCGGCGATCGCGATGAAGCGGCCGTCCTTGCGGTCGACGAGGAGAACCGATGCGCCCACCGGCAAGGAAGGCGAGTCCGGCGCGGCCGAGGCCGTCACCATGTGCCAATTGCCGTGGACGTCCTTAACGCGGACACGGCCCGGCAAGCCGCCATCGAGCGGGCCGACGGCGACCTCGCCGGTGCGGCCGACGAGATCGGACAGGCCGACCGCATAGCTTTCATCCTGCGGCACCAGCCGCGCCGCGTAGCGCGTCGAGCTGCGCAGCAGCGGCACGGTAATAACGGCGGCGAGCACGCCCGCGGCCGTTGGCGGCAACGCCACCGCCAGCAGCCGCGCGGCATCCTGGATGAGAAAGCCCGTGATCGAGAAGATGCCGAGCGCGAGCAGGACGCAGATCATCAGCGGCACACCGCCGACATTGATCCAGGACAGCACGTGACCGACGCTGGTGCTGTCGCCGTCGTGACCGAGATCGACGGTCTGGCCGAGCAGCTCGCTAATCGACAGGCCGATCAGCATCGAGCCGATCTCGACGCCGCCGACCAGCACGATCATCACGGCGGCGATCGCGAACGGCCGCACCTCGGGTTGCATGAAATGGTCGACGATGGTCATGGGACGACGCGCCCCTGCCCGTTCAATTCTGCGATTTCAGCCGTGCCAGCCGCTCGGCAATGTCCTTGTCGCGCTTCAGCTTCGACAATTCGTCGATGTCGGGCGACGGCGCGATGCCTTCCGGCACGCCGGTCGCGCGGGCGATGACGCGGGAGGCGCGCGCGGCCCTGGCGAGGCCGGTATCGCCCGACTTGCGCGATGTGGCCTTCGGCTGCTCGGCGAGCGCCTCGCTGCGCTCGAGCTCGACGAGACGCGCCTGCGCGTCCTGCAGGCTCGACAGGATCGCACGCAGCGTCGTGAGCACCGCATCGACGCGCTCGGCATTCTCGTCGATCGCCTTCGACAGCACCTCGAACTGGGCTTCGAGATCCATCTGCCGGGCGATGCCGGCGCGGGCGAGATCGTCGCGGTGCTCGGCGATGGCGACGCGGATCTGCTCAGCCAGCACGGTCGTCTCGCGCTCGATCTCGGCGCGGCGGGCGTTGAGCCGATATTCCTCGGCGCGCGCATGCGACAGGCTCTCGCGCGATTCGCGCTCGGCCTGCTCGATCTCGCGGATCGCCTGGCTGACCAGCGCGACCCGGTTCTTGTCCTCGGCCTTTTCGATCGCTCCATAGGCGATGCCGGCGATGAGGCGCCCGGCGCGTGACAGGAGCGTGTCGGGAGCCGGCGCGTGTTCGGCGAGCATGACGTGGTCCTTTCCTGGGCTGATGGTCGGATGTGAGCTGGCGGTGACGCCGAAACGGACTTCGACGTCGCCATTATCGGTGCGGACGAGTTGCGCCGGCGTCGCGTGCGTCCAGCCCGCGGCATAGCCGGTGACCTCGAACGGGATGGTGAAGCGGCCGAGCGCGGTGCCGAGCGACAGCGTGCCGGCGTCCCGAACATTCACCAGGCGGTCGTCGAGCGGCAGTCGCGGGGTCGATGCGGCGCGATAGGCGGCGCGGTCGCGCAGGCCGAGCGTGACCAGGCGCGAGGGCAGCCGGGTGGCCTTGCGGACCGGCCCATAGGCATGGCCGTGCAGCGCGACCAGATTGGCGCCGATGCCTTTGGCGGCAGCGATCTCGTCGAGCATGTCCATCATCCGGGCATAATCGGCGAAGGTCGCCTCGATCGCCGCCCGCGCCTCGGAGTTGGGGACGAGACGGTAGCGAACAGCCTGATCGTAAATTCCGGCCATGAGGAACATCAAAGCACTATTTTCGTGCTTTCGCAAGCCACCCTCTACCCCTGGGGAGCCGCACCTTTCCGTGACCACGCCGAACGCCGTGCACATGCAGATATGTCGCGCCGCCCCCATCCGGCGGTTTAAGGCCGATGAACAATCTCTGGTGATCGTTAAGACGGCTGATAACGGCAGCGCCAAAAGCACGGCATTGACGTGCATCGTCGCGATGAACACGCCTGACGTGAGCGACCTCAGTGGATGTCGGGACGATCAGTCCAGCAGATCGCGGCAGCCGAGGTCGTCGATGGCGAGGAAGATGCGCTCCAGATGAGCCCACCAGATCAGCGGCGGGATCTCGATCGCCCATTGCCAGACCGGCTTGGTGATGTGCCACAGCACGGCGTAACGATAGTCCCGATCGAGCGCCGCGCGGTCATAGCCGGTGACACCATGCGCAACCAACGTCTCGTGATAGCAGTCGAGCAATGGCCGCTCGACGACGGAGCGGCGCTCGGGAAAGAGATGCAGCGCGATCATGTAGGCGAGATCCTGCGCCGGCACGTTGATCCGCCAATGGTCGAAGTCGAACACACGGACGTCATCGCTGCCTGCGGCCTTGGGCACGAGGAAATTCCAGACATGCGCATCGCCATGGGCGATGCTGAGATTTCGCCGCGAATGATAGCGCTCCAGAAGCTGTGGCGTGGCCGCGAGGAAACGCTCGTAGATGGCGCGACGCTCTGCGCTCAGCCGGTCACCCAGCTGATCGGCGAAGCGCGCGTAGTGGCCGGCAAACTCGCTGACATTCGCCGCCGTCTGCTCTGGTGTCGCGAAGCTACCGACGCTCACGCCGAGCCGCGGATCGTCCCACCACGCCGCATGCAGCCGCGCCAGCGCGCGCACGATTCGCTCGGCGTCCGGCACGGTCGGCGGCAGCGGCCATTGTGTCGCCATCCGATGGGTGTCGGTGAGATCCTCCAGCAGCAGGTGCCAGGTCATGGCGCCTTCGTCCCAGGCACCGCCGAAGCCGCCCGGCACGAGGCGCGGCGGCATGACCCGTGCCAGCTCCCGATAGAAGGTGACCTCGTGGCGGCCGCCCTGCCACAGCGTCTTGGCAAAGGCCGGCAGCGGGGTCTTCAGGATCAGCGTCTTCGGCGCATCCGGCGCGGCGCCATCATAGGTCAGCCCAAGACGGATGATGCGCGACACCAGCATCGGGCGGTCGCTGATCACGGTGACATCCGACACCGTGCCAGAATCGAGCACGCCCGCGTCGCGCATCGTGGCCGTCAACGCGGCAGGCTCGGCAGCGGAGGGCAAGTCGGTTGAGGCCATGCGGGCCCTATCCCTTCAGGGTTGCAGCCTGGCCCACACTAGCATGGAAGTCGTTGAGCGCTACTTGATCGGCGCCCGCGGCAGTACGGTGTCGCCGGCTTCCATCCGGTAGACGTGATCGAGCGAGTACCAGGGCGCGGTGATATCGACCTCCGTCGGGTGCGGCGCATCGTGGCGAATGAAGTTGCCGAGCAGCGCCTTGGTCACGCCGAACTGCACGTCGCTGTCGATGTGCGGGTCGTTGGGGTCGTAGACCTGCGAGATCAGGACCTTGAAGCCGGGCTTGACGATCAGCGCATGCAGATGCGCCGGGCGATAGGGATGGCGGCCCTGCGCCTTCAGGAGACGGCCGACGACGCCGTCGGTCGGGATGGGGTAGCCGACCATCATCACCGAGCGAAACCAGAAGCGGCCGTCGGCGTCGGTCACGAGCTTGCCGCGCAGGTTCATGTCGGCCTGCTCCGGATCCTGGTTCTCGTAATAGCCGACCGGCGAGGCGTGCCAGACGTCGACCTCGGCGCCGGCAATCGGCGCGCCCTTCGGATCGACCACGCGCCCGTGCACGAACAACGCCGGACCCGGCGTCGCCGAACGCACGATCGAGCCGCCGTTCTCGGTAACAGGCGAATTCAGCCGCCAGAACGGGCCAAGCAGCGACTGCGCCGTCTCTGTGTTGCCGCCATCGCCATTGTTGAGCAGGCAGACCAGCGGCGAGACGCCGAGCGAGCCGGCCATCAGCACGACTTCGTTATGCGTGTCGTCGGTGCGCTGTCCGAGCTCGGCAATGATGGCGGCGGCTTCGCGAAATTCCGCCTCGGTCAGCCTGACATCGCGGACGAAGCCGTGCAGGTGCTTGATCAGCGACACCATGATCTCGCGCAGCCGCGGATTCTCGGTGCGCTCCATCACCGCCAATACGGCCGGCGTGACGTCCTGTTCGCGGGAGATGGTCATGGCGGCGCTCTCCGCTGTTTCCCCTCATGGTGAGGAGGCGCGAAGCGCCGTCTCGAACCATGAGGCCAGTGCCGGGCCTCATCCTTCGAGACGCCCGCCAAGAGGCGGGCTCCTCAGGATGAGGGTTTGGGATCAGTTGATCATCTCGACCGCCAGCGCGACGCCCTGACCGACGCCGACGCACATCGTGGCCAGCGCACGCTTGCCGCCGCGCACCTCAAGGCCGTGCACCGCGGTCATCGCGATGCGCGCGCCGCTCATGCCGAGCGGGTGTCCCAGCGCGATGGCGCCGCCATGCGGGTTGACGAAATCGGCGTCCTCGGCGACGCCGAGCTGGCGCAGGCAGGCGATGCCCTGGGAGGCGAACGCCTCGTTGAGCTCGATCAGGTCGAAATCGCTGATCTTCAGGCCGAGCCGCTCCATCAGCTTGCGCACCGCCGGCACCGGGCCGATGCCCATGATGCGCGGCGGCACGCCGGCGGAGGCGAGACCGAGCACGCGCGCGCGGGGCGTGAGGCCGTGCTTCTTCACCGCCGCTTCCGAGGCGAGAATCATGGCGGCGGCGCCGTCATTGACGCCGGAGGCGTTGCCGGCCGTGACCGTGCCGGGATTGCGCACGATCGGCTTCAGCTTGGCGAGGCCTTCGAGCGTGGTCTCGGGGCGCGGATGCTCATCCTTGTCCACCGTCACAGGGCCGGCCTTGCCGCCGGGCACCATGACCGGCGTGATCTCGGCGGCGAAATAGCCCGACGCGATCGCCTTTCCGGCGCGCTGCTGGGAGCGGATCGCGAACGCGTCCTGGTCGGCGCGCGAGACCTGGAATTCCTCGGCGACGTTCTCGCCGGTCTCCGGCATGGAGTCGACGCCATACTGCTGCTTCATCAAGGGATTGATGAAGCGCCAGCCGATCGTGGTGTCGAAGATCTCGGCCGAGCGCGAGAACGCCTCGGTCGCCTTGCCCTGCACGAACGGCGCGCGCGTCATGGATTCGACGCCGCCGGCGATCGCCAGATCGACCTCGCCGGCGCGGATCGCACGTCCCGCCGCGCCGACCGCGTCGAGACCGGAGGCGCAGAGACGGTTCAAGGTCTGGCCGGGAATGGAATCCGGCAGGCCCGCGAGCAGCAGCGCCATGCGCGCGACGTTGCGGTTGTCCTCGCCAGCCTGGTTGGCGCAGCCGAAGAACACCTCGTCGACGGCAGCCCAGTCGAGATTGGGATGCTTCGCCTTGAGCGCCTTGAGCGGGGTGGCCGCGAGATCGTCGGTGCGCACCTTGGCCAGCGCGCCGCCGAAGCGGCCGATCGGAGTCCGCACCGCATCACAAATGAACACGTCTCGCATCGCTCTCTCCCGAACTTTCGTGTTTCTGGTCAGAATTGACGGCGGTTTTAGGAGTGCCCTGGAGGCAGGTCAAATGACGGGGACGCGGGGTGCTATGCGCCGACAATGGCGTGCGCACACCGTCTCCCCGCACACGGTGCGCCCCCTCCCCCGCTTGCGGGGGAGGGTTGGGGTGGGGGCCGCCCCAAGCGCCACTCGTCGTGTGGAGAGACGTCCCCCACCCGTATCGCATCTTCGATGCGATACGACCTCCCCCGCATCCGCCTTCGCTCCTCGAGCTACGGCGGACAAGCGCGGGGGAGGCGCAACGACTTTCACTGCCCGAACCGCAAGTTTGGCGAACACCGTCGCGCCACACTCGCCGTCATTCCGGGGCGGCGCGCGCAGCGCGGCGAGCCCGGAATCCATCCGGCTGCGCGTGATGCCGCACGATGGATTCCGGGTTCGTGCTGCGCACGGCCCGGAATGACGAGAGGAGAGAGCGGCGCCCCTCACAAGCGGTCGATCAGGGCAAGAATCGCCATCGTGGAAAACCGGGACATCGCCTGCAAAGCGGTAGGACCGTCCGGGCAAATTGGCTAGTTTCCGCGCCATGACGATCCAGCAACCCATCTCCGCCCCGGTTCCGCCTGACACCGCGCCCGCCGAGGCGCCGGCCAAGCTCACGCCGATGATGGAGCAGTATCTCGACATCAAGGCAGCGCATCCGGGGCTGATGCTGTTCTACCGGATGGGCGACTTCTACGAGCTGTTCTTCGAGGATGCGGAGGTCGCCTCGAAAGCGCTCGGCATCGTGCTGACCAAGCGCGGCAAGCACCTGGGCCAGGATATCCCGATGTGCGGCGTGCCGGTGGAGCGCTCCGAGGACTATCTGCATCGCTTGATCGCGCAAGGCATCCGCGTCGCCGTGTGCGAGCAGATGGAGGATCCGGCGGCGGCGCGGGCGCGCGGCAACAAGAGCGTGGTCAAGCGCGGCGTGGTGCGCGTGGTGACGCCGGGCACCTTGACGGAAGACAATCTGCTCGACGCGCGCGCCAACAACTATCTGCTGGCGATCGCGCGCAGCCGCGGCTCGTCCGGCGGCGACCGGCTCGGGCTCGCCTGGATCGACATCTCGACTTCGGACTTCATCGTCACCGAATGTGCCTTTGCCGAGCTCACGGCGACGCTGGCCCGTATCAACCCGAACGAGGTCATCGTCTCCGACGCGCTGTATTCGGACGCGGCGTTCGAGCCTGTGCTGCGCGAGCTCACCGCCGTGACGCCGCTGACCCGCGACGTGTTCGACGGCGCCACCGCAGAGCGGCGGCTGTGCGACTATTTCGCGGTCGCGACCATGGACGGGCTCGCGGTGCTGTCGCGGCTGGAGGCGACCGCCGCCGCTGCCTGCGTCACCTATGTCGAGCGCACGCAAGTGGGCCAGCGCCCGCCGCTGGCGCCGCCCACGCGCGAGGCGACCGGCAGCACCATGGCGATCGATCCGGCGACCCGCGCCAATCTCGAATTGACGCGCACTCTCGCCGGCGAGCGGCGCGGCTCGCTGCTCGACGCCATCGACTGCGCGGTGACCTCGGCCGGCTCGCGCCTCCTCGCGCAACGCCTCGCTGCGCCGCTGACCGAGCCCGCGCAGATCGGGCGAAGGCTCGACGCGGTCAACGTTTTCGTTGCCGATAGCGCCGCGCGCGAGGACATCCGCTCGATCCTGCGCGGCGCGCCCGACATGACCCGCGCGATGGCGCGGCTCTCGGTCGGCCGCGGCGGCCCGCGCGATCTCGCCGCTCTGCGCGATGGCATCCTCGCCGCCGACCAGGCGCTGGAGCGGCTGTCGGCGCTCGACCAGCCGCCGCAGGAGATCGCCTCGGTGATGGCCGCGCTGGCGCGGCCGGCGCGCGCGCTCGCCGACGAATTCGCCCGCGCGCTCGACGAGCAGCTGCCGCTGATCAAGCGCGACGGCGGCTTCGTGCGATCAGGCTATGATGCGACCTTGGACGAGACGCGCAATCTGCGCGACGCCTCGCGGCTCGTCGTCGCCTCGATGCAGGCGCGCTACGCCGACCAGACCGGGGTGAAGGCACTCAAGATCCGGCACAACAACGTGCTCGGCTATTTCGTCGAGGTCACCGCGCAGCACGGCGACAAGCTGATGACGGCACCGTTGAACGCGACCTTCATCCATCGCCAGACGCTGGCCGGCCAGGTGCGTTTCACCACGTCGGAGCTCGGCGAGATCGAGGCCAAGATTGCCAATGCCGGCGAGCGCGCGCTCAATCTCGAGCTCGAGATCTTCGACCGGCTGTGCGCCCAGGCACTGGCGATCGGCGACGACCTGCGCGCTGCCGCGCATGGCTTCGCGATGCTCGACGTCGCCACCGCCCTCGCCAAGCTCGCGGTCGACGACAACTACGTCAGGCCCGAGGTCGATGGCTCGCTCGGCTTTGCCATCGAAGGTGGCCGCCATCCGGTGGTCGAGCAGGCCCTGAAGCGCGAGGGTCAGCCGTTCATCGCCAATTCCTGCGACCTGTCGCCGACGCCGGGACACAAGAGCGGCCAGTTGTGGCTGCTCACCGGTCCGAACATGGCGGGTAAATCGACCTTCCTGCGTCAGAACGCGCTGATTGCCTTGCTGGCGCAGATCGGCAGCTTCGTGCCGGCGAGCCGCGCCCGCATCGGCATCGTCGACCGGCTGTTCTCGCGCGTCGGCGCCGCAGACGATCTCGCGCGCGGACGTTCGACCTTCATGGTCGAGATGGTCGAGACCGCCGCGATCCTCAACCAGGCCGGCGAGCGCGCGCTGGTGATCCTCGACGAGATCGGACGCGGCACCGCGACGTTCGACGGTCTCTCCATTGCCTGGGCGGCGATCGAGCATCTGCACGAGAGCAACCGCTGCCGCACGCTGTTCGCGACGCATTACCATGAGCTGACAGCCCTCGCCGCCAAGCTGCCGCGGCTGTTCAATGCCACGGTGCGGGTCAAGGAATGGCAGGGCGACGTGGTGTTCCTGCACGAGGTGCTGCCCGGCTCGGCCGACCGCTCTTACGGCATTCAGGTGGCGAAGCTCGCCGGTCTCCCCCCGGCGGTGATCAGCCGCGCCAAATCGGTGCTGGCGAAGCTGGAGGCCCAGGACCGCGGCCAGAGCGCGCGTGCCCTGGTCGACGACCTGCCGCTGTTCGCGGTGCCGTCGCGCGCGGCGGTGGAGCCTGCGATGTCGAAGGAGACGGAGGAGCTGATCGCCGCGGTGACGGCGCTGCATCCCGACGAGATGACGCCGCGCGAGGCGCTGGATGCGCTGTATCGGCTGAAGGCGAAGCTGCCGACCAAATAGTCGGCCGTCATTCCGGGGCGCGCGTCAGCGCGAGCCCGGAATCCATTTCTCGTCGGCACATGCGGTCCAATGGATTCCGGGTTCGCGCTACGCGCGCCCCGGAATGACAGCGGGGATGGGGAGGCAGCTCGGTCCACACTCTCCGTCATTGCGCGCTGCGCTCGCGATGACGGTGGAGAAAGCGGTCGAGGCGGCGGCGGTTTGTCGGGTGGATGGGGACAGGCCAAAGGCAGACTCGCAAGCAATGAGGAACGTCGTCTCCCCTTTCAAAATTTGCGCGAGACTGTCATTCTGGCGAGATGACCACGCGTTCTCGTACAGTGCTGTCTACCGCCTTGACTGCCAAGCTGTCGGCGCTGGCGTCCACTCGCGAGAACTGGGATGACGAGTTGCCGGCTATTCTGGCGGACCTCTCTGCCGTTCCACATCATCTGGTTGTTCTGGCTTCCCGCGAGATCGCGCTGGCGGCGCGTCTCGGCTGGGAGCCATTATTGATGGATCGCCTGATCGGTGCATTCACCGACGAGCCGATCTATGTCCGTGATCTTGCCCTGATGCGACGAGCTCCGAACTATGCTTGGATTTTCCTATTTCATCCGAGCGGCCATGTTCGCGAAGCAGCCCTCGATTCGTTGCAAAGACCGCCCGAGTCTGCGTTCTTTCTTGCCGCTGTCGCTTGGCGGTTGAATGATTGGGCCGAGCCGGTCCGACGTGCCGCCACGCGCTATGTGCAGCGCGTCCAACGTCAGATCGTTCCGGAAGTTGCAGCAAGCAGTGCCCCCTATCTCCTCGATCGCCGACACAGTTGGGGACGCTGGAGCCGCGAAGCCGACCTGCTCGATGACGTTTTCGGCAGGCCGGACGTGCTGCCGATCATTGCCGGCTTCCTGCAACGGACGGCGAACGGCTCGCTGGCCAAGTATCTGCGTCTACTCGCGCGCAATCCTGCGATCGATCAGTATCTACCGGCCCTGGCCGCATCGGCGATCCAGCCGCAGGTGAGGGCCATTGCCTATCGCAGCCTGCTGACAGGCAACGTCACCTGGTTCGCGGGCTATGAGTGGCAATGGATCGACAAGGTCTACGGCATCAGGAAGCGCGTTCCGAAACTCGATCACCGTCCCCTGCAGGACATCGCACTGCCGCCTGATCTGTTCTGGCAGGCGGCGCGCGACGCATCGGTGATCGTGCGGCGTGCTGCAGCCGATGCGCTGATCGCCAGTCGTGCGGCCGTCCCTGACGAAGACCGGCTGATCGCGCATTTCGAGCAGGACAAGAACCCATCGGTGCGATCGCGCGCCGACTTCCTGCGCCGGCGTCCACGTCTATCGTAACGGTCGGACGCCCGCCGCCTTCCGCCGCCCCAGCCACCACAGGCCGAGATTCCATCCGACACAGGTCGCCAGCGCGCCACTCAGACCGAACGCCGCACCGAGATGCAGGCTGCCGAGATGCAGCACGACGATCGCGAGCGAGAAGCCGATCAGGCCCCAGGCACCGTTGGCCAGCACGGCCGCGGTCGCGGGTCCGCCGATGCGCGGCTGCAGGATCAGCATCATCGAGGTGAAGACGATCGGAAACAGCGCCAGGATGCCGGAGACGCTCGGGCCGGCCCAGCCCGACACCGAGGTCACGGTCGCAACCAGCGTCGCGACCAGCGAGGCGCGTAAGGGAACGTCGTACCAGCGCCGTGTGATCAGCGGCATCTTGGCATGACGGTAGCGCGCGAGCTGCGGCAGGCAGATCGCAAAGGTCACAACGTTGGCGACGATGCCCATCGCCAGCGTCCACTGCACGCTCTTGATCAGCGTGGCGAGACCAAGCCACACCGCGACGGCGGTGGCGCTCGCCACCCCCACGCTGTGGCGCTGCGCCAGCACGGCATAGGCGAGACTGAGGAAGATCGTCGCGGCATTGATCGGCAGGCTGGTCAGCGCGCCCTGCGCGATGAAGACGGCGTCGTGGTCGAGCGCCAGGAAAACGTAGGTCGGCCCCGCCGAGATCGGCAGGGTCGCGACCAGCGCGCCGATCACCGGACCCGTGCGCTCGGCGATCATCGACGCCGAGACCACGAACGACGCCGCGATCGCCATGCGCAGGGTCAGCAGCAGCAGAAAGGAGGGATCGAGGGACATCAGCTCATGCCGCAGCGGCGGTGCTCTCCCTCCCCCGCCTGGGGGGAGGGCTGGGGTGGGGTGGGGGCGCGGCTCGGGTGGTGCACGTCGTGTGGAGAGAATTCCCCCACCCGCCTCGCATCTGCGATGCGACCTCCCCCGCGCGCGGGGGAGGCGCAGACCGAGCGCGCCTCGCCGGCTCGCGCTCACCAACGGCGGGACACAGAATGAACGAAGGGCTACGCCGCCACCCGCTTCAGACTGACCGACACCTTCGGGCCGTTCTTGATGGTCTGATAGACCACGCAATAGCGCTCGGTGAGCTTGAGCAGCAGGTCGAGCTTGTCCTGCGGGGCGTCGGTGTCGACCTCGAAGCGCAGGCGGATCTCCTGGAAGCCGACCGGGGCCTCCTTGTCGACGCCGAGCGTGCCGCGGAAATCGAGATCGCCTTCGGCCAGCACATGGCCGCTCTTGAGCGGCACCTCGACCGCGGTCGCGACCGATTTCAAGGTGACGCCGGCGCAGGCGACCAGCGCCTCCAGCAGCATGTCGCCGGAGCACAGCTCGAGCCCGGAGCCGCCGGTTCCCGGATGCAGACCAGCCACGGCAGCCGCGCGCCCGGTCTCGAGCTTGCAGGTCAGCCCCTCCTGCCCGACCTCACCCTTGGCCTTCAAGGTGATCACGGCGGCGGACGGGTCGGCCTTGTAGCGTTCCTTGATCGGCGCCTGCATGGCGCGCAGCTCGGCAGCATCCATTTGTCGTTCTCTCCCGGATTTATTTCAGACGAGATGTACCGGGACCGGCTGCCGCTGTCACCACCACAGGCCGCCGCCGGGCTCACCCCTGCCCTGCGCGTCCGGCATCGTCCGGTCGAGCGAGCGGTCCAGCGCGGTCAGCACGTGGCGCTTGAAGTGGTCGAAGGGCGCGTTGCGGTCCCGCGGCCGCGACAGATTGATGGTGATCTCCTCGAACAGCCGGCCGGGATGCGGCCGCATCACCAGCACGCGGTCGGCCAGCACGAGTCCAGAGATCGAGAAGATGATCCTGCAGGTCCTTGCGGGTGAGGGCGTCGAGCGCCGAGAACGGCTCGTCGCGGCAGAGCGCACGCGCGCCGCAGACCTCATTCACCGGCTCGGCCGCGCGTAAAGCGTCGCCCCCCAGTAGAACCACGGCCGCAACCGCAGCAAATCCGCGCCCCGACAATCCCCCGTCTCAGCTCCTTTGGAGCCTCGGAAATCTCTCTTTTATTACAATAGTTTATTCCGGAAGCGCGCGAGAATTGCTTTTCCTTTCGACGGCGCGGTTCAGAACGATCATCATCCCGTGACCACCGATGACAGCATGGATCGATTGTTGCATTGGAAGTTTCGTGACAGCACAGGCCTTGTTCGATATCCGGTTGCAGCCATGGACAGCGTCGCCCCCCATTCCCACCCTGATAGCATTTCCGATTTCGACAGCGCCGGCATCGCGGCTGCGGTCGACGCGCTGGCCGCGCAGCATTCGGGACGCGAGGACATGTTCCGCGCGGCCGTGGTGCAATTCCTCAAGGCCGAGCTGGTCAAGGCGCGCGCGGCGGCCCAGGCGCAACTGCTGAAGGACCGCCACGGCCGGCGCTGCGCCGAGCAACTCTGCTTCGTGCAGGACGAGATCATTCGCATCCTCTACGCCGCGGCCACCCAGCACCTTTATCGCTCGCAGGTGCCGAGCGGCGCCGAGCGCATGGCGGTGGTCGCCACCGGCGGCTATGGCCGCGGCCTGATGGCGCCGGAATCCGACATCGATCTTCTGTTCATCCTGCCCTACAAGCAGACCGCCTGGGGCGAGCAGGTGGCCGAAGCCATCCTGTATTCGCTGTGGGACATGGGGCTGAAGGTCGGCCACGCGACCCGGTCGGTCGACGAGTCGATCCGCCAGGCGCGCGGCGACATGACCATCCGCACCGCCATCCTGGAGACGCGTTATCTCGCCGGCGACAGGCCGCTCTATGACGAGCTGGTCGCGCGGTTCGACAGCGAGGTGGTGCAGGGCACCGCCGCCGAATTCGTCGCCGCCAAGCTCGCCGAGCGCGAGGAGCGGCATCGCCGCGGCGGCCAGTCGCGCTACCTGGTCGAGCCCAACGTCAAGGACGGCAAGGGCGGCCTGCGCGACCTGCACACGCTGTTCTGGATCGCCAAATACGTCTACCGCGTGCGCGAGACCGCCGAGCTGGTCGAGCGCGGCGTGTTCGACGCGCATGAATACCGCACCTTCCGGCGCTGCGCGGACTTCCTGTGGTCGGTGCGCTGCAACCTGCATTTCGTCAGCGGGCGTCCGGAAGAACGGCTGTCGTTCGACCTGCAGCGCGAGATCGCGGTGCGGCTGGGCTACACCAGCCATCCCGGCATGCAGGATGTCGAGCGCTTCATGAAGCACTACTTCCTGGTCGCCAAGGAGGTCGGCAATCTCACCGCGATCCTGTGCGCCAAGCTCGAGGACCAGCAGGCCAAGCCGGCGCCGGTGCTGAGCCGGATGATCTCGCGCCTGACCACCGGCTCGACCTGGCGGCGCGTGCCGGAGAGCGACGACTTCATCGTCGACAACAACCGCATCAACCTCGCCGCGCCCGACGTCTTCAAGCACGATCCGGTCAATCTGATCCGCATCTTCCGGCTGGCGCAGAAGAACAACCTCGCCTTCCATCCCGACGCAATGCGCGCGGTCACGCGCTCGTTGAACCTGATCAACACCGAGCTGCGCGACGATCCCGAGGCCAACCGGCTGTTCATGGAGATCCTGACCTCCAACGATGCCGAGGTCGTGCTGCGGCGGATGAACGAGACCGGCGTGCTCGGCCACTTCATTCGCGCCTTCGGCCGCATCGTCTCAATGATGCAGTTCAACATGTATCATCACTACACGGTCGACGAGCACCTGATCCGCTGCATCGGCTTCCTGCAGGAGATCGAGCGCGGCGGCATCGACGAGTTCACCCTGGCCTCCGACCTGATGCGCAAGATCCGGCCCGAGCACCGCGCCGTCATCTACATCACCGTGCTGCTGCACGACGTTGCCAAGGGCCGCCCCGAGGATCATTCCATCGCCGGCGCCAAGATCGCGCGCCGGCTGTGCCCGCGGCTCGGCTTCAACAATGCCGACACCGAGCTGGTCGCCTGGCTGATCGAGGAGCACCTGACGATGTCGACGGTGGCGCAGTCGCGCGACCTGTCGGACCGCAAGACGATCGAGAATTTCGCCGCCGTGGTGCAGTCGGTGGAGCAGATGAAGCTGCTGACCATCCTGACCACCGCAGACATCCGCGGCGTCGGCCCCGGCGTCTGGAACGGCTGGAAGGCGCAGCTCCTGCGCACGCTGTATTACGAGACCGAGCCGGTGCTGACCGGCGGCTTCTCCGAGGTCAATCGCGCCAAGCGCATTACCGCGGCGCAGGCCGAATTCCGCAACGCCTTCACCGACTGGCCCGACGACGAGCTCAACACCTATATCGGCCGGCATTATCCGGCCTACTGGCTCAAGGTCGAGCTGCCGCGCAAGATCCGCCATGCCCGCTTCGTGCGATCGAGCGAGGATGCGGGACACAAGCTCGCGATCAATGTCGGCTTCGATCCGGCCCGCGCCGTCACCGAACTGACGATTTTCGCGATGGACCACCCCTGGCTGCTATCGATCATCGCAGGCGCCTGCGCCTCGGCCGGCGCCAACATCGTCGACGCCCAGATCTACACCACGACCGACGGGCGCGCGCTCGATACCATCGCGATCTCCCGCGAGTATGAGCGCGACGAGGACGAGGGCCGGCGCGCGACCCGGATCGGCGAGACCATCGAGCAGGTGCTGGAAGGCAAGCTGCGGCTGCCCGACGCGGTGGCGCGGCGCACCACGCGCGGCAAGCAGCACAAGGCGTTCTCGGTCGAGCCGGAAGTGACCATCAACAATCAATGGTCGGAGCTCTACACGGTGATCGAGGTCTCCGGCCTCGACCGGCCCGGCCTGCTCTACGAGCTGACCACGGCGATCTCGAAGCTGAACCTCAACATCGCCTCCGCCCATGTCGCGACCTTCGGCGAGCGCGCCCGCGACGTGTTCTACGTCACCGACCTGCTTGGGGCGCAGATCAACGCGCCGACCCGGCAGGCCGCGATCAAGAGCGCGCTGCTGCATCTGTTGGCCAGCGAGGACGCCGCTGCGCAGCCGGCGGCGTAAGTACCATGCATCTTAAGTCTTATTCCTGACGCCCGGCTAATGAACCCTCGAAGATTCAAAAAGAAATTCAAGCAAAAAAATCTGAATGCCTTATCTTGGCAAGGCTCCGAAGAGCCTTGCTCAGATACTACAAAGTCTATTCGAAGTCTAATTCACCGCCTAGACGCTCATCTTTATCACGATGAGCGACGATTTGCGCCAACTGCCTCTGAACAAAGCCAGTCGCGCCTGCATCCGTGAGCATCTCTAAATCGCACCCGTTTCTGGAATTCTTCCGCTTTGCCCTTTTTGCCAAAGCTCGACCTCGATACCCCACGAGTCGCTTCTCAGAGCGGCGAAACCCATGTGCTACTTCTCGGGCCAACGAGAACCCCATCTCTTCGTCGCAGGCGCAACCACCATCAGCCGCGACCTTGTTCATATACCTACGCCCGACACTAGTACTCCTCCCGTTAGCAGGCCGGCGCGGAGCATCCACCAAGCGACGAACAGCGCTGGGTGACATTCCAGCCAAGATCAGAAGATGATCTAACTCTCCTTGTGACAGATCACTTAAAGCCGCGATCACTTCCGCAATTCTCGCGCCATCAGACGGATCCATCTTTCCATCCAGGAAAGAAATGAGCTCTTGGCATTTTTCGATCTCGCTCATGCGTGGCGTCCTATTTTATGACAAAAAGATAGAGATGAAGCTTGATCAACTTTGGTCAGCATCATCGATGATGCGCTTCAAGCGCGATCTAATCGACGAAACCGTCCCAACCTCGACGCCAAGATCTGAAGCGATATCCTTCGTTGTCGCTCCTCGCAGGACGTAAGAATCGAGGTTCTTGACATAATCGAGCATTACGCCGCGCGTGCGCGTCTCTGCGATCGCGGCAGCAAGCGTGACATTGCTATCCTTCGGATCAAACCTGCGATGCAAAGATTCAGAGAGCTCCGAAACCGTGAACGGCACGGTCGCCCGTTGCATCGAAACCTCGCCTGTTATGCGACTACGAGCCTTTGCTCGAAAGTAGCTAACCGTAGTGCACATACATTTTGCAAAGAATTCGTCAAAAGTGGACGGCGACTGACCATCCCAAACGTACCTATCTCGCCCATCGAGCACGCGAACGACGGTCTCGCTGAGAATTTCTTCCGGTTCCGGCACAACGGCCGGAGCCTGATTCTTTCCGGCTTTCGCCTTCCGAAGGACGGCCCTACCCAATGATCGAGCTAATAAAAGTTGGATGGAGTACCATTTCAGGCGCTTAGCGTAAGGAGCGTCTAGCCTTTTCCGCAGTTCATCCTTCGACATGAGGCTATCCTCAAAGTTGATATTTCCGAGTACACATTCCCGACCCCAAAAAATCTCCACGCTTCCAATATCAACCTTGAAAATAGTTGGCGGCTCAGTCCTCTTCTATTGAGCCAAAATGCTTCGGATAACACGAATCACCACCCCCCCGAACTACTCACACACCAGACACGACAGAAAGACCAAGCGTCACCAATTTCCCCAAACCGAACCGTGACAGACTCGCCCACCGCCCCTGCATGTATCGGGCTTCAATCCCCGCGAGATGCTGCACTTTGAAATTATTTTTTTACAATGGCGCAAATTTCGCGCCGCCGCGGCCTTAGAGGTGAGTACACCAACAAGGGGACCGGTACATGCACACCATCATTTATTTTGGTCTCGCGTTTGCCTACATCGATGCAGCGGCTATCGCCATCAAACGTCGAGAATTCCGAACTGCCGCCCGCGACCTCGTGGTAGCGGCTCTTTACGCTTCTATTGCCTTGCTCGTGATTGACTCTGGTCTTCAGCCAAGCGCAATTTTGCACTTGCTCGACACCCCAGTCAGCTTCTTTGCGTAACTCAGCAGTTGCAAGGCCCCTGAAGGTTGACGGCCGGAGGTAGTAAGTTTATTGGCACTTAATCAAACCGCGAGTCTCAAAGCTCACTACGCACCGCCCATCAGGCAGAGGTGCTCGGCACCGGTCTGCCTCGCGCGCCTGGGACCCGACGCTTTCGGTTTATTCCACAAGATGAGATAGTCGCGCGAATAGCTATTTTCAGATACTAGCGAAAATCGGCAGACAATTGGATGCTGATCATACATGTTACTGACAAATCGGCCGGATACTCATGGTTTTTACTGCAAACATCGTCGTCGGGCTGATCGGCCTGCTGCACGTCTACATTCTCGTGCTCGAGATGTTTCTCTGGACCAAGCCGGCCGGCTTGCGGGCCTTCAACAACACGCCGGAGCGCGCCGAGGCGACCAAGGTGCTCGGCGCCAATCAGGGCCTCTACAACGGCTTCCTCGCCGCCGGCCTGTTCTGGGGCCTGGCGCACCCGGCGCCGGCGTTCGCGTTCCAGATCAAGATCTTCTTCCTGCTCTGCGTGCTGGTCGCCGGCCTCTACGGTGCGGCCACTGCGAGCCGCAAGATCCTGTTCATCCAGAGCGTGCCGGCCACCATCGGTCTGATCCTGGTCTGGCTCGCGGGCTGAGGCGGACTGCACCAACCAAAACAGGCGTCGTCCCGGGCAGGCATGCGGCGCAACGCGCCGGCATGCGCCGACCCGGGCCCCATAGTCCCGGGCCAAGCTTGAGGCAGGATCGCCACTCCGAGTCCTCGCCACACGACCGCCCGTGGTTATGGATCCCGGCTCTGAGCCCTGTCGTCGCTCCGCGACGTCAGGGCTTGGCCGGGACGACACGAGATTTATGAACGGGCCGGGCCAGCCATAACGCATCGCGGCGAAACCGCCATAGCCGCGCAGCCCTCGCCTTGCGTCCGCCAACCCCTTCCTCCACACTGCCGCCCAGCGATGGCACCCCACGGGGCAGACCAGCCGCATAACAAATCAGGAGGAACGATAGACCCCATGCGACAGGGAATTTTCCGTTTTGCCGGTGCGGCCGCCTTGGCCATCACCCTCTCCGTCACCTCAGCCCAGGCCCAGAAGAAGTACGATCCCGGCGCGTCCGACACCGAGATCAAGATCGGCCAGACCGTGCCGTTCTCGGGTCCCGCCTCGGCCTATGCCTCGATCGGCAAGACCCAGGCCGCCTATTTCAACATGATCAACGAGCAGGGCGGCATCAACGGTCGCAAGATCAAGCTGATCCAGTATGACGACGCCTACTCGCCGCCGAAGGCCGTGGAGCAGGTGCGCAAGCTGGTCGAGGACGACGAGGTGCTGCTGACGTTCCAGATCATCGGCACGCCGTCCAACGCCGCGGTCCAGAAATACCTGAACGCCAAGAAGGTGCCGCAGCTGTTCGCGGCCACCGGCGCCACCAAGTTCACCGATCCGAAGAACTTCCCCTGGACCATGGGATACAATCCCAACTACTTCACCGAGGGCCGCATCTACGGCCAGTACATTCTGAAGGAGCACCCCAATGCCAAGGTCGGCGTGCTCTATCAGAACGACGATCTCGGCAAGGACTACCTCAACGGCATCAAGGCCGGCCTCGGCGACAAGGCGGCGACGATGATCGTGTCCGAGGCCTCCTACGAGGTCTCCGATCCCACCATCGACTCCCAGCTCCTCAAGCTCAAGGCGGCCGGCGCCGACCTCTTGTTCTCGGCCGCGACGCCGAAGCAGGCGGCGCAGGCGATCAAGAAACTGCACGAGCTCGACTGGCACCCGGTGCACATCGTCGACATCAATGCGACGTCGGTCGGCGCGGTGCTTCAGCCGGCGGGTCTCGAGGCGTCCAAGGGCGTGATCTCGGTCAATTACGGCAAGGACCCGCTCGATCCGCAGTGGAAGGACGACCCGGGCATGAAGCGCTATTTCGAGTTCATGGCCAAGTATTATCCTGAAGGCGACAAGAACTCGAACTTCAACACCTATGGCTACGGCAATGCCGAGCTGCTGGTGACCATCCTGCGCATGTGCGGCGACAATCTCACCCGCGAGAATGTCATGAAGCAGGCGACGTCGCTGAAGGATGTCGTCGGCGACCTGTCGCTGCCGGGCATGAAGATCAACACCTCGCCGACCGACTACCGCGTCAACAAGCAGTTGCAGATGATGAAGTTCAACGGTGAGCGCTGGGAGCTGTTCGGCCCGATCCTGGAGGACAAGGGCGCGGCGGGTTAGCGCCACCCCTCGTCATTCCGGGGCAGCCCGATAGGGCTGAACCCGGGATCCATCTCACAACCGAATATCACGCCAAATGGATTCCGGGCTCGCGCTGCGCGCGACCGGAATGACGACATCACCGGTAAAGGGCTGCGCAACGGCGCAGCCCTTTTGCGTTGCGGCACGGATTGCGCCCCTTCGTCGCTCCTGCTGCCGCAGACACCACTGTCATGCCCCGCGCCGGCGGGGCATCCGGCACGTCGTGCACTCTCGGTCGAACGTGCCGTCCACGCTACTCGCCCATCGCCCTCTGCTTCGCGACCCGGTCGATCAAGCCCCATTGCTGCGCCTCATCCGCGGTCATGAAATGATCGCGATCGAGCGTACGCTCGACGTCCTCATAGCTGCGCCCGCAATGCTCGGCATAGAGCCTGATCACGCGGCGCTTGGTCTGCTCCATCTCCCGGGCGTGGATCAGGATATCGGAGGCCTGGCCCTGATAGCCGCCGAGCGGCTGATGGACGTGAAGGCTCGCATTGGGCAGCGCCGTCCGCTCGCCAGGCTCCCCCGCCATCAGCAGGAACGACCCCATCGAGCGCGCCGTTCCCATGCACAGCGTATGCACCGGCGCCTTGACGAATTGCATCGTGTCGTACATCGCGAGCCCGCTGGTGATCACGCCGCCGGGCGAATTGATGTAGAGGTGGATCGGCCGCTTCGGGTTCTCCGCCTCGAGAAACAGCAGTTGCGCGCAGACCAGGGCGGAGACGGTGTCGTTGACCTCGCCGTTGAGGAAGACGATCCGCTCGCGCAGCAGCCGCGAATAGATGTCGAAGGATCGCTCTCCCCGGCTCGACTGCTCGATGACCATGGGGACGAGTTGCATCGTGTCGCGCATGCGCGAGCTCCCGTTCAGTGAGTTGCTGATGAGTTGAAGCGTCAGGCCGCGCGCATCAAACTGCGCGTGTTGCCGTTCGCCGCCGGCGGCGTTCGCCGCATCAGCGTCGCCGCGGCCAGCCCGTGGATGATCCTGAGCCGCGTGCCGCCATCGGCGTTGGGCATGACCTGGAACGTCACGATGCTTTCGAGGTAGGGCGGCTCGTCGTCGCGCATGCGGTAGCGCACTTCCTCGCCTGGCGTCGACGAGATCGGCGCGGCATCGGCGAGGTCGCCGGGCGGCAGCCAGGTGTCGCGCAGCGCCGGACTGCTGATGGCCCGCCAGACTTTCTCCGGCGGCGCATCGAGCTCGTAGTCGAGCACCAGTTCATCGCCCTGCGCGTCAGCCTCGAGATCGATCATTGGTCCATGTCCTTCAGCAGGGTTTTCAATGCATCGACCCGTGACGGCCAGTAGGCGCGGTACTTCGCCAGCCAGCGCGCGATGTGCGCCAGGCCATTCGGATCGACCTCGTAGTTGACGAAGCGGCCCTGCCGCTCTTCCCGCACCAGCCCCGCGTTCCGCAGCACCGCGAGATGCTGCGACATCGCCGGCTGGCTGATCGTCAAACCTTCGCGAAGGGCGCTGGCATTCATGCCGCCGGCCGCGAGCTTCTCGAAGATCGCGTAGCGCGTCGGATCGGCCAGCGCCTTGAAGATGTCACTCTCGATCATGACGACACATAAGCATAAACTTATGCGTTGTGCAAGCCCGCAGCCCAAGCATTGGCGAGCCTATCGAGCGATCCCACGCTCGCGGACTGCATTCCACTGTAGAAAACACTCTCGCAAAGTCCCCCGCTGCGCTCCCTCCCCCCTCGTGGGGGAGGGTTGGGGAGGGGGGCCTCCGGGCGACCGTCCTCGTAGCTCCCCCCTCCCTAACCCTCCCCCACAAGGGGGGAGGGAACCTACCGCCGATGGGGCGTCGACTTCGACCAACACTGCTGAGAAAAAACTACGCCGGCACCTCGCCAAAGTTCTTCCCCACCGGCAGTACCGCATGCCGGATGAGCCGCGAGTCTTCCACCGCCGCCTGCCTGTGCTTCACCGCTTCGCGGTAGACGGGATCCCGGATCATCTCGACGAACGCCTGCACGGACGGATATTCCGCGATGAAGCAGTGATCCCAGCGCTCCTCCTGCGGGCCGATCAGCATCAGCTCGAAGCGGCCCTGCCAGACGATGCGGCCGCCGAGGCGCTCGAACACCGGTCCGCTCTCGCGGCCATAGGCGGCATAGGCCTCCGCGCCGCTCGCCTTGCGACCGTCCGGATAAGCCGCCTCCTTGCGCAGTCGCACCAGGTTCAGCATGTGGATCGGACCCGGGCGGTCGTTCTCCCGGAACTGCGCGAACACCTCCTTGGTGGGATCGATATGGCCCATGAACTCCCTCGTCTGTTGTTGTTGACCTTGGCTTAACCATAACGCGGCGTTACGAGCGCGAAACTCCTAATCGCGCGTTAAGCTCTTCCTAACTGCCCCTTAAACTCCGGACATTACCGTGGTCGGACGGCGGGATCGCGGGCTCGGGTTGCGTATGGCGCGGGGACGGAAACAGGGCGGCGGACGCAAGGAGCCGCGATTCGGTCTTGCGGCCGCGATGGCCGATCTGCGCCTCGACCCCAAGGATCGCATTCCCTCCGACAACGCGCCCAAGAAGTCCGCTGCAAAGAAAAAGCCGGTCGAGCCGGACGACGAGGACGATGTGCCGGCGCGCGCGCCGAAAGCCACCCCACCGAAACCGAAGCCTGCCCGAGCCAAGTCACGCTGGGGGATGTCGGTCGGCCGCATGTTCTACTGGGCACTGGTCTGCGGCCTGTGGGGCGTGATCGCGCTGGTCGGCGTCGTGATTTGGGCCGGCGCGCATCTGCCGCCGATCCAGTCGCTGGAGATCCCGAAGCGGCCGCCGACGATCGAGATCGTGGGCTATGACGGCAGCATGCTGGCGCAGCGCGGCGAGATGGCGGGCGCCAATGTCGCGCTGAAGGATCTGCCGCCCTATCTGCCGAAGGCCTTCATCGCCATCGAGGACCGCCGCTTCTATCAGCATTTCGGCATCGATCCGATCGGCATCGCCCGCGCCGTGGTCGCCAACGTCCTGCATCGCGGCGTGTCGCAGGGCGGCTCGACCCTGACGCAGCAGCTCGCCAAGAACCTGTTCCTGACCCAGGAGCGTACGCTGGCGCGCAAGCTGCAGGAGGCCGAGCTGGCGCTGTGGCTGGAGCGCAAATATTCCAAGCGCGAGATCCTGGAGCTGTATCTCAACCGGGTCTATTTCGGCTCCGGCGCCTATGGCGTCGAGGCGGCGGCGCAGCGCTATTTCGGCAAGTCGGCGCGGCAGGTGACGATCGGCGAGGCCGCGATGCTCGCAGGTCTCGTCAAGTCTCCGTCGCGGCTGGCGCCGAACCGCAACCCGGAGGGCGCCGCCAAGCGCGCGCAGACCGTGCTCGCGGCGATGGCCGACGCCAAGTTCATCACCGACGCCCAGGCGCAGGCCCAGATCGCGCACCCTTCCGTCGCGGTGAAGCCGGCCGGCGCCGGCACCATCAACTACGTCGCCGACTGGATCGGCGAGGTGCTCGACGATCTCGTCGGCCAGGTCGAGGAATCGATCGTGGTGGAGACCACGATCGATCCGAAGCTGCAGAGCGTCGCCGAGGCGGCCATCATCGACGAGCTCGCGGCGAAGAGCGTCAGGTTCAACGTCAGCCAGGGCGCGCTGGTGGCGATGACGCCGGACGGCGCCGTGCGCGCCATGGTCGGCGGCCGCAACTATTCCGACAGCCAGTTCAACCGCGCCGTCACCGCCAAGCGCCAGCCCGGCTCGGCGTTCAAGCCGTTCGTCTATCTCACCGCAATCGAGCAGGGCCTGACGCCGGACACGGTCCGGCAGGACGCGCCGCTCGATCTGAAGGGCTGGAAGCCGGAGAACTACACCCGCGAATATTTCGGCCCGGTGACCTTGACCCAGGCGCTGGCGATGTCGCTCAACACGGTCGCGGTGCGCGTCGGCCTCGAGGTCGGGCCGAAGAACGTGGTGCGGACCGCGCACCGGCTCGGCATCGCCTCCAGGCTCGATCCCAACCCGTCGATCGCGCTCGGCACCTCCGAGGTGTCGATGATCGAGCTGGTCGGCGCCTATGCGCCGTTCTCGAATGGCGGCCTCGCCGTCTCGCCGCATGTGGTGACGCGGATCAGGACGCTCGACGGCAAGCTGCTCTACATGCGCCAGACCGAGCAGCCGGTGCAGGTGATCGAGCCGCGCAACGCGGCGATGATGAATCAGATGATGCAGGAGACGCTGATCTCCGGCACCGCGAAGAAGGCCGAGATCCCGGGCTGGACCGCTGCCGGCAAGACCGGCACCAGCCAGGATTTCCGCGACGCCTGGTTCATCGGCTACACCGCGCATCTCGTCACCGGCGTCTGGCTCGGCAATGACGACAACTCGCCGACCAAGAAGGCGACCGGCGGCGGCCTGCCGGTCGAGGTCTGGACGCGCTTCATGCGATCAGCGCATCAGGGCGTGCCGGTGGCGGCGCTGCCGAATGCACAGAGCCCCGGCGTGGTCCCGACACTGGCGCAGATCGCCTCACAGATCACGGCGCCGACGGCCCCTGCCCCCAATGCCGCCTACTCCGCGCGCTCGGCGCCGCCGCCAAGCCGCAACAATGTGCGGCCGGAGCCCGCCGCCGGCCTCGATGGCTGGCTGGTCGACCGGCTGTTCGGTGGTCGGCGCTGAGCTGAGCTCATCGCGTGACGACTTGCGCCACGCCCACCGTCATTCCGGGGCAAGGCCGCAGGCCTTGAACGCGGAATCTCGATGTGGCTTGGCTGGCGTTCGTTCAACAAGCTCGGCTTCCGGGTTCAATCGTCAACGCGCATGCGCGCGTTCACGATTGCCCCGGAATGACGATGGCTCGGCTGAGGATGGATGGAGCCCGGCTGGCTCAGCCGGCCGCCTTGGCGATCGGAAGCGGAGCCGGGTCAACCGCCCCAGAACCAGCCGTCTGCGCCAAAACGCGTCCGATCTGCCGCAGCATCAGGCTCGCGCGGTGGGCGCTGTAGTCCAGCAGCCAGCGGCTGAAGGCACTGGCGGCCATCGGCCGCGCGAACAGGAAGCCCTGCATCGCATCGCAGCCGAGCTCGGCCAGCAGCTTGCGCTGCGGCTCGGTCTCGACCCCTTCGGCGACCACGGCCACGTCGAGGCTCTGGCCGACGCGCACGACCGCGGTCACGATCGCCCGCGTGCCGCTGTCGTTCTCGAAATCGCGCATGAAGCTGCGATCGATCTTCAGCTCGTCGATCGGCAGCTGGGCCAGCCGGCTCAGGCTGGAATAGCCGGTGCCGAAATCGTCCAGCGACAGGCCGACGCCCATGTTGCGCAGCTCGTTCATGGTCGCGATCACGGTGGCGCGCTCGTTGAGGATCACCCCTTCGGTGATCTCCAGCATCAGCATCTTCGCCGGCAGGTCGTTGGCGGCCAGGATCTGCGCCACCATCGCCGCCAGGTTGACGTTCTGGAAGTTGATCGGCGACAGGTTCACCGAGATGCAGGGGATATCGAGACCGGCACGCCGCCACGACGCCATCTGCTGACAGGCCAGCTTGATCGACCACACACCGATCTGCTCGATCAGACCACATTCCTCGGCAAGCGGAATGAACTTGGCGGGCGAGACCTCGCCGAGCACCGGATCGTGCCAGCGCGCCAGCGCTTCGACGCCGTGGATCGCGCCGTCGCGGGTGCGGATCTGCGGCTGATAGTGCAGGGTCAGGGCCTCGCTGGCGATCGCCTCGCGCAGCGCGGTCGAATGCATCAGCCGCTCTTCGGCGAGCTTGTCGATGTCGGCGCTGAAGAAGCGGTAGGTCGCCCGCCCCCCGCGCTTGGCCTTGTACATCGCCGCATCGGCCTGCTTGATCAGGGTCTCGATGTCCTTGGCATTATCGGGATAGAGGCTGAGCCCCATGCTCGCCGACATCGGCACCTGCCGCTTGCCGATCGTCAGCGGCATGGCGAGCGCCGCGGTGATCCGCGCCGCCGCCAGCGAGGCCTCGAGCGGATCGCGGTTCTGCAGCACGATCACGAACTCGTCGCCGCCGAGCCGGCCCAGCATGTCGCCGGCGCGAATCTGCGCCCGCAGGCGGTTGGCGAAGCCGACCAGGAACTCGTCGCCGGCGGCATGGCCCAGCGTGTCGTTGACGTCCTTGAAATTGTCGGCGTCGAGGAAGGCGACGGCGACGTGTCCGCCTTCCGGACAGGCCTTGATGGCTTCGGCGATCAGCGACGGGATGCGGGCACGGTTGGGCAGGCCCGTCAGCATGTCGTGATAGGCGACCTGCGAGATCGTCGAGCGGACCTCCTGGCGCTCGATGGCGAGCGCACCGAGCTGGACGCAGGCGGCGACGATCTGCTCGTGCCAGGGGCTGGGGCCGCGGCATTCACGGAAGTAGAAGGCAAAGGTGCCGATGACGCGGCCGTCCTTGCCCTTGATGGGCGACGACCAGCAGGCGCGCAGGCCGGCGGCGAGCGGGCCGGCCTTGTAGGGCTGCCAGCGCGGATCATTGTCGATGTCGCGCGACAGCACCGGCTCGCAGAGATAGGCGGCGGTGCCGCAGGAGCCGACGTCCGGCCCGATCGGGATCCCGTCGAGGCTGGCGGAAAAATCGGCCGGCAGGCTCGGGCCGCCGAGCGGATGCACGTGCCCATCGGAATCGACGTGCAGGATCGAGCAGACGACGTCAGGGGCGAGCTCTTCGACCCGGCGGCACAGTTGATCGGCGATGGTCGTGATCGAAACGTCGGACGCCAGCGACGCCATGATCAGCTGCTGCAGCGAGCGCAGCTGCTTGGTCTCCCGGATGTCCGTGAGCAGCCCGAACAGATATCTGACCTTGCCCCGCCTGGTCCGGTGCGCCTTGACATAGGCGGTCGTCCAGATCTCGTGGCCGTCCTTGTCGTAGACCAGCACGTCCTCCTCGATGCCGCGGTCGTCCTCGAGGCATTGCCTCAGCCGGTTGACGATGGCGGGATCGGTGCAGGGGCCGGTCAGCAGTTCCTCGGCGCGGCGCCCGATCGCCTGTTCAGGCGTGTAGCCGAACAGGCTGGCAAAGGCGGCGTTGGTGTACAGGACGTTGAGATGGCGATCGGTGACGATGACGGCCCGGTTGGTCCGATCGGCGACCGATGTCAGCAGCGCATTGCGCTCGCGCATGTCGACTTCGGTGGTCACGTCACGAATGAACAGCAACGAACGGACCGGCTCATCCTCCCGGCCCGGCGGGAGCGCGCACAACGACAGGCGGAGGCGGGTCCGCCCGCCGTCGGCATGACGCATCGTCATTTCGCGGGCGTCGGACTGATCCGGCTCCTGCTGCGCGTCGGTCGCCTCGGCGCACGGGGTCGCCGCGATCAGATCCGCGGGGAGACCCAGGCTTTCGAGGTCGGCGCCGACCAGAGCGGCCGGCTCACGCCGCAGCAGCACCGACGCCGCCTGATTGGCGTGCTGGACGTGGCCCTGCGCGTCGAGAAAGAGAATCGCCTCGGAGGCACCGTCGAGCGCGGCAGAGAGCAATTGTGTGGATGCGGCCGGTTGAAACTCGCTTGCAAACATCGTTCGATTCGAGGCGCGCTGCACGTTTCGAGAGAAACGATCGGCGCTTTGGTTGCAGCGAACGGCCCGGCAGCTCGCTGGGACGTCACCTTGGGTTGATTGCGGTAAATCTGGCGAGCGCAGCGTTACAGCCACGTTAAGGCGCCGCCGATTTGGGCAATATCCTGCGACTGCAGGCGAGAAGGCTTAAGAATTCGATAGTCCGCAGGCGGGTTCTGAGTTCATCGATGCAGATTGGAACCCGACGAAGAAATGGCCCCGGACCAGAAGGCCGGGCCATTGGGACTCACATCGTCGAGAGGTCTGTCGTCGAGACCTCAGTCGTCGATGCCATAGCGATGCAGATCGTTGCCGCAGGTGTCGAGCCACTTCTTGGCGCGCTCGACCGAGGCGCAGATTCTGCCGCACACCTTCCAGAACCGCGGCGAGTGGTTCATCTCGATCAGATGCGCGACCTCGTGCGCGGCGAGATAGTCGAGCACGAAGGGCGGCGCCAGGATGAGACGCCACGAGAACGACAGCGAGCCGGCCGAGGTGCACGAGCCCCAGCGGCTCGACTGGTCGCGGATCGACAGCCGCTTGACCTTGACGCCGAGCTGCTCGGCATAGCCGTCGGCGGCCTTCTGCAGGTCACGGCGCGCCTCGCGCTTGAGGAAGTCGAGCACGCGGCGTTCGGTGTGCTCGATCCCGCCGGCCACGCACAGGATCTTCTCGCCGCTGTCGCGCGTCTCGGTCCACACCGTGCCGCGCTCGCCGGCGCGATGCACGATCTTGTGCGGCACGCCGCGCAGCGGCACCAACGTGCCCGGCAGGAATGGCGCCGCCTTCGGCAGCCGGCCGAGACGCGCCGCGATCCACGCGCCGTGACGCTGCGCGAAGTCTTTCGCTTCGATGATGGTGCCGCGCGGAGGCATCGTCAGGATCGCTTCGCGATCCGACGGATGAATTCTCAGGGTATAACGTCGCGCACGACGGTGACGCCGCAATCTAATCGAGTAGATTTGCGAGCCGTGCTTGACGAGAAGACGCGAGGGTTCGGCGGGCCGCCGATAAAGTAGCGCGCGAGTGGCCATTTCTGTCAGTCCGGGGGGTAAGAACTCGCCCGGATTTTGCCATATCCACCGCCAGGGAAAGCGCTCGGCGCAAAAACAAATCATTTGCCCAACATACAGGGGTTCCGAAGGTTCCGCACCCCAGCAGTTGGGCCTCTCAGGCTCCCGAAGATATGAATTCAGATTCAAAAGCATCGCTCAAGGAGCGACGCCACATTCACTGCTTGAGTCACTCCTGAATTCCGGTTTCTACCGTCCCTTCAAAGAGTTACCGCGCAGCCGGATTCGGATGCGCGGTGAATGTGATTGTCGCTCATTCAGCCGCAATGGCGAGCAGCGACTTGGGATCGGCCGCCGACAACATGAAATCGTTGATGCGCGGCACGATCTCCGACTTGAATCGCGAGCCGTTGAACACGCCGTAATGACCGACACCTGGTTGCACGTAGTGAACCCGGCGATGATCCGGGATCGACGAGCAGAGTCCATGCGTCGCTTCGGTCTGACCGAGACCGGAGATGTCGTCCTTCTCGCCTTCGACGGTCATCAACGCCACACGCGTGACCTTCGACGGGTCGACCAGCGTGCCGCGGTGGGTCATCTCGCCCTTCGGCAGCGCGTGTCGGATGAACACCGTCTCAACCGTCTGCAAATAATATTCCGCAGCCAGGTCCATGACGGCGAGATACTCGTCGTAGAAGTCGCGGTGCTTGTCGACCTGGTCGCCGTCACCCTTCACGAGGTTGGCGAACAGCGCCTTGTGGGCGTCGACATGGCGGTCGAGGTTCATGCTGATGAAGCCGTTCAGCTGCAGGAAGCCCGGATAGACGTCGCGCATCACGCCGGGATGCGGGAACGGCACCTTGGTGATGACGTGGTTGCGGAACCAGTCGATGCCGCGCTCCTGGGCGAGATTGTTCACGCCGGTCGGATTGCGCCTGGTGTCGATCGGACCGCCCATCAGGGTCATCGAGATCGGTGCGAACGGATCGCGCTCGGCCTCCATGACCGACACCGCGGCCAGCACCGGCACCGCCGGCTGGCACACCGCCATGACGTGCATGTTGGTGCCGAGGAAGCGCAGCATCTCGATGACGTAGTCGATGTAGTCGTCGAGGTCGAAACGGCCCTCGGCCAGCGGAACCATCCGCGCGTCGGACCAGTCGGTGATGTAGACCTCGTGGGTCGGCAGGAACGCCTCGACGGTACCGCGCAACAGCGTCGCGTAATGGCCGGACATCGGCGCCACGATCAAGAGCCGGGGCTGGGGCGCGCGCAGAGGGCGGGTGAGCTTGCGGTCGAAATAGAGCAGCCGGCAGAACGGCTTTTCCCAGATCGCACGGACCTCGACCGGGGTCCGGATGCCGTTGACCTCGGTCTCGTCGAGACCCCATTCGGGCTTGCCGTAGCGGCGCGTGGTGCGCTCGAACAGCTCGCAGGCCGCTGCGACCGACTTGCCCATCTCGGTATGCGCCCAGGGATTAAGCGGGTTCTGAAACAGGATCTTGGTGGCATCGGTGACAGCGCGCGCCGGATTGAGCGAGGCATGCGCCATTTCGTACATCCAGTACATCGGCGTCGTCAGGACCGGACTGCCTTCCGACGCCAGGGGCGGTGCACCGCCAAACTCACCTATCGGCATTCTCGTTCAACCTCTCTGCAACGCAGCATACTGCCGAATGCGTAATTAAGCGTCAATGCGGTGTTGTACGTGTCAACGCCGCAAAGCGACGAAATGAGCCCGGAAATCCACGGGAAAAGCGCAATTATTCCCCTGCCGCCAGCAGCGAGCCGGCGCGGCGCGCGCTGCGCAAAAGAGCAATGAATGCCGCAAACGACGCCAGCAGCAGGGCGGCATTGAGCCCGAGCGCGGTCAGCATCAGGTCGGACCGGAAGACGTGATCGGCCAGCAGCGCGCGCATGCCTTCGAACACGTAGGTCGGCGGCAGCGACCAGGCGACGAGCTGCAGCCAATGCGGCAGCACCTGGACGGGATAGTACACGCAGGCCAGCGGCATCAGCGCGAACATCAGCGTCCAGACGATGCTCTCGGCGCCGAGCCCGTTGCGCAGCACCAGACCCGACACGAAGATTCCGACCGCCCAGGAGGTGAAGATCAGGTTGCAGAAGAACGCGATCAGCGGCAGCCCGAGGCTGTAGAAGTTGAAGTCGAAGAACCAGACCGCGATCAGGGTCATCGGGATGATGCCGATGGCCAGCCGGACCAGGCTCATCGTCATCAGCGCCAGCAGGAATTCGATCGGCGTCAGCGGGCTCATCATCAGGTTGCCGATGTTGCGCGCCCACATCTCCTCCAGGAAGGAGATCGAGAAGCCGAGCTGCCCGCGGAACAGGATGTCCCACAGGATGACCGCGCCGATCAGCGTGCCGCCGGCACGGGCGAAGAACCCGGCATTCGAAGCGATGTAGGTCTGCAGGAAGCCCCAGGTGATGATCTGCAGGGTCGGCCAATACATCAGCTCCAGGAGCCGAGGCCAGGACGACAGCAGGAGATACCAGTAGCGCAGGACCATCGCGCCGATGCGGTGCGGGGCGATCGTCAAGGAGAGATCGTTCATTGTGCGGCCTCCCGGTCGCGGCCGCGGGCGACGTCGAGAAAGACGTCCTCGAGCGTGGTGCGGTTGTAGCGCGCCATGATCTGGGCGGGGCTGTCATCGTCCTCGATCCGCCCGCGCTTCATGATGATGACGCGGTCGCACAGGCGCTCCACTTCCAGCATGTTGTGCGACGCGAGCAGGATCGTGGCCCCGCGGCGCTTGCGATAGCGGTCGAGGTGGCCGCGCACCCAGTCGGCCGTGTCGGGATCGAGCGAGGCGGTGGGCTCGTCCAGCAGCAGCAGCTCGGGATCGTTGATCAGCGCCTTCGCCAGCGCGACGCGCGTCTTCTGCCCGGCCGAGAGCTTGCCATTGGCGCGATCGATGAAGTCGGTCAAATCGAGCTGCGCGGCGAGTTCGGCGATCCGCTCCTTGAGGTGGTCCACCGCATAAAGCCGGCCGAAGATGGTGAGGTTCTGCCGCACCGTGAGACGCATCGGCATGTCGACATAGGGGCTCTCGAAGTTCATCCGCCCCAGCACGGCCGCAGCCTCGTCCGGCATGCTGTGGCCGAGCACGGCGACCTCGCCCGAGGTCGGCTGCACCAGCCCCATGATCATCGCGATCGTCGTGGTCTTGCCGGCGCCGTTGCCGCCGAGCAGCCCGGTGATGCTGCCCCGGCGGATCGCAAAGGAGATGCCGTCGACGGCCGTCGTCGTCTTGTAGACCTTGGTCAGCCGCGACACGGCAATCGCGGGCGAAACCGAGCCGGAATCGGATGAGAGGGTCGGCACTGCGTCATCTTGCGTCATGGGAGGGGTTCATTGAGGCATTGTGCCGCAAACCGCAACAGGCCACCAACGGCCGCCCAGATTTGTCGCCGCGCCTGCGCGGCATTAGGTTCCCGTCATGACCGACGACGCCCTGATCATCGACACGCCCGACACCGACTATCGCCATCCGCGCCAGCGCGTCCGGCTCGACACCATCCTGCGACTGCGCTGGCTGGCGGCGCTCGGTCAGTTGAGCGCGATCTTCATCGTGGTGCAGGGGCTGGAGTTCGACCTGCCGGTGGTGCCCTGTCTGGCGGTGATCAGCATCTCGGCGCTGCTCAATCTCGGCCTGCAGATCGCCTTCAACCCGATGCAGTTGCTGGAGCCGGCCCACGCCGGTGGCCTGCTCGCGCTCAACATCATCGAGCTGACGGTGCTGCTCTATCTCACGGGAGGGCTGGAGAATCCGTTTTCCTACATGTTCCTCGCGCCGGTGCTGATCTCGGCGACCGCGCTGCCGGTCCGCCTGACGATCATGCTCGGCCTGCTCGCCGTCGCCTGCGCCACCGCCTTGTTCTTCATGCACCTGCCGCTGCCGTGGGAAGGCGAGGAGCCGCTGATCTTCCCGCCGATCTACCTGTTCGGCGTCTGGCTCTCGATCGCGCTCGCGATCGGCGTCACCAGCCTCTATGCGTTCCAGGTGACCGAGGAGGCGCGGAAGCTGTCGGACGCGCTGGCGGCCACCGAGCTGGTGCTGGCGCGCGAGCAGCACCTCACCCAGCTCGACGGTCTCGCGGCGGCCGCCGCGCACGAGCTCGGCACCCCGCTCGCGACCATCGTGCTGATCTCGCGCGAGTTGGAGCGCGCCCTGCAGGACAACAGCCAGGTCACGTCCGACATCAAGACCCTGCGCGAGCAGGCGCAGCGCTGCCGCGACATTCTCGGCAAGATCACCCAGCTGTCCTCGATCGGGTCGATGTACGACCGGATGAAACTGTCGACCTTGATCGAGGAGACGGTCGCACCGCATCGCGACTTCGGCGTCGACATCAAGGTGCGCGTCGCGGTGGCCGCAGCCAAGGAACCGGTCGGCTCACGGAATCCTGCGATCCTCTATGGCGTCGGCAACATCCTGGAGAATGCCGTCGATTTCGCGCGCAACGCCGTCGAGGTGAACGCCTGGTGGAACAACGAGACGGTCGAGATCGTGGTGTCCGACGACGGCCCCGGCTTCGCGCCTGATATCCTGAAGCGGATCGGCGAGCCCTATCTGTCGCGACGGCCCAGCGCCGAGGACGGCCCGGGAGGTAACCAGGGCGGCGGACTCGGGCTCGGCGTGTTCATCGCCCGCACCCTGCTGGAGCGGACCGGGGCCAAGGTCTCGTTCAGCAATCGCACCTTCCCCGACCATGGCGCCGTGGTCCAGATCGTCTGGCCGCGGCGGCGCTTCGAGGCCAGCGAGGATGACGATGGCGAGGCGGAGCCGGAATGAAACCTGCGGGGCAGCCGCCGCTGGCGCGGTCCTGGCATACGGCACACCGGCCCCGCGCGGCGTCACGCCGCAGACTGCGGCAACCCGCGATCTTGGCAGCGGCGACTCGGCAGACCATATGAGGATGGACCAGATCGTCTCGCAACCATCGAGCCATCTTCTCAAGGATATATGACCGTGGGCGCCATCGCCGAACTGACGAACCACCCGGACCGCTCTCTCCTCATCGTGGAGGACGACAAGCCGTTCCTGGAGCGCCTGTCGCGCGCCATGGAGACTCGCGGCTTCACCGTCACCTCCTGCGAAAGCGTCGCCGAAGGTATTTCACAGATCGGCAAGGCGGCGCCGGCCTTTGCCGTGGTCGACCTCCGGCTCGGCGACGGCAACGGCCTCGACGTGGTGTCGGCGCTGAAGCGCAAGCGCCCCGAGGCGCGCGCCATCGTGCTGACCGGCTACGGTAACATCGCGACCGCGGTGACGGCCGTGAAGATGGGCGCGGTCGACTATCTCGCCAAGCCGGCGGATGCGGACGACGTGGTCGCCGCGCTGCTGTCGACCACCAGCGAAAAGTCCGAGCTGCCGCAGAATCCGATGTCGGCCGACCGCGTGCGCTGGGAGCACATCCAGCGCATCTACGAGATGTGCAATCGCAACGTCTCGGAAACGGCGCGCCGCCTCAACATGCACCGCCGCACCCTGCAGCGCATCCTCGCCAAGCGCGCGCCGAAGTAAGGCCGAAGTAAGCGAGCGTTTGCTCGCTCCGGCGTCAGTGCGACTTCACGAACGCCTGCAGCGCATGGAAGACCGTGCGCCGCGGGTTGCGGCTGCACCAGTTGCGCATCCAGCTGTCGACCTCGGTCAGATCGAGCTTGATCTGCCGGCCCTCGTCGCCGCGGTCCGCATTGATGGCTGAGACGTAGCCCATCATCCATTGCTGATATTTTGATATGGCGTTGACGTAGGGTTCGTCGCCATTGCTGATCGCCTTGTAGGTGCCGGGTGGCTGCTCCTCGGCAGCAGCGATGAAGCGCTCGCAGGAATCGGCGCCCGCGCCCAGGACGTAAAACGCCTTTTCCTCCGCGCGGACTCCAGTCGCGAAGAGCAGTGCCAACGCCAAGACCACCCGTCGCATTTGTCGTCCCTGTCCGCACCCCTGGGCTGGATACTGCTCGAACCTTAAAATTGTTCCGGCATGTTGCGCCCTATGCGGGGCAATTATCGGGCGAAGCCGGGGAAATTGCCGGGAGGCCAGACGGGTCGATGCTGTCGCCCTGGCAACAGTCCTGAAGCGGGCGCGGTGCATGATAGGCTGATAGGCGCCACGATTCGCCGGCTCGCGTCAGCTCTCCCCGGCCAGCCGGGAGAAATCGGCCAGCACGGCGGCGATCAGCTCTCGGTGCCTGGTATCCTGTTCCGCAAGACTCGCGGCATAGAGGTTCAGCAGATAGCGCGCCTTCGCGGCAGCTTCCGGCCACGACGCAGCCGCGTGGGCGAGCAGGTGCTGCTCGAGAACCGCCTGGCGCTCGCGCAGGTCCCGTGCGTGAGTTTCGGCCTCCGCCAACGCGCGACGCAGGTCCACGGCCTTCTGCGCGCTCATCCCGCGGTGGCTGTCGAGATCGAGCGGTTCGTCAGTCATCCGATGCACTCGCGTCGATACGCTGCGCGTCTGCAAGATCGGCCGAACTGATGGATACCATCTCGACGGCACCAGAGTGCGGACGGTCGGCGGGCAGCATCATCATCGTCGCGACCCGGCGGTAGGCAGCAAAGGACAGCCCCTCGATCATCTCTTCGTCCGTGACCACCTCATAGGTGCCTTCCGGCAGGAGACGCTCGATGCTTCTGATCCGGAACGGATGTCTGAAGGTGACGAATTCGCGCCGCGAGCGAATGCTCATCTGCGCCTACCTTTCGCAACAGGCCCGCTGTCGCTGTCGCAACCTCAAGGCTATTGCGAAGCATGCGCCTTGCAGCCGGCAATAGCCACCGCTTTCTCGTCAGCACGACGGATGAGCGGCTGGGCCGTCATCGCACCGTATCGCTGCGCTTTGGTGCTCGCTATTGCAGGAGCCAGGGTGTATCAATAGTGATCGCCGCCATTCCGACGGCATTCACCGGTGACTGAGGGTCACGAGCGCTCCCGCCGCAAACCACGCGAGGGATAGCCAATGCCGCAGTTTCGTCTGAGCGAGTGGATCGTTCCACCCATCATCGTGCCGCTGCTGCTGATCCTTCTCGCGCTCGCAACTGCCGCGCTGCATTCGTAGATCACACCGCCGTGCGCCCCGTCGGCGTCGGTGGACGATGGCCACCCGCCGACAAGGCAGTGGCGCCGCGCACGCAGGATCGAGACAGCGCCTTCGTTCGATGCGCTGAACCAGCTCCAACCCGAGTCGAGGAGACCGACATGGCCAAAGGTCAGCAAAAAAGCAATCGGGAAGCCAAGAAGCCCAAGAGGGAGAAGCCCAAGAGCATTGCCGCAGCGCCGAGCCAGAAGGCCGGAGCATGGCAGCCGGATTTGTCCAGCGACAAGAAGAAGCGCTAGGGGCTTTCCGGTCTCATCAGTCTGGATGGTTCTCCCGCACGCAAGGCCGCGCGCAATGCGGTGACGATGCGGCTGACCGTACTGGCAGCGCAAAGGACAGAGCATGGCGCGCGAAACGATCTATTTCGTCCAGGCGTTCAGCACCGGCCGGGGCGGACGCCCGAAAGCCGAGACGCCGATCGCCTGCAAGACGGAATCGAGCGCGCTCCGAACTGCGGAACGACTGGTGTCGAGCAAGGCAGGCGTCGTCGCCTTCTCGTCATCGGGCGATCCCGACATGGGCGACTATGACGATGAGCCGACGGTTTTCTTCCGCCACGGCGAGTTGCCGTCGGCTTTCGATTGAGATGCGCACCCGCTTTGCCGCCGGCAACCACCGCCGAGCGCCCCCTTGGATGATGTCCGCCCATCTGCGGCGCCCTCCGAACCTGATCGGACACACACATGATTGAGTTTCCAAATCACAGCCGCTCCTATGATCGCACGCGACGTGCCGTACGGTTCTGGGGCTACGACAGCGCGATCGAAGCGTCGTTCTTCGTCGACGAGGGCGCGTTGAGACGCCTTCAACCCGACACCTGTCCGGACGAGTCGGGCTTTCTGACTGCGTTCGATTCCAACCGTGAGCGCATCTGCGCCGCCGCCGCCAAGGTCTATGTCCGAGGAAGCCGGGGATCCTACGATCTCGTCGCTGCAAATTTTTGACGGCGCTGCCTGCGGATCGGCTCTCAGCGATGCGATGTCTCTCATCTCGAGAGTCGTGACCTGACGGAGCCTGCGTCACCTACCTAGGCAGGGAACCCCGTCCAGTGGAGCGCACTTAAGGATTCTCTAGAGGTCCGCATGGCCCTGCGGGTCGATCAGCCGGTTGATCCGCTGCGCCGCCGCGAGCCCGAAGCGCACCGTCATCAGCTTGCGCGTCGGCGCCGGCAATCTGTGCTCAGGCGCCTCGCAATGCAGGTGGGCGCCATAGGCATCGGCCACGATCAGGCCGGTGTCCTGCGGAAAGATCTCGCACGGCAGATCCTGCGTGAAGGCGAAGAACAGCCGGTCGCAATGCAGCCGATAGTCCTCCCATTTGTGATCGGCGCGCAGATCCTCCAGCGACGACTTGATCTCGACGATCCAGATCTCGCCGCGCTCGTTCAGCGCCACCAGGTCGGCGCGGCGGCCCGACGGCAGCGGCAGCTCGCTGATGGTGGCAAAGCCGAGCGAGCGCAGCAGGCGCGAGGTGCCGCGTGCGATCGCCAGCGCCGTCTCCGACTGGCGGCGGTCGACGGGGACGAGGCTGATCCTGGCGGCTGACGATTCCATGACAGTAGCATAGCCGATTCCAGGCGTCTCCCAAGCCCGGTGACGCCCCGATGCGGGCCGCTGCAGCGCGGAGCCGCGGCGGAGCTCTGCACCCGACAGCCGCCTTTTCACTTGGCGCACTGCGAAAAATCGGCATGCTGGCGGCATGAGCGAGCAGAACCAGACCAGGGCGAAGGCCGGCGCGATGATCGTGCCCGTGACGCCATTCGAGCAGAACTGCACCATCCTGTGGTGCGAGGCGACGAAGAAGGCGATCGTGATCGATCCCGGCGGCGACGTGCCGAACATCCAGGCGGCGATCGCGCAGGCCAAAGTCACCGTCGAGAAGATCTGGCTGACGCATGGCCATATCGATCACGTCGGCGGCGCGGCCGATCTGCGCGACCAGCTGAAGGTGCCGATCGAGGGACCGCATGTCGCCGACAAATTCCTGCTCGACAACGTCGTCGCCAGCGGTGCGCGCTTCGGCATCACAGGCGTGCGCGACGTGACGCCCGACCGCTGGCTCGAGGAAGGCGATACGGTCGAGATCGGCGAGCTCGTCTTCGACATCCTGCACTGCCCCGGCCATTCGCCGGGCAGCATCGTGTTCTTCAACAAGGACATGCGCTTCGCCCATGTCGGCGACGTCCTGTTCAACGGCTCGGTCGGCCGCACCGACCTGCCCGGCGGCAGCCACGACACGCTGATCCGCTCGATCAAGGACAAGCTGCTGCCGCTCGGCGACGACGTCGGCTTCATCTGCGGCCACGGCGCCGGCTCGAGCTTCGGCCAGGAGCGGATGACGAACCCGTTCCTGACGGGGATGGCCTGAGACGAACTACTTCAGGCCGGCCGCCTGCAGCGCGCGCTCGATCACCGCGGCCACGTCGATCACACGGCGCCGCTTCTGCGGCGGCGCCTGCGTCGGGACGGCGGTCGCGGGCTTGAGAACCGGCGGCGCGTCGGCCGGCGTCATGTCGACCGCCTTCGCGCCTGACGGCCTTGGAGCTGAAGGCTTGATTTCGACCGGCGTAACGGCCGGCTTCGCGGCCACCGCTTGCGCGACCACCGGCGCCGATGGCCTGGATCCCGGCAACTCGGTTTTCGGCTTCGCGGCCTTGCCGGAAGCAGACCGCGTCCCCTTCGCCCGCGCCGGCGGACGCGCCGGTGTCGGCTTGACCGGCGCCGCCTTGACCGGTGTCTCCGGCACGGGCTTGGCCTCGGTCGGCTCGACCGCGGCCGGCGCATCCGGCCGCCGCAGCATTTTCGTCAGGGCCGGCAGCGCCGAGATCGGCGACACCTCGGGAATGAGCTTCGTGCTCGGCGAGGTCGCGGCCGGCTTCGGCTGACGGATCCAGTCGGTCACGCCGAAGAACTTCGCGATCAGATAGGACGAGGAGATGCCGGCTTCGAGCAGGAACGGCCCGGCCTTGCCATAGCGCTTGTCGTTGGCGGCGACGCCGATCGGCGTGCCATGCGCCATGTTGGAGATGGTGAAGGATTCGACCATGGTCTCGCCATCGGCGTTCCACCACTGCTCGTGCGGATAGCCGTTGACCTCGCCTGCGGCCATCGGCGCCAGCGGCAGATGATGCAGGTCGAGCCATTGCTTGACGATCTCGCCGGCATTGTCCGGATGCACCGTGTAGTCGGCGGTGCCGTGCCACACCGACAGCTTCGGCCATTTGCCGCGATGGCTGGAGGCGCGGCGCACGAGATCGCCGAGCTCGCCGGCCGGCCGCGCCGGCGGCATCCGCATCTGCAGGATGGCGTCGCGCATGTTGCGCGCGGTGCCGAACGGCAACCCGGCGATCACGGCGCCGGCCGCGAACACCTCCGGATGCGCCGCCAGCATCGCCATGGTCATGGCGCCGCCCGCCGACAGGCCGGTGACGAAGATGCGGTTCGCATCGATGGCGTAGTCGGCCACCATGCGGGCGATCATCTCGCGGATCGAGGCGACCTCGCCCTGGCCGCGCGTGATGTCCTCGGACTGAAACCAGTTGAAGCAGCGCTGCGGATTGTTGATGCGCTGCTGCTCCGGCATCAGCAGCGCGAAGCCAAAATGCTTTGCGAGCGTCGACCAGCCGGCGCCAAGATCGTAGTCGGCCGCGCCCTGCCCGCAGCCATGCAGCACGACGACGAGCGGCAGCAGCGGCTGGCGCTGCGCCGGCACATGGGCGAACATCTTCAGACGGCCGGGATTGCTGCCGAAGCTTTCGACCTCGACCAGCGGACATTCGGGAGCGGGACGGGACTGGCGGTGGAAATCTGCGAATCCGGTGATGCCATTCAACTCGCGCAGCCGTCGCAAATACTCAACATTTTCAGCGAGGGACAACGGCAGCTCCTTGGCAGTCACGGATCAAACCCACCATCACCCAGATGGTTGCTGCAGCGCAAAAGAAAAAGCCCGCGAGATTGCGGAGCTCGGCAATTTGATTGCGAATTTCGCTCTTGCTGCGATCTAAATGCCACGCCGCCGCGGCTCTTCACGCAGCAATCACCGAAAAGCGAACCGACGAGGCGTTCGATCGCCGCGAGCGTGAAAGCGACACGCGACGCAACCCGGAAAGGCAGTGACCGCGTTCGGCAGGTCGCCATTGCAGCCACAGGTCAACGAATCGACAACCCCGCGCCGAGTGTGAGCACCGATCGGTGATCAGTAAACAAACAAATGGCAGCCATGCACCGGTCGTCCCGCGCGGCAAGATGATTGCCTCGCACCGAGGCGCCAATTAGCCTGATCGGCAAGCAACAACGAATTCCGCTTGGGAGAAAACACATGGCGCGGCTCAAATTCGGCGCGTTCCTCGCTCCGCATCATCCGATCGGCGAGCATCCGATGCTGCAATTCCGCCGCGACCTCGATCTGGTCTCGCAGCTCGACGAGCTCGGCTATGACGAGTTCTGGTGCGGCGAGCATCATTCCAGCGGATGGGAGACGATCGCCTCGCCCGAGATGTTTCTCGCTGCTGCCGGCGAGCGCACCAAGCGCATCAGGCTCGGCACCGGCGTCATCTCGCTCCCCTACCATCATCCCTACAACGTCGCGCAGCGCATGGTGCAGCTCGATCACATGACCGGCGGCCGCGCCATCTTCGGCTCGGGGCCGGGCGCGCTCGCCTCCGATGCCCACACGCTCGGCATCGATCCGATGACGCAGCGTGACCGTCAGGACGAGGCGATCGCGGTCATCCGCCGCCTGTTCAACGGCGAGCGCGTCACCGCCAAGAGCGACTGGTTCACGATGAACGACGCGGCCTTGCAGATCCTGCCCTTGCAGGAGGAAATGCCGTTCGTCGTGGCGTCGCAGATCTCGCCGTCCGGCATGACGCTCGCAGGCAAATACGGCATCGGCATCATCTCGCTCGGCTCGATGTCGACCCAGGGCCTGATGGCGCTGCCGCAGCAATGGGAGTTCGCCGAGGACGCGGCGAAGAAGCACGGCACCACCGTGAGCCGCGCCAATTGGCGCGTGCTGCTGTCGTGGCACATCGCCGAGACGCGCGAGCAGGCGCGCCGCGAGGCCGGCCCCGGGCTGATGCGCTGGCACAACGAATATACGGTCGGCACCCTGATGCGGCCGGGTTTGAAACCATTCGCCTCGCCGGACGAGGCTGTCGACAAGACCGCCTTCGTCGAGGGCGCGGCGTCGACGATCGGCACGCCCGACGATCTCGTCAAGACGATCAAGAACCTGATGCAGGTGTCGGGCGGTGTCGGCCACATCATCGGCTTCGTGCACGACTGGGCCAATCCGGAGAACACGCGCCGCAGCTGGGACATGGTCGCGCGCTATGTCGTGCCGGAGATCAACGGCTACATCGACGGCCTGCGCCGCTCGCAGAAATTTGTCATCGAGAACCGCGACATCTTCGAGCGCGCGGGACAGGCCGTGATGGCCAAGATCATGGACAACGACAAGGCCGCCGCGGCGCTGTCGCAGACCGGACCCGGCCGCATCGCGATTCCCGCGGTGAATGCGCCGGATCTGCAGGAAGCGGCGAAGCGGAGGGGATGAGAGTGTAGGGCGGATTAATACTACTGCGTCACAAATTTCTTCTTTTGGGCTTTGAGACAAGGCCGCAGCATGGGCATCGAGGTAAGGTTCTGGCGAGCATGCGCGTCAGCCGTATGCGCATGGTTGCAATCGAGTTCGGGATGTGGCGCTCAGGCCGCGCGGGCGGCGCCTCTGGGTCGATAATCGTCGGGTAAGGCAGGCGCCTGGATTGCCCAGGTGGAACGTGGTCCTGAGGGAGGAATCGTCGCCTGCTCGGCGATGAGGAAGCCGTAAGCCGCGATGCACAGCGTGGCGTGGTGATGGAAGCCGCGCCAGCCCCGTCCCTCGTAGTGGCCGAGCCCGATCTCCTGCTTCAGCTCTTCATAATCGCGCTCGACCCTCCAGCGCAGCTTCGTGAAGTCGATAAGCTTCCGGAAGGTGGTTGTCGCAGGCAATGTCGAGAGCCAATATCTGGTCGGCTCCTTTTCCTCTTTGGGCCATTCTATCAGCAGCCACTCCGATTTCAGTTGCTCCGGGATCAGCTTGTTGTGCCCGACACGAACGCGCACCCGGGCGAAGCGCGATGACAGCCATTCGGCCGAACCCTGGCGCCACCGGATCGTGTGCCAAGCCTCCTTTGGCAGGCCACACGCAACCTTCTTGGCCGAGACCAGGTCAGGCTCGTCACGACGACCCGTGTTGTTCAGCGGCTTTCCTTTCCGCCGCGGACCGCTCCCGGGCGGCCACATCAAGGTGTTGGGCAGAATGCCCGCGACATAGGTCAATCCGAGCGCCGTGATCTCCGTGCGCAGTTGCGAGTCACGCCCGTAGCCGGAGTCCATCAAGACCACCCCACGCGGCAGACCGGCTTCACATACAGAGCGGATCTGATCGAGCGCGATCCTCGACTTGGTCTTGAACTTGATGTCTTTGGGCACGCCTGCCTTCTTTCGCCGCGTGCGGTCCTTGGTCCAGACGTCCGGCAGATACAGCCGATAGGCCACCGGCAGGCTGGCGGCGTGGTTGGCAATCGACAGCGTCACCGCCACCTGGCAATTGGCCTGCTTGCCGAGCTCGCCACAATATTGGTGGTGCACGCCGACCGAATGCTTTCCCTTCTTGGCAAACGACGTGTCGTCGAGAATCCAGGCCTCGATCGGCCCGGCTTTCTCCATCGCCGGCAGCACCATCTCGCACACCTTGGCCAGTACCTTCTCGTCCGACCAGGGTGAGGCATTGACGAAGTGCAGCAGCGACTGATGCTGGGCCGCCGTCCGCGCCGACGCCGTCCTGGCCGCCATCGGTTCTACGCTCTTGCGCTCCCCGGGCAGCATCAGGCCTGTACAATAATCGTGAAGCGGGTTTACTCTGTCCGCGTGCCCGATCTCGCTCGCGAGACCTTCGATATAGGCTGAAAATCGACGCGCACTGGCTTCCTCAGGCTTGAGATCCATTCGACCCTCCCGCGCGTGAAAGTCTGAATCTCTACAAATACTTGATTCTTAGCCGGGTATATCGTCGATTTTTGACTCAGTAGTACTAATCCGCCCTACGCACGGCTACCTCACCGCCGCGACCAGCCTCTCGCACTCAGCGAGCGTCGCGATCTGCTTCAGCGTCTCGCGCAGCGCCGGCAGGTCGACGGGCTTCTGGAATTGCGGATAGACGACGAGCCCGAGCACGGTCCCAAGGCGGACGTGCTCGTCGCGCGTGGCGTCTTCGGCGCCGCTGATGAAGATCACCGGCGTGCGCGATTTCAGCTCGTTGAGCAGCAGCAGGATGTCGGCGCCGCAGCGATCGCCGAGCGACAGATCCAGCGTGATGCAGTCGAAGGTCCGCTGGCGCAGCACCTCGGCCGCCGCCTGGACCGACGTCACGCAGGTCGCCTCGTAGCCGCACTGCGCGGCGATCTTGCGCAGAATCGAGAGATGCACCTCGGCATCCTCGATCACCAGCAACTGATTGCTCATGCCCTTGCCCTCGTCGCACGTTGACCCGACGTCAGGTCGAGCCGTTGCTAGATCAGGCCGATGGCCGGGTGGTAAACATTCGGCTCCGTGGATTTACGGGTGAAGGGGACGCGGGGGCCGCCTGGGGCGAGGCGGACCTGATGACGTGCGGGCCAGCCGGAGCAGGCTCGCAGCGATCGTATGGTCATGGATGCCGACTCGGCGCCATCTCGTCGAGCGCCGCCTCAACCAGGCGACGTATCCCGCCAGCAACACCATGAACTTTTTGATCCAGCCAATCGCGATGCAATTGCCGCGTTCGATGCAACCGGCGATGGTGCCGCAACCATGTCGAATCGACGTCGCGCGCTGGGGCAAAGCATGACGAAATCTGGAGTGGCCGGGATTGCGGCCGCGTTGGCGAGCATCGTCCTCGCGGGATCAACGCTGGCGGCCGACCTGCCGATGAAGGCACCGCCGGTTGTCACCGCGCCGTCGTGGACCGGCGTCTATGCCGGCGTGTCGGTCGGCGCCCGCTGGGCCGACAATGATTGGCGGACCAGCGACATCTCGCCGAACTTCGGGGCCGGCGTGTTCGTGCCGACGGCCGGCACCGGCGGGGCCATGGACAGCGTGGCGGGCAGGATCGGGGGCTATCTCGGCGTCAACTGGCAGTTCGCGCCGTCATGGGTCGCAGGACTCGAAGCCGACTCGGGATGGGCCGACAACAAGACGACGGCAAATCCCTTGCCGGGAACCACCGGGCTGTTCTTCGGCGCTCCGCTGGTCGGCCTTCCCGCAGGCTCCGTGAAGGAGACCTGGGACGGCAGCGTGCGCGCCCGGCTCGGCTATCTGGTTGCACCGGACACGCTCGTCTATGGCAGCGGCGGCGTGGCGTGGCAGCACCTCGAGCTGAACGCCAACTGCACCGTCGTTCCGGGCAACGCCTTTTGCTTCGGCAATCCGCACAACGAAACCCAGGCATCGACCCGGGTCGGCTGGACCGTCGGCGGCGGCGTCGAGCACATGATCGGCGGCCACTGGATCGTGCGCGCTGACTACCGCTACGCCGATTTCGGCACCTGGACTCAGCCCTTCTTCGTCGCGGGCGGCGTCGGGGTCGGCTTCGACGACCGCTTCACCGCGCACGTTACGACGCGCACTCACACCGCGACAGTGGGACTCGCCTACAAGTTCTGAGGCGCGGTCGGGGGTGAGGAATGCAGGGTGGGCAAAGCTGCCGCCGCAGGCGGCTGCGTGCCGACTATTGATCTAAGAGCTCCTCAGCAAGATGGTGGGCACGGCGCCACTGCAAGCGGGCCCGTGGAGCGATCGACGGATCGCCTTTGCCCCCAGGGCGGCGTCATCGGCGGCGATATCAACCTATGACTTGCCGGCTCTTGGTCCCACAGTCTGATCTCCCGGAGATGGGGCGCCAGCGACCGCATGGCGGACACCGGCGCAGCGAGCGTCACGAAAATTTTCTTAACCCGGACCTGCTACCTCTCGCGAGTAGGACACCTCACTGCCCGCCGTCTCGACCCGGCGGGCTTTTCCGTGGGAAAGGTCGCCAATGTCACTCTCGTCAGCCAGGAACTACGCGCTGCGCGCCGAACGGTCGCAGGATCCCAAGGAGGCCGCCGATCTCCTGGCAAAGGCGATCCTGGAGCTGGCGGCCTCGATCGAGGCCACCGACGCCAAGGTGAAGAAGATCGCCAAATCGGGCGGCTGACGGTCTCGACGTCCAGATCGGAACGCGTGGCGGCTTCTGCTTGCTCGCCTCGAAAGATGATCCGCTGATCCTGCGTCGATAGACCGCCGATATCGCGGCATCACTCGCGAGCGACAGCAGGAAATAATGGCGCCCGTCCGGGCCGACGGGCAAATCGCTTCCAGCAAAGCGCCTTTGAGAACGCGAAGCCGCACCGCGACGGCCTGCCGGTCGCAGGCTCATCACCATAAGGCGATGCGCGCCGAAAAACTCATTTCACGAACCAGCTCAATCACATCACCCCTGTCCAGTCCCGCGCGCAAAAATATTCTGCTTTCGTTTTTCCGAATCTCGCATATCGTCACGTCGTCCCGTCTCGATCAGAGGGGCGCTTCGCGGTCGTCACGAACGTTGAGGCGGGATGCGGTGGGCGCGTCGATGTTGCAGCGTGGGGCGATCCCGCGCCGACGAACAGCAGAGATGCGCACGGTCAAGTCGCGTGGTCCTGGCACCCCGATGCTGGTGTCCCGCGTAACGCGCGCAAGCGCGTTGCGCGCACGGTGGCCAACAAGCCCGGCGCACCGGGGAGATCGCGAAGCAGCCGTCAAAACCATCGCGCGGGGAATGCCGGGATGCCTCGGCTGAACCTGTGGTACCTGCCGCCTGCATTTTTTTCTGCAGGCGGGCCATGGGTGCGGCCAGCGCCCGGCATTCCCCGTGCCCTCTTCCCAAGGAGGGCAGCAAGTCCAGCAGGACTCGGACGCATGAAGCGCGTCGCGAGATCGCGAACGCGTGCGATGCAACACAACTACACCGAGACGAAATAACGCAGCGTATTGCATGATGGCTGCATCCGCCCTTCAATGAAGCGCCGGCGCGTCGCCGCGCCCCGCCGCCCCGAAAACGGAGCCTCCTTGATGTCGATGCAAAGTGTGGCCACGCCATCGTTCCGCCTGACCTCGCCGCGGCGCAACTCGCTGACCCATATTCCGGGCGACGAAGGCTGGCCGATCATCGGCAAGACGTTCGCGACCCTCGCCGACCCCAAGGGTCACGTCGAGCGTAACGCCAGGAAGTATGGCCCCGTCTACCGCACCCACATGTTCGGCGACGTCAACGTCGTGCTGCTCGGCCCCGAAGCCAACGAGCTGGTGCTGTTCGACCAGGCCAAGCTGTTCTCCTCGGCGCATGGCTGGGGCCACATCCTCAATTTGCTGTTTCCGCGCGGCCTGATGCTGCTCGATTTCGACGAGCACCGCATGCACCGCAAGGCGCTGTCGGTCGCCTTCAAGGCCGGGCCGATGAAGTCCTATCTCGCCGGCCTCGACCGCGGCATCGCCGCGCGCATCGCGCAGTGGAAGGCAAATCCGGGCGAGATGCTGTTCTATCCGGCGATCAAGCAGCTCACGCTCGACCTCGCCGCGACGTCCTTCCTCGGCACCGAGATCGGACCGGAGGTCGACGCCATCAACCGCGCCTTCGTCGACATGGTCGCAGCCTCGGTGGCGCCGATCCGGCGGCCGCTGCCGGGCACGCAGATGGCGCGCGGCGTCAAGGGTCGCCAGCGCATCGTCGCCTATTTCTCCGAGCAGATCCCGCTGCGCCGCGCGAAAGGCGATGGCGACGACCTGTTCTCGCATCTGTGCCGCGCCACCGACGACCACGGCGCCCTGCTGTCGACACAGGACATCGTCGACCACATGAGCTTCCTGATGATGGCGGCGCACGACACGCTGACCTCGTCGCTGACCTCCTTCATCGCCCAGCTCGCCGCGCATCCGCAGTGGCAGCAGAGGCTGCGCGAGGAGGTCGCCAGCCTCGGCCTCGCCAAGGACGAACCGATGACCTCGGAGCATCTGGAGAAGATGAAGCTGACCGAGATGGCGTTCCAGGAGACCCTGCGGCTGATGCCGCCGGTGCCGTCGCTGCCGCGCCGGCCGATCCGGGATTTTACCTTCAAGGGCTACGCGATTCCCGCCGGCACCGGCGTCGGCATCAACCCGATGTACACCCATCACATGCCGGAGATCTGGCCGGAGCCGGAGCGGTTCGACCCGATGCGCTTCACCGACGAGGCCCAGCGCGGCCGCCACCGCTTCGCCTGGGTGCCGTTCGGCGGCGGCGCGCACATGTGCCTCGGCCTGCACTTCGCCTACATGCAGGTGAAGTGCTTCGCGCGGCACTTCCTCGCCAACCTCGAGGTCTCGTTCGCCCCCGGCTATCAGCCGAACTGGCAGGTCTGGCCGATCCCGAAACCGCGCGACGGTCTGAAGGTGATGTTGAAGGCGGTGTGATCGGTCCGCATAGATGCAGCAAACGCGCCAAGGATCTCGGTTTGTCGCGGACTCGTTCCTCCTCGTCATGGCCGGGCTTGTCCCGGCCATCCATCCTGCAATCCGCGGACGGAGAGACGTGGATGCCCGGGCCTTCGCCGCGCCGAAGCGGCTTCGGCCGCGCAGGCGGGCCAGGCCCGGGCATGACGAAGTGTATACTTCACCATCCCCTACTCCACTGCGTCCCCGAGCAGCTTGCGCATCGCCTGATAGCCTTGCTGCTGCTGGCTCCAGTTGCGGCCGCCGGTGATGGCGCCGTCGATGACGAGATCATGGCCGTTGATGAAGCTGGATTCGTCGCTGGCGAGGAACACCGCGGCATGCGCGATGTCGTCGGGCAGGCCAGCGCGCGGGATCGGCTGCGCCGTGGCATAGGCGTTGCGGATCGTCTCCGGCGTCTTCTCGGCCGCCTCGGTCGACAGTCCGAGCGCCTTGCCGAAGATGCCGGTCGCGATCAGTCCGGGCGAGATCGAGTTGACGCGCACGCCGGATTCGCCAAGCTCCATCGCCACGCATTTCGTCAGATGGATCACCGCCGCCTTCGCCGTGCTGTAGACCACCGAGGTGGAGAAGCCGGCGAGCCGGCCGGCGATCGAGCCGTTGTTGATGATGCTGCCGGCACCCTGCCGCTTCATGTGGGGCGCGGCGTATTTCATGCCCAGCATGACGCTGCGCACCAGTACCGCCATGGCTTGGTCGAAGCGATCGGCGTCGAGGCCTTCGATGCCGCCGGTCTGCGCCGGACCGCCGGCATTGTTGAACACGCAATCGAGCCGGCCGAAGCGCTCGACCGCGCCATCGATCAATGCCCGCATCTGCGCGTCGACCGTGACGTCGGTCTGCCGGAACACACAGCTCGCTCCGAGCCGGCTCGCCAGCGCCTCGCCCTCCGCGCTGCGCCGGCCAGCGACGACGACCTTCGCACCCTCGGCCACGAAGATTTCCGCCGTGCGCAGGCCGATGCCGCTGGTCGCGCCCGTGATCACGGCGACCTTGCCCTCCAACCGTCCCATTCCCTACTCCTTGCGTTGCTGCTACGTGCTCGTTCTTGGCGGCGGAATAATAAGCGCCCGAGTTCCGCCGCGGAACCGTCATCGTGCGCGCCAAACGGCAACACACGCAAGACGGCTTCCATCAACCGGACAAATTACCGCCACGTCGGCCTTAATTTGGTTGCGCAGTTGAGGCTCATGGATGTCCATGACGCGACTCATCGACGACATCAAGCGGATCTGGCGCGGCGAGCAGCAGCCTTCCCTGACATGGAGCTGCATGTTTGCCGCGATGTGCCTGCTCGCAGCCACGGCGATCCGCTACGGCATGGCGCATCTGCGGCCCGACGTGTTCTTCACGCCCTACATGCCGGCCGTCTTCTTCGCCACCGCGATGGGCGGATCGGGCGTCGGCCTGGCGACGGCGATCGCAGGCGCAGCGCTCGGCCTGACGCTCGATTTTGGCGGCGGTCCGGCGGATGGCGCCCGGCTCGCGCTGATGGCGATGTATATGGTCGTGGCGCTGCTGGTGATCTGGGGCGTCGATCACTACCGGCGGCTGGCCGGCAAGCAGCGCGAGATCGCCCGGCGGCTCACCGAGGAGGAGCAGTATCGCAAGCTCCTGGTCGACGAGCTGCATCACCGCCTCAAGAACAAGACCTCGACCATTCACGCCGTGCTGCATCAGGTGCTGTACGACCAGCCGGAGGTGTGGAGCCGCATCGACCAGCGCATCCGCGCGCTCGCGACCGCCGACGATTTGGTCGCGCGCGCCGAAGGACAGGGCTGCGACCTCAAGGACCTGCTGGTGTCGGAGCTCGGGCCTTATGGCCAGGTCCGCTTCGAGCTCCACGGCCCGCCGCTGTTCCTGCCCGCCAAGCTGGCCGTCAGCCTCGCTTTGATCTTCCACGAGCTGGCGACCAATGCCGGCAAATACGGCGCCTTCGCCTCGCCGCGCGGCTTCCTTCAGGTGTCATGGACGATGCAGGAGGACCGGCTCCATCTGACCTGGGACGAGGCCGCGGGTCCGCCGATCGGTCCGGTCGGCATGCCCGGTTTCGGGAGCAAATTGCTCAAGGCCGCGTTGTCGTCGTTCGACGGCAGGACCGAGACCAGCTTTCTCGAATCCGGCCTTCACTGCACCTTGCAGTGTCGCGTGCCACCGAACTGAATTGGCCGCCGGGCGGCCATTCCTGCCTGCGACTTTCGCCGCATGGGTCCGGTCGCGTCGTTCGTCCGATTCAGGAACGGTTAATGACGCCGCGGCACAAAGCTCCGTTCTTTCCAAGACTTGGCGCGCACGTTCCGGGTTTCTACGTAGCGCTTAACTAAAATGAAGCGGGAACTTTGCACAATCGGCGCATGTACAGCAGCGACCGATTCAACTTTTCTCCCGGACCGAACGAGGGGCTGGGCTCGACCGAGGCCGAGTTGCGCTTCCTGCGCACCGTCCTCAGCCAGCTTCCCTCGGGCGTCACGGTCCAGGACGAGCACGGTCGCTTTCTGCTGGTCAACGATACGGCCGCCGTCCAGCTCGGCGCCGCCGCCAACAGCATCGACGGCCTCTCGGCGCCGCATCTCCACAACAGGCGCACGGCCTGCCGCGAGATCCTTGGCCGGGGACGAACGGTGATCGGCGAGGAAAAGGTGGCAGGCGAGCGCGGCGGGCAGACCCTGCTGACAGCGCATCGGCCGGTTCGCATCGGCGACCAGAGCGTCCTCATCTCCAGCTCGGCCGACATCAGCGAGCAGAAGGAGTTCGAGGACCAGCTGTTTCGCGCCGCCTATTATGACGAGTTGACCGGCCTGCCGATGCGCCGCGTGGTCGAGCATCGCGCCGACCTCCTGGTCCGGCGCGGCCGCGTCGACGGACGCTTCGCGCTCGCCTTTCTCGACCTCGATAATTTCAAGTACATCAACGACTATTACGGTCACGCCACCGGCGATGCGCTGCTGGTCGAGCTCGCCAAGCGCATCAGCCGCGACCTGCGCGAGTCGGACCTGCTGTCGCGCATCAGCGGCGACGAGTTCCTGCTGCTGCTGCATCCGATCGAGCGTGCCGAGGAGGTCGCCGAATTCCTGCACGACATGCTGGACCGCCTGAACGCGCCCTTCTTCATCGACGGCGCGGAGGTGTTCGCCTCCGCGTCCGTCGGAGTCAGCCTGTTTCCCGAGCATGGCGCAAGCTACGACGTGCTGCGCCAGAACGCGGATCTGGCGATGTACCGCGTCAAGAACAGCGGCAAGGGCACGCTTGCCTTCTTCTCCAGCGCGATGGAGCACGAGGCGCTGGCGCGCATGAAGGTCGAGCAGTCGCTGCGGCTCGCGATCCTGGAAAAGCGCTTCTGCTGCGCGTTCCAGGCCAAGGTCGACATCCGCACCGAGGAGATCAAGGGCATCGAGGCGCTGGTACGGCTGCGCGACAATGAAGGCGTGATCCAGGCGCCAGGCTCTTTCATCAATCTCGCTGTCGAGCTCGGCCTGATCGACGAGCTCGCCCATCTCGTGCTGGACGAGATCGTCAAATCGATCGATCTGATCAACGACGCGTTTGGACCGGACGCGACGATCAGCATCAACGTCGCGGCGAAACAGGCGTCGAATCCGGAGTTCATGCAGCCCTTCGCGCTGGCGATCGCGGCGACCGGCTTTCCCAAGCGGTTCATGATCGAGGTCACCGAGGACGCGTTCGTGACCCGCAGCCATTTCCAGGATGAGATCGTGCCGCTGCTGCGCGGGATCGGCGTCGGCATCTCGATCGACGATTTCGGCATCGGCTATTCGTCGCTATCGGCGCTCGCCGACATCACGGCGGACGAGATCAAGATCGACCGCTCCTTCATCACCGACATTCATAAGCGGCCGCGCAGCCAGGGCATCCTGCGCGCGATCGAATCCCTGAGCGAGGCGCTGGGCATGACGGTGATCGCGGAAGGCATCGAGTCGTTCGAGGAGCTCGCCTATCTGCAGGCCGCGACCAAGATCCGCTATGCGCAGGGCTACTACTTCTCGCGTCCGATCTTCCTGGAAGAGCTGAAGCCGGCGGCCCCGCTTGCAAGCGAAGCGCGCATCAGTCTCGCCAGTCGCCCTGTGCAGGAAAATCGCCAGGCCTATGCGCGCAGCAGCCGCTATCGGCGTTGACCTCTCGGAGGACGGAGCCCTTCAGCACAAAATATGAGCGTCACCGGCTGCCGCTGAAAGCGCCTTGACCCAGGCTGAGCCTGCACACTATCAGTTGCAGGCAACAGCCGCCGGTAGCTGGGAGGAAGGCTCGTGAAGACGTCACATATTCTCAAAGGTATTGTTTCATCATTGACTGCCGCCCTGCTGGCCACCGCCGCCCAGGCCGACGATCTGAAAATCGCTCTCATCTACGGCAAGACCGGCCCGCTCGAGGCCTACGCCAAGCAGACCGAAGCGGGTCTCCGCCTCGGCTTCGAATATGCCACCAAGGGCACCAACATGATCGACGGTCGCAAGATCGTCATCATCACCAAGGACGACCAGGGCAAGCCCGATTTGTCGAAGGCCGCACTGTCCGAAGCCTATCAGGATGACGGCGCCGACATCGCGATCGGCACGACCTCCTCCGCCGCGGCGCTCGCGGACTTGCCGGTCGCCGAGGAGAACAAGAAGATCCTGATCGTCGAGCCGGCGGTCGCCGACCAGATCACGGGCGAGAAGTGGAACCGCTACATCTTCCGCACCGGCCGCAACTCGTCGCAGGATGCGATCTCCAACGCGGTCGCGATCGGCAAGCCGGGCGTCACGGTCGCCACGCTGGCGCAGGACTATGCCTTCGGACGCGACGGCGTCGCCGCCTTCAAGGAGGCGCTGGCCAAGACCGGCGCGACGCTGGGGGCCGAGGAATATGTGCCGACCAGCACCACCGACTTCACTGCCGTCGGCCAGCGCCTGTTCGATGCGCTGAAGGACAAGCCCGGCAAGAAGATCATCTGGGTGATCTGGGCCGGCGCGGGCGATCCACTGACAAAGCTGCAGGACATGGATCCGAAGCGCTACGGCATCGAGCTGTCGACCGGCGGCAACATCCTGCCGGCGCTTGCCGCCTACAAGCGGCTGCCGGGCATGGAAGGCGCCACCTATTACTATTATGACATTCCCAAGAACCCCGTGAACGACTGGCTGGTGGCCGAGCACCAGAAGCGCTTCAGCGCGCCGCCGGACTTCTTCACCGCTGGCGGCTTCTCGGCCGCGATGGCCGTCGTCACCGCCGTCACCAAGGCCAAGTCGACCGACACCGAGAAGCTGATCGCGGCGATGGAGGGCATGGAGTTCGATACGCCGAAGGGCAAGATGATCTTCCGGAAAGAAGATCACCAGGCGCTGCAAAGCATGTATCACTTCCGCGTCAAGGTCGATCCGAACCTCGCCTGGGCCGTCAACGAGCCGGTGCGAGAGATCAAGATCGACGAGATGGCGGTGCCAATCCGCAACAAGCGGTGAGATGATGAATTGCGTGCCCGGCCCTCGCGCCGGGCACGTTCTTACTGGCACTGACAAGCTGGCGACATGGCCCTTACCCTCGAAACCCGCGACCTCACCATCCGTTTCGGCGGTCATGTCGCGGTCAACAGCGTCAGCTGCAGCTTCAGGCCGGGTGAGCTGACCGCCATCGTCGGCCCCAACGGGGCCGGCAAGACCACCTATTTCAACCTGATCTCCGGCCAGCTGACGGCCTCCTCGGGCTCCATCCTGTTCGACGGCCGCGACATCACCAGTCTCTCGGCACCCCTGCGCACCCGCGCCGGCTTGGGACGCGCGTTCCAGCTCACCAACCTCTTTCCCAATCTCAGCGTCGAGGAGAACGTGCGGCTCGCTGTGCAGGCACAGAGCGGTGTGCACTATGACCTGCTCCGCCCCTGGATGGCGCGACGCGACCTGATTGCGCGAGCGGACGCGATCCTCGACCAGGTCGCGCTCGGCGGCCGCCGCAGCGTCACCGCAACGACGCTGTCGCATGGCGACCAGCGCAAGCTCGAAGTCGCGCTGATGATGGCGCTGGAGCCGAAGGTTTTCATGTTCGACGAGCCGACGGCGGGCATGAGCATCGACGAGGTGCCGGTCGTGCTCGGCCTGATCGGCAGGCTCAAGCAGGACAAGAGCAAGATCATCCTGCTCGTCGAGCACAAGATGGACGTCGTGCGCTCGCTCGCCGACCGCATCATCGTGCTGCATAACGGCCAGCTGGTGGCCGACGGAAAGCCCGCGGAGGTGATCGCCTCGCCGATCGTGCAGGAAGCCTATCTGGGCGTCGCCCCGCGGAGCGCGGCATGAGCGCGCTACTGACGCTGTCTGCCGTCGAGACCTATATCGGGCGTTATCACATCCTGCAGGGCGTGGATTTCGAAGTGCCGGAGGGGCAGACCACGATGCTGCTCGGCCGCAATGGCGCGGGCAAGACCACGACGCTACGCACCATCATGGGGCTGTGGCAGGCCAGGAATGGAACGATCGCGCTGGCCGGCGAACCGATCGAAAAACTGGCGACGCCCGACATCGCCCAGCGCGGCGTGGGCTACGTACCCGAGAGCATGGCGGTGTTCTCGGACCTCACCGTCAAGGAGAACCTGGTGCTCGCGGCGCGCAACGGCCCGCTCGACGATGCCCAGCTCGCCTGGATCTTCGGCTTCTTCCCTGCCCTGAAGAAGTTCTGGCTGTCTCGTGCAGGCAGCCTGTCCGGCGGCCAGAAGCAAATGCTGTCGATTGCGCGCGCGATCGTCGAGCCGCGCAAGCTGCTGCTGATCGACGAGCCGACCAAGGGCCTGGCGCCGGCGATCGTGGTGTCGCTGATCGAATGCCTCAAGGAGATCAAGCGCCGTGGCGCCACGATCCTGCTGGTCGAGCAGAATTTCCACGCCGCGCGCGAGCTCGGCGACCAAGTACTGGTGATGGACAACGGCACCATCGTCCATCGCGGCGAGATGGCCGCGCTCGCGGCCGACGTGCCGCTGCAGGAGCGCCTGCTCGGCCTCAGCCTGGAGGCGCATCAATGAGCGAGATCGCTGCGACCGAGGCACTGCCGAAACCGAAGCGCGACATTGCGCCCCTGCTGCTGCCGGTGGTGCTGGCGCTGCTGATGATCCCGCTGGTGGGATCGACGAGCTCCTGGGTGACCCTGACGGTCGCCAGCCTGGCGATGGGCATGATGATCTTCATCATGGCGTCCGGCCTGACGCTCGTCTTCGGGCTGATGGACGTGCTCAATTTCGGCCATGGCGCCTTCATCGCCGTCGGCGCCTATGTCGCGACGCTGGTGCTGCTGCCGCTGGCGAGCTGGGCCCAGTCCGACTCACTGCTGACCAACCTCGCCGTCCTCGTCCCCGCAGCGCTGCTGTCGATGGGCGTCACCGGCGCGCTCGGCCTTGTCGTCGAGCGCGTGCTGGTGCTGCCGGTCTACGGCCAGCACCTCAAGCAGATCCTGATGACCACCGGCGGGCTCATCGTCGCCGAGCAGACGCTGTATGCGCTGTTCGGTCCGCAGATCATTCCGCTGCCGCTACCCAACGCATTCCGTGGCTCCTTCATCATCGGCGACGTCGCGATCTCGAAATACCGGCTGCTGGCCATGCTGGTCGGCCTGGCGATCTTCGTCGCCATCGAGCTGGTGCTGAACCGCACCAAGCTCGGTCTCCTGATCCGCGCCGGCGTCGAGAACCGCGAGATGGTCGAGGCGCTCGGCTATCGCATCCGTCGCCTGTTCCTCGGCGTCTTCATGACGGGATCGGCGCTGGCCGGACTCGGCGGCGTGATGTGGGGGCTGTATCGCGAGCAGGTGCACGCCTCGCTCGGCGACGAGCTCACCGTGCTGGTGTTCATCGTCGTGATCATCGGCGGGCTCGGCTCGATCACCGGCTGCTTCATCGGCGCGATCCTGGTTGCGATGGTCGCCAACTATGGCGGCTTCCTGGTGCCCAAGCTCGCCCTCATCTCCAACATCCTGCTGATGGTCGCTGTGCTGATGTGGCGGCCGCGCGGTCTCTATGCGGTGACCAGCCGATGATGATCCTGTCCGGCGATCCGCCCCGCAGCCGTGCGCTGTCGATTTTGCTCGTCGTCATCATTCTGGCGCTCCTGGCGACGCCCTTCATCTTCCCCGGCGCCAAGGCGCTCAACGTCGCCGCCAAGATCTGCATCTTCGCGGCGCTGGTCGCGTCCTACGATCTCCTGCTCGGCTATACAGGCTCGGTCTCGTTCGCGCATACGATGTTCTACGGCATCGGCTCCTACGCGATCGCCATCGCGCTCTACGGCCTCGGCCCAAACTGGACCTCGGTGGCGGTCGCCGTCGCCGCCGGGCTGCCGCTCGCTTTGCTGCTCGCGCTCGCGATCGGGCTGTTCTCGCTGCGCGTCGAGGCGATCTTCTTTGCGATGATCACGCTCGCCATCGCTTCCGCGTTCCTGGTGCTGGCGTCGCAATTGTCGTGGCTGACGGGCGGAGAGGACGGCCGCAGCTTCCAGCTACCCGAGCTGTTGCGCCCGAGCACCGTGTTCATCGGCAAGGACTGGTTCGGCTTTCCGATCAACGGCCGCATTCTGACCTATTACCTGGTGCTGTCGGCCTGCGCGCTGATGATCCTGGCGCTGCTGCGCGTCGTCAACTCGCCATTCGGCCGCGTGCTGCAGGCGATCCGCGAGAACCGTTTCCGCGCCGAGGCGCTCGGCTATCGCACCGTCTTCCATCTCACCTACGCCAACTGCATCGCCGCGATGATCGCCGCCTGCGCCGGCATGTTGAACGCGCTGTGGCTGCGCTATGCCGGGCCCGACACGTCGCTGGCGTTCTCGATCATGCTCGACATCCTGCTGATGGTCGTGATCGGCGGCATGGGCACCATCTACGGCGCCATCATCGGAGCTGCGATCTTCATCCTGGCGCAGAATTACCTGCAGGCTCTGATGGGGATCGCTTCGACCGCGGCTGCTGACGCCGGATTGCCGCTGCTGCCCGGCCTGCTGCACCCCGACCGCTGGCTGCTGTGGCTCGGCCTCTTGTTCATCGCCAGCGTCTATTTCTTTCCGACCGGCGTCGTCGGCCGCCTCCGCAACAGGCCGGGTGCGGCGCGCTGAGCTGCAATTACCCTTAAAATTCTGCGCAACGGCGCCGCCGCAGCCTCTGCCGCACGGTATTCGCATGCAGAAATTATCGTTTGCCGCGAAGTTTCGGCGCGCGCCTTAAGCGACGGCTAACCGCATTTCCTAACCGGTCCGGCACCAGTGCCTTGTTATCAAGCTGGCTTGCAACAAGTCATTTCCTCCCGGGTCGATCAAGGCATGCAAGGCGCAGCAGATACGTCAGGGACCGGTAGCGAGCCGGAACGGATTGGCACGTCCCTCTGGCGCGGTCCGGTGCCATGGCTGATTGCGTGCGGAGCGCTTCTCATCGCAGCCATCGTCATCGGGACGATCGTCATGGCCAGCGGCTTTCGGGCGCGTGCGATCGCCAACAACGAGCGCGAACTCGAGAACACCGTGCTGCTGTTGAGCCGGCATTTCGCGCAGCAGTTCGAAGATGCGGAGACCGCGGTATCGCACGCGATCGGCCGCATGCAGCTCGCGTCGATCGCTTCGCCGGAGGCATTCCGGGCCGAGATGGCAAAGCCCGAGATCAGCGAGATGCTGCGCTCTCAGGTCAATGGCCTGTCCTATATGGGAGACCTCACGATCGTCGACGTCGACGGCAATTTCGTGAACTGGTCGTCCAACGACCCGCTGCCGGCCATCAACGTCGCGGACCGCTCCTACTTCAAGGACCTGCAATCGACATCGCGGCCGGACAGCTTCGTGATCCTGCCGGTCATGAGCCGCGTCACCGGCGGCTGGGCGACCATCGTCGCGCATCGCCTGAACGGCGCGAACGGGGAATTCCTCGGCTTGCTGACCCGCCGGGTGGATCCGCACACTTACGAGACGTTCCTGGAATCGATGGCCCTCGGGAAGGGCTCGTCGATCATGCTGGTCCATTCCGACGGCGCCGTGCTGGCGCACTACCCGCACGCCGAATCCCTGATGGGCGCCAGGATCGGGAACGACGAGTTGCTGAAGGGCGTCGCCGAGAGTGGCCTGCGCACGACCCTGCTCACGAGCTCCGTCGACAACCTGGAGACGATCGCGTCGGCTTCCAGGATCGGGCGCTTCCCGCTCGTCATCTCGGCCAACAGGCCGGTCGACGCCGCGCTCGCGGACTGGCGATCGCAGATGGTGCTGCTCGTGGGTGCGGCGGTGCTTGCGATCGCGGTCATCGCCGTGACGTTCAGCCTGATGATCCGACAGATCGTGCGGCAGGGGCGTGCGGCAACGCGTCAGCTGGAGACCGAGAAGGAAAGGGTCGAGACTGCGCTGGACAACATGACGCAGGGGCTGATCTCATTCGACGCGAATGCATGCGTCGTGATGTTCAATCAGCGCTTCATCGACCTGCTCGGCCTGTCCACGGACGTGATCAGGCCCGGCGCCCATCTCAGCGAAGTCATCGCGCACTGCAAGGCGCGCGGATCCTTCAACGGCGACGTGACCGACCTCTGCGCCGACATCATCGACAGAGCCGCGGCAGGCGGCACGTCGCAGATGATCGCGGAGGGCGGAGCCGGCCGCTTCTTCAACATCATCGACAAGCCGCTGGCCTCGGGCGGATGGGTCACGACGATCGAGGACATCAGTGAACATCGCAGGCTCGAGCAGGAGCGCGACCGCAACTACGCATTCCTGCGCGAGATCATCGACCACATCCCGTCGCACATCATGGTCAAGGACGTCCGCGACCGCCGCTATGTCCTGGTCAACCAGTCGACCGAGCAACGCTTCGGCGTGCCGCGCGAGGAGATCGTCGGCAAGACGGCGTTCGACCTGCTGCCGCGATCGGTCGCGGAAAAGGTGACCGCGGACGACGACCGGGCTCTGGAGCAGTCGGACGGGCTGTTTCTCGCCGAACATCCCTGGCAGAGTCCGGGGCTGGGATTGCGTTACATCACGTCGCGGCGCATCGCCGTCGCCGACGATGCGCGCGAGCCGCGCTATCTGATCAACGTGATCGAGGACACCACGGAGCGGCGGCTGGCCGACGAGAAGATCGCCCATCTCGCACATTTCGACGCATTGACCGAGCTGCCGAACCGCGTGCTGTTCCGGGAGCGCATCGACGAAGAGCTGGAGCGCGCGCGTCACGGCACCTTCTTCGCGCTGCTCTACATCGATGTCGACGAATTCAAGGGCATCAACGATTCGCTCGGCCATCATGTCGGGGACGAGCTGCTGAAGACGATCGCGCGCCGCATCGAGGGCTGCCTCGCGCCGGAGGATATGGTGGCCCGGCTCGGCGGCGACGAATTCGCGGTGCTGCTGACCACCGTTGCGGACCGGGACGCGGTCATCGTGGCCGTGAAGGAGATCCTCGAGGCCATCCGCAAGCCCTATCGCTGCCTGGGCCACCAATTGTCGACCGATGCCAGCATCGGCATCGCGCTGGCGCCGCAGGACGGCGTCGAGCGCGACCAGCTGACCAAAAATGCCGATCTCGCCATGTATGCCGCCAAGGCCGGCGGCCGCCGCACTTTCCGGTTCTTCGAGCCGTCGATGGACGAAAACGCGCGCGCGCGGCTGCAGTTGCAGCAGGACCTGCGCCGGGCGATCACGGAAGGCCAGTTCGAGCTGCACTACCAGCCGCTGCTCGGCTTCAGCGAGAACGTCATGACCGGCTGCGAGGCGCTGCTGCGCTGGCGTCATCCGGAGCGAGGGATGGTGCCACCGCTCGACTTCATTCCGCTCGCCGAGGACACAGGGCTCATCAACGAGATCGGCGACTGGGTGTTGCGCACCGCCTGCGCCGAGGCCGCGCATTGGCCCGCCGGCATCCGCATCGCCGTGAATGTCTCGCCCGTGCAGCTCAAATCGCCAACCCTGGCGCTGCGGATCGCAGGCGCGCTGTCGGCGGCCGGCCTTGCGCCCGAGCGGCTCGAGGTCGAGATCACCGAGGCGGTGCTGATCAGCGACGACGACGTCGCGCTCGGCATCCTGCACCAGCTGCACGACATGGGCGTGCGCATCGCGCTCGACGATTTCGGCACCGGCTATTCGTCGCTAAGTTACCTGAAGCGGTTTCCGTTCGACAAGATCAAGATCGACCGCTGCTTCGTCAGCGACATCGGCGCCGGCAGCTCGTCGGCGATCGTCCAGGCGGTGGTGAGCATCGCCGCCGCCAGCAACATGACGACCACGGCCGAAGGCGTCGAGACCGGCGCGCAGCAGACGGCGCTGCGGCAGCTTGGCTGCACCGAGATGCAGGGCTATCTGTTCAGCGCGCCGAAGCCGGCCGCCGAGCTGCGCAAGCTGTTCGCTCCGGAAACGGCGGCAGGGAGCCTGCAGGCCGCCGGCTGAGCCGGCTTTCCGGCGTCCTCAACGCCTGGCCGCCCCGGCCGCGGCTGCGGCGGGAGGCCACGCAGATTTCGACGACCGCCCGCTACCGGCCTTGGCGTCGCGTTCCTATATCCGGGAGCGGCAACAACGGAGTTGGCAGGTCGTCATGCAGCCGGTTTCCATGCTTCTGAACATCCTCTGGATCCTGTGCGGCGGCGCCTACATGGCGTTCGGCTGGCTGGTCGCCGCGGTCGTGATGGCGATCACGATCGTCGGCCTGCCCTGGTCCCGCGCCGCCTTCAACATCGCCGCCTATACGCTGCTGCCGTTCGGCTCGCGTGCGGTTCGCCGCGACGAGCTCACCGGCATGGAGGACGTCGGAACCGGCGTTCTCGGCCTGCTCGGCAACATCATCTGGTTCGTGCTGGCCGGCTGGTGGCTGGCGCTCGGCCACCTCCTGACCGCAATCGTGCTCGCGGTGAGCATCATCGGCCTGCCCTTCGCCTGGGCCCATCTGAAGCTCGCCGGGCTGGCATTGTGGCCGATCGGCAAGACCATCGTGCCGGCGTAATGCGGGGCGGCAGGAGCGGCCGGGCCGCGCAACCCGGCCGAACTGCCCGCCCGCCTCGCGGCGCGTGCGGCCGTCCGCCCGGTCCGGGAGCATCCAAGGCCGTTGCCGTCGCTCAGGCAATCGGCTAAACGATTTGCCGTACGCACCCGTAGCTCAGCTGGATAGAGCGTTGCCCTCCGAAGGCAAAGGTCACACGTTCGAATCGTGTCGGGTGCGCCAGCCCTATTCCGGTCTCGCCCGCGTCTGGTCTCAGCCGCGCACCACGCCGGCCCGCGCCTTCAGAAACTCGCGCGCGACGATCAGCTTCTGCACTTCGGTCGCGCCTTCGTAGATGCGCAGCGCGCGGATCTCGCGGTAGAGGCTCTCCACGATCTCGCCTTTGCGCACGCCGCGGCCGCCGAACATCTGCAGGGCGCGGTCGATGACGCGTTGCGCGGTCTCGGTGGCGGTGAGCTTGGCCATCGCGGCCTCGCGGGTGGTCGGCAGCTTCTGGACGTCGCGGCGCCAGGCCGCGCGATAGGTCAGCAGCGCCGCGGCGTCGGTATCGGTCGCCATCTCGCCGAACGCGGCCTGCGTCATCTGCAGGTCGGCCAGCGCGCCGCCGAACATCTGCCGGCTCGAGGCGTGCGCCTGCGCCTCGTCGAGCGCGCGGCGGCCGAAGCCGAGGGCGGCAGCCGCCACCGATGAGCGGAAGATGTCGAGCGTCTGCATCGCCAGCTTGAAGCCGCCGCCAGGCGCGCCGAGCCGGCGGCTGGCCGGGATGCGGCAATTCTGCAGGCGGAGCGTCGCCAGCGGGTGCGGTGCGATCACCTCGATGCGCTCGGCAACGGAGAAACCGGGATCATCGGGAAACACGACGAAGGCGGAGATGCCGCGCGCGCCGGGCGCCTCGCCGGTGCGGGCGAACAGCGTGTAGACGTCGGCGATGCCGCCGTTGGAGATCCAGGTCTTCTCGCCATCGAGCACGTAGGTATCGCCGTCCAGCCGCGCCGCGCAGGCCATCGCGGCGACGTCGGAGCCCGCCTCCTTCTCGGACAACGCGAAAGCGGCGAGCCATTCGCCGGCGCGCACCTTCGGCAAGACACTGGCGCGCAGCTCCGGCGAGCCGCCGAGCGCGATGGCGCCGGAGCCGAGGCCCTGCATGGCGAAGGCGAAATCGGCCAGACCGTCGGCATAAGCGAGCGTCTCGCGCGACAGGCAGATCGCGCGCGAGTCGATCGCGCCGGCATCCGCATCGGGCGCCACGACGGCGCTGTCGAGCAAGCCTGCGGCACCAAGCGCACGCACGATCTTGCGGCAGGCGGTGTCGACGTCGCCGTGATCGACCTCGTCGAGAACGCCCGAGCCGACGAAGCGGTCGAGCTGGTCACACAGGGCGCGGTGACGCGGCTCGAAGAACGGCCAGTCGAGCCAGTCGCGGGGGATCACCTTCGCCGATGCACTCATGACAAGACCTGTCCGCCAATTATTTTAAATATAAAATAATTCGCGGACGATCGATCTGTCAAGCTTGCGGCGGCCGCACGCGCCGCCGCAGTCGCTCACTCCGCCGCCTTGCCGAGCCTGCCGAAAGCGCGCGTCGGCGCCGGGAAGCCGCAGGAGGTGCCGTCGGTGATCTTGACCTGATCCTCCCAGGGCAAGCGATAGGTGCCGGCGACCATGTCGTGCATGAAGGTGTAGGGACAATCCATCGCGCCGCCCTTCACCGCGACATAGCCGCGGTGCCAGAGCTGATAGATGTTGTTCTCGACGCCCCAGTTGATGCGCGCCTCGCGCACGAGATCGGGGCGCACCTCGGCGGTGATGATCTCGTCGGCGCGCCCCGTCGTGCCGTGCGCGATGATGCTGCCGTCGAAATTGACGATCATGCCCTCGCCCATCGAATCGAACGAACCGTCGGAGCCGCACATGCAGACATTGGCCGTCACCATCAGGTTCTGGAACGCGTTGGCCTGGTTGGTGAAGCGCCAGCTGTCGCGGATCGGCGCGGTGTAGCCGGCGGTGCGGATCATGATCTCGGCGCCCTTGTAGGCGCATTCCCGCGCCATCTCCGGGAACATGCCGTCATGGCAGATGATGAGTGCGATCTTGGCGCCGCGCGGTCCCTCGATCACGGGGATGCCGAGATCGCCGGGCTCCCACGGCTCGACCGGAATCCATGGATGCAGCTTGCGGTAATACAGCTTGATGTCGCCGTGGTCGTCAATGATCAGACCCGAATTGTAGGGATTGCCGTCGGGGTTGTGTTCCATGATCGAGAAGCAGCCCCAGATCTTGTTGTCGATGCAGGCCTGCTTGAACGCGGCGACCTCCGGCCCGTCGAGCCGGCACATGATCTCGGGATTGGTGTCCATCGACAGCCCGTGCAGCGAATATTCCGGGAACACCACGAGGTCCATGGTACCGAGATTCCGCCGGGCCTTGCCGACCATCCAGACGATCTTCTCGGTCTGCCGCGCAAGGTCGTCCTTGGTCACGACGACCGGAAGCTGCAGCTGCACCAGGCCGATGACCACGCCGTTGTCGGATTTATTGAGACCGCCTAACCCGTTCATGCCGGACCTCCCTGGTGTCGCCGCTGCTCGAGACGTCGCCCAAGACAACCACGATTTCACGAGAGCCGCGCGCCGATATTTCAGCCCGCCATTTGCCGCTTGCTGAGGCAGCGGCCGCCGGCGTTTCGAGAGTCAGACGACGGAAGATCGTTGCAGGCGCGCTTGGAACCGCATCAGCGCGCGGCCGAAAACGGCCGCCTCACCGGTTGCCCGCGCCAGCACCAGTGCACCCTGGATGCCGAGCACCACCTCCTCGGCGCCGTCGGCGGCCTGTGCCGCCGGCCAGCCGTCGCGCATCAGCGCATCGCGCAAGGCCTCGATCCAGCGCGTGAAGTAGCTGGCGATGGCGGCGGCGAAGCGATCCCGCGTCTCGTCGAGCGCGAACGCCCCGACCAGGCAGACGCGGCGGCCGGAACGGAAGTAGTCGTCGACGCCGCGCCACATCCGCGCGATCGACTGCTCCGGCGGATCATCGCGCAGCGGCGCATAGATCTCGCGCTCGAACCAGGCGTCGACATGCGCCAGCACCGCGCGCGCCATCTCGTCCTTTCCGCCTGGAAAGAAGTGATAGAGGCTGCCTTTGCCCAGTCCCGTCGTCTCGGTGATCCGGCTGAGCGAGGTGCCCTCGAAGCCGAATTCGCGGAACACCTCGGCAATCAGCGGGACGACGTCGGCGCGCTCGTTGAGCGTCCGCATGGCTCTCCCTGCTTCAAAGTCCCAATTCGGTCAGGCCGGGATGATCGTCCGGCCGGCGCCCGAGAGGCCAGTGGAATTTGCGATCGGCCGCCTTGATCGGCAGGTCATTGATGCAGGCGTAGCGACGCTGCATCAGCCCCTGCGCGTCGAACTCCCAGTTCTCGTTGCCGTAGGAGCGAAACCAGTTGCCGCTGTCGTCGTGCCACTCATAGGCGAAGCGCACCGCGATCCGGTCGTCGCTGTGGGCCCAGATCTCCTTGATCAGGCGGTAGTCGAGCTCCTTGGCCCATTTGCGGGTGAGGAACGCGACGATCTCGGCGCGGCCGGTGATGAACTCTGCGCGATTCCGCCACCGGCTGTCGGGCGTGTAGACCAGCGACACCCGCTCGGGGTTGCGGCTGTTCCAGCCATCCTCGGCCATGCGCACCTTCTGGGTGGCGGTCTGCAGCGTAAACGGCGGGGCGAGAGTGCTCACGGGACATCTCCTTGTATACCATTCGGAATACTATGTACCGGTCGGTACAAGCCGTCAAGCCGCGCATGTTAAAGAGAGCTCCCGGCACAAGCTCAGCCGTAAGCAATCGGATCGACGCGGAGCCCACCATGCTTGCGGTGCCTGTTTACCGAATGTGTGTGTCGCGACAGTGAGAACCCTTGTGTGCTCAACGGAAATTCGATGATCTGCTAAGGGAACCGGCCGAGCCGCGGGGGCGACACGGTCCGTCGGCTACATGTTTTGGGGAAATCGGACATGTCGATGCTCACGCCGCATGGCGAGTGCCTGCTGTGGACACCTGAGCTGATATGGGTGAATACGGTGTCCGACATCCTCACCTCGTTCGCCTTCTTCACCATTGCGTTCGTGCTTGCCTTCATCGTCTATCGCCGCCGCGACTTTCAGTTCAGCTACATCTTCTGGGCCTTCGCGTTGTGGGTGTCCTTCTGTGGGATGACGCGGCTGATCGAGGTGCTCACGATCTGGGTTCCAGCCTACAGCCTGGAGGCCGCCACCAAGGGCTTCCTGGCCTTCATGTCGGTCGGCATCGCCGCGGCGCTGCTGTTGATGCTGCCGCGGGTCCTGACCATGCCGTCCCGCGCCGAACTCCGGAACGCTTATGCACAGCTCGAGGAGGAGACGCGGCAGCGCCGCACCGCGGAAGCCATGGTCAAGCGCTTCCAGGAGATCGAGGCCACCGAGGCGCAGGTGCGGCAGGCGCAGAAGATGGAGGCGATCGGCCAGCTCACCGGTGGCGTCGCGCACGACTTCAACAACATCCTCACCGTGATCACGGGCACCATCGAGATCCTGGCCGAGGCGGTGAAGGACAGTCCGCAGCTGGTGCAGATCACCAGCCTGATCAACTCGGCCGCAGCGCGCGGTGCCGACCTGACCAAACACCTGCTGGCCTTCGCCCGCCGCCAGCCGCTGCAGCCGCGCAGCGTCGACATCAACGGCATGGTCGTCGACACCGCGCGCCTGCTGCGCCGGACGCTCGGCGAGCAGATCGAGATCGAATCCATGCTGGCGCACGATTCGGCGCCGGCCATGATCGACCCGAGCCAGCTGTCGACCGCGATCCTGAACCTCGCGCTCAACGCGCGCGATGCCATGCCGAACGGCGGCAAGCTGACCCTGGAAACCAAGAACGTCCTGCTCGACGCCGCCTATGCGCGCATGAACCCTGAGGTGATCCCCGGCAACTACGTGATGATCGCGGTCAGCGACACCGGCGAAGGCATTCCCGCCAATCTGCTCGACAAGGTTTTCGAGCCGTTCTTCACCACCAAGGACGTCGGCAAGGGCGTCGGCCTCGGCCTCAGCATGGTCTACGGCTTCGTCAAGCAATCCAACGGGCACATCAAGATCTACAGCGAGCCGGGGCACGGCACCTCGGTCAAGCTGTACCTGCCGCAGGCCAATGCCGACGCCGACGCGGCACTGTCGACCATCAGCGCCGAGGGCATGGAGCGCGGCGACGAGACGATCCTGATCGTGGAAGACGATTCGCTGGTGCGCGAATATGTCATCGCCCAGATCAAGCGGCTCGGCTACACGACGCTCGCCGCCAGCAAGGCCGACGAGGCGCTGGCGCTGATCGATCGTCACCCCCGCATCGACCTGCTGTTCACCGACATCATCATGCCCGGCGGCATGAATGGTCGCCAGCTCGCGATCGAGGCGCTGAAGCGGCGCCCGAACCTCAAGGTGCTCTACACGTCGGGCTATACGGAGAACGCCATCGTCCATCACGGCCGCCTCGATGCCGGCGTGCTGCTGCTCACCAAGCCCTATCAGAGCGCCGACCTTGCCCGCATGATCCGCACCGCGTTGAACGCGTGATCGGCCCCCATTCCCGAGACGAATGATCTGCCTTGAACGCCAGCGCGTTTCCAGGCCGAGGCGCGCGCGGCGGCCTGCGGAATTGAGGGACTTGAATGGGCAAGACGTTCGGACGCTGGCTGGCCGCCGTGCAGGCCTATGCATCGGCCGATGATGCGCGCTCCGACATTGCCGCCAAAGTGGCGCTCGTCATCGTCTCCAACCAGCCGTTCTACCCGCTGTATCTCCACGCCATCGCAGGCCGCGCAGCCTGGCCGGCCTGGCTGACGCTGCTCACGACGCCGTTGTTCGCGGCCGTGCCCGTGCTCGCGAAGCGCCAGCCGTTCACCGGCCGCGCCCTGATGGTGCTCGCCGGAACTGCCAACACCGTGTTCTGCGTCAAGCTGTTCGGCGCCCAGAGCGGCGTCGAGCTGTTTCTCATTCCCTGCGTGTTGCTGGCCGCGCTGCTGTTCGCACCCACGGAGCGCCTGCGGTCCTTGCCGCTGCTCGCGTTGCCGTTCGTTTGCTATCTGCTGATCGATTCCCGGCTCGGCGAGCCGGTGATGAGCGTCGTGGATCTCAACTACGCCTCGCTGATCGCAATCAACGCGATGAGCGTGGGCGCGCTGTCCGCCCTGATCGGCCTGCTCGCTGCAGCGCGCATGGCACCGGAGTGAGATGCAGCATAAGGCGCCATCCGGATGAGCGCAGCGAAAAAACGGTGCCGTGATCTGGCGCTACGCCGCAGCCATCTGCCGGTGCGACGACCTGTAGGAGGCCCCATGATGGCTGACATTGAAGTTCAAGTTCGCCGGCGGTTGTGACGGTGCATGGCGGGCGAGGAAGTAATCCTCGAGTTCGGCGACCGCGCGGCTTTCCCATTCGGCAGCCTGCGCCAGCAGTGAGTCGCGCTGATGCGGACGGAACGCCGCGGTCTGGCGGTACAAGGAGGCGATGGTACGATAGCGCCGCACGTTCTCGAGAACCGCTTCCCCATTCATCATCATGATGCTCTCCCCTCTCCGTCCCCCAGGACGTGCCGAAGGTGCACGCATGCACTTTGCGAAATCGTTAGCGGGCGCGATGGAGCGTGCGGATGGTTGGCGAATCGTTGACTAACGCGGTGCGTCGAATTGTCCGGATCGTCGATCGACGACGGTATCGATCGACCGCCTCCCCGCCGCACGCTCGAATTTACAACGACTTAAGGTTAAGGACGCACTCGCATAAAGTGACGTCGTCACAGATACTTACGCTCACGAGTGTTGTAGTTGAACTACAGCCTAATAGGCCGAATTGTGAGAAATCCTTGTCTCAATGTTGCTGATATTCATTGAGGATTGTGACCGATGAAAACCCTTGCCTCCGCCGTCTCTTTGCTCCTCGCCAGCTCGCTCGGCGCATTCGCCGCGGATCTGCCGGCCCGCTACACCAAGGCGCCTCCCCCGGCCGTGATCTACAATTGGACCGGCTTCTACTTCGGCGGCAGCGTCGGCTATGGCTGGGGCCGGTCGAACTTGAACACGACGCTGGACCAGACCAGCAGCTGGGCGGTCGAGGGCGCCGCCTTCCAGAATCAGTTCGTCAACATCAGCAACAACCGGCTCAATCCGGCTGGCGTGCTCGGCGGTCTGCAGGCCGGCTACAACTGGCAGAGCGGCGCCGGCGTCTTCGGCATCGAGGCCGACATCAACGGATCTGACCTCAACAAGCGGACGGTCTACACGGCGGCCAACCCGCCCACGACCCGCACCTTCAACGAGAGCATCCGGAACGACTGGTTCATGACCCTGCGCGGCCGCGCCGGTTACGCGGTCGATACGACGCTGTTCTACGTCACTGGCGGTCTCGCCGTCGGCAATGTCAAGGGCAGCTGGGATCTGACCTCGGCGAATGGCTACACAAAGACCGCCTCTGCCAACGAGACGCGGGTCGGCTGGACGGTCGGCGCCGGCGTCGAGCATGCGTTCGCGCCGAACTGGACGGTCAAGGCGGAATATCTCTACACCGACCTCGGCAGCATCAACTACACCTCGGCCTACGTCCCGGGCAGCACATTCGCCCCGCCCGGCTCGAACTACGTCGAGCGCCTGTCGCAGGACTTCTCATTCCACACGGTCCGGGTCGGCGTGAACTACAAGTTTGGTGGCCCGGCGGCCGCGCGCTACTGATCGCCGTCATCCATACCGACGCCATTCAAGGGAAAGCCTCGGCCGCAGTGCCGAGGCTTTTTTGTTGGGGTCGAGGGCGGGCTCAGGCCGCCGCGATCGCCGCCCGGAAGCGGCGCAAGGTCAACGCCAGGACCACCGCGCCGATGGCCGCCACCGCGACGAATTGCGGCCACACCACATCGAGGCCGGCACCGCGATAGAGGATCGACTGGGCGAACGACACAAAATGGGTCGACGGCGACGCCTTCATGATGGTGGCAAGCCAAACCGGCTGGCTTTCCACCGGCGTCATCCCGCCCGACAACAGGTTCATCGGCACGGCGACGAGGATATAGAGCAGGCCAAGCTGCGGCATCGACCGCGCGATGGTGCCGAGAAACAATCCGACGGCGGTCGCGAAGAACAGATAGAGCACGGTGCCCACCATGAACAGCGGGATCGAGCCCATGATCGGCACGCGCAGATACCAGCGCACGACGGCGTAGAGCGCGATGGCGACGGCGACGGCGATCACCAGCGCATTGGCCCAGATCTTCGACATCGCGATCTCCAATGGCGACAGCGGCATGACCAGAAGATGGTCCATGGTGCCATGCTCGCGCTCGCGCACCAGCGCCGCGCCGGCCAGGATGATCGCGAGCATGGTGACGCTGTTGATGATGCCCATCACGCCTTCGAACCAGGCGGTGGTGACGTTGGGATTGAACGCGATCCGCGTCACCAGGTTGACCGGCGAGGACGAGGACGTCTCCGAGCGGGCCACGAACCAGGCAACCTCGGTGTTGATGATCTGCAGCGCATAGCCGGAGCCGATCCCCGCCTGGATCATCGCGGTTGCGTCGACGTTCACTTGCACCGAGGGCTTGCGGCCCGCCAGGACGTCGCGCTGGAAATTCGGCGGGATGTCGAGCACGAAGGTGAAGCGGCCGTTGTTCATCAGCCGCTCCACCTCGCTCTGGCTGATGTAGACCGGCGGCTGGAAGTAAGGCAGCTGGAATACGCTGGCGATCCGACGCGACAGCTCGGAGCTGTCCTCGTCGACGACGGCGATCGAGGCGCGATGCAGCTCCTGCGAGCTGCTCTGCGCCTGGCTGATCACCGCCACCGTAAACGAATAGATCACGAGCCCGATCAGCACGGCGTCGCCGAACAGGCTGCGCAGCTCCTTGGTTCCGAGCCAGAACACGTTGGAGAGCGAGCGCATCATCGCTCAGGCCTCCTGCTTCGGCAGCATCGCCAGGCTGAACCCTGTCAGGACGGGAATGAAGATCAAGAGGATCAAGATATCGGCGCCGACATCGGCGAAGCCAAGTCCCTTGGTGAAGGTGCCGACCGCAATCGGGCGGTAGTAGGTCATCGGGAACACCATGCCGATCAGCTTGGCCACGCCGGACAGCGACGACACCGGGACCAGCATGCCCGAGAACTGCGTCGCCGGCAGCACGGTGAGGATCGCGGTGCCGAACAGCGCCGCGATCTGGGTCCGGCAAAAGGTCGAGATCAGCATGCCGAAGCCGGTCGTGGTGATGACATAGACCAAGGTGCCGACCATCAGCGGCAGAAACGCGCCCTTGAGCGGGACGCGGAACAAGACCATCGCCATCACATACATCAGCACGAAGTTCACCAGCGCGACGGCGATGTACGGCAGCTGCTTGCCGAGCAGGAATTCAAGCCGCGTCACCGGCGTGACATAGAGATTGGTGATCGACCCCAGCTCCTTCTCGCGGACCACCGCGAGCGCCATCAGGATGGCCGGAAACAGCGCGAGCAGCAGCGCGATCGTGCTCGGAGCCATGGCGTAGATGCTGTCGAACGCCTGGTTGTACTTGAACCTGATCTCGACATTGACCGGCGAGGCCGGCAATGGCTGCGTCGTCTTGACGGCGGGATCGGAGAGATAGAGCTGATGCGTGCCTTCGAGATAGCCCCGGATGGTCTCGGCGCGGAACGGCATCGCGCCGTCGATCCAGGCCGACACGAACGCCGGCCGGCCGCGCTTGATGTCGACGCCGAAGTTCGGCGGGATCTCGATCGAGGCCTTGATGTCGCCGCTCTTCATCCGCCGCTCGAGCTCGGCATAATCTGCAAGCGGCGGCCGCTCGACGAAGTAGCGGGAACCTCTGAGCTCCGCGAGATAGGCGCGGCTCTCGGGCGACTGGTCGCGGTCGAGCGCGGCGAATGTCAGGTTGTTGACGTCCGTGGAGATGCCGAAGCCGATCACGATCATCAGGAACGCCGTTCCGAACAGCGCGAACATCAGACGGATCGGGTCACGGATCAGCTCGAGACCTTCGCGGATCGTATAGGCCAACAGCCGCCGCAGGCTGACGGCGCCCCGCCGTTGCTCCTCGCGCGGCCGGTCGGCGGGCTTTGGATCGGGCCTCGCCTGGGTCAGTGTGACCGGCGGATCGGCGACACCAGCGTCCTGCTCGAGGAAGGCGATGAAGGCCTGCTCCAGCGTCTGCGCGCCCTTGGCGCGGATCAGGCCGTCCGGCGTGTCGGTCGCCAGCACCCGCCCCTCATGCATCAGCGACAGCCGGTCGCAGCGTGCCGCCTCGTTCATGAAATGCGTCGAGACGAAGATCGTCATCTCGTCCTGGCGGGACAGCTCGATCAGCAGGCGCCAGAACTGATTGCGCGCCACCGGATCGACGCCCGACGTCGGCTCGTCGAGAATCAGCAGATCCGGCCTGTGGACGATCGCCACCGCGAGCGACAGGCGCTGGCGGATGCCGAGCGGAAGATTGGCCGCGAGGCCGTCGATGTGATCGGTCAGGTCGCAGCGCTCGACCAGTTCGGCAATCCGCTTCTCGGCGGCGTCGAGCGGCAGATGGAACAGCCGCGCGTGCAGCACCAGGTTCTGCCGCACCGTGAGCTCGCCATACAGCGAGAATGCCTGCGACATGTAGCCGACCCGGCTGCGTGATTCATGATTGCCGGCCTCCATGGAGCGGCCGAAGATCAGTGCCTCGCCTTCGGTCGGCGGCAGCAGCCCCGTCAGCATCTTCATCGTCGTGGTCTTGCCGCAGCCGTTGGAGCCGACGAAGCCGAAGATCTCGCCCTTGCGGATCTGGAAGTTGACGCCGTCGACCGCGGTGAAATCGCCGAATCGGCAGGTCAGGTCGCGCGCGACGATCACGGTCTCGTGGCTGCCGTCGAGCTCGGTCTTGGCCGGCATCTCGGCGCGGTCGCGCGCCGAGCCGTCGGGCAGCAGCGCAACGAACGCATCCTCGATCGAGGCCGCACGAGTCTGCGCCTTGAGCTCGGCCGGCGTACCGGTCGCGAGGATGCGTCCGTCGTTCATCGCGATCAGCCAGTCGAAACGCTCGGCCTCCTCCATATAGGCGGTGGCGACGATCACGCTCATGCCGGCCGCGCTGCGCGCGCGCAGGCGGTCGATCAGGTCCCAGAACTGCCGGCGCGACAGCGGATCGACGCCGGTGGTCGGCTCGTCCAGGATGAGAAGATCGGGATCATGGATCAGCGAGCAGCAAAGGCCGAGCTTCTGCTTCATGCCGCCGGACAGCTTTTTCGCCGGCCGGTCGGCGAAATCGGACAGCGCCGTCGCCTCCATCAGTTCGGCGATGCGCCAGTCGCGCTCGGACCGCGACTGGCCGAACAGCCGGGCGAAGAACGCGATATTCTCGCGCACGCTGAGATCGGGGTAGAGATTCTTGCCGAGGCCCTGCGGCATGTAGGCGATCCGCGGACACACCTGCGTGCGGGCGCGCCGGTCGGCCATGTCGGCCCCAAGCACGCGCGCCTGCCCGGCCTGGATCGCACGCGCGCCGGCCAGGATCGACAGCAGCGACGACTTGCCGACGCCATCCGGGCCGATGAGGCCGACCACGCGGCCGGCGGGAATGTCGATCGAGACGTTGTCGAGCGCGATCACGTCGCGATAGCGCTGCGAGACGTCCCTGACCATCGCGACCGGAGACGCGTCGCCGATCATGTCGGCCATCATGGCGCTGCTTGCAGGCGCGCCGGCCATGCGACGTCGGGATTCCACCGGACATACGCCACGCCGGGCAATCCGCTCCTCACGGCATCGGCATGTGCGGCCAGCCTGTCCGGATCGACGCGCACACGGATGCGAAACATCAGCTTGTCGCGCTCGCTGCGGGTCTCGACGGTCTTCGGCGTGAACTGCGCCTGGCTCGCCACGAACGACACTTTCGCCGGGATCGGACGATCCGGATAGGCATCGAGCACGATCCGCGCGTCGGTGCCGATCTTGACCTTGCCGACCTCCTCGGTCGGCAGGAACACGTCCATGTAGACATAACCGATGTCGAGCATGGTGAAGATCTTGCCGCCCGCGGCGAGGACTTCGCCGACATTGGCGAGACGATATTGAATGCGGCCGGGCTTTGGCGCGATCAGTGAGTTGTCGGCGATCTGAACGGTGTAGAGCGCGACGTCGTGACGGACCGCTTCGAGCCCGCGTTCGGCTTCGAAAATCCGCGCCTGCGCGCCGGCAAGGCCGGCGGTCGCAGTGTCGAGCGCCTGCTGGCGCTGATCGGCCAGCTCCCGTGTGGTCCAGCCGCTCTGCAGCAGGCTGCGGGTGCGCTCCATCTCCTGCTCGGCGAGCGTCTTCTGCGCCTGCAGTTGCGCGAGATTGGCACGGGCCTGATCGACCACGTGCTGCGCCTGCTCGGCCTGGGCCTGCGCCTTCGACAGCGACTGCTGCAGCTCCTTCGTGTCCATCCGCGCCACGATCTGCCCGGCCTCGACGCGATCGCCGATATCGGCGCGCAGCTCGGCGACACGGCCGGCATATTTGGTCGCGATGTCGATCTCGTCAGCCTCGATGCGGCCATTGCTGACGCTGATGCCGAGGGGCAGCGGCGGATGCAGCCGCTGCCACCAGACGTAGCCGCCACCACCGGCCGCCCCGACGGCAAGGAGGAGCACGAGAAGCGGCCACACTGCCCACCTGCGCCGCGGCTGATGGGACACAGGAACCGGCATCGCCGGCGTGGGAACGACGGCTGCGGTTTCAGCACGGACGCGCTGAACGGGCCGTTCGTCGCCGGCGAGTTGCGTGTCCTGTGGATCCATTCCGAAAAACCTTCTCCGCTGAAGCATGGCGCTCGTTTGCCATAGGCGCGGGAGAATCCGTTGACACAGCTCAACCAGCCCCGCGCATGCCCCCGAAGCCTGCGATCACGTTTGGGTTACGGCGCGGAATCCGACGTCGCGATGGCATGGATCAGCAGCAGACTGCTGAAGATGACGAACAAGGCGAACGCCTGGAATTCGCGTGGCGACATATCGAGCAGGACGAGCATCCACTCGATCGGCAGACCGGCGAGCATGAGCAGGAGAAGGCCGGTTGCCGCGACGAAGATGCCATCGAGGATCCTCAACACGATCGTCTTGGACGTCATGGCGTGCTCCCCGTTCAGGACACGCGCGCGGTCGGCTGCCCGCGGCTGCCTCCGCAATCGCCCCGGACCTCCCGCGGGGTCAGCCCGTACTGGCGTCGGAACGAGCGATTGAAGTGCGAGAGATCGCCGAAGCCGACATCATAGGCGATGCTGGCAATCGCAAGCTGGCCGTGAGCCGGGTCGCACAGCATGCGATGCGCGTTCGCAAGTCGCACGCCGGACAGGAACGCGGAGAAGGTGGTGCCGTCGATCTCGAACAGGCGCTGCACGTAGCGTGGCGTGACGTTCAATTTCGCCGCGATCGTCGCCACCGACATGTCGCGCCGTCGGCTGTTGGCGATGAGGAACGATTTTGCGAGCTTCAGCCGCGCCGCGCGCAATCCTCTCGCGCGCATCGTCTCGGCGAGGTCGGCGGCCGGCCCGATCGACAGCGCGAGCAGGTCCTGGACGTGGCGTACCGACAGATTGAGCAGTTGCGCATCGATCGCGCCGCTGCTGGCCATGAGCCAGCCCGCATAATGGTCGAGCAGCTGCAATGCGCCGCGATCGACCGGCATCGGCCGCATCAAGGCATCCGCGATGCTGACATCCGCGGCTTCGACCATCACACGCGGCATCAGCAGCGTGAATGATCGACCATCGCTGGTGCGATGGAACGCGCTCGCATCGGCGCCGCTGAGGATCGCCGCCTCGCCTTCGCGCAGCTCGCGGATCTGCCCGGCGGACTCGACGAACGCGGTTCCCTGGCGATTGATCGCGAGGATCACATTGTCCGCACCGTCGGCAAGATAGCGGCCGGACCGCGAGATGCGCGCCGGCGTGGCCCAGGCATCGAGCAGTTGCAGCCCCGGCAGGGTCAGGGCCCGATTGCGCGCCTTGAACGCGAGATCCGGCGCGGGCTCGAAATCGACACGCAGCATGACCTGGCCGTAGTGCTCGCGCCAGAACGCCGCGCGCTCCGGTTCCGGAATGTTGTCGGTCGAGAATTCGACGATGCGCGAATTGAAACCTGACATGCGATCACCCGAGACAATCCGAAACTGAAACCTGGAGCCGCGCGCTCCATCCAAGGCGGAATCGATAGCGTCATCGCCGCAAACGCGGCGTCCTCCGATCAGAGGATGTCGCCTGTCGGAGGATGGCCGAATGTGAACTGGGTCACGCGCGGTCGTGCCAGCCCTGCCGATCGTCGCCGCGCGCCAAGACACAGGGCTTCGGGAGTGATGCCGTCTGCGGCCTTACAACCAACGAGGACGAGGATGACACTCACTGGACGATGTTTTTGCGGAGCGGTCGAAGTCGAGGTGTCCGGGGCGCCAGAGGCGATGGGCTATTGTCACTGCCGGTCGTGCCGCTCGTGGTCGGGCGGCCCTGTCAACGCCTTCAGCCTGTGGAAGCCGGACGCGGTCAGGATCGCAGCCGGCACCGAGCACGTGGCGATGTTCCAGAAGACGCCGTTGAGCCAGCGGCAGTACTGCGCCAAATGCGGTGGACATTTGATGACCACTCATCCGCCGCTCGGGCTGGTCGACGTGTTCGCGGCAACGCTTCCGGATCTCGATTTCAAGCCGGCCGTGCACGTGAACTATGCCGAGACCGTGCTGCCGATGCGCGACGGCCTGCCGAAGCTGAAGGACTTTCCGCGCGAGTTCGGCGGCTCGGGCGACGCCGTCGCTGAGTAGCCTGGCGATGCCGAGCCCCGGAGCATGACAGGCTCCGGGGCTCGGCCGGCGTCCTTCTCATATCTCATCAGTCGAGCAGATGCCGATGATCGTGGATCAATCGGCGCGCGGTGCGCAACCGCGACTCCTGAAGCGCGGCGAGCACGGCCCGCGCCATCCGGCGCATCCGACGTCGAATTCTGTGCGACTGACGCCGCACGCGCGGCACAGGGATCCTCATCACTCATCTCCGGCCAAGTGAAGCTCCGATCGTGCGCCACTCCTCAGCCGACGGCCTGGGCAGGCCTGCCAATCTCGCGGCTTCGCGCGACCGTTGCGCGATGAACCTCACGCGCCGCATGCCGACCCATGAAGGGGAATATCGTCCACGCGCCCGGGTTGATTATTCAGACCGGCGCACCCTTTCCCGGTCATGGCAGCGAGGTCACCGTGCAGAGCGAGTTCTATTCGCGGGCGTTGGACGCCATCTATCAGGGCTTTGCGGAACCGGATGGCATCACGGACGCACTGGATTGCGTCCGGGAACTGACGAGGTCCGAGGGTGCCACCTTCGAGGTCATCGACCCGATCGTCCGGCAGCCCCTGACCTTTCACAGCAGCGGTGTTGCTGCGGCCGAGGGCGACGACTACCTCGCCTACTTCGCGCCCCGCAATCCGCGCCTGCGCATGGCGCTGAACCAACAGCGCGGCGAACTGGCCTGGGACTATCAGGTCATGGACGAGAGCGCCATGAACCGCGATCCGTTCTATGCAGAGTTCCTGCCGCGCGCCGGGCTTCGCTATTTCCTCTCAGCGGTGCTGGAGCGGTCGCCGCAGCGGATGGTCGCCTTGACCCTGCAGCGAACGCCGCGGCAGGGCCATGTCGGCAAGGCCGACATCGCCCTGATGCACCGCCTCACGCCCCATCTGCAGCGCGCACTTAGAATGCGAAACAGCCTCGTCACAGCCTATGGCAACGATATCGGCACGACCGCACTCGATGTGCTGAAGGACGGCGTCGCACTGCTCGATCCGAGAGGCGAGATCGTCTACCTCAATCCGAGCCTGCAAGCCATCTCGGCAGACGGCGCCATGTTCCGGATCGAGAGGCGCGGCATCGTCTTCGCCTCGGCCGATCTGCGCAATCGCTATGCGCGCGCGCTCAGCGCGGCGACGCGTACCGACGGCCTGATCGGCACGGATGCCGCGCTCGATTTCCTGGCGCCGCGTCCAGGCGGCTTGCCGCCTTGCACGATATCGCTGCGCTCCCTGCACAAACGACACCCTCGTTCGGATTGGCCCGCTGCGATGGTGGTGATGCTGGTGCGTGATCCGATGCGGGACAGCCCGGCGGCGCATCTGCTTCAGGACCTTCATGGTCTGACCAGGGCGGAGGCGCAACTGGCCTGTGCGCTGAGTACCGGCATGACTGCGGTCGAATATGCCGCGCATCGCGGCATCAAGGTCACGACGGTCTACACGCATCTCAAGCGCACCCGGGAGAAGACGGGATGGCGCAGCGTCGCCGAGCTGACGCGGCGCATCCACGAGATATCGATCGGTCTGCTGAATGCCGATCCTTAAGTCGCGGAAAACGCCGCGACCTGCTGCGCCAGCGCATCGCGCACGCGCACGACGACGTCGGCATAGTCACGTCGCGCGTCCTGGCGGAACAGCCGCACGCTCGGATACCAGGGACTGTCGTCACGGCCGAGCAGCCAGCGATAGTCCGGCGTGAAGGGCAGCATGATCCAGGTCGGCTTGCCCAGCGCGCCGGCCAGATGCGCCACGCTGGTATCGACGGTGAGGACGAGGTCGAGACTGTCGATCAGCGCAGCCGTGTCGACGAAGTCACGGATGTCGGCGGTGAGATCGAGAATCTCGTCGCGCGCGGCGAGCGCGGCCTTGTCGGACGGCCGAGGCTCCTTCTGCAGACTGACGAACCGCGCCCCAATCTTGAGCAGCGGCGCGAGCGCCAGCAGCGGAATCGAACGGTTGTGATCGTTGAGATGCGCGGGGTTGCCGGACCAGACGAGCCCGACCCGCAAGCGGTCATGCGGACCTAATCGCTGCTCCCAGATCGCCCGGCGCGCCTCGGGAGGGCGCGGCAGATAGCACGGCGCGGCAGGGATGGTGTCGAGCCGGGTGGCGAAGGCGAGCGGCAGGCTCGACAGCGGGCAGTGATAGTCGATGGAAGGCAGCGCATCGATGCCGCGGGCAAGGCACTGCGCCACGCCATCCAGGCCGGACAACAGCGGCTGCAGCGGCGCGTCGACCTCGAGCACCACGCGCGCGCCCTGCGCCGCCACCAGGGTGGCGTAGCGCGAAAACTGGATGGTGTCGCCGAGCCCCTCGTCGCTGTGCAGCAGGATCGTTTTGCCGGCCAGCGGCGCATCGGCAAGCCACAGCGGCGCCTCGAAGCTGCGCTCGACGAAGCCGACGGCGCGACATTTGCGTCCCCATTCGCGCGCCGCCCAGCCACGGGCGAAGTCGCCGGTCAGCAGCCGGAACAGCGCCGCGTTCCAATGCGCATCGGCGAGGTCCGGCTTCAGCGCGACGGCGCGATCGAAGCTGTCGAACGCCTCGGCGAAACGATGCAATTCGGCCAGCGACGTGCCGCGATGATTATGGAAATCCGCGGTCTGCGGCCGGAGCGCGATCGCCTTGTCGAACATGGCGACGGCGTCATCGTGACGGCCGAGGTTCTGCAGGATGCAGCCATAGCCATTGGCGACGTCGGGATCGTCAGGCGCCAGCGCCTGCGCACGGCGGCCGAACGTCTCGGCTTCCTGGTAGCGGCGCAGCCGCCGCAGCGCGATTCCCTTCAGATACAGCACGCCCGCCTGATCGGGCATCAGCCCCAGCGACTGCCCAAAGCGCGTGATGGCCTGCTCGTAATGGCCGGCATCGAAATGCAGTGCGCCGGCCTTGTTGGCCGCCTCGAGGTGGTCAGGCCTGAGCTGCGCCACCTGATCGAAGGCCAGGGTCGCCTCGTCGCGCCGCCCCTGCGCTTCCAGCAGCTCGCCGAGACGAAACCAGGTCGCGGCGCGATCGGGCGCGAGCTGCAGCAGCCGATCGCAGGCCAGCGCCGCCTCGGCGTGCCGCTGCCTCAGTTGCAGCAGTTCGCCAAGCGCATCCCAGCTCTCGATCGCATCCGGCTGCAGCTGCAGCGCGCGATCGTAAGCCTTGATCGCTTCATCGGTGCGGCCGGCGAGCCGCAGCGCCTGCGCAAGGCCGACGAAGGACTCCGCGGCCGACATGTCCTGCCGAACGGCGCGGGCGAACCACTCAATCGCATCATCGGCGCGCTTGAGCGCCAGGCAGACCTGTCCCATCGCACGCAGCGCGTCGAGCGAGGCTGCGTCCAGCGTCAGCGCGCGGCGGCACGCATCCTCGGCCTGCGCGAACTGTCCGGCGCGCAGCAGCCGCAAGGCCGCGGCACACAGCGCATCAGGCGTATCGCTGTGGCCCATCGATCCGGATTTGGCCGGGGGCTTGCCGGCGGACCGGCGCGGCTTGTGCTTCATCAGGGGATCTCTGCGCTCGTGCTGCAAGCGGTAGATGATTCCCCGATGCGCGGAAAGATTGCGCCGTCGTCAGGCGACCGGCGCCGGTGCCAGCGGCGCCGCCTCGAGGCCGCCGAAGCGGCGCTCGCGGCCGCGGAAGGAGGCGAGCGCCTGGGCCAGATCGGCGGCATCGAAATCGGGCCACATGCGCTGGGTGAAGTGCAGCTCGGCATAGGCACCTTCCCAGAGCAGGAAGTCCGACAGGCGCTGCTCGCCGGAGGTGCGGATGATCAGGTCGACGTCGCGCAAGCTGGTTTCGCCGGTCACGAGATCGGAGAAGGCCGCACGCGTCAGGCCATCGAGTTCGCGGGCCTTCGCCGCCGCGGCGAGGATGGCGTCGCGCGCCGAATAGTCGACGGCGATGCGCAGGTGCAGGGTATTGCCGTCACGGGTCGCCGCTTCGGCCCGGCCGATCGCGTCGGCGATGCCGCCGGGCAGCCGGTCGCGGCGGCCAATCACGGTGAGGCGGACGCCATTGCGCACCAGCGCCTCCACCTCGCTGGCGAGATAGATCCGCAGCAGCGCCATCAGGGCTGCGACCTCGGCCCGCGGGCGTCGCCAATTGTCGCTGGAGAACGCATAGAGCGTCAGCGTGCCGATGCCCTGGTCGGGCGCGGCTTCGACGACGCGCCGAATCGCCTCGACGCCCGCCTCGTGCCCGCGCAGCCGCGACAGGCCCTTGCGCGTCGCCCAGCGGCCATTGCCATCCATGATGATGCCAACATGCAGGCCATCCACCACAGCAGGCGATTGAGGTTGCAGACTACTTTGCATTGCAAAGCTCCAGGTCAAAAATAAACGCGATGCGAGAGTCAGACGCGGCCCGGGATCAGGCCGGCCGACGATGGCGTGTGCTCCTTGCCGGCAGCGGCCGCGGCGTCGCGGACGAGGCGCTCGAGCACGGCGAGATAGTCGAGGAAGCGGCGGCGTCCCGCCTTCGTCAGCCGGCAGGTGGTATGCGGGCGATTGCCCTCATAGCCCTTGGTGACCTCGACGAGACCGGCCTCCTGCAGCACCTGCAGATGCCGCGACAGATTGCCGTCGGTCAGCCCACAGAGCTGCTTGAGGTCGGCAAAGGCGAGACCCTTCGGGTGCGCCATCAGCGAGGTGAGCAGGCCGAGCCTTGCCTTCTCGTGGATGACGCGATCGAGGCCGTCATAGGAGAACGGCGCGCTGCCATCAGTCTTCGACATCGGACTCTCCGGTCGCAAAATACAGAATGCCCGCCATCAGCCCCTGTCCGATCGCGAACGGAAGCCCCATCGTCCACGGCGACAGCGCATGCGTGGCGCTGCCGACCAGCAACACGGCGAAGCCGGCCATGAAATAGAACGCCCCGGCAAGCGCTACCGTGCGCGGCAGCGAGCGCACCGACGCGAACACGCCGAGCGACATCAGGATCTGCCACAGGCCCGGCAGCATCCACAGCGCCTCCGGCGCGAACTTCCACAAGAGCACCGCGAGCAGCACGCCGGCGATGCCCGCTGGCAGGAACTGCTCGACCGCCTGATGGATCATCGCATCTGCAAGGCCGGAATGATGCCGGCGCGATCGCGCCCGCATCTCGAACCAGATCATGGTCAGCGACACGCAGGCTGCCGCCGCCCATCCGAGCAGGAACGTCCACGCGTCGGCCGTCGGGTCGCGCAGAAACAGCTGCTGAAGCAGCGCAGTGACCAGCGCGACGGCCGAGGTCGCGGCCATCGTCGCCGGCCCGTAGCCGCGAAATGCCGTGCCCGCCGCAAGCTGGCTGCGGATCGCGATGATGTCCGCCAGCGCCTTATCGAGATCGCGCATGTCTCACCTGAAGCCGGTGACCGGCTCGTTTAACTTTGCAGTACAAAGTATATACGAACGCAAAGTCGATGCAAGCCCGCGCGATCCCGGAAGCGCGCCTGCGTCAGCCGATCGGTCGCGCACGCCGACCCGCTCGGTCAAGGGTGTCAGTAATACTGATAGCGGTGCACGCGGCGCGGCGGCGGCATGTCGACATAGACCGAGGGGCGGCGGCGGGCAGGATCGAACGCGACGCGCGGATTGATGCCGCAGCCTGCATTGCGCCCGGAGGCACTCGCCCGGCATTGCTCGAAGGTCTGGTAGGAGCAGTCACCGGGGTAACCGACGCCTCGGCCCTGCACACACCAGGGATAGTCGTAACCGCCTGCGGAGGACGGCGCGATACCGCCACCAAGTGCAACGCCGACGAGGCCGGCTGCCATCATCATCACCTTGCGCATGATCTGTTCCTCTTCTGGCCGGAGGGTTGCACCACACCGGCATGGTCAAAAAACGACAAATCGGCGAAACGGATCACCAACCAAGGCAGTGACGTGTCGCCTGCGCGGCACGTCACCTTCAGCCCTCGACACCCGTCTGGCGGGCTGGCGCCTCATCGAAGACCTGCCGCGGCGCGCGGCCCGGCGATCGCGGCGTCGCCTACTCGTCTCATTCGACCTTCAGGCCGGCGAACTCGACGACCTTCTTCCACTTCTCGGTCTCGGCGACGATCTGGGCGCCGAACTGCTCCGGCGACTGGATCAGCGGCTCGCCGCCGAGATCGACGAGACGGGTCTTGATCTCGGGCTCGGCCAGGATGGTGTTGACCTGCTTGTTGAGCTTCTCGATGATCTCCTTCGGCGTGTTCTTCGGCGCGCCGATACCGAACAGCGCGCTCGCCTCGTAGCCGGGTACGGTCTCGGCGACGGCCTGGACGTCCGGCAATTGCGGTGAGCGCTGCTGGGTGGTGACGCCGAGCGCCCGCAACGAGCCGGAGCGGATGTGCTGGATGATGGAGGGCATGTTGTCGAAGATGACCTGCACCTGGCCGCCGAGCATGTCGGTGATCGCCGGCGCCGCGCCGCGATAGGGCACGTGCTGCATCTTGGTTCCGGTCATCGCCATGAACATCTCGCCCGACAGATGCACCGAGGTGCCGTTGCCGGACGAGGCCATGTTCACCTTGCCGGGGTTCGCCTTGAGATAGGCGATGAACTCGGCGACGGTCTTGGCCTCGATGTCCTTGTTGACGGTCATCACGTTGGGGACGCGGTTGAACGAGGCCACCGGCGCGATATCGCGGACGAAGTTGAATTTGAGATTGGTGTAGAGGCTGGCATTGATGTAGTTGGCCGGATTGACCAGCAACACGGTGTAGCCGTCCGCCGCCGCGTTCACCACGGCATCGGTGCCGATATTGTTGCCGGCTCCCGGCTTGTTCTCGACGATGAACTGCTGACCGAGCGTCTCGGACAGCCGCTGGCCGATCAGCCGCGCCAGGATGTCGGTCGCGCCGCCCGGAGGATACCCCACCACGAAGCGGACGGGACGGGTGGGATAGTCGGCCGCGGAGGCGTTGCGAACAGCAGCGATGGACGGGACGGCGGAGGCGATCAGACCAAGCGCGGTACGACGTGAAATCATGCGTTTCCTCAGGCATTATCGTTGGGCGGCGGTCAACGAGCCGCCAGGATCTATTGTAACATCGATTGTAACAGAGTGCCGCGATGGCGGCGAGATCGATGTCCCATCAGGAGGGAAGAGCCCATGCCGGTCAAGGTCGATGCGCTCGATCATCTGGTCATCAATGTCGCCGACGTCGAGCGCACGACGGCGTGGTATCAAGCAGTGCTGGGCATGACGGTCCAGGTGTTCGATCCCGGACAAGGCAAGGCGAGGCGCACGTCGCTGCTGTTCGGGAACCAGAAGATCAACGTGCGACCGAAGGACGCGGACAAGGTCGACTGGTTCACGGCCGACCACGTCGTGGCCGGCAGCGACGACCTCTGCTTCCTCACCACCAGCACCCCCGACGAGGTTGTCGCGCATCTCAGGGCGCTCGGCGTCGCCATCGAGGAAGGCCCGGTCGCCAAGCAGGGCGCGCGCGGCACCCTGCGCTCGGTGTATTGCCGCGACCCCGACGGCAGCCTGATCGAGATCTCGTCGTATCAGGATTGAGCCGGGGCCACGCCGAGGTCATTGCCTCGCGGTCTCGCCGCTCTTCTCCATTTTGGCGGCGATCTCGCTGCGCGACCATCCGGTCAGTTGCGCGAGATCCGTCGCCTCCCTGGCGAAGCGTGCGGCGAGATTGTCCTGGTAGGTCTTCGCCGCTGGACAGGACGCCTCGCCCCGCCAGGGGTGGTGCTGGACATAGCGGCCCTGAAAATTGCTGCGGTCCTTGGTCTCGATGAACACGATGTCCTCGGGGAACGTCTTGGCATCGTAGCGCACGTGCAGCCGGGTCGCGTAGGCATCGGAGCCGCCACGGCGCGTGGTGCGGAACGAGGCGTCATCGTCGCTGCCGATCCAGCGCGCGCCGAGCTCGACCAGCTCCCTGTTGCTCATCGGATCGGCGGCGCAGGGGTCGCACCATCCCATGTCCCAGGCATATTCGACGAACACCGCCTGCATGTTCTCACGCGCGACGGCGCGCTCGAACAGCGCCTTGTAGAACGGCCCGAACTCGTCCTTCACATAGAGCGGGACATCGATGTCGGATGGGATCTTCACCGTGCGATAATTGGCCGCCTCGATGCGGCCGCTCCTCGTCAGGGCATAGATGATGAGGTCCTGCGGTCCCCTGGCATTGACCGTGCCGAGCCGCAGCGGCACCATGAACTTGGCGCTCCGGTAGCGTACCTGCAGGGGCCGGAGCTGGCCGTTCCCCAGTCCCTTCATCCGCTCGACATTGACCTTGGCGACGAAGAACCGCATGCCCTGCCTGATGTAGCTGCCGAGCACGGACTCCGCGCCCGCCGGGATGCGATAGTCGTTGTCGGTCAGCCAGCGGGTCAGGCCGTCGCTCTCCTGCGCCGACAGGATCAGCACGTCGTATTCAGCGACGTCGTAGCTGGCCTCGACGGTGACGCCATAGTTCCGCCGGGCCATCTCGTAGACGGCGCCTGCCATCATTGGCGCCGCGGACATGACCCGCGCCGCAACGACGACCGGCGCGCAAGGGTCGACATCATGATATTCAACCAGCCGCGGCGCGGTGTATTTGTCGAGATGATCGATCGTCTTCGGCTCGACCACGCCGATCTGCTTGCGCTCGATGAAGGTCGGCACGGGAACGACGACCGCGAACTCCTTCACGTCGCCCTCGAAGTCGCTGGCCATCGTGATCGCGGTCTGCTCGCCGTCGCGGGCCAGCACGACCTTCGACGACTGGTTGAACAGTTTTGCATCCGCCTGGGCGACATAGAAGCCGCAGAAGGCATTCGCCGGCGCCATCGCCGCGTTGGCCAGGATCGCGGTAGCCGCGACGCCGGTGCGGAAGAGCTTGTTGTCACGCGGGGTCATGTCGACACTCCTTCGGGAACGGATGAACGCCAGGAAAAGCGGGTCTCAGGGACGAGCCGATCGAGCAGCAGCGTGAGCGGCGACAGCGCGATCAGCGCCACATAGAGCGCCGGCCGCATCTGCAGGGCGAAGGTGAGGTAGTGCGCCGCGACCGCAACGCTCAGCGCGAACAGCAGCCGGCCGACGCGCGAGTCCGGCGAGGTGCGCGGGTCGGAGATCATGAAGAAGGTGAAGATCAGCAGCGAGCCGCTCTGCAGCTGATGCAGCGGAATCGCCAGGGGATCGCCGAGCCAGGCGGCGCGCAGCAGCAGGAGCGCGGCGTGACTTGCGAAGAAATACAGCGCGATATCCACCCGGCGGGACGCGCTGAGCACGAGGATCGCGAAGAAGCCGGCGAGGCTCGCGAACCAGATCTCCGTACCCCATTGGCCCGGCGAGATCCACACGCTCTTGGAGCCGAGCAGCAGCCCCACGATCGCGAGCCCGGCCGGGTTGAACATGTGCTTGCCGTCGATGCGCAGCACGAATTTGGAGCCGATCGCGATCATGGCCGCCGCCGCATGCAGCCACAGCGCATCGGCGCGCAACAGCAGGCTGAGCGAGAGGCCGGTGATCAGCGGCGATTTGAGATCGAGCGGCACGCCGGCGATGCGGCAGCAGGCCACCTGCGTGAGCAGCGCCATGGTGACCGCGATCACGCTCGCTGCGGGACGCGCGCCGAAATCGATCGCGGCGAAATTGATCGCCAGCAGCGTCGCCAATGCCGCGATCTGGAAATAGCGCGCATCGGGCAGCCGCCGTGGTCGTGGCTCGGCCTGCATGCAAACCTCCGGGCGTGTCTTGCCGCGCCATTGGTCGCCCGCAGACGGAGACGGGTTCAATCCCGATTTGATCGCGGCGGCGCGAGGTGGCAAAAGATGACGACAAGAACGAAGCGGCCGGAGACAGGCCGTACTCAAGAATGGCGGGAGCGAAGATGAACGGAACGACGATGGCAGCGGGCACGGTGACGCCGTTCGACGGCATGGACGTGCCCTGGCTGTTGAAGCTGCGCAGCGAGACCCGGCGCGACCATCCGTTCCTGATCTCCGCCCCGTTCGATGCGCCGGCGCGCCGCTGGACCTATGGCGCCTTTCACGACCGTGTCGGCGCCTTGGCCGCAGGGCTGGTCAAGCGCGGCGTCCGGCCTGGCGATGCCGTGCTGATCCATCTCGACAATTGCGTCGAGGCGATGCTCGCCTGGTTCGCCTGTGTCGAACTCGGCGCACTAGCTGTCACGACCAACACGCGCTCGGCAGCCGCCGAAATGAGCTACTTCGCCGAGCACTGTCGCGCGGTGGCGGCGATCACCCAGCCGGCCTATGCCGAGATGATCGCGGCGCATTGCCGCGGTCTCAAGTGGATGGCCGTGATCTCGCACGATCCCGGTCAGGCGGAGGCGCCGGCCGTGGGACGCGGCGAGCGCTTCGAAGCGCTGTTTGCCGACAGTGCCGACCGGCCGCGGCGGCCGGCCGACCCGCTGGCGCCTTGCAGCGTGCAATACACCTCGGGCACGACGTCGCGGCCGAAGGCGGTGCTGTGGACGCATGCCAACGCGCTATGGGGCGCCAAGGTCAATGCCGTGCACGAGGACCTGCATCAGGGCGACGTGCACCAGACCTATCTGCCGCTGTTCCACACCAACGCGCTGGCCTATTCGATGCTGGCCACGCTCTGGGTCGGCGCGACCTGCGTGATCCAGCCGCGCTTCTCCGCGAGCCGCTTCTGGAGCGTCGCGCTCGAGCATGGCTGCACCTGGACCTCGACCATCCCGTTCTGCATGAAGGCGCTGCTCGACCAGGAGGTGCCGAAGCATCACAAGTTCCGGCTGTGGGGCACGGCGGTATCCGAGCCGCCTGCGTTTGCCAGGTTCGGCATCAAGATCATCGGCTGGTGGGGCATGACCGAGACCATCACCCACGGCATCGTCGGCGAGATCGACCAGCCCAACGCGCCGATGTCGATCGGCCGGGCCGCACCGGAATACACCATCCGCATCACCGACGATGACGGCCGGCCGACCGAGGTCGGCGCCACCGGCAACCTCGCCATCAAGGGCGTGCCCGGCCTGTCGCTGTTCGCCGAATATCTCTACAACGCCGAAGCGACCCGCACGAGCTATGATGCCGACGGCTTCTTCCTCACCGGCGACCGCGTCACGCGCCTGGCCGACGGCTTCGTCAAGTTCGGCGATCGCACCAAGGACATGCTCAAGGTCGGCGGCGAGAACGTCGCGGCGTCGGAGATCGAGCAGGTGATCATCACCGTGCCCGGCGTGCGCGAGACCGCCGTCGTCGCCAGGAAGCATCCGATGCTGGACGAGGTGCCGGTCGCGTTCGTGATCCCGCAGCCCGGGATCGCACACGACGAGCTTCCCGAGAAGGTACTGGCCGCCTGCCGCGCCGGGCTCGCCGACTTCAAGGTGCCGCGCGAGGTCAGGCTGGTCGACGAGATGCCGCGCTCGACCCTGGAGAAGGTCGCAAAAGCGGAGCTGCGCAAGCTGCTGGATTGAGGAGGATCGAGCGGCCCGACCTCAAGACATCTCCACGCGGATCGGCAGCTTCTTCGGCCCGTTGACGAAGGTCGCCTGCGTCATCTTCACCGGCCCCGCCGGCGCCAGCGACGCGAGGCGGGGCAGCAACTCCTCGAACAGGATGCGCATCTCGAGCTTCGCGAGATGCTGGCCGAGGCAGAGATGCGCGCCATAGCCGAAGGCGACGTGGCGGTTCGGCCTGCGGTCGCTGCGGAAGGTGTCGGGCTCGTCGAACACGGCTTCGTCGCGATTGCCCGACGCGTAGCACAGCATGAGCCAGTCGCCCTTCGCGATATGGCGGCCGCCGAGCTCGGTGTCGGCGGTGGCGCTGCGCATGAAGTGCTTGACCGGCGTCATCCAGCGGATCGCCTCGTCGACGAGTCCGGGGATTAGCGCGGGATCGGCCTTGACGCGCGCGAATTGTTCGGGGTCTTCCGCCAGCGCCCAGATCGCGCCGGCGGTCGACGACGACGTCGTGTCGTGGCCTGCGGTCGCAACGATCATGTAGTAGCTGGTGCGGTCATGCAGCGGCATGTCCTCGCCATTGATCCTGGCATTGGCGATGACGGTGGCGAGATCGTCGCGCGGATTGGCCCTGCGGTCGTCGGTGATGCGCTGGAAGTAGGCGGCGAAATCCGCGACCACGGCCTGCAGCATGGCCGCGAACACCTCCGCCGACAGCGCCTCGCGCACCCGCGCGGTGTCCGGATCCTGCGGGCCGAACAGCTCCTGCGTGAGCTTGAGCATGCGCGGCTCATCTTCTTCCGGCACGCCGAGGATCTCCATGATCACATGCAGCGGATAGCCGAGCGCGACGTCCGCGACGAAATCGCAGACGCCGCCATTGGCCGCGGCCTTCGCCGCCATGCGGTCGACGGTCGCACGCGCGATCTGGCGAATGCGCGGCTCGAATTTGGCGATGTTGGCCGGCATGAACCAGCCCTGCGTCAGCGCGCGATATTTCGGATGGTCCGGCGCATCCATCTGCACCAGCGAACGCACGAGATTGGGCTGGCCGGTAATCTTGTGAACGCGCTCCAGCACCGCCTTGTTGGTCAGCGTGGTCGCACGGTCGGCATTGTGGAACAGATCGTTCTGACGGCTGATGGCGAGAATGTCAGCGTGCCGCGTCACCACCCAGAACGGATCGAACGCATCGAGCTCGGCCCGCCCGAGCGGGTTGTTGGCGCGCAGCCAGCGATAGGCATCATGGATGCGGTGGTCGGCGTAGCAGGCCGGATCGACCAGCGCGGCGGCGATGGGCCCGGGAATGACCTCGCCGGCCTGTTCGGCTGCGCCCATGCTGCTCCTCCCGCCTTTCATCGATTGGCGGGTAGGATAGTGCGCCTCCGCAGAGATGCACTTGCGTCGAGCAGCTACCGCCGGGCGATGGATGCGCTCTCAGGCGATCGCGTCAATGCGCGCCCATCGCGACCGGGCGAAACGCCTGCAGCAGTTGCTGGTCGAGCTTCGGGCCCATGTTCTCCATGATCTGGAACGCACGGGCATGGGTGAAGGCCGGCCGATAGGCGCGGTGCTCGATCAGCGCGGCGTAGATGTCGACGATCGTGGTGAGGCGCACGATGTCGCTGATCTGCTCGTTGTGCAGCCCGTCAGGGTATCCGGAGCCGTCGAGGAACTCGTGGTGATGCAGGATGACGTCGAGCATCTCCGGCGGGAAGCCGCCCTGCCGCCACAGCGCCTCGTAGCCGCGGCGCGGATGCTGGCGCAGCAGCGCGATCTCCTCCGCCGTCAGCTTGCCCTGCTTGTCGAGGATCGCGACCGGAATGAACGCCTTGCCGACGTCGTGCAGCAGCGCCGCGCGGACCAGCCGGCGCTGATCGTCGTCGCGCATGCCCAGATGAATCGAGAAGCCGACCGCAAGCCCGGTCACGAACAGGCAATGCCGGTAGGTGTCGTTGTGGTGACAGCCGACCACGGTCATCCATTCGCGCAAGGACGAGTGCTTGATCGCCTTCAGGATCTTGTTCTCGGCCGCGACGATGTCCTCCATCGTCAGATGCGCGCCGGCGGGCAGCTTCTCGAAGATCTTGACCATGATGGCCTGCGCGGCCTCGACGCCGCGATTGAGCAGCTTGCCGCGATCGGTCTCGTCATAGCCGTCGTCGGCGGGGAGCGCCGAGCGGATGCGCTGCAGCACATCGGCGGGGCTGAACGGCCGCGCGATGGTGTCGGTGGCGCCGAGCGCCCACGCCTGCATGGTGGCGTGGTGCAGCGCCTCGGCCAGCACGAACAGCCGGGGCACCTCGCTATAGGCGCGCGACGACAGCTTCTTGCGCACCCGCTGCACGCTCTCCGGCGAGCGCAGGTTGATGTCGACGATCACGCCGGAGAAGCGGTTGCCGGGGTTCTCGGGGATTTCGGTGGTCGGCATCATGTCGACGTCGCCGACCGAGCGCAGGATGCGCGCCAGCTCGCTGCTCTGGTCACCGCGATCCGACGCGAGCAGGAGATGGCGCCTGTTCGCGGTCTGGGTCACGGTCTGCTTGGCTGTCGCGCTCATACGGGCTCGCCCCCTGCGGTTTGCTGCTCATGCAAGTTACCGGGATACGGGTTCGTCGCGGCTTAAGCCGATCATTCAAGCTGTATCGTTTCAGGTGAGCGAGAGGTTAAGGGAATTGGTCAAATCGTCCGGCGCGGAGACCTGACCGCAGCGCAAAAAGCAACCGCCGGAGACTGGCTCCGGCGGTTCCCAGATACGGCGCTGGCCGCGCGACGACGCTAGGCCTTCATCGCCGCCTTGACCGCCGCCGACGTGATCGGCAGCGAGCGCAGCCGCGCGCCGCAGGCGTTGTAGATGGCGTTGCCGAGCGCCGGCGCGACCACTGTCACCGCGGGCTCGCCGACGCCGGTTGCCTTCTCGCCATTGGCGATGACGGCGATCGCAACCTCCGGCACCTGGCTCATGCGCAGCGGCGTGTAGCTGTCGAAGTTGGTCTGCTCGATGCCGCCGTCCTTCAACGTCGCCTTCTCGTACATCGCCAGCGACAGCCCCCACAGCGCCGCGCCCTCGACCTGGGCGCGGATGTTGTCGGGATGCACCTGGGTGCCGACGTCGGTCGCCACGGTGAGCTTCTTCACCGTGACCGCGCCGTCGTCAGCCACCGCGACATGGGCGACGCACGCCGTCCAGCTCGCGGTCGCCCGCTCCTGCGACGACACGCAGGACACGCCCATGCCCTCGCCCTTCGGCAGCCTCTTCGCGCCGTAGCCGGACAGGCCCATCGCCGCCAGCAGCGTGTTACGCAGCCGCTGTGCGCCGCCGTCGTTCTTGCCCTTGCCGTCGAGCAGCGCGATGCGGAACTGCGCCGGGTCCTGCCCCGAGGCCACCGCGATCTCGTCGATCATGCTCTCGACCGCCCAGAACGTCCAACCCGGCGCCACAGAGCGGAGCTGCCCGGACGGCGTCGCATTGTGCGCGAGCTCGTTCTTGATCGCGCGCACATGGTGGTTGGGCACGGTGTAGAAGAAGTCGGCGCCGTTGACCGTGAACGAGTCGAGCGGGCCCTTCTTGTCGACCGAGGGCGACAGGAAGTCCGGGATGCCCCAGCGCGCCGTCGGCCAGGCCGAGACGACGTCGTGGCTGAGCGCGATCAGCTTGCCGTTGCTGTCGAGCCCGGCCTTGACCTTCTGGTAGGTGAGCGGCCGCGAGTAGTCCATCGTCATGTCGTTCTCGCGGGAGTAGATCACCTTGACCGGCTTGCCGACGGCCTTCGCCGCCTGCACCGCCGGCACCATCATGTCGGCATCGAGCCTGCGGCCGAAGCCCCCGCCGAGCCAGGCCTGATGCATCACGACGTATTTTGGGTCGATCCCGGCAGCACCCGCCGCGATCGCGCCGGAACGGGTCGCGAACTGGTTGCCGGTGTAGATGTGCAGGATGTCGCCCTTGAACTCGGCGGTCGCGTTCATCGGCTCCAGCGGCGCATGGATGTTGATGCTGGTGGTGTACTCCGCTTCCAGCACCTTGGCCGCGCCCGATAGCGCTGCAACGGGATCGCCGTCCTTGACGAAGAACTGGCCGGCATCGTCCTGCGCCTGCAGGCGCATCGCCTCGGTGATGATGGTGTCGGTGCTGACATTGGCGTAGGGGCCTTTGTCGTAGCTGATCTTGAGCGCGTCCGCCGCCTTCCTGGCGTTGGTATAGGTGTTGGCGACCGCCACCACCCAGCCCGAGGTCGAGCCGGTCTTGTCGTCGAGCGTCACCGCCTTGATGAAGCCCGGCACTTTCTTGGCCTCGGAGTCGTCGACCGCCGTGACCGTGGCGCCGAAGCGCACCGGCGGTGTCACCACCTTGCCGTAGACCATGCCGGGCAGCATCGTATCGATGCCGTATTTGGCCGTGCCGTTGGTCTTGGAGGGGATGTCGAGCTGCGGCACCGAGACGCCGATCATGGTGTATTGATCGGGCGTCTTCAGCGTCAGCGCCTTCAATTCGTCAGGCGTGAAGCTCTTGGTGATCTTGCCGCCCTTGACGATCTCGGCATAGGTCATCTGCTTCTTCGACTTGGGATGCATGACGACGGAGTCGCGCACCACGAGCTCCTTGGCCGGTACGCCCATCGCCGTGGCTGCCGCCTCGGTGAGCGCGATGCGCCCTGCCGCGCCGGCGCGGCTCATGGCGTCGAAGTTCATCATCGTGCTCCAGCTGCCGCCGGTGATCTGGGCGCCGAGCACGGGATCGTTGAACTTCGGATCGTTGGAGGCGAGCTGGACCCGCATGTCCTTCCAGGCGGCGCCGAGCTCCTCGCAGACGATCTGCGCCATGGTGGACGCAATGTGCTGGCCCATGTCCGCCTTGCCGCAGGTCACGGTCACGATGCCGTCCGGCGCAATCGCGTACCACACGCTGGGCTCGAAGTTTGCAGGCGCCGCGGCCGCGAGTGCGCCGTCGGCGAGACCGGCATAGCCGAGCACGAGGCCGGTGGCGGCGGTGCCGACCAGGAACGAGCGGCGGCTGAGATCGGGGGCCATCGAAGGCGCTGCTTTCACGTGCTGGTTCATGTCGCCCTCCGGTCGCTGGTGTTCGACGCGGTGCGCATCTCGGACGCGGCGCGCTGGATCGCCTTCTGGATCCGCGAATAGGTCATGCAGCGGCAGAGATTGCCGTCCATATGTGCGACGATCTCCTCCTTGGTCGGGCTCGTGGTCTTGGCGAGCAGCGAGGCCGCCTGCATGATCTGGCCGGACTGGCAGTAGCCGCATTGCGGCACCTGCTCGGCGATCCACGCCTTCTGCAGGGGATGATCGCCCTTCTGCGACAGCCCCTCGATGGTGGTGATCTTCTTGTTCGCGACGTCGCCGACCATGGTCTGGCACGAGCGCACGGCCTCGCCGTTGACATGCACGGTGCAGGCGCCGCACAGCCCGGCGCCGCAGCCGAACTTGGTGCCGGTCATCTGCAACTGCTCGCGGATGACCCATAGCAGCGGCGTATCGTGCGCCGCGTCGACGGACATGGTCCGCCCGTTGATGGTGAGATTGGGCATGTGGTTTCTTCCCCGCCCGGCGTGCGACTTCGCTTACGGCGAAGTTCGGTTTTATCGATTCGCTGGAACCCACCGGATAGATGCCAGCCATCATAAGAATGATCGCGTTGCCACGGCGACGCAACGGGATTTGAGCGCCGGCTTGCGAAATGAAACGGCATTTGCGTTGTGCAGCGCGAACGATGCTGGGCTCGTGACGCCGCGCACGCTAAGAAGAGATGCAGCCAACGCCGACAGCGAGAAGAGATTTCAGCCCATGAGACCATCCATACGCATGACGCGGTGCCTTGCTGCGGCCATGCTGCCGAGCCTGTCGGCCGTAACCCCTTCTGCGGCAGGGCAGACGCCCGGCGTCGCTGACGCGCCTTTCACAGCGACGTTATTCAATGTCACGCCGCTTGCCTTCGGCATGGATGTCGGTGAGACATCGCGCGTGCTGGAGCAGCCGTTGATCTATCTGAACGGCACGCCCGGCAACGAGACCTTTTTGGCACTGCGCAATCTCGGCGGCAGCGGACTGGTCCCGCACCATCACCGCCTCTACCTGAAATTCCGCAGGGGACGGCTGACAGGCTGGAAAGAGGACTACGGCACCAACTGGATGTGGCGCTGACAGGCGCCTGACGACCGCAAAGAGGACATAACGTGGGACAGGACATCAAGCTGACGGCATCGGACGGGTTCCAGCTCGGCGCCTATCGCGTCGATCCGACGGGAACTGCAAAGGGCGCGCTGGTCGTTATCCAGGAGATCTTCGGTGTCAACCATCACATCCGTAACGTCTGCGACCGCCTCGCCGCCGAAGGTTACGTTGCCATCGCGCCGGCGATCTTCGACCGCGTCGAGCCCGGCTTCACCTCGGGCTATTCGCCTGACGAGATCGCGGTCGCGCGCAAGTTCGTCGCCAATCCGGATTGGGCGGCCTTTTTGCGCGACACCCAGGCCGCAATCGACGGCGTGAGGAATGTCGGGCCGGTCGGCATCATCGGTTTCTGCCTCGGCGGCAGCATCGCCTATGCGGCTGCGACCAAGCTCACCGGGCTGAAGGCCGCGGTCGGCTACTACGGCGGCGCCATCATCCGCTTCGCCGACGACAAGCCGACGGTGCCGACCCAGCTCCATTTCGGCGAGAAGGACGCGGGCATCCCCCTGAGCGACGTCGAGACCATCAAGGCCAAGCGGCCGGACGTCGAGATCTTCGTCTATCCCGGCGCACAGCACGGCTTCGGCTGCGACGAGCGTGCGAGCTACGACAAGCCGAGCGCGGATCTGGCGTGGACCCGTAGCCTCGCGTTCCTCGGAACGCATTTGCGCTGAACCTCACCACCGTCATTGCGAGGAGCGAAGCGACGAAGCAATCCAGAGTCGCGCGTGACGCTCTGGATTGCTTCGCGGAGCCTGTCATCGGGCCGCGCATGTGCGCGGACCCGTTGGCTCGCAATGACGGCGGATGGAGCAGCGCGCCACTCGGCGGCAATGTATCCCTGTAGCCGGGCGAGACGTGCTGATATCAGAACCAGCGCTCGCCGACCTGGATCGTATCTCCCGGCTTGAGCGAGGTCCCGAGCGGAACCTCGTAGCGCGCGACTCCGGACGCATCGGTATGCGTCAGGGTGACGATGTCGCGCCGCGCCCGAGGCGAGAAGCCGCCGGCGATCGCGATTGCGCTCTCCACCGTCATGTTGGGCACGTAAGGGTATTGGCCGGGCGCCTGCACCTCGCCGAGGATGAAGAACGGGCGATAGGCCTCGATCTCGACCGCCACCGATGGCTCGCGGATGTAGCCGTTGCGGAGCTTGGCGGTGATCTCGGCGGCGAGGCCGGCGGTGGTGCGGCCACGCGCCGGCACGCTGCCGATCAGCGGCATCGTGATCGATCCGGACGCGTCGATCGCATAGGTGTTGGTCAGGCCCTCCTGGCCGTAGACGACGACGCGCAGCTTGTCGCCGGCGTCGAGATGATAGGCGGAGTCGCGCCGCGCCGGCACGTAGCCGGCGGGAACGACATAGGCGCCCGCGCGGGTGGCGGCAGCGAACGAGTTGCGCAGCGCCGGGATCGCCCCGCCCTGCCCGCTGGCGGCAACCGGGCCGGAGGAAGGCGTTCCATAGGCCATCGCGTCGAGATCGCTCTGCGGCTGGACGGCAGCGACGGGGGAGATCGTCTGCATGCAGCCCGACAACAGGATCGCGGACAGGACGGCAATGACCGGAACAAACAACGCGCGCACTCGAACAATCCTTGAATGAGGATGTGCGTTAGTCATGCGCGGTTAAGGTTAACAAACCGTTGGCGCGTGCAGTCCGTGCATCCGCAAGCGCGCCGCGGTGAAGGCGGTTCGAAAAAAATCCCCCTCCCACCGCGTGGGAGAGGGACCCGAGAATATTCGGCGCGATCCGGCGCGCGGCTGGCCTAGGCGCTCACGCCGACGCCGATCGGGCACGCGACCCCGGTGCCGCCGAGGCCGCAATAGCCGGCCGGATTCTTCGCGAGGTACTGCTGATGATAATCCTCGGCGAAATAGAATGGCCCCGCCGGAGCAATCTCGGTCGTGATCGCGCCGAGCCCCTTGGCACGCAGCGCCGACTCATAGGCCGTCTTCGACGCCTCGGCGGCCTCGCGCTGCGCGTCGCTGAACGTGTAGATCGCCGAGCGATATTGCGTGCCGACGTCGTTGCCCTGGCGCATGCCCTGGGTCGGGTCATGGCTCTCCCAGAACGTCTTCAGGAGCCGCTCGTAGGACATGACCTTGGGATCGAACACCACCAGCACGACCTCCGTGTGCGCCGTCTGCCCCGAGCACACCTCCTCGTAGGTCGGGTTCGGCGTATGGCCGCCGGCATAGCCGACGGCGGTGACGTGGATGCCGTCGCCGAGCTGCCAGAACTTGCGCTCCGCGCCCCAGAAGCAGCCGAGCCCGAACACGGCCTGCGCGAGGCCGTCGGGATAGGGCGGCAACAGGCGGCGACCGTTGACGAAATGCGTGGCGGCGGTCGGGATCGGCTGAGTGCGGCCGGGCAGCGCCTCGGCGGCAGACGGCATGACAGGGGCTTTGCGCATGAAGAACATGGGATGTCTCCGCTCATGGCCAGCGCCCGCGGGACGGCCCACGGCGCGATGACCTCTCCTCAGGGGGAATATATAGGGCTCTACGGGTCCAGCAGTAGCGCTGTTACGCCGCGCCAGCGGTTCCCGCGGCATGCTGCCAGCATACAGCTGCCGGCGCAGCGAGACGAACCGCCGCGCTCAGTCGCGTCCATAGCCGATCAGCGGCTTGCGCGGCCGGAACAGCAGCATCAGCAGGATTCCAAGCAGTCCAAGCACCGCAAACACCGGCTGGTCCAAAAACACCTTGACGATCCACTCCCACAAGAACGGGGCCTTGGCCTCGATCCAGGCCTTGAAGGCGGCCTGGCTCGCCTGGTGGACGTCGTTCCAGAGCTGGCCGAAACGGGTGAACTGCAGGGTCTGGTCGGCCACCCAGCGCGCGCCGTCATAGACCAGGAAGATGAAGCTTCCGGCCAGCAGCAACAGCCCTACCAGACGGAAAAAACCGCGGATCATGCCTCACCTGCCCTCTCTCGCACGCCCTTGCGGGCAGCAAGGCCATAGCGGGGCCCCCGCAGAAATTCAACCTCGTCAGGGGCTTAGAACCGGGTTTTGGTCGATTCCGGCCGCCGCGGGCGCTCCGAGACCGTTGACGCTCGGCAGGCCTGCCCCTATAAGGTCGCCATTGGCGGTGGGCGCAATCCCGCCGCCGCTGTTCTTTGAGCAGCGCCGATCCGCCGAGCATCCGCTCCGGTCATGGCATTCTCAGAGAGGCGTCCGAACAACCCACCGCGTCGATGGGGCCGCGTCAAGCGGGCCGCGCGCGTACCCGCAAGAGCGGCGACTGCTCGCCGCCGAAGGATATTTGAGAGCATGGCCAACACGACCTCCGCGAAGAAAGCGACGCGCAAGATTGCCCGCCGCACCATCATCAACAAGTCGCGCCGCACCCAGATGCGCGGCGCCGTTCGCTCCGTCGAGGACGCGATCAAGAAGGGCGACCGCGAGGCTGCGCTGAAGGCGATGGCCAACGCCGAGCCGCAGCTGATGCGCGCCGCGCAGCGCAACATCATTCACAAGAACAACGCGAGCCGCAAAGTGTCGCGCCTCACGCATCAGATCGCCAAGCTCGCGAAGTAACGCGACCGCGCCACTGGCGAACTATCAAGATGCAAACAGCCCGGCTCGCGCCGGGCTTTTCTTTTTGCGCATTGCGCCGGAGCACATTCGTTCCTCGCCGCGCCTTCTATTTGATGGCGATATCGCGTCGCGAATGCGATCTGCGCGTGTTGGAGGATGCGCGACGTCATACGCGCCTGACATTGTTCCGTAGTCCTACGTGACGTTCCGTAGTTTTACGCGGTGACAATATTGTCTCACCTGAAACAGCGAAGACTCTGCGCGTCGCGCTTGCGCAGCGATGTCAAGTGAGCGCGGCGCGTCGTTCACGTCACGCACCGCGCATCGCGGGAGTTACCCGCGTCCGGCAATCGCGAAAAACATCGTCTCGAAAATGACTTAAGCGCATAGCGCGACCAAGTGATTGGAAAAGCGGGTGAGGCCGGTCGAAACATAAAAAAATTATGAAGAAATTTTGGGCAGACGATGTTGTTTGTCACATCCGAGATTCCTCGCGATGATTCAAAACGTTGCTTTCTTAACGCGCAACACCGCGTCGCAACCGCTGCGAAGACTCGTCACGCGTGCTCCGATCTTATGGATTGCGAGTCCCGACGCATCGTGTATTTCTTTAATCACTCGCGGCGCCCACGATCTTGAGACCAGCGCGGTTTTAGAAACGGGGCGGACGTGCAAATCGGCGGCGGTGTGCGCGTTGGCGACGCTTTCCAAAGCGATGGCCGGATTTGTACCCATAGCAATATGGGGAACGATCGAACTTTGTCGAAATTTCTCGGGCGCAGCATCATCGTTGCGCCGCTTTGAACAAGAGAAATACGACATCGGTCGACCCGGCCGGAGCTCGTGGCGGCTTCGCTCACCGAGTGGACAAGTTGGACGGGATGTACGGCGGTGCGGCTGAATCTTGGGGTTCGGACGCGGCGGCATTGGGATGACAACTTGCCGTGAGCAATCACGGCAGGGCGGGGAGGTTGCATGCTTTACGGACAAATTGCGGGCACACACCATAAGCTGGTTCCGGATCACGCACCCTTGGCGGTCGGCACTTCGGCGGTCGGCACTGAAGTGACCGGTACGACCAGCACGGCCATCGCCAGCACGGCCATCGGCCCTCCCGCTCGTCCGAGTATGCGCTGACCTCGCGGAGTAGTTTTCTTCACCAGCATTGATCAGCCCAACGGCGCTCGCGCCGAACGGCAAGCCATGTCTGGAGTTGAGCCTCCGCTCGAGGTCTCGCTGCGGGAGACGCGTCCTTCCACGGGACGCCTGCCCGGCGATCACACGACACCACCACTCAATTCGAAAAGTTGCGACTGCCATGACAAATTCGGAACAGGAACGCTGGTCTCGCGTGAAGGGTCGGCTGCGCTCGACCGTCGGCGAGGATGTCTATACGAGCTGGTTTGCGCGGATGGACCTCGAAGCCGTCCAGGACGAAAGCGTTCATCTGTCGGTGCCGACGCGTTTCCTGAAGAGCTGGATCCAGGCGCACTACGCCGAGCGCGTGCTGTCGTGCTGGCAGGCCGAGATGCCGGAGGTGCACCGTATCGATCTGTCCGTTCGCACCGCGATGCGCTGCGCGACGCCGGTCAAGGAAGCCCCCGTCGCCGTCGAAGCCCGCCGCGCCGAGCGCAGCGACGCCAAGCCGGCGGCCGACACGCGCGCCCCGGTGATGACGCCGGTGGCGGCCAGCCATGACGCGCTCGGCGGCTCGCCGCTCGATCCGCGGCTGACCTTCGCCAGCTTCGTCGTCGGCCGCGCCAACACGCTGGCCCATGCGGCGGCGCGCCAGGTCGCCGACGGTCGCCGCGGCGATCCCGTGATGTTCAACCCGCTCTACATCCATGCCGGCGTCGGGCTGGGCAAGACGCATCTGCTCCAGGCCGTCACCTGGGCCGGCAACGCCGGCGGCGAGCGCAAGGTGCTGTACCTCACCGCCGAGAAGTTCATGTACGGCTTCGTCGCGGCGCTGAAATCGCAGACCGCGCTGGCGTTCAAGGAAGCACTGCGCGGCATCGACGTGCTGGTGATCGACGACCTGCAGTTCCTGCAGGGCAAATCCACCCAGGCGGAGTTCTGCCATACGCTGAACGCGCTGATCGACGCGGGGCGTCAGGTGGTGATCGCCGCCGACCGTCCGCCGTCCGATCTCGAAAGCCTCGACGATCGCGTCCGCTCGCGGCTTGCCGGCGGCCTCGTCGTCGAGATGGCGACGCTCGGCGAGGATCTCCGCCTCGGCATTCTCAAGTCGCGCGTCGCGGCGGCCCGCGCCCATCATGCGAGCTTCGACGTGCCGGAGCCGGTGCTCGACTATCTCGCCCGCTCCATCACCCATAACGGCCGTGATCTCGAAGGCGCGATCAACCGCCTGCTGGCGCATTCCAAGCTCAACAATCAGCCGGTCACGCTCGACATGGCCGAGCGCGAGGTGCGCGACCTGGTCCGCCCGCAGGAGCCGAAGCGGATCAAGATCGAGGACATCCAGCGCGTCGTGGCGCGGCAGTACAACGTCAGCCGCTCCGACCTGTTGTCGTCGCGCCGCACCGCCAACGTGGTGCGCCCGCGCCAGGTCGCGATGTATCTCGCCAAGACGCTGACCCTGCGCTCGCTGCCCGAGATCGGCCGCCGCTTCGGCGGGCGCGACCACACCACCGTGCTGCACGCCGTGCGCAAGATCGAGGCGCTGGTCGGCAAGGACGTCACGCTGAACGACGAGGTCGAGTCGCTGAAGCGCCAGCTGCAGGATTAGAGGGCACGCACGGCCAGGGGAGCGGACAGAAGGTTCGCCCCCAGCCGGGCCGTTGTCGACGCTGTCCTCGGTCGTCATGCTCGGCCCTTTCCTCCGGGTCCCGGAAGAGCCTGCCTAAACATGGGAAATCGGCTCCGCATCCCTTGCGCTTGAGCCCCATCCGCGCCACTTTACGCCTCCCCCTCACGCTCCTGGACGCTGGCCAAGCGCCGTTCGGGCGCGAGGTGCCATCGGCCGCGGCGCTGCTCTAGCCCGCCGGCATTCCAGGACGAGATCAGTTGGGAACGGGCGGGTAAGTGCAATGAAGGTGACCGTCGAACGCGCGCAGCTCCTGAAGTCGCTGGGCCACGTCCATCGTGTGGTCGAGCGGCGCAACACCATCCCGATCCTGGGTAACGTGCTGGTCCGCGCCGAGAACGCCCGGCTGTCGCTGCGCGCAACCGATCTCGATCTCGAAGTGACGGAAACCTTGGCCGCCGAGACCGCCACCGCGGGCTCGACCACAGTTCCGGCGCACATGTTCTACGACATCGTCCGCAAGCTGCCGGACGGCTCGCAGATCGTGCTGGAGAGCGACGGCGAGCGCGCGGTGCTCGCGATCCGCGCCGGCCGCTCCAAGTTCACCCTGCAGACGCTGCCGGAGAGCGATTTCCCGGATCTCGCCGCGGGCGAAATGACGCACGCCTTCGGGGTTCCGGCCAAGGACATCAAGAGCCTGATCGACCGCACGCAGTTTGCGATCTCGACCGAGGAGACGCGCTACTACCTCAACGGCATCTATCTGCATGCCGGCGGCACCGCCAAGCAGCCGACGCTGCGCGCCGTCGCCACCGACGGCCACCGCCTCGCCCAGGTCGACCTGCCGCAGCCGGCCGGCGCCGCCGAGATGCCGGGCGTGATCGTGCCGCGCAAGACCGTCGGCGAGGTGCAGCGGCTGATCGAGGACAATGACAGCGAGATCAGGATCGAGCTGTCGCAGGGCAAGATCCGCTTCACGCTCGGCCAAGTGGTGCTGACCTCGAAGCTGATCGACGGCACCTTCCCGGATTACGGCCGCGTCATTCCGCAGAACAACGACAAGGAGCTGGTCGTCGACAAGGCCGATTTCGCCGCCGCCGTCGACCGCGTCTCTACCATCTCCTCCGAGCGCGGCCGCGCCGTGAAGCTGGCGCTGGCGCCCGGCAAGCTGGTGCTGTCGGTGACCAATCCGGATTCCGGCAGCGCGACCGAAGAGCTCGAGGTCGAGTACGCCGCGGATGCCCTCGATATCGGCTTCAACTCGCGCTATCTGCTCGACATCGCCGCCCAGATCGAGGGTGAGGTCGCCGTGCTCCGGCTTGCCGATCCGGGCTCGCCGACGCTGATCCAGGACCGCGACAACAGGAATGCGTTGTACGTGCTGATGCCCATGCGGGTGTGAGGCGCGCTGCACGCAACGCTTGGGACGAGCCACACGACGAAAATCCCCTCTCCCCTTGCGGGAGAGGGTGCCGAGCGAAGCGAGGCGGGTGAGGGGTATGCCTCCACGATCACCGAGCCATCGGACGACATCCACACGCATCCGCGGCTTCGCCAAGACGATGCGACGTCAGCCGACCGAATCCGAAGCGGCCATGTGGCGACTGCTACGTGATCGCAGGTTTGAGAAATACAAATTCCGTCGTCAGGCGCCCGTAGAGCAATTCATCCTCGATTTCGTTTGCTTCGAAAAGCGCCTGATCATCGAGATCGATGGCAGCCAGCATGCTGACAACGAGAAAGACACCGAGCGAGACGCGATCTTGAAAGCTGCAGGATTTCGCATCGTTCGCTATTGGAACAACGACGTGCTGTACAATTCGACCGCCGTTCAAGAGGACATCCTCACGAAGCTGAGCGAGCCGTGAGATACCCCTCACCCGCCGCCTTCAGCGGCACCCTCTCCCGCAAGGGGAGAGGGGATTTCGAATGTGTGGCCTAGATTTCCCATGACCCCCTCCCGCATCCACCGCCTCGCGCTGACGCATTTTCGCAGCTATCGCGCTGCCAGCGTCAGCGTGCAGGCGGACATGGTTGCGCTGGTCGGCGCCAATGGCGCCGGCAAGACCAATTGCCTGGAGGCGATCTCGTTCTTCGCGCCGGGACGCGGCCTGCGCCGCGCGACACTCGAGGATGTCGCCGACAACCAGGGCGACGGCTCCTGGGCGGTCTCGGCGGAGGTCGAGGGGGCGCTGGGGCTGACGACCTTCGGCACCGGCATCGAGCCGCCGCGCAGCGACGCCAGCACCACCAGGCGCTGCCGCATCGACCGCGAGCCGGTGGGCTCCGCAGCCGCCTTCGGCGACCACATCCGCATGGTGTGGCTGACGCCTGCGATGGACGGCTTGTTCATGGGCGCGGCCTCGGAGCGGCGGCGCTTCTTCGACCGCCTGGTGCTCGCGATCGACAGCGAGCATTCGAGCCGCGTGTCGGCGCTGGAGCGCAGCTTGCGCTCGCGCAACCGGCTGCTCGAGGTGCGCAATTTCGACGACCACTGGTGTGGCGCGATCGAGCGCGAGACAGCGGAGCTCGCGGTCGCCGTCGCCGCGAGCCGCGGCCAGACCGCGGTGAAGCTCGCTGCGATGCTGCGCCAGCGCGGACAAGCCTCGGCGTTCCCATCCGCCGAGATCGCGCTCGACGGCTGGATGGAGAATGCGCTGCTGAGCGAGCCGGCGCTGGCCGTCGAGGACCGCTACCGCGCGATGCTGCGCGACAATCGCGCGCGCGATGCCGCGGCGGGCCGCACGCTCGACGGGCCGCATCTCACTGATCTCCATGTCGTCTACGCACCGAAGAACATGCCGGCGCGCGACGCGTCGACCGGCGAGCAGAAGGCGCTGCTGATCGGCCTCATCCTCGCGCATGCGACGCTGGTCGCCGAGACCACCGGCATCGTGCCGATGCTGCTGCTCGACGAGATCGTCGCCCATCTCGATCCCGGCCGCCGCACCGCTTTGTTCGCCGAGCTCGGCACGCTCGGTGCCCAGGTATGGCTGACCGGCGCCGACCCCGCGGCGTTTGCCGAACTACGCGAGCTCGGCGAGATCTTCGACGTCGAGGCCGGACGGATCAGCGCGCGGCGGTAACGCCTTCGGCCGTTGGTCGGGATCCCCCCGGGGTCATACCGGACTCGTGCCCTGAATCGCACGCGAAAGCGCCCCGCCGCACGCCTCAAAACCAGCCGCGGGAATGGCCTGAATCCGGCTTTCGGAGGGGACGAAAACGACCCTCGCCAGGCCTTGAAAAACCGTTAAAAAACGCTATCTCTTCAATGTCTTACGAAGGGCCACTTTGCGCTAGGCGCGTGGCTTCTTTCGTGAGAGAAAGAGCGCTCTCGGCATGCGGTTTGCGATGCCGATTCGACCACCCTTCCGAAGGCCCCACATGACCGAACCCGCCCGGCAAACCATCGCCGACACCGAGCCTGCAACCGCGAACGAGTACGGCGCAGAATCGATCCGGGTGTTGAAGGGCCTGGACGCGGTGCGCAAGCGCCCGGGCATGTATATCGGCGACACCGATGACGGTTCCGGCCTGCACCACATGGTCTACGAGGTCGTCGACAACGCGATCGACGAGGCGCTGGCCGGCCACGCCACCGCGGTCGAGGTGATCCTCAATCCGGACAATTCGGTCACCGTGCGCGACGACGGCCGCGGCATTCCGGTCGACATCCACAAGGGCGAAGGCGTGTCCGCGGCCGAGGTCATCATGACCCAGCTGCACGCAGGCGGAAAATTCGACCAGAACTCCTACAAGGTGTCGGGCGGCCTGCACGGCGTCGGCGTCTCCGTCGTCAACGCGCTGTCGAGCAAGCTGCTGCTGCGGGTCTGGCGCGACGACAAGGAGCATCTCATCGAGTTCGCCCATGGCGATGCGATTGCGCCGCTGAAGGTGGTCGGCGAGGCCAAGGGCAAGCGCGGCACCGAGGTGACGTTCCTGGCCTCGACGGAGACCTTCAAGAACGTCGAATACGACTACGCGACGCTCGAGCATCGTCTGCGCGAGCTCGCCTTCCTCAACTCCGGCGTCAACATCGTGCTCTCCGACATGCGCCACGCGGTCGAGAAGCGCGAGGAGATGCATTACGACGGCGGCGTCGAGGAGTTCGTCAAATATCTCGACCGCAACAAGAAGGCGATCGTCCCGGCGCCGATCATGGTGCGATCGGAGGTCAACGGCATCACCGTGGAAGCTGCGCTGTGGTGGAACGACAGCTATCATGAGAACGTGCTGTGCTTCACCAACAACATCCCGCAGCGTGACGGCGGCACCCATCTCGCCGGTTTCCGCGGCGCGCTGACGCGCCAGGTCAACGGCTACGCCGAGGCCAATGCGAAGAAGGAGAAGATCGCGCTGACCGGCGACGACTGTCGCGAGGGTCTCACCGCCGTTCTTTCCGTGAAGGTGCCCGATCCGAAGTTCTCGTCGCAGACCAAGGACAAGCTGGTGTCCTCGGAAGTGCGTCCCGTGGTCGAGAACGTTCTGAACGAGGCGCTCGCCGCCTGGTTCGAGGAGCATCCGGGCGAGGCCAAGACCATCGTCGGCAAGGTGATCCAGGCCGCGGCGGCGCGCGAGGCCGCGCGCAAGGCGCGCGAGCTGACCCGCAAGAGCCCGCTCAGCGTCTCCTCGCTGCCCGGCAAGCTCGCCGACTGCCAGGAGAAGGATCCGGCCAAGTCCGAGCTGTTCATCGTCGAGGGTGACTCGGCCGGCGGCAGCGCCAAGCAGGGCCGCAACCGCGAGTTCCAGGCGGTGCTGCCGCTGCGCGGCAAGATCCTCAATGTCGAGCGCGTGCGCCCCGACAAGATGCTGTCCAGCGAACAGATCGGCACGCTGATCACCGCGCTTGGAACCGGCATCAGCGACGAGTTCTCGATCGACAAGCTGCGCTATCACAAGATCATCGTGATGACCGACGCCGACGTCGACGGCGCGCACATCCGCACGCTGCTGTTGACCTTCTTCTACCGGCAGATGCGCGAGATCATCGACCGTGGCCATCTCTACATCGCGCAGCCACCGCTCTACAAAGTGATGCGCGGCAAGTCCGAGCAGTATCTAAAGGACGAGCGCGCGCTGGAAGACTATCTGATCGGCACCGGGCTCGACGACTGCGTGTTCAAGACCGCCGAGGGCGAGGAGCGCAAGGGCCGCGACCTGCTGGGGCTGGTCGAGGAAGCGCGGATCGTCCGCAACATCCTGCGCAATCTGCACAGCCGCTACGATCGCAAGGTCGTCGAGCAGGCCGCGATCGCCGGCGTGCTGCGGCCGGATATCACCCGCGACCTGGCGACCGCGGACGCCGCGGCCGAGTACATCGCGAAACGGCTCGACGTGCTGGCCGACGAGGTCGAGCGCGGCTGGATCGGTCACTTCCTCGAGGGCCAGGGCTTCACCTTCGAACGCACCGTGCGCGGCGTCAAGGACGTCGCCGTCATCGACGACGCGCTGCTCGCCTCGGCGGATGCCCGCAAGCTCGACGACTATGCGGCCCGCCTGCAGGAGGCCTATGCCAAGCCCGGCACCTTGCGCCGCGGCGACGTCCAGACGGTGATCCACGGCCCGGTCGATCTGTTCGAATCCGTCATCGATGCCGGCCGCAAGGGCGTCACCCAGCAGCGCTACAAAGGTCTGGGCGAGATGAACCCGGAACAGCTCTGGGAAACCACGCTCGACACCGAGGCCCGCACGCTGCTGCAGGTCAGGGTCAAGGAGGTCGACGAGGCCGACGACATCTTCACCAAGCTGATGGGCGACGTCGTCGAGCCGCGCCGCGAATTCATCCAGGACAACTCGCTGTCGGCGAACGTCGACGTGTAGGCCCAGATGCCGGGACGCTCCAGCCGTCCGGCCTGTCCCTCATCGGGCTGACGCTCGCCCCTGTCATCCGCCTCGCCGTGCCGCCGCGAACTGCGTGAACCAGTCCAGCGCCGCCGGGTTGCGGGTGGCATCCTTGCTCGCGACCTTGTCCGGAGCGTCGCCGAGCAGCAGTCGACGGACCGGCACCTCCATCTTCTTGCCGGTCAGGGTCATCGGGATTTCCGGCACGCCGATGATGACGTCGGGGACATGCCGCGGGCTGCGCTCGTGGCGCAGCCGCCGGCGGATCTCGTCCTGCAACCCGTCCGTCAGCTCGATGCCCTGGGCGAGTTGCACGAACAGCGGCATGTAGAAGCCGCCGTCCGGCTGCTCGATGCAGATGACGACACTATCGACGATACCGGGAATCCCCTCCATCGTCCGGTAGATTTCCGCCGAGCCGATCCGCACGCCATGACGGTTCAGCGTGGCGTCGGAACGGCCCAAGACGTGGCAGCCGCCGCGCGCGTTGAAGCGGACACGATCGCCATGGCGCCAGACCCCCGGATAGACGCCGAAATAGCTGTCCGTATACCGGACGAAATCGGCATCGCCCCAGAAGCAGAGCGGCATCGAAGGCATCGGCGCGCGCACGACGAGTTCGCCGGCCTCGTCGACGATCTCGCGCCCCGCATCGTCGAACGCGACCGCGGCCACGCCGAGCGCCGGAGCCTGGATCTCGCCGGCATGCGTCGGCAGCAGCGGCGAGCCGGCCAGCAGACCGGAACAGAACTCCGTCCCGCCGGATTGCGAGGAGGCCCACACCTCGGGCTTGACCGCCTCGTGCACCCAGCGAAACACCTCCGGCGTCGACGGCGATCCGACCAGCATCACCGACTGCAGCCGCTCCAGATTGAACTCGCGGCCCGGAACGACGCCCTGCTGCCGCACCAGCTGGATGTAGCTCGGGCTGATGCCGAGCACGGTCACGCCGGCGGCTTCCACGAGCCGCCACACCAGCCGCGCGTCCGGATGGCTCGGATGGCCGTCATAGAGCACCGAGCTGCCGTTCATCAGCGGCCCCCACATGAGCGTGTTCCAGACCATCCAGCCTGTCGTCGAGTAGAAGAACAGCGTGCCGTCCGCCTCGATCTCGAAATGAAACGCCGCCGACTTGTAGTGCTCGAGCACGATGCCGTGGTGATTGTGCACGATCGGCTTCGGCAGGCCGGTCGTTCCCGAGGTGAACAGCACCCAGAGCGGATGATCCGATGCGACGCGTGCGAACTGAAATGCGTCGCGCGCGATCGCCGGACCGTCGAGCAGGTCGGGCCACGCCCGGATGCGGCCACGAAACTCCGGCGCCTTGCGCGCGGCCGGATGATAGTCGAGCATGACCAGCATCTCGGCGCTCGGCAGCGCTGCGAGGATCGTCTCGAGATCGCCGATGCGATCGAAATCCTTCGCTCCATAACGATAGCCGTTGACCGCGAAGACGAGCTTCGGCGCGATCTGCGAAAAGCGGTCGATCACCGTCTGCGCGCCGAATTCCGGTGCCGCCGAGGACCACACCGCGCCGATCGCCGTGGTCGCGAGCATCGCGATGACGGCTTCGGGAATGTTCGGCATGTAGGCGACGACCCGGTCGCCCTTGCCGATTCCCATCTCGCGCAGCGACGTGGCGAGCCGCCGCACGCGGCCTGCGATTTCGCCCCAGCTCGCGGCCGCCAGCGGACGCAGCTCCGAGCCGTGATGCAGCATCGCTCGATCGGGACTGCCGCTCAACTCGTGGCGCAGCACGTGCTCGGCGAAGTTCAGCCGCGTCCCCGTGAACCAGCGCGTCCGCGGCATCGGATCGCGCGAGACGACCTCGCCGATCTCGCCGTCGGCCATGACCTCGAAATAATCCCAGATCGAACGCCAGAACCCGGCGACGTCGTCGACCGACCACTGCCAGAGATCGTGATAGCCGGAGAAGCTGTGGCCGCGCGAAGCGAGCCAGTCGAGATATCGGCGGATGTTGGCGCGCGCCTGTCGCTGCGCCGAGCAGGTCCAGACGTCAGCTTGATCATCGGCCATTCCAGCGTTTCTCCATCCCTGCCGCAGCCGCGGCAGCCAACGACCATCGGCCGCGCCACACCGGCCGTCAAGAACACGGCGCGCTCCCCGGCCGCTGCCCCGCCGCCGTGGCAAAGTGGCCCGCCGCGATTTTCCGGCATTGATTCCGTTTTGGAATTGGCGTTAGGAGTCGGTCTCATGAGGACCCCGGCGGCCCGTGAACCAGGTTCGCGGTCGCCGGATTGCGGAACAGGTTGATCCCGCTGGACACCCTGTGCCCGAACGCCGTCGCGAAGCCGGCAAGGGCAACGGCCACACGCTTCGACAACGGATCATCACCGCATGGCGCCCATTCAATACATCGTCGAGGGCGGTCACCGGCTCAAAGGCGCGATCGAGCCGTCCGGCAACAAGAACGCCGCGCTGCCGATCATCGCCGCCGCGCTGCTGACCGAGCATCCGGTCACGCTCGACAACGTGCCGCGCATCCGCGACACCGAGACCCTGGTCGAGCTGATCCGCTCGGTCGGTGCCTCCGCCGAATGGCGCGGCCGCAACCGGCTCGCGATCCATGCCAAGGACATCCGCGCCGCCGATCTCGATCCGGATCTGTGCATTCGCATCCGCGCCTCGATCCTGCTGGCAGGACCCCTGCTCGCCCGCTGCGGCGAAGTGGCGCTGCCGCCGCCTGGCGGCGACGTCATCGGCCGGCGCCGGCTCGACACCCATTTCCTGGCCTTCGAGCAGCTCGGCGCCACGGTCACCGCGACCGACAAGATCGAGCTGCGCGCCTCCGGCCTGAAAGGCGCCGACGTGTTCCTCGACGAGCCCAGCGTCACCGCCACCGAGAACGCGCTGGTCGCCGCCGTCGCTGCGCACGGCACGACCTATCTGCGCAACGCGGCCTCGGAGCCGCATGTCCAGGACCTCGCGCATTTCCTGGTGGCGCTCGGCGCCAACATCGAGGGCATCGGCACCAACACGATGGTGATCCATGGCGCCAGCACGCTCGGTCAGGCGTCCTACGCGATCCAGCCCGATCACATCGAGGTCGGCTCGCTGATCGGGCTCGCCGCGGTGACGCGCTCTCCCTTGCGCATCGTGCGCGCCGGTACCGAGCATCTGCGCTCCATCCGCATGGGCTTCGAGCGGCTCGGCATCGTCTGCGAGGTCGCCAGCGACGATCTCATCGTGCCCTCGGAGCAGACGCTCAGGATCAAGGACGATTTCGGCGGCCACGTGCCGAAGCTGGAGGACCAGCCCTGGCCGGCCTTCCCGGCCGACCTGATGTCGATCGCGCTCGTCACCGCCACGCAATGCGAGGGCGTGATCCTGATGTTCGAGAAGATGTTCGAGTCGCGGATGTTCTTCGTCGACAAGCTGATCTCGATGGGCGCGCGCATCGTGCTGTGCGACCCGCACCGCGCCATCGTCGCCGGCCCCAGCCGCCTGCGCGGCGCCCGCGTCGTCTCCCCCGACATCCGCGCCGGCATGGCCATGCTGCTGGCAGCACTCTGCGCCGAAGGCACCTCGTACATCGACAACGCCGACCAGATCGAACGCGGCTATGAACGCATCGACGAGCGCCTGAACGCACTGGGCGCGAAGATCACCCGCGTGCCGGAGCGCGGGCGGTAGTTTACTACGCACATCTCTCCTCCGTCATTGCGAGCGCAGCTCGCAATGACGAAATTGAATGACCCTGGCGCAAGGCCATCGGCGCACTGGCTTCGCGGACATGCGCGTGCGATGCTGCTGCGCATCGCGCATGGCGCGCGAGCAACCTTGACATGTGAGGCTCATCGCTCATGACAATCAGCGAGATCACTCCCAACGTCGACGGTACCCGATGGCTGGCCGGCGCGGAGTTCGCCGATGCCTTTCGCATCACGATCAACGGCCCGCCCGTTGCTGCCCGCACCGCGGCCGAGCGCATGCTCGGTCACACGCCCTGGTGGATAGCGGCGCTCCTGAAGCTCCGCAACCTGCTGGTCAGGCCCTTCGGTCTGAAGACCTCGGGCGCGGACCCAAGCAACCCACGTCCTCTGATCGGGATTTTTCCGGTCGTCGACGAAACGCCGGCCCGGCTCGTGCTCGGCTTCGACGACAAGCATCTGGACTTTCGCGTCCTGGTCGACGTGGCCTCTCAGCACGCGACCTCGCAAGTGACAGCGACCACCTTGGTCGAGACCCACAATGCTCTCGGCCGCATCTATCTCGCCATGATCAAGCCGTTTCACCGGCTCGTCGTGAAGGCGATGCTCCGGCAGGTCGCAGCAGCCGCATGATGACACGCGAGTCTTCGGCTCGCTGTCGCACCGGCGCTCCGTGCCCAAGCCGCCAATATCGCGGCTGCCGTTTTTCCGAATTTTTTGCTTGCTATTATTCCAAGAATCAGAAACAATGTAGCCATCCCGTCCTCATGAGAGGGGCGCTTCGCGATCGTCACGGACGTTGAGGGCGGGGATGCGGTGGATGCGGCGGCTCTCAGCGCGCACTTGGGTAGCAACTCGAGGCTGGCGCGTGGACGAAGGGGCGGTCGCATACGGCGAAAGCGTATGGTCCTGGCCTCCCGACGCTGAGGTCAAGCCGGCGGGCGATTCCGCTGACGACGGGGGCAAGAAAGCCCGGTCCCCGGGGAGAGTACGTATAAGTCGTTCCAACCATCGCGCGGGGAATGCCGGGATGTCTCGGCTGAACCTGTGGTTCCTGCCGCCTGCATTTTTTTACGCAGGCGGGCCATGGGTGCGGCCAGCGCCCGGCATTCCCCGCGCCCTCTCGCTTCCGAGGGCCATCGATCAAGCAGAGCTCGGACGTGTCAGCGCCGCGAGACCGGTCAGTCATGCACGCGATCACGTCAATGCGATTGACGATGCGCCTCACGCAGCCGTCTGCATTTGGCCAGGTTGAGCTGCGCCTCCGTGCCGCACACGGCTGCGACCGAACATGCCGCCGTGATGTGCACGACGCCGCAGGGCCTGCTATAGCCCCGACCATGACCTCCACAGCCGGAACCAACCACGCACCGCCGACGGCGGCGCCGACGCCTCCCCTCGCGCACGAACTCTGGGACACGATCCGCCTCGCCGCGCCGATGGCGCTGACGCAGCTGTCGCAGATCGCGATGATGTCAACCGATCTCGCCTTCATCGGCCGGCTCGGCGGCGACGCCGTCGCGGCTGCCGCCTTGGCCGGCACCGTGTACTTCGTCGGCTCCACCTTCGGCATGGGCCTGATGTCGGCGGTGGCGCCGCTGGCCGCGCAGGCGTTCGGCGCTGCGGACGCAGCGCTGGTGCGGCGCGCGCTCCGCGTTGGACTTTGGGCTGGTCTTCTCATCGCGCTGCCGATCATGCTGATCGCGCTGAATGGCGAGACCATCCTGCTCACGCTCGGACAGGCCCCGGGCGTGGCGCATCTCGCGCAACACTATCTGTCCGGCCTCGCCTGGGGCATCGCGCCGATGCTGTGGTTCATGGCGCTGCGCAGCTTCATGGGCGCGGTCAACCGCCCCGAGCCGGTGCTCTGGATCACACTGGCCGCGATCCCGCTCAACGCGCTGCTGGTCTATCCGCTGCTCTACGGCCACTGGGGTTTTCCGCGGCTGGGCCTGACCGGCGTCGGCCTCGCCACCTCGACCGTCAACCTGGGAACGTTCCTCGCCGGGCTGTGGTTCGCAGCGTTCCGCCCGCCGTTCCGCGACTACCACGTCCTCGCGCGACTGGGCCGTATCGACTGGCGACTGATGCGACAGCTCCTCATCATCGGCGCGCCGATCTCGCTGTCGTTCCTGCTCGAATACGGCCTGTTCTCCGCGGCCGCGATCCTGATGGGACTGATCAGCACGGCCGCGCTCGCCGCGCACCAGATCGCGCTGCAGATCACCGCGATCCTGTTCATGGTGCCGTTCGGGATCAGCATGGCCGCGACCGTGCGCGTCGGCCACGCCGCCGGGCGCGATGATGCGACCGGCGTTCGCCGCGCCGGCTTGATGGCGATGTTGCTCGGCCTTTCACTCGCAGTGCTGTTCACGCTCGGCATCGTCATTGCGCGCCATGACATCGTGCAGCTGTTCCTCGGCTCCGGGATCTCCGATGCCGAAACGACAGCGGCGCTGGCCGCCACGCTGCTGCTCGTCGGCACGACGTTCTTCATCACGGACGCATTGCAGAGCATCGCGGTCGGCGCGCTGCGCGGCATCAAGGATACGCGGGTGCCGCTGCTGCTCGCCGTGCTCGGCTATTGGCTGATCGGCTTCCCCGCCTCTTATCTGCTTGGCCTCCACACCGCGCTCGGCGCGGTCGGAATCTGGATCGGCCTGTCGATCGGCACGACGATCTACGCCGCGCTGCTGGTGGTGCGCTTCCTGCGGCTGACCCGATGAAGAGTTCAGGCGCCGGCCGTATCGGACGACTCCCCGGGCTCCGGCCGATGCACCTTGCCGGCCGACGCTCCGGACCATTCGGCGACGACGCGCTCGAGGTCGATCAGGTTCTGCCGCATCTGGTCGAGCGAAAAGCCCAGAGCGAAGAAGCGCTCGGCGGCATCGCCGGGCAGCCCGCGCGTCAGCCCGTCGCTGCGGACGGCGGCGACCTGCTCGGCATAGGCTTTGACCGCAACATGGATCGGCCAGATCGGCGGTGGGCCGGAGCCGTTGCGGATGGCCGCGGCACAGCCGCGCAGATAGCTCGCGATCGCATCGCTGACGCGCGCCACCGGCGCCGACAAACGTGCCTGCAGCTCCGAGGGCAGCGGCACCACGCTGGCGCGGCCGATCATCACGACGTCATGGCGGAGGCGCAGGATCGTCCGCAGCAGCGGACCGGTGTCGGCGCCAGAGGACAGCCGCGCCGAGCGTTCGCGCTCGGCCTCCGCCCCGGTCGCGTTCAACTCGGTGAGCGCGGTGCCGATACCGTCCTGGATCCGATGCAGCGCGTCGTTGTCGCGCCCCCGCGACAGGCCGGCCAGAAGCTCGGTCATTGCTGCGGCGATCAGTTCGAGCAGGCGGCCTGCCGCGCTGCGCATCTGGACATGCGCCCGCGACGGCAGCACGATGAACGATACGGCGAGGCCGGTGAACGCGCCGACCGCAACCTCGAACACGCGGTCGATCGCCGATCCCAGCGGATCGAGATGGCCCATCGTGGGCACCAGGAGCACGATGACCGCGGTCACGGTGGCGGCGTTGAGGCTGGGATTGATCGCGGCGATGAAGGCGAGCGGGGTCACCGCCAGGATCAGCATGCCGAGCAGCTGCAATTCGCCGGAATGCGGAATGAACACGGTGATGGCGCCGCCATAGATCGCACCGCCGATGGTGCCGAACATGTAGTCGCGCGTCGCCTTCAGCGAACGCCCGACACTGCCTTGCGTCACGATCAGCGAGGTCAGCACCGCCCACAGCGGCAGCTTCAGGTGGAAGGCCGTGGCAACGGCAAAAGCGAGCGTCGCCGCCACCGTGCCGCGGACGGCCAGCGACATCTGCGCCTTGCGGCCGCGCAACCTGCCGAACAGCTCCTTGAACGACGCCATCAATCATCCACCTCGAACGGACCAGCGCGTCGGCATGGCAGCCTCCCACCGGGCCGGACCGGCTTGAAAGGCGGAATCAGCTTGCCTACCCTGACTGCAACGATGTGAGGAAACACGATGGCCCAGGAAACCGCAACGCTCGCCGCCTACGTCGCCGCGCTGAAATACGACGATATCCCGCCCGAGGTGCTCGACCGCGCCAAGGTGCTGACGCTCGACTTTCTCGGCAGCGCCATCCGCGCCCGGCGCGAGGCGGAGTCGACGCCGTCGGTGGTGAAGATGCTGGCGGCGCTGAAGCTGGATGCGGCGGGCGAGGCGACCGTGTTCGGCGACGACAGAACCTGGACGCCGGCGGTGGCGGCGCTGCTCAACGGCACGATGGGCCATTCGCTCGACTTCGACGATACCCACGCCGATTCCTCGCTACATCCGAGCGCGCCGGTGGTGCCGGCCGCGTTCGCCGTCGGCGAGATGGTCGGCGCCTCCGGCCGCGAGGTGCTGACCGCTGTTGTCGCCGGCTACGAGGTGTGCTGCCGGCTCGGCAATGCGCTCGATCCGACCTCGCATTATGCCCGCGGCTTCCACCCGACCGCGACCGCCGGCACCTATGGCGCAGCAGCTGCCGCCGGCAAGCTGTTCGGCCTGTCGGAGCAACAGTTGATCTACGCCTTCGGCGTCTCCGGCAGCCAGGCGGCGGGCTCGCTGCAGTTTCTCGTCAACGGCGCCTGGAACAAGCGCTATCAGGTCGGTGCGTCCGCGATGAACGGCGTGATCGCGGCCACGCTCCCCAAGAACGACTTCGTCGGCGCGATCGAATCCGTCGAGGGCAAGCACGGCCTGCTGGTCGGCTACACCGACACGCCGCACCATGAAAAGGCCGTCGCCGGGCTCGGCTCCACCTATGAGACGATGAAGATCGGCGTGAAGCCGTATCCGAGCTGCCGCTACACCCATGCAGCGATCGACGCCATCATCGCGCTGCGCCGCGAGCACAATCTGACGCCGGACCAGGTCAAGCGCGTCGAGATCGGCCTGCATCGCAACGGCATCACCTTGACGGGCGACGCCGCGACCAAGCGCCATCCGAGCTCGATCGTCGGCGGCCAGTTCTCGATGTTCTTCACCGGCGCGCTGGCGCTCGACCAGGGCCGCTTCGGCTGGGACGACTACACGCGCCTTGGTGACGCCGCGATCAACGCGCTCGCCGACAGGTTCGACGTCGTGCAGGACGACAAATTGGAGATCGGCCGCAGCCATCCGTTCGGCGCCCGCGTGACCATCACCACCGAGGACGGCGTGCACGAGCGGCTGCACGATGATCCCTCGGGCGAGCCGACCTCGTTTCCATCGGCGCAGGCGATGAGCGACAAGTTCATCACTTTGGCACGGCCGGTGCTGAGCAGCCGCGCGCAAAGCTTTGCCGATGCGATCCTGTCGCTGGAGCGTTTCGACCGTGTGGCGCAGGCGACGGCGTTGGGGAGAACGTAGCGCATGCGTCATTCCCCTCTTGTCGCCGCGATCACGTCGCTCACGAGCTGCGCCACGCCGTCGGCCTCGGGCGGCCAGTTCACGGTGCGACCGAAGCGCGCGATGACGAGGCGCTCGGATGGGATGACGATGACGTACTGGCCGAGCGTGCCCTTCGCGAAGACCGCATCGCGCGGCCAGCCATGCGCGATGCGGTAGTTGGCGCCAAAACTGTCGCCGCGGTTGGTCCAGAAGCCGGCGCCGAGGCCGACATAGGCGTTCGGTGTGGGCGTGGCGACGTAGTCCGCCCAGCCCGCGGGCAAAAAGCGCCGGCCGGCGACCACGCCGTCGTCGAGATAGAGCTGGCCGAGCCGTGCCCAGTCGCGCGCCGAGGCCAGCATCTGGCTCGATCCCTCCGGCGTGCCGGCGGCGTCGAACTCGATCGTGACGCTGGCCATGCCCAGCGGATCGAACAGCTCGCGATGCGCGAAGCGCAGCACATCCGCGGCGCTGCCGCCGGCGGCATCGCGGATGAGATGGGAAAGGATGACGGTGTTGCCGTCGTGATAGTTGCTGACCGCGCCCGGAGCAGTTTTGAGCGGCATGGATTCGGCAAAGGCCGCGCGGTCGGGCTCGACGAACTTCATCCGGTTGACCGGCTCGAGCGCCGACAACAGCGAGGCCTGCAGCGAGCTGCCGAGCGCGAGACCGGCGGTGTGGCGCAGCAGATGATCGACGGTGATGGCATGGCGCGGATCGCTTTCGCTCTGCCACGCCGCCACCGGCGCGGGCGCATGCAGCGCGAGCTTGCCCTGGCGGATGAGAATGCCGATCAGGGTCGCGGTCATCGACTTGGTCGCGGAGAAGCCGAGCAGCGGGGTGTCGAGCGTGAAGCCGGGCGCGTAGCGCTCGGCGATGACCTTGCCGTCCTTCATCACCAGGACGGCATGGGTGCGCCGGAACGGCGGCGCCTCCGGCTCGGCAAAGGCGCGGTCGAGCGCCGCGGCGAGCGCCGGTGTCGCCGGCGCCACGACGTGCGGCGGAGCGATGTCGGGCAGCAAGGCCGGCTGCGGCGGCGACAACCGGACGGTCGGCCAGTCGCGGCTCTCGCCATGGTCCACGTGGCAGCCGAGCCCGTCGCGATACACGGCGTGGCTCCGGCCGAGCCCGAGCAGCGTCACGCTGACGTCCTTGGCGGCGCGATCGACGCGGACGTCCATTGCCCAGCTCAGCAGGCCGGCGCCGGGCATCGCGGCCCGGGTCTCGGAGAGCGTGCGGTCCGGGTCGAGACCGGAGACGAAGGTCTCCGAGCACAGCACGCTGGCGATGAAGCCGGTTGCCACCTTCGGCACATCGCGGGCGCGGGCGCCGCCGACCGCCAGGGCGGTCAGCGCGGTGGTGGCAACGAGAGCAGGCAGCAGGCGGCGTCTGGTCATGAGGAGCTCCGGAAGTTGGATCCGCCGGACCAGACCGCGGCTGCGGCCCGGATGCTCGCCGATTTCGCAAATCGCACCAGCCGGGAATGGCCGGGACCTCGCCGATTCTGGAATTCCTCCGTGATTTCAAGGCCGAACAGATCACGCTGCGGCCAGCCTCATGCGCCGGTATTCGGTCGGCGTCACCCCAGTCACCGCCTTGAACGCCCGGTTGAACGGACCGAGCGACTGGAACCCGGCATCCATGGCGATGGTGATGACCGGCACCTCGGCCTGGGCGGGATCGGCGAGCGCGGCCTTGGCCTCCTCAATGCGGTGGGCGTTGAGGAAGGTGTTGAAGTTGCGGTAGCCGAGCTCGCCATTGATCAGCCGCCGCAGCCGGTATTCAGGAATGGAGAGCCTGGTCGCCAGCATCCCGATGGTGACGTTGTCCCGCCGATAGATCCGCTCATCCGCCATCAGCCGCATCAGCGCGTCGACCAGCCTGCGGTCCGCGGCCCTGGGAGCCGTGGCTTCGGGCTCTGCGACCGGCGGTGTCTCCGGCGCGAACACATCGCCGGCACCGACCCTGAGCAGCATCAGCGCGACGGCGCCGACCACGACCAGGAACATCGCCGCATTGACCACATTGGCAAGCTCGGATGGGCCGCTGCCGGCGGACGCCATCTGCAGCAGCGCATTGACGCCACCGTAGGACAGCGCCGCGATCACGACGAAGGCCCGGATGCGCCGCCGTCCCTCGACGAGATCCGCCGACCAGGAGCGGATGGTCTGCGCCAAGGTCAGGCCAAGGAAGCCGAGCGCCAGCACATTGTTGGCGACGATCACGAGCCGGCCATGTCCGGCAGGTCCGAGCACGAGACAGCCGATCAGGCTGAAGCCGAACACAGCCAGCCAGATCAGGCCGTGCAGCCCGCGCAACGCAAAGCCGTCGTCGAACAGCGCGCGGCAGAACAGCCAGAGCACGATGATGTCGGCCGTCGCGAGCGCAATCAGCGGCGCGGAAGCGAGCGATGGCGCCGCCGTCCCGCCGATGTTGAAGGTCGCCGCATGCGCGGCCGAGCCGAGCGCCAGCGCGATCGCCAGCCGGCCGCGCCATTGACCACCGAGGTCACGTCCCAACGCGACGGCGAGCACGGCGAGCAGCGCAATGGCGGCGGCGCGAAGCACGAGATCGAGGCTGTCGAGCGTCATCGTCACGGATCCGTTGTCAGCGCCGGAACTCTAGGCCGGAGTGCCGCTCCGTTCAAATCACGCCGACGCCGCGACCTCATGCCCTGCCCTCGCCGTCGCGAAGCTGCTAGGCTCGCGTGACCACATCTCAGGAGCGTCCCATGAGCTGGCAGCCTTCGAACGATCCCGAATTCGGCGATCCCACCTCGTGCGATGCGCTGGAGCACGTCATCGTGCCGCGCACCCGTGATCTCGGCGACGGCTTTGCGGTACGCCGCGCGCTGCCGCATGGCCGCCGGCAGATGGTCGGGCCGTTCATCTTCTTCGACCATTTCGGTCCGGTGCAATTCGTCTCCGGCAAGGGCATGGACGTGCGGCCGCATCCGCATATCGGCTTGGCCACCGTCACCTATCTGTTCGACGGCGCCATCATGCATCGCGACAGCGAGGGCAACGTCCAGGAGATCCAACCCGGCGCGATGAACCTGATGACGGCAGGCCGTGGCATCGCGCATTCCGAGCGCACGCCGGACCTGCAGCGGCAGAACGGCCAGAACATGCTGGGCCTGCAGAGCTGGATCGCGCTGCCGGTCGAGTCCGAGGAGATCGCGCCAAGCTTCCAGCATTATGCGGCTGGCGCGCTGCCGACGGTCAGCGACACCGGCTTCTCCGCGCGCGTCATCGCCGGCCGGGCGTTTGGAAAAGCTTCGCCGGTGACGATGGTGTCGCCCTGGTTCTATGTCGAGGTCACCGCGCAGGCCGGCACGGTGGTGCCGCTCGATCCCGATCACGAGGAGCGCGCCATCTACATCGTCGACGGCGAGGTCGAGATCGCGCGCGAGCGCCACGAGGGACCGCGGCTGCTGATCTTCCGGCCTGGCGATGCGATCAGCGTGCGCACAGTGAAGCCGACCCGGATGATGTTCCTCGGCGGCGACGCGCTGGAGGGGCCGCGCCACGTCTGGTGGAATTTCGTCTCCTCCAGCAAGGAGCGCATCGAGCAGGCCAAGCAGGACTGGAAAACCGGCCGCTTCGCCGCCGTCCCGCAGGAGCACGAGTTCATTCCGCTGCCGGAATAGGCTATTGGGAGCGCAACGCTCCCGTTTCGAAGGCTCCGAACGATGACCACGCTTCTCGCCAGCAATCTGCCGCTCCCGAAAATCGGCCGCGGCAAGGTCCGCGACATCTATGCCGTCGGCGACGACCGCGTGCTGCTGCTGACCACCGACCGGATCTCCGCCTTCGACGTCGTGATGAACGAGACCATCCCGATGAAGGGCGCGGTGCTGACGCAAATCTCGGCCTACTGGTTCAACGCGCTGGAAGGCGTGGTGCATCACCACATGATCTCGGCCGACACCGACGAGATCATCGCCGAGGTGCCGGCGCTGCAGCCGCATCGCGAGGAGATCCTCGGGCGGGCGATGCTGTGCAAGCGCACCACCGTGTTTCCGATCGAATGCGTGATCCGCGGCTATCTCTCGGGCTCGGCCTGGAAGGAATACGCCGCCAGCGGCACGCTGGCCGGCGAGCAGCTTCCCGCCGGCCTCGTCGAGAGTGAGAGGCTCGAGCCCGCGATCTTCAGCCCGGCGACCAAGGCCGAGACCGGCCACGACGAGAACATCACCATCGCCAGGATGCGCGAGGTGGTCGGCGACGACACGGCCTACACGCTGGAGAGCATGACACGCGCCGTCTATACGCTCGGCGAGACGCTGGCGCGTGAGCAGGGCATCATCATCGCCGACACCAAGTTCGAGTTCGGCCGCGACAAGGATGGAAACATCATCCTGATCGACGAGGTCATGACGCCGGATAGTTCGCGGTTCTGGGCCGTCGACGCCTATCAGCCGGGGAAGCCGCAGCCGAGCTTCGACAAGCAGCCGCTGCGCGACTATCTCGACGCCGAGCGCAAGGCCGGCCGCTGGAACGGCGACGCTCCACCGCCGCCGCTGCCGCAGAGCGTGGTGGACGCGACGAGCCAGCGTTATCTGGAGGCGTTCCGGCGCGTGACGGGCAGCGAGCTGAAGATCTAAGGATCGCTTTTCTGCGGTCAGCGGTTGCACGACCAGCGCTCTTGTTTGGACGTGTGAGCTGAACTCATGCCGCATCGGCAGTGCTCCCCCTCACCCCGCTGGCAGGGAGGGGAGCCGCTGATCCGGATTGCATTCGAGGCAATCCGAGCTCCCCTGGAAGGGGCAGAGCCATGGTATCTGGCGATCAGAGTCGTGCGCTCATGCGTCGCCACATCGTCATGGCCGGGCTTGTCCCGGCCATCCACGTCGTTCAGCACGCTGAGCGCCACGTGGATGCCCGGGACAAGCCCGGGCATGACGGCGTAACTAACGTCCGGGATTGTTTGTCGCCACAGCCCGTACCTCATATGAAATGGCCCTATTGCAAGCGAGGCGAGCGCCGAGCATGCATGAGCCCCGCCATCCATGTTAAGACGCGCCTGATCGGCCTCGCGGCGCAATGGCCCGAGTTCTGCTGATCGATCCCGCCCTCTGGAAATGCCGAGGGCGCAGGGAAGGCCGGGAGCTGGCTGCTCCCATGGCCCGCCTGCGGAAAAAAATGCAGGCGGCAGGTACCACAGGTTCAGCCGAGACATCCCGGCCCTCCCTGCGCGATGGGTTTACGTCTGCTCCGCGCTCTCCCCGGGGACCGGCTTGTTTGCCCCCGTCGCCCTGATGACACGTCCTGTCAGGGATCGCGTCACCGCGGACTTGGCGCCAGCTTCGGGGCGCCAGGACCACACAGCTTGAACGTCCGCGAGCTGTCCATCGTCCAGCGCATCAGCACCTGACAGACCCGCGGCCACCGCTCCCCGCCTCTACGTATCGTGACGACGCGTACGCCCCTCTGCATGAGGACGGGATGCGCGGATAGAAACATGATTTCGGAAAATTAGCAAGCACAAACTGGTGCGGCAGAATAGCCCGACGGGCAGTTGCGTACGGCGCGCATTTGGCGCAGGTCGGCTGAACAATTACTTCCCGTCCGCAAAACGCCGCTCCACATGAAACGACTTGGCCGTCACCAGCCACTCGCCGCCAATCAGGTGAAAGCAGAGATAGTCGAGATAGAGAATCAGATCGATCCTGACGCGAACCTTCACGACCGCCTGCGTGGATGATGCGAAGTCGATGAGCAGAATTTCCTGCTGGCGGGGCGCGCTCTTCGACTGCGGCGAGGGGGTGGTCGTCAACAGCTGACGATACTCGGCCGCGGTCAGGACGCGCAGAGCCTCGTCACGCAGGCCGTGCAGTTGCGCGGTCGGCGCAAACACCCGGTCAAATCGTTCGACATCAGAGTCGAACATGGTGTCGAAGTATCGCTCGACGGCATCGAGCAACGTCTGGGGCACAGCGGTGTCGGTCATATCCAGGTCTCCGGAGGCTCGTGGGAAGCACGTCATCCTCGCCCCGAACCGGCGCGCGTGTCCTTGCGAACTGTGCTAACGTACGGGCTCGTTACGCAATAGACCCACTGTTTTCCGCGACTGATGTCAGAGATATGCCAAAAGCCAAGCTCGATGCGATCGACCAGCGCATCATCGGGGAATTGCAGGCCGACGCCCGGCTCAGCAATGTCGAGTTGGCCGACCGGGTCGGCCTGTCACCGTCTCCCTGTCTTCGTCGCGTCAAGCGGCTGGAGCAGGACGGCGTCATCCAGGGCTATCGCGCGGTCCTGAATCGCGACGGCGTCGGCCTCGGATTCTCGGCATTCCTCGCGATCAAGATCGCGGGACATGCGAACGAACACGCTCTGGCCTTCGAAGAGGCCGTCTGCGCGATGCCGGAAGTCCTGGCCTGCCATCTGGTCTCCGGCGAGTCGGACTATCTGCTCGAGGTCGTCACGGCCGACCTGGAGCACTACCGGCAGTTCCTGGTCGAGCGGCTGCTGAACCTGCCCATCGTCCGCGAGGTCAAAAGCAACATCGCGATCCAGACCCGCAAGGCCGCGGCACCGCTGCCGCTGCAGCACGTTCAGTGACGCTATCGGCAGACGAATGCGCCGGTCGACGGTGGTCACGCTGCCGCCTTCGGCGGCGGCTTTGCCCACGCTACAGCTTGGATCCGACAACGCACGTCATTGGCCTCATCGGTCTACGGACCTCATCTCCCCGGCGCGCAACTAATCCTCGAACCCCACGAACACCGTCGCGTCCTTCACCGACTTCCGTTCCGACACCACGGCATTGGCCGGGAAATCATGATCCGGCCAGCCGAGCGCGATGCTCTTCATGATGACCTGGTCGTCGGCGATCCCGGCGTGCTCGCGGACGACGGGGGACTGCATGATGCCCTGGCTGTTGATGACGGCGCCGAGGCCGCGTGACCATGCGGCATTGACCAGCGCGGTCGTGACGGCGCCGCAGTCGAACGGCGTGTCGTCGCTGCCGTCGAGCACGCGGTCATAGGTGACGATGATGCAGACCGGCGCGTCGAACTGGCGGAAGCCGCGCAGCACCCAGTCCTGGCGCTTCTCCTTGTCGTCGCGCGCGATGCCCATCGCGGAGAACAATTGCTTGGCGACGCCGATCTGGCGCTCGCGGTGCGCGCCGTCGAACGGCTGACCGATGCGAAACTCGCGCGACTGCGGCACGCCGGCGAGCATGCGCTCGGTGTTGCCGGCACGGATGCGGTTGAGCGGCTCGCCGGTGATGACGTAGAAATTCCACGGCTGGGTGTTCATCGACGATGGCGCGCGCATCGCCAGCGTGAGGATTTCCTCGATCAGCGCCCGCGGCACCGGATCCGGCTTGTAGCCACGGATGCTGCGGCGGCCGAGGATGACGTCGTCAAACTGCATATGCTGGTATTCCCGGAATGATCACTGAGCTGGCCGCGATCTTCGCGACTTTCCGGTTCCAGTGCAAGGTTGCGACGCGCAGGCGATCATCTGCGTCACCGCCTCGAACCGGACTAACGCCTCAGCATCGTCAGCACCGCGCGCGCCAGATCATCTGGATTTTCCACGAGACGGTCTGCACCGGCGGTTTCGAGCTCGTCGCGGCTGCCATAGCCCCAGAGCGCGCCGAGACTCCGCATCTTCACGGCATGGGCGCCTGCGATGTCGTGGCGGCGGTCGCCGACCATGAGGCTGTCGCGCGCGGCGATATTCCGTTCGGTGAGGATATGCGCGAGCAACTCGGGCTTGTGATCCAGCGCACCCGACGGCACCGAGCCATGAATGGCCTGGAAATACGATATGAGATCGAGATGCTCCAGGATGCGCCGCGCGAACAGCTCGCGCTTCGACGTTGCGAGATAGATGCGCAAGCCCGCATCGTGCATCGCCTGCAGCGCCTCCCGGATGCCGGGATAGAGCGTGCTGCCGAACAGACCGATCTCGCCATAGTGCTCGCGGTAGGCCACGACGGCCTCGTCGACGCGACCGTCGCCGTGGGCCTGCAGCAGCACACGCAGCATGTCCTGCAGCGGCGGACCGATCACGGCGGTGACGTCGAGCGTGTCGTCAGGCGCATGACCGAGCGACCGCAGGGCCGCGAGCGCGCTCGCGACAATGCCGGGGCGCGAGTCGATCAGCGTGCCGTCGAGGTCGAGCAGCACTGAGTGAACCGGAGACATGTCCGAGCATAGCGGCCGGTGTGAGACGCGTAAACGCCCGCTCCGTGCCGCGCAGACGCGGGCATCAGTTCCGCCGCGACAATGAATGCATCAGGCCGATGGCTTGAGCAATTGCCCGCGGTCCGCCGCAGGCCTACGCTGATAAGAAACTCCAGGGAAGGAACCGAGCCGATGGCAGTGATCGCATCGATCGAGACCGGTCTTTATCGCATCCCACTTTCCGTCACGCTGTCCGACAGCACGCATGGCGAGATGACAGCCTTCGAGTTGATCACGTGCAGGGTGCGCGATGCCGACGGCGCGGAGGGTGTCGGCTACACCTACACGGTCGGCCGCAACGGCCCCGCGGTCGCCGACATCGTCAGGCGCGAGATCCCCGATCTGGTTGCGCGGCACGAGGCCGACGACACCGAGGCGATCTGGCATCGGGTGTGGTGGGGCCTGCATTATGGCGGGCGCGGCGGTCCAGTCGTGCTGGCGCTGTCGGCGCTCGACATCGCGCTGTGGGATCTGAAGGCGCGGCGCGCGAAGCTGCCGCTGTTCCGGCTGCTCGGCGGCTTCGATGCCCGGGTGCCCTGCTATGCCGGCGGCATCGACCTCGATCTGTCGGTCGACGCTCTGCTGAAGCAGACCGACGACAATCTCGCCAAGGGCTTTCGTGCCATCAAGATGAAGGTCGGCCGGCCGGGTCTCTCCGCCGACGTCGCGCGCGTGCAGGCGATGCGGCAACATCTCGGCGACGGCTTTCCGCTGATGGGCGATGCCAACATGAAGTGGACGGTCGAGGAGGCGATCCGCGCCGCCCGCGCGTTGCAGCCGTTCGATCTCACTTGGCTGGAGGAGCCGACCATTCCCGACGACATCGCCGGCCACGCGCGCATCCTGAGCGCCGGCGGCGTGCCGATCGCGGCCGGCGAAAATCTGCGCTCGCTGTGGGACTTCAAGAACTACATCGCCGCCGGCGCGGTGTCGTATCCCGAACCCGACGTCACCAATTGCGGCGGCGTCACCGCATTCATGAAGATCGCGCGGCTCGCCGAAGCGTTCAACCTGCCGGTGACCAGCCATGGCGCGCACGACATCACCGTGCACCTGCTGGCGGCCTGCCCGAACCGGTCGTTTCTCGAAGCTCACGGTTTTGGCCTCGACCGCTACATCGAGCATCCGCTCGTGCTCAGGGATGGCCTGGCCCAGGCGCCGGCGCGGCCGGGCCATGGCATCGCGTTCGACTGGGAGGGGCTGGCGAAGCTCGCGGCGTAATGCGGCCGATGCTCGGACACCACTGCTGACACAAGGCTGTCAGCAGCCCTGCGATAGCGGGTCGGGGACCGATCCTCGAACGCAAGGTAAAAGTCATGAAGTTCGCATCGACCCGTCTGGTGGCGGCCGACATCAAGGCCGTGGTCAGCTTCTACGAAAAGGTCACCGAGCAGACGGCGGATTGGCTGGCGCCGGTGTTCGCCGAGATCGTCACGTCGCGCGCAACGCTCGCGATCGGCAGCGCCGAGACCGTGGCGCTGTTCAAGGAGGGCAGCGCCGAGCCCGGCGCCAATCGCAGCGCCATTCTGGAGTTCGAGGTCGATGACGTGGATGGTGATTTCGCGCGGTTGAAGGACGAGGTCGAGGTGGTGCACGCGCCGAAGACGATGCCGTGGGGCAACCGCGCCGCTCAGTTCCGCGACCCGGAGGGCACGATCGTCAGTCTTTATACGCCGGTCACCGACACCGCCAAACAGCGCTTCGGATCACGCTGAAGAGACTCGCGGGCGCGCATCCGCCCTAAGCCTTTGCGCTCGGACGGCTCGAAACCTCGCCGTACCATCGCCTGAGATGATGGAGATGATTCGGCGGATCGAGCTTGGCGCGGGCTGCAAAGTCGACCGACACCATGGCGGTGATGTCGGCGATGCTGAAATCGGGCCCGCAGACGAAGGCGTGCTCGGCCAGCCGCGCGTCGAGCCATGCGAGGTAGTGCGCGACGCGCAGGCGTCCGCGCTCCGCGAGCGCCGGGATCTGCTCGAGCGGCAGCGGACCCGGCAATGCCCGGCGCTCCAGCCCAGGGGTGCCGTTGCGAAAGGCCTCCTGGAGAGCGTAGAGACCGTCCCATTCGATCCGCCGGATCCAGCATTCGATGAGCGCCCGTTCTTCGGCGTCGCGGCCCATCAGAGGCGGTGCGGGATGCAGCTCCTCGAGATAGCGGCAGATCGCGATGACGTCGGTGATGGCAGCCCCGCTGTCGAGCTCCAGCACCGGAACGGTGCATTGCGGATTCAGCGCGCGAAACTCCGGCTCGAACTGCTCGCCGGCACGCAGATCAAGCCGAACCATGGGAATGGCGAGACCTTTCTCGGCGAGAAAGATCCGCACGCGGCGCGGGCTTGGGGCGACTGCGGCATCGTACAGCTTCATGAGCGTTCTCTCTGTCTGACCAAACCACGGGCGCGTGACGTCGGAACGAGTCGGCGCGGGTCGTTCTGCGCTGTCACGATCGACGTCGTGGCATGTTCCCAGGCCCGCGGCCTCGCCGCGGGATGACGGTGATCATGACGCAGCCGGATCAGTCAGCCCCGAAAATCTCGTCCTGATCCATCCGCACCGCGCGCAACTTGCGCGTCCTGCGCCAGTCCTCTTGCTGCGAGAAGACGGCGTAAGTGATCAGCAGCGAGCGACGGCGCGCGCCGCTGCGGTTACGCGTCGCGCCGTGCAACAGGTTGACGTCGAACAGCAGGATGTCGCCGGCCTCGCCTGCCGTGACGAACGCAGACGACGCGGCCCGCGCATCGTCCGTGTCGAGGCGATGCGAGCCCGGCACCACTTGCGTGGCGCCATTGTCGGGGCCGAAGGAATCGAGAAAGGCCAGCGCCGACACGGCGTCGGTGCGCCGGCGATCGACGCCGTCGCGATGCAGCGGCTGCTGGCCGCGATCGGCACACGGCTCGCGCCCTTCGACCTGGCCGAGGAAGAACGGCGCCTTCAGGACATGATGCACGGCGGCGAGCATCACCGGCAGGCGGCAGACCTGCTGCACCGTCGCATCGAGATCGACCATGGCGTGGCGCCAGTCGCGGCCGCGCGGCACCGGCCATTGCTCGGACGGCCGCGTGCCCAGCTCGAAGGCGTCGCGTAATGGGGCAAGCCAATCCGCCGGAATCGCACCGCGCAGCAGCAGATAGCCATCCCCATCGAGGCGGCGCGCCTCCGCGTCCTGAAGCTGGCCGACGCTGCTGCGCGTGAGGGCTGCGGTCATAGTGGGCTCGCAAAACAGAGGGCGTGGTTCGCTGCATCATGGTCGGCGATCCGGCGCTCCGCGGCAAGCGTCCGCTCGCTCCCAGGTCGCCAGGTGCCCCTCGCTGCTGCATTCATCCGGCCATGACCGCCATCGCTCCGGAGGACGCTGAGACGATGGGCCGCACCGCGACCCGGGCGGCTCGCCGGGGCCAGTTTACGTTTCATTAACCCCCTCGACCTACGTCTCGTTAGCAACACTCTGCAACGATCCGACATACGGGGTAAACGAGCAATCGAGCTCCTTGGAAGCACGCATGGTCGCCATCCAAAGCACCAACCAGATCTCGCCCGCCAATGAGCGGGTCTATCGCCAGAGCAACCTGCTCGGCGAGTGGAAGGGCAGTTGGACGGCCAACGGCCAGGCCGTGAGCTTCAAGGTCATCAACATCAGAGGCGCCGCGGCCACGGTGGAATACACCCACAACGGCCGCACCGAGCGCGGCATCGGCCAGGTCAATGGCTCGACCATCGACTTTGGCGCGGTCACGCTCGGCACCAAGAACGGCAAGAACGCGGTGCTGCTGTTCTCGGCCGGCGGCGGCAAGGCCACCGCGATGCTCGAAAAGCAGGCGCCTCCCGCCGACGAGAGCAATCTGGTCGGCAGCTGGGCCGGCTACTCCGGCGAGAACGGCCAGAGCGCGAGCTTTCGCGTGCTGTCCGTCAGCGGCAAGGAGGCGCAGGTCAGCGTGACGACCAACGGCGTCACGCGCGAGGGCACGGGGATCGTCTACAACAACGTCATCATGTTCGGCCAGTCGCAGATCTCGACGACCGACGGCAAGAGCGGCAAGGTCATCTTCCAGGTCGGCAACAAGTCCTACCTGGTGCCGGTCGACAAGCTGCCCAAGACGGCCTGATTCCCAATATCGCCTCGCCTGAACTCAGGCGTCCGAGGTTCAGACGCCCGCCATCATCACGTATTTGATCTCGAGATATTCCTCGATGCCGTGATGCGAGCCCTCGCGTCCGAGGCCGCTTTCCTTGACGCCGCCGAACGGCGCGACCTCGGTGGTGATCAGGCCGGTGTTGACGCCGACCATGCCCGACTCCAGCGCCTCCGCGACGCGCCAGACCCGGCCGAGATCGCGGGCGAAGAAGTAGGACGCGAGACCGAACGGCGAGGCGTTGCACATCGCGATCACATCGGCCTCGCTATGGAAACGAATGACCGGCGCGAGCGGGCCGAACGTCTCTTCATGCGCGACCAGCGCATCGGCCTTCACGTCCGACAGCACGGTCGGCTCGAAGAAGGTGCGGCCGAGCGCATGGCGCTTGCCGCCGGTGACGATCCTGGCGCCGCCCTTGACCGCATCGGCGATGTGGCGCTCGACCTTCTCGACCGCTTCCTCGTTGATCAGCGGTCCCTGCACCACACCGGCCTCGGTGCCGTCGCCGATCTTCATCGCCGCGACCCTGGCGGCGAGCTTGTGCACGAACTGGTCGTAGATGCCGTCCTGCGCGTAGAGGCGGTTGGCGCAGACGCAGGTCTGGCCCATGTTGCGATATTTCGAGACCATCGCGCCCTCGACGGCGGCATCGACGTCGGCATCGTCGAACACCACGAACGGCGCGTTGCCGCCGAGCTCGAGGCCGAGCTTCTTCACAGTGCCGGCCGACTGGCGATAGAGAATCTTGCCGACCTCGGTCGAGCCGGTGAAGCCGACGAAGCGCACCGACGGATGCTCGCACAGCACCTTGCCGATCGGAGGCGCATCGCCGGTGATGATGTTGAGCGCGCCCGCAGGAATCCCGGCGCGCTCGGCCAGCACGGCGAGCGCCAGCGCCGACAGCGGCGTCTCGTTGGCCGGCTTCAGCACCACGGTGCAGCCGGCCGCCAGCGCGGGCGACACCTTGCGGGTGATCATCGAGTTCGGGAAATTCCACGGCGTGATGGCGCCGCAGACGCCGATCGGCTGCTTCAGCGCCAGGAGACGTGCATCCGGCTTCTGCGTCGGGATGGTCTCGCCATAGACGCGGCGCGCCTCCTCGGCGAAGAACTCGATATAGGCGGCGCCGATATCGACCTCGCCGAGCGCCTCCGTCAGCGGCTTGCCCTGCTCGGAGGTCAGGATCAGCGCGAGGTCCTCGCGGTTGGCCGTGATGAGCTCGAACCATTTGCGCAAGATGTTGGAGCGCTGCTTGGCGGTCAGCCTGGCCCAGGCCGGGAACGCGCGCGCGGCGGCCTCGACGGCTCGCGTGGTCTCCGCAGCACCGAGTTGCGCGACCTTGGCGAGCTCGGCGCCGGTGGCGGGATTGTTGACCGGGAGCACCGGCGTACCGACCCACGCACCATCGATGTAGCACTGCTCACGCAGCAGCGACGGATCCTTCAGGCGGTCACGCAGGCTCGGAGCGGCAGTGGAGGCACGGGCGGCGGCGGGCGGTGTCATCGGGCTACTCCTCGGAGCGAGCGATCTTTCTCCCGACTATAGCCAAGCCCCGGCGGCAGCGCACGACTCGTGCGCCTCCTCAACGGTACATTCGATCCGGCGATCCGTGCCTGTACGGCACCGGATGCTGAATGCCGACGCGCCGGCGCGGGATCAGGCCGCGCCGCTCATATAGGTCTCGCGGCGGCCGATCATGCGCTCCGCCGCCGCCTTGGCGTCGGCCTTGGTCGAGGTGGCGCAGGTGCGGTATTCCAGGTCCGGCAAGGTGGCGGGATCACGGCGGCCGAACCATGATTTCTGCCCCACGGGCAGCAGCGCCAGCGCCTGCGCCACATTGTCGACCGCGCCGAACGCGTACAGCGCTCCGGTCGCCGCAATGCGCACTTCGTAGATGCCGGGCGTGATGGGCGCCTCGATATTGTCACCGCGCCCCGGGCGGGGATACCGCTTCCACTCGCTCCATGTCGAAATCATATCGCCCCCAACGGCGGACATTGCCGCCAAAACACGTCATCGGCTCGAAAAAGCCGGTTCTCGAACTCTTTAATGCAAAAATGGTTGCAACTCACAACAGGCGCAAGCCCGTGGTGGGAACATGGCCCCCATGTGTCGGTCTCGCGGCTACATGGAACTAATCATGATTCTGGCGGAAAATTGAAGCGCTGTGGCCTCCGCAGCGCTGTTGTCCCCGGCTGCTTCGTTCGCGCCGCATCATCACGAGATCGCGACCGGCCGTGGGACCGGCGGTCCTTGCTGGCCGGGCCGGCGCGAGGAACAATCGCCTACCGTCATCAAGAACGGAACGGAGGAGACCATGCAGAACAAGACCGACATCGACGGCGTGCTGCGGCAGAAGGCGGAGGCGGGAGCGATCCCCGGCGTCGTCGCCGTCGCCGCCGACAGCAACGGCATCATCTACGAAGGCGCCTTCGGCAGGCGAGACCTCGGTCGCGACGACCCGATGACCACCGACAGCGTGTTCTGGATCGCCTCGATGACCAAGGCCATCACCTGCGCGGCCGGAATGCAGCTGGTCGAGCAGGGCCGGCTGTCGCTGGATGCGCCGATCGGCACGGTGCTGCCCGACCTCGCGGCGCCCAAGGTGCTCGACGGCTTCGACGCCAATGGCGACCCGATCCTGCGGCCGGCGAAGACCGCGATCACGCTGCGCCATCTGATGACTCACACCGCCGGCTTCTGCTACGACATGTGGAACGGCGACATGGCCACTTATGTGCAGAAGGCCGGCACGCCCGGCATCATTACCTGCAAGAACGATGCGCTGGCGCTGCCACTCGCCTCCGATCCCGGCACGCGCTGGGAATACGGCATCAACATCGACTTCGTCGGCAAGGCGGTCGAGGCCGCCAGCGGCCAGAAGCTCGACGCCTATTTGCGCGACCATCTGTTCGCGCCGCTCGGCATGGACGACACCGGCTTCAAGCTCGGTCCGTCGCAGCGCGCCCGCCTGGTCGGCATGCATGCGCGCGGCGAGGACGGCAGTCTCGCGCCGATTCCGTTCGAACTCGAGCAGGAGCCGGAATTCCACATGGGTGGCGGCGGGCTCTACGGCACGGCCGGCGACTACATCCGCTTCACCCGGATGATCCTCAACAATGGCCGCGGCAACGGCAACCAGGTGCTCAAGCCCGAGACGGTCGCGGCGATGCGCGACAACCACATCGGCGAGCTCGAGATGACGAAGATGGCCGCGGCCGTGCCCGGCGTGACCAACGACGTCGATCTCTATCCCGACATCGTCAAGAAATGGGGCCTCAGCTTCATGATCACGACCGCGCAGACTCCGGAAGGCCGCAGCGCCGGCAGCCTCGCCTGGGCCGGCCTTGCCAACACCTACTACTGGATCGATCCGGCGCGTGACGTCACCGGCGTGATCCTGATGCAGCTGCTGCCGTTCGCCGACCGGCTGTGCCTGGAGACCTTTGCCGGCTTCGAGCGCGGCGTGTATGCCGGGCTGGATGCGGCGGGCAAGAAGGCGGCGTGAGAGAACCCAACGCTCGATCCACGCAGGCAAGATCGTTGTTAGTTGCGCGTCATGCCCGGGCTTGTCCCGGGCATCCACGTCTTTGATCCTGCAAACCGAAGATCGTGGATGGCCGGGTCAAGCCCGGACATGACGATGGAGAGAGATGTGTCACACGCGACAGAGAATGGCCGAGCCGCCTCAGCCCAGGCCTAAACCTTCAGCCCGCTCTGCACCGCCAGTTCCTTCAGCGACACCTGCGGCCTTGCGCCGATGTGCTGGATCACTTCGGCCGCAGCCAGGCCGCCGAGGCGGCCGGCCATCTCGTAGCCGGTCTTGCGCACCAGCCCGAACAGGAAGCCGGCGGCGAACAGATCGCCGGCGCCGGTGGTATCGACCAGGCTCTCGATCGGATGCGCCGGCACCGAGATCACGCCGTCATTCGACACCACGACGCAGCCCTTTTCGCTGCGGGTGACGATGCCGAGCGTGGCGTCCTCGCGCAGCTGCTTCAGCGCGCCGTCGAAATCCGAGGTCTGGTACAGCGAATGCAGCTCGGCCTCGTTGGCGAACACGAGATCGACGGTGCCGCCGCGCATCAGGTCGAGAAACTCCTCGCGATAGCGGTCGACGCAGAACGAATCCGACAGGGTCAGCGCGACCTCGCGTCCGGCGTCATGCGCGATCGCCGCCGCCTTCACGAACGCATCCTTGGCGTCCTTCGGGTCCCACAGATAACCTTCGAGATAGATGATGCGCGCCGCCGCAATCTGCGCGGGATCGATGTCCGCGGCGGTGAGATTTTGCGCGGCGCCGAGATAGGTGTTCATGGTGCGCTCGCCGTCCGGCGTCACCAGGATGTAGCAGCAGCCGGTCGCCGGGCCGTCGGCAGCGGGCGCGGTATCGAAGGTCACGCCGGCGGCACGGATATCGTGCCGGTACATCCGGCCGATCTGGTCGTCCTTGACCTTGCCCACGTAGGCGGCACGCGCGCCCAGGCTGGCGAGGCCGGCGATGGTGTTGGCCCCCGAACCGCCGGACATCTCGGTGGCCGGGCCCATATCGGCATAGATCGCGGCCGCGCGGGCCTCGTCGATCAGCGCCATGCTGCCCTTGGTCATGCCGTGCCGGGCGAGAAAGGCTTCATCGGCATGCACCAGCACGTCGAAGATCGCGTTGCCGATCCCGAGAACATCGTATTTCGCGTCAGTCATCCACTGGCCCCGTTTACGGCGTTTTGCAAACGCTGCGGCCTATCACAAGCGGCGCTGCTATAGAAGCCTGATGATCCGCTCATTCGTGACTGTGTTGTCAGGAACACTGGCTTCGCGCCTGCTCGGCTTCATCCGGGATGCGCTGATGGCCGCGCTGCTCGGCGCCGGTCCGGTTGCGGACGCATTTCTCGCAGCGTTTCAACTCGTCAACGTCATCAGGCGATTGCTGACCGAGGGCGCCCTCAATGCGGCCCTGGTGCCGGCCTGGCTGCGAATATACCAGCAGGCTGGTACGACACATGCGGCAGCTTTTGCCGGCCGTGTGCTCGGCACCGTCAGCGCCGGCCTGCTCGCCGCCACCCTGGTGCTGGCGCTGCTGATGCCGTTCGTGATGACCCTGCTCGCGCCGGGCTTCGCCGGTGAAGAGACGCTCACCTTGGCCGTCAACGATGCCAGGCTGATGCTGCCCTATCTCGCCTTCGCCGGCCCCTCGACCGTGCTGCTCGCACTGTCCAGCGCGCAACGACGCTTCGCGCTCGCGGCCTTCGCCCCGCTGCTGTTCAACGTGGCATTGATCAGCGTGACCATCGTGCTGCTGATGCAACATCCGGATCCCTCGCGGGCCGCGCTGATGCTCGCCGCGACCATCGGCATCGCCGGGCTGCTGCAGCTCGCGTTGCTCGCGCGGCGCGGACGCAGCAGCCGCATTGCCGCGCCGGTGCGTATCGCCCTCGACGCCGAGATGCGCGGCTTCTTCGCCAAGGCGCTGCCCGGCATGGTCGCCAGCGCCGGCCCGCAACTGCTCGCGGTCGGCGGCGCGGTCATTGCCTCCACCTCGCCGTCCGCGGTGTCGTGGCTGTATTTCGCCAACCGCCTGATCGAGCTGCCGCTCGGGCTCGTCGGCGTCGCCATGGGCACGGTGCTGGTGCCGGAGCTGACGCGCGCGCTGCACGAGGGCAACAAGGCGGCTCTTGCGGAGGTGCAATCGCGCGGCCTCGAGCTGACGATCGGGCTCGCGCTGCCTGCGACGCTCGGACTCATGATCCTGAACGAGCCGATCATTCGTTTGCTGTTCGAACATGGCGCATTCAGTTCGGACGATGCCGCCGCGACGGCGCAGGTGCTGACATGGCTCGCGGCAGCGTTGCCGGCGCAGGTGCTGACCAAGGCGCTGCAGCCCGCCTTCTTCGCGCGCGAGGACACGCAGACGCCGCTGCGCGCGACGTTGATCGGATGCTCTGTCGCGATCGCGCTGGCGTTCCTGCTCGCACACGTCTTCGCGGCAAGCGGCATCGCGGCGGGGCTCGCGCTCGGTGCCTGGGCCAATGCCGCGGTCCTGATCCGGCGCGGCGCCACGCGCTTCGGCTTCGCGCTTTCCCCGGCCTCGCGACGCCGGCTGCCGCGCATCACGCTGGCCGCCATGGTCATGGGCGCGGTCCTCTGGATCGCCGCCGGACGCTTTGCCGGCACCTGGAGCAGCAGCCATCTCGGCGCGGCCGCGCTGCTCGGCGCCCTGATCGGCGGCGCCGTCATCCTCTACGGAGGGCTTCTCGTGTCCCTCGGCGCCGTGAGCTGGCGCGAAACCGTCCGGGCGATCCGGCAAAAGCCCGCCGCCGACTTGCACCTTTGAGGCGCACGTGCCAAACGACGCCCAAATCCATCATCCGGAACAGTGATCATGGCCTTCGTGGAACGGGTTTTCTCGGGCGTCCAGCCGACCGGCAACCTGCATCTCGGCAACTATCTCGGCGCGATCGTCAACTTCGTGAAGATGCAGCAGACCCACAACTGCATCTATTGCGTCGTCGACATGCACGCGATCACCATGCCGATCGACGTCTGGGGCGGCCCCGCCGAGCTCGCGCGCAACACCCGCGAGGTCACGGCCGCCTTCATCGCCGCCGGCATCGATCCGAAGAAGCACATCGTGTTCAACCAGAGCCAGGTCTCGGGACACGCCGAGCTGGCCTGGATCTTCAACTGCGTGGCGCGCATCGGCTGGCTGAACCGCATGACGCAGTTCAAGGAGAAGGCCGGCAAGGATCGCGAGAACGCATCGGTCGGCCTGTACGATTATCCGGTGCTGATGGCCGCCGACATCCTGCTGTACCGCGCCACCCATGTTCCGGTCGGCGAGGACCAGAAGCAGCATCTCGAGCTCTCGCGCGACATCGCGCAAAAGTTCAACAATGATTTTGGCGACTCGATCCGCAGCCACGGCTTCGGCGACGGCCTGTTCTTCCCGCTGCCGGAACCCTTCATCACCGGTCCCGCGACGCGCGTGATGTCGCTGCGCGACGGCACCAAGAAGATGTCGAAGTCCGATGCCTCGGACTATTCGCGCATCAACCTCACCGACGATGCCGATACGATCGCGCAGAAGGTCCGCAAGGCCAAGACCGATCCGGAGCCGCTGCCGACCGAGGAAAAGGGGCTGGACGCACGTCCCGAGGCCGATAACCTCGTCGGCATCTACGCCGCGCTGTCGGACCGCAGCAAGGCCGATGTGCTCAGGGATTTCGGCGGCGGCCAGTTCTCCAGCTTCAAGAATGCGCTGGTCGAGCTGTGCGTCACCAAGCTCGGGCCGATCGCCGCCGAGATGAAGCGCCTGACCGCTGATCCCGGCTATGTCGAGTCCGTGCTGGTCGACGGCGCCGACCGCGCCCAGGCCATCGCCGCGGAGACCATGAAGACGGCCAAGGACATCGTCGGCTTCATCCGCAAGCCCTGACCAGAGCGGCACGGCGCGAGCTCCCGAAGTCGGCCTTGCTGCCGCACCACCGGTGTCATTGCAGGCGCCATGGAACCCGCAGCCCTCTCCCCAACGGAGATGGGCTGTGGCAGCATCGCGGCCGGATCGACTCGCAGCAGCAGGCGGGAACGCAATGGCGGCGCAGCGGCAGAGCTACCAGACCGGCCATAAGCCGAAATGCCTGGTCGTGGTCGACGACAGCGAGGAATGGGACCGCGCGGTCCGCTATGCCGGCCGCTGGGCGGTCCGTTCCGGTGGCCGCATCGTCATGCTCCACGTCATCGAAACGGAGGATCAGAACCAGCAATGGCTGGGGGTCGCCGACCTGATGCGGGCGGAGGCGCAGGAGCAAGCGCATGCCGAGCTCGACCAGGCCGCGGCGCTGCTGTCCGCGATCGGCGTGACCGCGCCGGAACGGGTCATCCGCGAGGGTGAGCCGACAGCGCAGATCCTGGAGACGATCGAGCATGACAGCGACATCGCGCTGCTGGTGCTCGCCGCCCATTCGGGCCCCGAGGGGCCGGGACCCCTGGTCACCCATGTCACCAAGACGAGCGGCGCCTTCCCGATCCCGCTGGTGATCGTGCCGGGCGATCTCGGTGACGCCGATCTCGACGCTCTTTCATAGGCTTAGAGCGGAAACGCCGGCCGAGCCCCCTTGATCGTGCGCGCGCTCGCGCCATCTGCTATGAGGACACCACAGGCCGGCCTTGAACCGGCGCTGCCGGAGAAAACCATGTTCATCCAGACCGAAGCCACCCCCAATCCCGCCACCTTGAAGTTCATCCCGGGCCGCGTCGTGCTGCCCGCTGGCACGATGGAATTCAACAGCCGCGACGCCGCCGCGCGCTCGCCGCTGGCCGAGCGCCTGTTCGCCGTCGACGGCGTCAGCGGCGTGTTCTACGGCGCCGATTTCATCACCGTCACCAAGAGCGACGGTGAATGGCAGCACCTCAAGCCGGCGATCCTCGGCGCGATCATGGAGCACTACATGTCGGGCGCGACGCTGCTCGCCGACGGCAGCGCCGCCAATGACGAATCCGCCGACGAGGACGACGAGTTCTACGACGAGGCCGACACCGAGACGGTCGGCATGATCAAGGACCTGATCGAGAGCCGCGTCCGCCCGGCCGTGGCCAATGACGGCGGCGACATCACCTTCCGCGGCTTCAAGGACGGCATCGTCTATCTCAACATGAAGGGCGCCTGCTCCGGCTGCCCGTCATCGACCGCGACCCTGCAGCACGGCATCCAGAACCTGCTGAAGCATTTCGTGCCCGAGGTGGTCGAAGTCCGGCCGATGTGACAAGGGGGCGAGCGAGTAGGGAATAGTGAGTAGCGAGTAGATGCATTCCCTATTCGCTGCTCCCTATTCGCCATTCGCTCTCTACGCCGCCTTGCCGATGGACGCTGCCTCCGCAGCTGCCTGGCGCATGTTCTCCGACATCTCGCTGGTGACGGCGCTCTGCTCGCCGACGGCGTGCGCCGTCGATGAAACGTAGTCATTCACGCTCTCGATCGCGTTCTTGATGGCGCCGAGCGCGCCGACGACGTCGGACGAGATGCCGTTGAGATTACCGATCTCGCTGCCGATGCGATCGGTGGCCTGCTTGGCCTGCGTGGCCAGGTTCTTCACCTCGCCGGCGACGACGGCAAAGCCGCGCCCCGCCTCGCCGGCACGGGCCGATTCGATCGTCGCATTGAGCGCCAGGAGATTGATCTGGCCGGTGATGCTGCCGATCAGCTCGACGATGCTGCTCATGGCGCCGGCTGCCGAGGACAGGCGCTTGGCCTGCTGGTCCGCGTCTTCGACGCGCGATACCGCCGCCGTCGCCGTCTCCTTCGACTTCGCCATGGCATCGGCGATCTGCTGCACCGAGGAATTGAGCTGCTCGGCGCCGGCGGCGACGTGCTCCATCATGCCGCGCACCTTGTCGCCCTTCATGCGGCTGATCACCTGCGCAGTGACGTCGCTCGCGAATTTCACGATCTTGAACGGCTTGCCGTTGAGATCCTTGATCGGATTGTAGCTCGCTTGAATCCAGACCTGTCGTCCGTCCTTCCCGGCGCGCTCGAACTCGCCCATCTGGAATTCGCCACGGCCGAGCGCGGCCCAGAACTCGCGATACGCGGCGCTGTCGCCCATGCCCGCCGGCATGAACATGCGATGGTGCTGACCCTTGATCTCCGCCAGCGTGTAGCCGAGCGTGGCGAGGAAGTTCTCGTTGGCGTCGAGCACGATGCCGTTCAGGTCGAATTCGATCACCGCCTGGGACTTGCGGATCGCGGCGATCTGGCCGGCGAAATCGGCCGCAGCCAGCTTCTGCTGCGTCACGTCGGAGGCGTATTTGACGACCTTGAACGGCCGCCCCTCGTCATCGAGAATCGGGTTATAGGACGCGAGAATCCAGATCTCCCGGCCGCCCTTGCCGCAACGCTTGAACTCGCCCGAGCGAAATTCGCCGCGACTGAGGCTGGTCCAGAATTCCTTGTAGGCGGCGCTGTCGCGTTCGTCGGGCAGCACGAACATGCTGTGATGCCGGCCCTTGATCTCGGCCAGCGTGTAGCCCATCGCGCTCAGGAACTGATCGTTGGCATCGATGATGGTGCCGTCGAGATTGAACTCGATCACCGCCTGGGCGCGCCCGATCGCCGCGATGTTGCCGGCGTCCTCGATGCTGCGCATCTTCTGCTCGGTGATGTCGGTTGCGAACTTGATGATCTTGACCGGCTTGCCGCCGTCGATCACCGGATTGTAGCTCGCCTGGATCCAGACGGCGCGGTGGCCCTTGCCGAACCGCTTGTACTCCCCCGAACGAAACTTCCCGGCCCGCAGATCGGCCCAGAAGGTGCGGTACTCGGCACTGTCGCGCATCTCGGGCGCCACAAACATCGCGTGGTGCCGGCCCTGGATCTCGCTCAGCGAGTAGCCCATCGCGTCGAGGAAATTCTGGTTGGCGGTGATGATCGTGCCGTCGGTGTCGAACTCGATCACCGCTTGCGAGCGGTTGATCGCCGCGACCTGCGCCATCGCATCGCGCGATGCCGAACTGCCTGACCAGAATGACATGGAAATTCCTCTTCTCGGGACGGGGGCGGCCATCCGCCAACGGGCGGCGCGTCATCTCTCCCCCGAACGTGCCGAGCGGATAATTCCCACAGGCGCGGAAAGATTTGCTTAAATGGCATATAGTTCAGTAACTTAGCGTATCAGTAGTTGCGCCTTGATGCGTTTTTCCCGATGAGGATGTAAGAAGGCGTCAACTAACTTTATCACGGTACCACAATAGGTATTTGCGCTCTCTTCAATGCGAACCCGACCGGATGTTGATCCTCGCCATCGATACTGCCCTCGACCATTGCGCCGCTGCCGTGCTGGATACTGATTCGGCCTTGATGCGGGCGCAGGAGACACTCCCGATGAAGCGCGGCCACGCGGAGGCCCTGATGCCGCTGCTCGCGCGCGTGATGCAGCAATCCGGCGTCGGTTTCGCCGATCTCGACCGCATCGCGGTGACGACCGGCCCCGGGAGCTTCACGGGGTTGAGGGTCGGGCTCTCCGCCGCCCGCGGCATCGGATTGGCCGCCCACAAGCCGGTCGTCGGCGTGACCACACTGTCCGCCTACGCGGCGCCGATCGTCAGCGAGGACCGCGCCAACCCGGTGATCTCGGCGATCGATGCCCGGCACGACCATGTCTACTACCAAGTCGTGAGCGGCAACGGCGAGGAGCTGGTCGCGCCCCAGGTGGCTGCGCTGGACGACGTTCTGGCGGTCGCGCGGCTCGGCGCCCCACACCTCGTCGGCAACGCCGCGGCGCTGCTGGCCGAGCGGTGGCCGAAGGAATCAGCCGCGCCAGTTGCGGTCGACTCGCAAGACGGACCCGACATCGGCTGGGTCGCCTGGCTCGGCGCGGCCGCCGACCCAGTGCACGCGCCGGCGCGGCCATTCTATCTGCGCGCACCCGACGTCAAGCCGCCCGCCGGCGCAACGCGTCAACCGGTGCAGACGGCCATCTCGTCATGAACATGTTCTTCCGCTGGCTCGGCAGCCCCAAACCGTTGATCGAAGCGGCCTCGCTGCGCGACGCCGCCAGACTCGCCCAGATCCACGCCGCCTCGTTTCACCGCGGCTGGGGCGAAGGCGAGTTCGAGGCGATGCTGGCCGAGCGCAACACCATGATCCATCGGCTGCGGCTCGGGCGGAAGCTCATAGGCTTCATCGTCTCGCGGATCGGCGCGGACGAAGCGGAAATATTGTCAGTTGCACTTGACCCAAATCAGCGCGGCCGTGGATTTTCTCGTGATCTGTTGCTGCAGCATCTCGGGCACCTTGCGGGGCGCGGGGTCCGGACGGTCTTTCTCGAAGTGGAGGAAAACAACCAGCCGGCCCGCCGACTCTATGAACGCGCCGGATTTGCGACCGTGGGCCGTCGGGAACGCTATTACCTTCAGCCCGGCGGGGAACAGTTGAATGCGCTTCTGATGCGCCGGGACTTGTCGTAACCTGCGCTTGGTGGCAGAAAGCGCATCCTTGAGGCGAGACACGATGACCTCCTCCTTGAAAACTACGCCAGCGCTCAATTCCACCGGAATCGAGGCCCGCTGTGCCGCCACCGGCATGCGCATGACCGAGCAGCGCCGGGTCATTGCCCGCGTGCTCGCGGAAGCCTGCGACCATCCCGATGTCGAGGAGTTGTACCGGCGCTGCGTCGCCGTCGACGACAAGATCTCGATCTCCACGGTCTATCGCACCGTGAAGCTGTTCGAGGATGCCGGCATCATCGAGCGCCACGATTTCCGCGAGGGCCGCGCCCGCTACGAGCAGATGCGCGACAGCCATCATGATCATCTGATCAATCTGCGCGACGGCAAGGTGATCGAGTTCACCTCCGAGGAGATCGAGAAGCTGCAGGCCGAGATCGCCCGCAAGCTCGGCTACAAGCTGGTCGACCACCGGCTGGAGCTGTATTGCGTGCCGCTCGACGAAGAGACGAATGGCTGACGTAGCGCCGGCTTCGAACTTCGATCTCGTCATTTTCGATTGCGATGGCGTGCTGGTCGACAGTGAGGTGATCTCCTGTCAGACCCATGCCGACGTGCTCAGCCTGTGCGGCTATCCGATCACGACCGAGCAGGTGTTCGCGCGGTTCCTGGGCCGCTCCCTGAAGCAGGCGAAGGTCGAGGTCGAGGCCGAGCTCGGCCGCAGCCTGCCCGACGATTTCAACCCGAAACTGCAGGATCGCCTGTTCCGCGCCTTCGAGCAGGACCTCGCGGCCATCGACGGGATCACGGAGGCGCTCGACACCATCGGCGTGCCGGTCTGCGTCGCCTCCTCCGGATCGCACCAGCGCATGCGCGTCAGCCTTGGCGCCACCCGGCTCTACGATCGCCTCGCCCCGCACATCTTCTCATCCTCCCAGGTCGCCAACGGCAAGCCCGCGCCCGATCTATTCCTGTTCGCCGCAGCGCAGATGAAGGCGCGTCCCGCGGCCTGCGTGGTGGTCGAGGACAGTCTGGCCGGTATCCGGGGCGGTGTCGCCGCCGGCATGACGGTGCTCGGGTTTCATGGCGGCAGCCATTGCCGGCCTGGGCACGCCGACGACCTGCGCGCGGCCGGCGCCGCCGTGGTTTTCGACGACATGCGGCAGCTGCCGGCGATTCTGAGCCGGCTGTCCGAGAAAAAGCCCGCGGTCGCTGGATTTTCGGCCCCCTAGCCTATATCTGAGCGCGGCGCCGAATTGGCGCGCTTCCGACTGCATGCAAGGGTTCATGACGCCGCCGCGCAAGCTGCACATCAAGTCCTATGGCTGCCAGATGAATGTCTACGATGCCCAGCGCATGGTGGACACGCTGGGGCCCGAGGGCTTCGTCGAGACCGCCGAGGCTGGCGACGCCGATCTCGTGATCCTCAACACCTGCCACATCCGCGAGAAGGCCTCCGAGAAGGTCTATTCGGAGCTCGGGCGGCTGCGGGTCGCGAAGGAGGACGCCGCGCGGGCCGGCCGGACGATGCAGATCGCCGTGGCCGGCTGCGTGGCGCAGGCGGAAGGCGAGGAGATCATCGCCCGCGCCCCCACGGTCGACGTCGTGGTCGGGCCGCAGAGCTACCACCATCTGCCGCAGCTCCTGGCCCAGGCCCGGAGCGGCGAGCGCGCAATCGAGACGGAATTCCCGGCCCAGGACAAGTTCGGCTTCCTGGCGAAGCCAAGCCGCGAGGCCATCCGCGCCCGCGGCGTCTCGGCCTTCGTGACCGTGCAGGAAGGCTGCGACAAGTTCTGTACCTTCTGCGTGGTGCCGTATACTCGCGGCAGCGAGATGTCGCGCGCGGTGGCGCGCATCGTCGACGACGTGACGCAGCTCGCCGAGAACGGCGTTCGCGAGATCACCCTGATCGGACAGAACGTCAACGCCTATCACGGCGAGGGCGCTGACGGCCGGCCCTGGACGCTGGGCCGGCTGCTCTACAGGATTGCCGAGATTCCGGGCGTGGCGCGGATCCGCTACTCGACCAACCATCCCAACGACGTCGACGACAGCCTGATCGCGGCGCATCGCGATCTCGCAGCGGTGATGCCGTTCGTGCATCTGCCGGTTCAGTCGGGATCCGACCGCATCCTGAGCGCCATGAACCGCAAACACACGGCGACCGATTATCGCAAAGTCGTCGACCGTTTCCGCGCCGTCCGTGACAACATTGCATTCTCTTCGGATTTCATCGTCGGGTTCCCGGGCGAGACCGAGGAAGATTTTCGCGCCACCCTCGCCCTGATCGACCAAATCGGCTACGCTGCGGCCTATTCGTTCAAGTATTCGCCGCGTCCGGGAACTCCGGCAGCGGACATGCCGGAGATGGTGTCAGCGACCGAGATGGACGAGCGATTGGAGCGCCTCCAGAGCTTGATCGACAGCCAGCAAGCAGCCTTCAACAAGGCCGCGATCGGCCAGGTCGTCGACGTGTTGTTCGAGCGGCCAGCGCGCAGGCCCGGGCAGCTCGTCGGACGGACCGCGTATCTGCAGCCGGCTCACGTCATGGCGTCCGACGACATCATCGGCCAGGTTCTGCCGGTGCGGATCGACAGTCTCGAACGCTACAGCCTGCTCGGCGAGCTCGTCACGGCCGCGCCGGCAGTGATCTCCCCCACGCCCCTCGTGTCCATCGGAGGCTGAGCACTTGCCCAAGAGCGCATCGGATTCGTCTTCCCTCGCTCCCAGCCGCAAGTACGACCGCGACATGTCCATGCCCCCCGAGACCCAGGTCGTCATCGATTTCGACGACAACCGCGCCGCATCCGCCCTGGTCGGCCCCTACGGCCAGAACCTGGCGCTGGTCGAACGACGCCTCGGCGTCGTCGTCGATTCCCGCGGCAACCACATCACCATCGGCGGCACCCGCGACGGCTGCGATGCCGCGCGGCGCGTGCTCGAATCGCTCTATGCGCAGGCCGTCAAGGGCCAGGACCTGGCGCAGGGCGACGTCGAGGGCGCGATCCGCGCCGTGGTCGCGCAGGGCTCGCTGTTCGAGTTCGACGCCAAGAACGCCAAGAACGCGTTCGAGAGCATCAACCTGCGCAAGCGGCCGGTGCGCGCCCGCACCGCCGCGCAGGATTCCTATATCCGCGCGCTGAAGCGCCACGAGCTGGTGTTCGGCATCGGTCCGGCCGGCACCGGCAAGACCTGGCTCGCGGTCGCGCATGCAGCGCAGCTGTTCGAGCGGAAGGAAGTCGACCGCATCATCCTCTCACGCCCGGCTGTCGAAGCCGGCGAGCGGCTCGGCTTCCTGCCTGGTGACCTCCGCGAGAAGGTCGATCCCTATCTGCGCCCGATCTACGACGCGCTGTACGATCTGATGGATGCGCGCATCGTCGAGCGTGCGCTGCAGGCCGGCGAGATCGAGATCGCGCCGCTCGCCTTCATGCGCGGGCGCACCTTGACCAATGCCGCGATCATTCTCGACGAGGCGCAGAACACGACATCGATGCAGATGAAGATGTTTCTCACGCGCCTGGGCGAGAACAGCCGCATGATCATCACCGGCGATCCCTCGCAGGTCGATCTGCCGAACGGCCAGACGTCGGGCCTCGCCGAGGCCGCGCGGCTGCTCGACGGCGTCGACGGGATCGCGCAGGTCAGGTTCACCGGCGAGGACGTCATTCGCCACGAATTGGTGGCGCGTATCGTCGCCGCCTATGAGAGCCCAAAGGCGCGCTGACCCCGAGAGCAAGCTCGCCGATCGGCGCGTGATCCAAGCGCCATCCGCACAGAACGACCAGGATGCCACAAAGTCCCATTCCAACCACCGAGGTGATCGTCGCCGCCGACTGCTGGCAGGACCAGCCCGACGCCGAGGACGTCATACATCGCGCCATCGTCGCCGCCGCCGAGACGGTCGACGCGGACGTCGGCGACGCCGAGATCGCGGTGATGCTGACGGACGACGACGGCATCCGCACCCTGAACAGCAATTGGCGCGGCATCGACAAGCCGACCAACGTGCTGTCGTTTCCGGCGCTGCAGCCGACCGGCCCGCGTGGCGACGACGACGCGCCGCGCATGCTGGGCGACATTGCCATCGCCTACGAGACGCTGCGGCGCGAAGCCGACGAGGAGCAGAAGCCGTTCGACCAGCACCTCAGCCATCTCGCGGTGCACGGCTTCCTGCACCTGATCGGCTACGATCACGAGACCGACGACGAGGCCGAGGAGATGGAGGCGCTCGAGCGCGAGATCCTGGCCCATCTCGGCATCCCCGATCCCTATGCCGACCGGGAGCGGACGAATTGATCATGGCCGACTCCGAACCCATTCACGACAATCCGCGCAACACGCGCAATCTTCCGGCCGTGGTGCCGGCATCCGAGCTCGGCCGCTCGCCGAGCGAGAACTGGCTTTTTCGCGCGCTGCGCAATCTGTTCGGATGGAAGGGCGGCGGATCGGTGCGCGACGACCTGCAGGTCGTGCTCGACGCCTCGACACCCGACGACATCGGCTTCTCCGCGGTCGAGCGCACGCTCCTGCGCAACATCCTCGATCTGCACGAGCGGCGGATCGCCGACGTGATGGTACATCGCGCCGACATCGTCGCGGTCAGGCGCGACATCACGCTCGGCGAGCTGATGAGCCTGTTCGAGAGTGCCTCGCATTCACGGCTCGTGGTCTACAACGACACGCTCGACGATCCCGAGGGCATGGTCCACATCCGCGACCTGCTCGCCTTCACCACCGCACAGGCGCGCGTCTCGGACGAGGTCAAGGCGCGGCGCAAGAAGCCGCTGCCGGCCGGGCTCGACCTGAAGGCAGTCGACCTCTCGATGCCGCTGTTCGAGGCCAACATCATCCGCAAGCTGCTCTATGTGCCGCCATCGATGCGCGCGATCGATCTGCTGGCGCAGATGCAGGCCTCGCGCATCCATCTGGCGCTGGTGGTCGACGAATATGGCGGCACCGACGGACTGGTCTCGATCGAGGACATCGTCGAGCAGATCGTCGGCGAGATCGACGACGAGCACGACAGCGACGAGCCGCCGGCGATCGTGCGGCAGGCCGACAACGCCTTCATCGCGGACGCCCGCGCCAGCCTCGACGACGTCCGCCGGGTGATCGGCGAGGAGTTCGTGACGGGCGAGGCCGGCGAGGGCGTGGAGACGCTCGGCGGCTATCTCGTCAACCATGTCGGCCGGCTGCCGGTGCGCGGCGAACTGATCTCCGGCCCCGGCAATTTCGAGGTCGAGGTGCTCGATGCCGATCCGCGCCGGGTCAAGCGGCTGCGCATCGCGCCGCGCAAGGAACGCCCCACGCCCCGCCCGCCGCGCGAAAGCCGGCGTCGAGACGTTGCGCCGGAAGTGACCCCGCCGGACACGGACGTCCCGGCCGAGCCGCCGCCGGCAGAGGCCGGCCCTGCGCCGGTCCATGACGATAGCAGCCCGCCAAGGGGCGACGGAGCCAGCTCACAGTGATCCGCCCATCGACGATTCGCGGCCTCGCCATCGGCGTTGTCCTGGCCTGGGGCTGGAAGCGTGCGGCGATCGCGCTCGCTGCCGGCGCGCTCTCCTCGCTGGCGATGGCCCCGTTCAACGCCTGGCCGGTGCTCGCGATCACCTTCCCGGTGCTGGTCTGGCTGATCGACGGCGCCGCGGCGGGACGGCGGCGCGGCATCCCGGCTGCCGCGTTCACCGGCTTCTGCTTCGGCATGGGCTATTTCGTGCCCGGCCTGTACTGGATCGGCGACGCGTTCCTGGTCGATGCCGACACCTTCGCCTGGCTGATGCCGTTCGCCGTGCTGGGCCTGCCGGCCTATCTCGCGCTGTTTCCGGCTCTGGGCTTCGCGTTGGCCCGGTTGATCTGGACGCGTGATGCAACCCGCATCCTGGCGCTCGCCGTCTGCCTGACCGCGAGCGAATGGCTGCGCGGCCACGCGCTGACCGGCTTCCCCTGGGACACGTTCGGCTATGCCCTGTCGCGGCCGCTGGCGCTGGCGCAGGCCACCTCGCTGATCGGGATCTGGGGCATGACGCTCCTGACGATCGCGATCTTCGCCAGCCCAGCGGTGCTGATCGACGGCAAGACCTGGCGCGAGCGCTGGCGGGCTCCGGCCGCGGCGGCCGCCCTGCTCGTGATGATGGGCGTGTTCGGCGTCATCCGGCTCGGGCTGCATCCGACCGCCTTCGTCGCCGACCTCAAGCTGCGGATCATGCAGCCGAACCTGCAACAGGACGTGAAGTTCAACTATGGCGCCAAGGCCGACGTCATGCGCCGCTATCTGGCGCTGTCGGACCGCGCCTCCGGCCCGAACGCCACCGGTGTCCGGGACGCCAACGTCCTGATCTGGCCGGAATCGGCGTTCCCGTTCTTCCTGACCCGCGAGGCGGACGCGATGGGCCAGATCGCCGACCTGCTGTCGCCGGGCACGGTGCTGATCACCGGTTCGGTCCGCGCCCCCGACGGGCCTCGCAACACCCCCATCACCCGGGCCTATAATTCGATCTACGTGATCGATCACGACGGCACCGTGCTGTCGGTCTACGACAAGCTCCATCTCGTCCCATTCGGCGAGTTCCTGCCGTTCCAGAATCTGCTGGAGCGGATCGGGCTCGAGCAGCTCACGCGGGTGCAGGGCGGCTTCATCCCCGGCACCGTGCGACGCAACCTGGACGTGCCACACGCCCCGCGTGTACTTCCCTTGATCTGCTACGAGGCGATCTTTCCGAGTGACAGCGTGCCGAGCGAAGAACGACCGGGCTGGATCGTCAACCTGACGAACGATGGCTGGTTCGGCATTTCGACCGGTCCTCATCAGCATCTGCAGCAGGCGCAGTGGCGCGCGATCGAGCAAGGACTTCCATTAGTTCGATCTGCGAACACCGGCATCTCCGCGGTGATCGATCCCGTCGGCCGTATCGTTAAGCAATTGCCTCTCGGCGCAGAGGGCGTGCTGGATTCGGCGCTGCCTGTTGCGTTGCAGCCGACCGTCTATGCAAGGCTCGGCGACATTCCGGTTGCGATCCTGTTAGTGATCGCCCTGAGCACCGTCGTTCGCAGACGTGTTGCTCAAAAGCTTCCCTGACGACAGCAAGATCTCGATTCTTTCCGGGTCCGTAAGATTTTTTTTGACAAGCAAAACCCCAAGTGTTGACAGATAGCTGCTGCAATTCGCATTCTCGCGCGGCAGCATGAGCCGTCCAGTTCGTTGCTCGGCCGTCTTCGTTAGTACGACATGCGAACAGAAATTGACGGTGTGAGCGCCTGAGGCATACTGCGACCGCCTCGTTCCGAGGCCCATTCTAAGGAGTTGAGAGATGTCGACGAAAGCGCCCAACCCTGTTGACAAGCATGTCGGCAGCCGGGTGCGGATGCGCCGTATCATGTTGGGCATGAGCCAGGAAAAACTTGGTGAGGCTCTCGGACTCACGTTCCAGCAGATACAGAAGTACGAAAAAGGCACCAATCGAGTCGGCGCCAGCCGGATTCAGCAGATCTCGGAGGTTCTGCAGGTCCCGGTCTCCTTCCTGTTCGAAGGGGTCCCGAGTGGCGGGACCAACGGTGAAGCTTTCGGCGAAGGCGCTTCGCCCGCCTATGTGTCTGATTTCCTGGCGACCTCCGAAGGACTGGCGTTGACCCGCGCATTCACGCGGATCCACGATTCGAAGCTCCGTCGCAGCATCGTCGACCTGGTCGAGCAGATCGCTGATCGCGAAGCTCCGGAAGAAGGCTAGCTGATGCGCCGGCGCTGACATTCCTATCGTGATCACTCTCATAGGAATGTCAGCGCCCTCGGGGGGCCATCAGCGGGGCACGTTTGCGGACGACGCGCTGGGCACGCTTCATTCCGCAGACGAATGAGCCGATAGACAGGTTGGATCACGACCAATAGAGCGCGATGGCTCCCCTTCGGGAAAGGCTATCGCGCTCTAAATCTTTTTATGCACATGTGGCCTGGAACTCCGGCGTCCCGGCCGCCAACGCGCCAGCGCGCCCAACCGCCTGCTACCACTTCGTAACCATCGAGAACGATTTACAAAGCTCATGACAACCAGCAGCAGCAGCCCGTTCGATAGTCGCACAATTCTCGAAGGCATCCGCCAATGGGTCGAGATCGAGACCCCGACCGAGGCGCCTGATCAGGTCAACAAGCTGGCTTCCCTTGTCGCGGATGGTTATCGGGGGCTCGATGCCACGATCGAACGGATCGCCGGACGCGACGGCTGCGGCGACCACCTCGTCGCACGGTCGTCGTGGGGGCAGGACGAGCCGGGCATCCTGGTCCTGAGCCATCTCGACACGGTGCATCCGATCGGGTTCATCGCGCGGCTGCCGTTCTCGGTCGACGGCGACGTCGCGTACGGTCCGGGGATCTACGACATGAAGGGCGGCGCGTATCTCGCCTTCCACGCCTTTCGTCAACTCTGCGCAGGCGGTCAAAAATCGCCGCTCGGCATTACTCATTTGTTCGTCTCGGATGAAGAGATCGGCAGCCCGACCTCGCGCGCGCTGATCGAGGAGGAAGGCCGCAAGGCCAAATACGTCCTCGTCACCGAGCCCGCGCGTGACGGCGGCAAGATCGTGACCGGACGCAAGGGCGTGGCGCGGTTCGACGTGACGATCCGCGGCGTGCCCGCGCATGCCGGCGCGCGTCCACAGGATGGACGCAGTGCGATCCGCGAACTCGCCAACGTCATTCACGCCCTCGAGGCGCTCAACGACCCCGCCCGCGGCATCACCGTGAATGTCGGCGTCGTGCGCGGCGGAACACGTCCGAACGTGATCGCCGAGGAAGCTTATGCCGAGGTCGACGCACGGCTGCCGACGCCTGCCGATGCCGAGGAAATCCTGCCCAAGATCCTGGGGCTGACCTCGCGCAGCGATGGCGTCACGGTCGAAGTGAGCGGCGAGGTGAACCGGCCGCCTTACGTCAAGGGCAACGCCGGCGCCGCCCTGTTCGAGCATGCGAAATCGCTCGCCGACGAAATCGGCTTCGAGCTGATCGACACCTATACCGGCGGCGGTTCCGACGGCAATTTCACCGCACCGTTCACGGCGACGCTCGATGGGCTCGGCGTCGATGGCAAGGGCGCGCATACGCATTACGAGCAGATGTACATCTCCTCGATCGAGCCGCGGACAAGGCTGCTCTACCGCCTCTATGAAACGCTGCGATGAGCACCGCAATCAACATGCCCGTCGACGACGACAATCACACCGACACCGCGGCCCTGCATGGTCAGGGCTCGTTCTTCGGCCGGCGCAAGGGCCACAAGCTGCGGGCGCATCAGGCCGACCTGGTCGGCAACCTGCTGCCGCATCTCGCGCTCGATCTCGCCGCTCCCGCGGATGCCGTGCTGCCTTCGCTGTACGATCCGCCGGTCGACGCGCTGCGGCTGGAGATCGGGTTTGGCGGCGGCGAGCATCTTGCCGCCGAAGCAAAGGCGTTTCCGACCACCGGCTTCATCGGCTGTGAGCCCTATGTCAACGGCATGGCCAAGATCCTGTCGGCGATCGAGGCCGACAACATCGGCAATATCAGGCTGCTGGCCGGCGACGCCGCCGAACTGCTGGCCTGGCTGCCGCCGCGATCGCTGCAGCGGATCGACCTGATCCATCCCGATCCCTGGCCGAAGCGGCGGCACTGGAAGCGGCGTTTCGTGCAGGATGCGACGATCGCCGCGATGGCGCGCGTCCTGAGGCCCGGCGGCGAGTTCCGCTTCGTCAGCGACATCGCCGACTATTGCGCCTGGACGCTGTGGCATCTGCTCCGGTCGCCCGAGTTCGCCTGGACGGCCGAGCGCGCCGACGACTGGCGTCTGCCCTGGCCGGGCTACACCATGACGCGCTACGGACGGAAGGCGACGCGCGAAGGCCGCGTCGCCAACTACCTGATCTTCCGCCGGCGCTGACCACTGCGCCGTGGGCGTCATTCAATGCCGTGTCTTCCAGAACGCGACGACCCGCTCGGCGGTCGATGGCAGCAGGCGCGCGTAGTTGACCCTGATCGCATCGATATCGCGCTGCGCCGGCACGCGTTTCGGTCCGAGGCGCAGCAGGATCAGTGCGTGCACGGTGCGCCAATCGAGCCCGATCATGCGCCCCAGGATCAGAAGCGGATCGTGACGATCGCCCGACATGAGCCGGTCGAGCGTCGCGATCTTCAATCCCGTCATTGCGGCGAGCGCCGCGATGACCTCCTCGTATTTGTGCTCGGATGCGAAGCCGAACAGCGCCGACTGGTCCAAGGCACCGGCTTCATACAGCGACAGGATGGTCCGCTGCGCCGGCACGAAATTGCGCGTGCTGTCTGTTGCCTGTGCCGCATCGGCGAGCTCGGCGAGGGCCTGCTTGATCCTCGCCTGCTTGTCCGGCGGCACCACATCGAACAGCCGCCGCCTGACGACATCGAGCGCACCGGCCAGCAATTGTCGCAGATGATCGTCGGAAACATCGTCGCGCCGGCCGACCGTGAGCGTCAACACGCCGTCTGAACTCGCGCGGTGGATCAGCGCGGCATAGCCGCGCGGGGAAAACGCGGCGCCATCATTGGCAGCGGTCCGCCGCACCACGTCGCGATCACCACGGCGCACCAGCACATCGGTCATATCGGCCGACAGGCGCGTCCGCTCTGCCATCGCGAGCAGATGTCCCTGGCTCTTGTCGCGCGCAATGGCGATGAGCACGGGATCGTCGAGCACGAGCGAACGGCGCAACAGCGGACCCGCCACCGCAACCTCGTCGTCGCGCGCCAGCCGGCTGACGACGGCACGGGGCGCCCTGAGGAGCCGCGACAACCGCTCCGCCAGATCGATCCGCGTCGGCAGATCCGCGAACGGGACCAGATCGGTCAGGAGACCGTCGAACAGATTGATGTGCTCGGGACGCAGCTTCGTCGCATCCTCGAAGAACAGGTCGGCGATGCGGCGCGTGGCCTCGAGGCCGCGTTCAGCATTGCCCTGCCTGACGATCCGGCCGAGGCCGGGGATCAGCGCGGTTGCCGGGGTCATGACGTCTACTCGATACGCAACACGACACGTTTCCGTGCGCTCCGCTCCGTGCGGCACGACTACGGAGGCGAAAAGCGCGAACTCAGCTCATTTTTAAGCGATCTTGGTGAATGGAGGGTTAGACCCCGCGGCATTCGGCCGTTCCCGGTCGGGGAAAACGATCCGATCCGCACTCCTGGCGCGGAGCAGATTCCCAGTTCCAGGCGCCGTTTGAGCCGACACGACCCTTGCCGTCAGGCGGCAAAGCGGCTATATGAGCGCCATCAAACATCATCTCATATACGATCGCGTAGTGAGGGTGGGCCCTTCCGGACCCGCTCTTTTTTGTTACCTGGATCGCTCCGCCACGGGCGGGATCGGTCCGGTGAGCGCGATCGAACAGGCCCGACGGCCCAACCAAGCAAGACACGCGATCGACGCCTCGATGACGGAACCTACGTTCGCAACCGCTGACACCGACCTCCTGACCGAGCCCCGTCTCGTCGTTGAGCCGGGCGTCGCGGCGCGCGTCGCGGCGGTGGCTGACCCCGTGCTGCAGGGAATGGGGTACCGTCTGGTGCGGATCCGCATCTCCGGCGAGGCCGGCTGCACCGTCCAGGTGATGGCCGAGCGCCCCGACGGCACGATGCAGATCGAGGATTGCGAGGCGGTGTCGCGGGCGCTGTCGCCGGTGCTGGATATCGCCGACCCGATCGACCGTGCCTACCGGCTCGAGATCTCCTCGCCGGGGATCGACCGGCCGCTGGTCCGCCGCTCCGATTTCGAGCGCCATATCGGGCATCTCGTGAAGATCGAGATGGCGGTGGCGCATCAGAACCGCAAACGCTTCCGCGGCATCATCAAGGGCGTCGAAGGTGATGGCGTCCGCATCACCCGCGACGACGTCGCCAAGGACCAGGATGCCGATGTCGTGCTGCCGATGACCGACATCGGCGACGCCAAGATGGTGCTGACCGACGAGCTGATCGCCGAATCCATGCGCCGCGGCAAGGCCGCCGAGCGTGAGAAGAAGCGCGAGCTTGGCATCGCACCGCCGCTGGCGCCGCACGCCAAGCCGGCGGCCCAGGCCAAGCCGAAGTTGAAAGACAAGCAGCCGGCCAAGAAGCCGCTGCCGACCAACACCAAGAAACATCGCCTCGCTGCCGACCGCGCGCGCAGGGGCGAGATCGATCCTGATTAGAGGAGACTTGAGCCATGGCCGTCAGCGCCAACCGGTTGGAACTGCTGCAGATCGCCGACGCCGTCGCGCGCGAGAAGTCGATCGACCGCGGCATCGTGATCGCCGCGATGGAAGACGCGATCGCCAAGGCCGCCCGCGCCCGCTACGGCAGCGAGACCGACGTTCATGCCGAGATCGATCCGAAGAAGGGTGAGCTGCGGCTGTCGCGCCACATGCTGGTGGTCGAGAAGGTCGAGAACCCCTCCAACCAGATCTCGCTGGATGATGCGCGCCGCGCCAACCCGGGCGCCCAGATCGGCGACACCATCGCGGACACCCTGCCGCCGCTGGAATATGGCCGCATCGCCGCGCAATCGGCCAAGCAGGTCATCGTGCAGAAGGTGCGCGAGGCGGAGCGCGACCGGCAGTACCAGGAGTTCAAGGACCGCATCGGCGACATCGTCAACGGCGTCGTCAAGCGCGTCGAGTATGGCAGCGTGATCCTCGACCTCGGCCGCGGCGAGGCCATCATCCGCCGTGACGAGATGCTGCCGCGCGAGGTCTTCCGCAACGGCGACCGCGTCCGCGCCTATGTGTTCGACGTGCGCCGCGAGACCCGGGGACCGCAGATCTTCCTGTCGCGCACCCATCCGCAGTTCATGGCCAAGCTGTTCGCGCAGGAGGTACCGGAGATCTATGACGGCATCGTCGAGATCAAGGCGGTCGCTCGCGACCCCGGCTCGCGCGCCAAGATCGGCGTTGTCTCCCGCGACTCCTCGGTCGACCCCGTCGGCGCCTGCGTCGGCATGCGCGGCTCGCGCGTGCAGGCCGTGGTGAACGAGCTGCAGGGCGAGAAGATCGACATCATCCCGTGGTCGCCGGATATCGCGACCTTCGTGGTCAACGCGCTGGCGCCGGCCGAAGTCGCCAAGGTCGTCATCGACGAGGACCGCGAGCGCATCGAGGTGGTCGTCCCCGACACCAACAACCAGCTCTCGCTCGCGATCGGCCGCCGCGGCCAGAACGTCCGGCTCGCCTCGCAGCTGACCGGCTGGGACATCGACATCCTGACCGAGCAGGAGGAATCGGAGCGCCGCCAGGCCGACTTCGAGAATTCCACCCGCGTGTTCATGGAATCGCTGAACGTCGACGAGGTCGTCGGCCAGTTGCTGGCGTCCGAAGGCTTCACCTCGGTCGAGGAGCTCGCTTTGGTCGACCTCAAGGATCTCGCCGGCATCGAGGGCTTCGACGAGGAGACCGCGACCGAGCTGCAGACCCGCGCCCGCGAATTCCTCGAGCAGCAGGAAGCCGAGCTCGAGGCCAGGCGCAAGGAGCTCGGCGTCGAGGACGCGGTGAAGGACGTGCCCGGCGTCACCACCAAGATGCTGGTCAAGTTCGGCGAGAACGACATCAAGACGGTCGAGGACCTCGCGGGCTGCGCCACCGACGATCTGGTCGGCTGGACCGAGCGCAAGGAGGGGGGCGAAGCCACCAAATTCCCCGGTTTCCTCGACGGTCTCGATGTCTCCCGCGATGACGCCGAAGCCATGGTCATGCAGGCCCGCGTCAAGGCCGGCTGGATCAGTGAGGCTGACCTCGCCAAGGCCGAAGCCGAGCCCGAGAATGAGGACGAAACGACCGAAGGACAGCCCGCCTGACCCGTTTGGATCGCCCCATGGACACCGCAATGACCCCCACCCTGACCCAGCTCGCTTGAGATGAGGAGCCGCATCACCGCATGCTCGCTTTGGCCGACCCCGAGCTCGACAATGGACCGCGGACCGAGAAGTCCGCGACCATGCGCATGTGCGCGGTCAGCCGCGAAGTGCGGCCGATCGGCGAGCTGATCCGCTTCGTCGTCGGCCCGTCGGGTGAGGTCGTGCCCGACATCAAACGCAAGCTGCCGGGGCGGGGCTTGTGGATCACCGCCTCGCGCCAGGCGGTTGCGGAGGCGGTGCGGCGTCACCATTTCAGCCGAGGCTTCAAGACCAACGTCCGCGTCCCGCCTACCCTTCCCGAAGACCTGGAAGCCTTGCTGGCCCGCAGCGCGATCGAAGCGCTGGGGATTGCCGCCAAGGCCGGCGAGGTCGTCTCCGGTTTCTCCAAGGTGGAAGCGGCGCTGTCGCAGCGGCAGTCACGGTCGACCTTGGCAGCCCTCGTCCATGCTGCGGACGGTGCAGCCGACGGGATCCGCAAGCTCGACGCGCTGGTGCGGCCGAACGCCGAGGGTCAGGGCCAAGCCCCGACAATTCCGATCATCTGCTGTCTCACTTCGGCAGAATTGGATTTGGCACTTGGGCGCTCAAATGTGATACATGCTGCCGTGCTCGCAGGCCCGGCGAGCAGGACATTCCTGTCGCGCAGCCAGACACTGGTCCGATACCGGTCGGCCGACGCTGACAAGATTGCCGGAACCGCGGCCACGAAATCTGCTTCGACTTCGAAGACATAGCGACGAATACGCGACGATTGCACGAATGGGACGGTGCGGCAGACCCGCACGCAGGTAAACGAGATTAGGACGACTGAATGGCCGACAACAACACTCCGGGCGACAAGAAACTGAGTGTCCCGACCAAGACCTTGACGCTGAAGCCGCGCGTCGAGACTGGCACGGTGCGCCAGAGCTTCCCACATGGCCGGAGCAAGCAGGTGGTGGTCGAGAAGCGCGGCACCAAGCGCCGTGTCGGCGATGGGGCGCCCGATGCGCCGCACGCGCCGGAGCCGACCGTCGCCAAGGCGCCGACGCCGCCGCCGGCGAGCAACCGCCCGTCCGGGCCGCGGTCGTCCGGTCCACAGCGCAGCGGCTCCGGCGTCGTGCTCCGCACCCTGACAGAGGACGAGCGCTCGGCGCGCGCCAGCGCGCTGGCCGACGCCCGCGTGCGCGACATCGAGGAACGCCGCCAGGCCGAAGAGGAAGCCCGCCGCCGCGCCGAGCGCGAAGCCGCCGAACGCGCCGAGCGCGAGGCTGCCGAGGCGCGCCGCAAGGCCGAGGAAGAGCGGCACCGTCACGAAGAGGAAGCCAAGCGCAAGGCCGAGCTCGAGGCCAAGAAGCGGTTCGGTGAAGGCGAGGCGCCCCGTCCGGCGACATCCGCGCCGCAGCCCGCCGCCACCGCACCGGCCCGCTCGACGCCCGCCCCCGGCAGGCCCGTCGGCGCACCGGGCAGCCGGCCGCAGCAGATTGGTGGTCCGAGCTCGCGGCCCGGCGGCGCCCAGCCGGCGGGCGCCCGCCCGGCCGGCGCCCGTCCTGCCGCAGGCGGCCCGCTCGGCCGCGCGCCGGCGGCGGTTGCCGCCGGTCCCGACGAGGATGAGGGTCCGCGCCAGATCCGCAGGGGGCCCGGCGGAGCCGCACGTCCCGCGCCGCCGCCGAAGACCACGCACAAGCCGGGTCCGCAGAAGCAGCGCGGCCGCTTGACGGTGGTCACGGCGCTCACGGCCGACGATGTGCGCGAGCGCTCGATCGCATCGTTCCGCCGCCGCACGCAGCGCCTGAAGGGCCATGCCGCCAACGAGCAGAAGGAGAAGCTCGTCCGCGAGGTGACGATTCCGGAAGCCATCACCATCCAGGAGCTGGCGAACCGCATGTCGGAGCGCGCGGTCGACGTGATCCGTCTGCTGATGCGCCAGGGCGCGATGCACAAGATCACCGACGTGATCGATGCCGACACCGCGCAGCTGATCGCGGAAGAACTCGGCCACACGGTCAAGCGCGTCGCCGCCTCGGACGTGGAAGAGGGCCTGTTCGACGTCGTCGACGATTCGACCGACACCGAGCCGCGCTCGCCGGTCGTCACCGTCATGGGCCATGTCGACCACGGCAAGACCTCGCTGCTCGACGCGCTGCGACACGCCAACGTGGTCTCGGGTGAAGCCGGCGGCATCACCCAGCACATCGGCGCCTATCAGGTGACCGCGCCGGATTCCGGCAAGAAGATCACCTTCATCGACACGCCCGGCCACGCCGCGTTCACCGCGATGCGCGCCCGCGGCGCCAAGGTCACCGACATCGTCGTGCTGGTGGTCGCGGCCGATGACGGCGTCATGCCGCAGACGATCGAGGCCATCAACCACGCCAAGGCGGCGAAGGTGCCGATGATCGTGGCGATCAACAAGATCGACAAGCCCGACGCCCGTCCCGAGCGCGTCCGCACCGAGCTGCTGCAGCACGAGGTGCAAGTCGAATCGCTGGGCGGCGAGGTCGTCGACGTCGAGGTGTCCGCCAAGAACAAGACCAATCTCGATCGTCTGCTGGAGATGATCGCGCTGCAGGCCGACATCCTCGACCTCAAGACCAATTCGGATCGCCCGGCCGAAGGCACCGTGATCGAAGCCAAGCTCGATCGCGGCCGTGGTCCGGTCGCCACCGTGCTGGTCCAGCGCGGCACCTTGCGGGTCGGCGACATCATCGTCGCCGGCGCCGAGATGGGTCGCGTCCGCGCCCTGATCTCGGACCAGGGCGAGACGTTGCAGGAGGCAGGCCCGTCGGTGCCGGTCGAGGTGCTCGGCTTCAACGGTCCTCCGGAAGCCGGCGATCGTCTCGCCGTCGTCGAGAACGAAGCCCGCGCCCGCCAGGTCACCAGCTACCGCGCGCACCAGAAGCGCGAGAACGCGGCAGCCTCGATCTCCGGCATGCGCGGTTCGCTCGAGCAGATGATGTCGCAATTGAAGACTGTGGGCCGCAAGGAGTTCCCGCTGATCATCAAGGCCGACGTGCAGGGCTCGCTGGAAGCCATTCTCGGCTCGCTGGAGAAGCTCGGCACCGAGGAGGTCGCCGCCCGCATCCTGCATGCCGGCGTCGGCGGCATCAGCGAGTCCGACGTCACGCTGGCCGAAGGCTTCAACGCCGCGATCATCGGCTTCTCGGTGCGAGCCAACAAGGAAGCGGCCGCACTCGCCAAGCGCAACGGCATCGAGATCCGCTACTACAACATCATCTACGACCTCGTGGATGACGTGAAGAAGGCGATGAGCGGTCTCCTGGCCCCCACGCTTCGGGAAACCATGCTCGGCAATGCGCAGATCCTGGAGGTGTTCAACATCTCCAAGGTCGGCAAGGTCGCCGGCTGCCGCGTCACCGACGGCACTGTCGAACGCGGCGCCAATGTCCGCCTGATCCGCGACAACGTCGTGGTTCACGAGGGCAAGCTGTCGACCCTGAAGCGCTTCAAGGACGAAGTGAAGGAAGTGCAGGCCGGCCAGGAATGCGGCATGGCCTTCGAGAGCTACGGCGACATGCGTGTCGGCGACGTCATCGAGTGTTATCGCGTGGAGACCATCCAGCGCTCGCTGTAAGTCCGAATCCTACAGAGCGCTGCAATTCGAGCGAGCAGCGATTCCGTGAACATGCGGAATCGCCGCGCCTCTTGAACTTAACGAAGCGTCGTTGAACTCAATCAGAATGATCCTCTCGCCCGTGCTCACGCCGGGCGACGATCCATTGGATTTTTGAAAAATGCCTCGCCATCACCAGAGGGGAAGCGCCGCTTCCGGCGGCTCGCAGCGTCAGTTGCGCGTGGCCGAGACCGTGCGTCACGCTGTCGCCGACATTCTCAGCCACGGTGACGTGCACGATCCGGACCTGGAGGGACACATCATCACGGTGCCCGAAGTCCGCATGTCGCCCGACCTGAAGCTCGCCACGATCTACATCATGCCGCTCGGCGGACAGGATACGGACGTCGTGCTCACGGCGCTGGAGCGCAACAAGAAGTTCCTGCGCGGCGACATCGCGCGGCGCGTTAACCTGAAATTTGCACCTGACATCCGCTTCCGCGTCGACGAGCGATTCGACGAAGCGGAACGGATCGAGAAATTACTGCGAACACCCGCGGTGCAGAGAGACCTCAATTCGGATTCGGAAGAGAGCTGATGACCATTCCCCCCGAAACCGGCACTGTCGACGCGCCGAGCGCCGAACCGACCACGGCCAAGACGATCCATTCTGCCGACGGACGCCCGTTGCGCGACAACAATGATCCGCGCAACAAGCAGCGCCAAGGAAACGGTCAGGGCAACCAGCCGCGCCGCGATCGTCGCGACGTCCATGGCTGGGTCGTGCTCGACAAGCCGATCGGCATGACCTCGACCCAGGCCGTGGCGGTGGTGAAGCGCCTGTTCCAGGCAAAGCGCGCCGGCCATGCCGGCACGCTCGATCCGCTCGCCTCCGGCGGCCTGCCGATCGCGCTGGGCGAAGCCACCAAGACGGTCCCCTTCGTGATGGACGGCCGCAAGCGCTACCGCTTCACCGTGACCTGGGGCGAGGAGCGCGATACCGACGACACCGAAGGACGGGTCGTCGAGACCAGCGACAGCCGGCCGGATGCCGCGGCGATCCGGGCGCTGCTGCCGCAATTTACCGGTCGGATCGAGCAGACGCCGCCGCGCTATTCCGCGATCAAGGTCCAGGGCGAGCGCGCCTATGATCTCGCCCGCGACGGCGAGGTCGTCGAGCTGCAGCCGCGCCCGGTCGAGATCCATGAACTGACCCTCGTCGACCAGCCCGACACCGACCATTCGGTATTCGAGGCGGAATGCGGCAAGGGAACCTATGTCCGGGCGCTGGCCCGCGACATGGGCCGCCTCCTCGGCTGTTACGGCCATATCAGCGCGCTCCGGCGGACCCTGGTGGGTCCGTTTACCGAGAACGACATGATTCCGCTGGAACAGTTGGAGGCTTTGTGCAATAGAGCCGCGTCCGGTGAGGGAAGCCTCGCCGACGCACTCCTGCCCGTTGAGACCGCGCTGGACGACATCCCGGCACTGGCCGTCACTCGGGCTGATGCGGCAAGGCTCCACAGGGGCCAGGCCGTTTTGTTGCGCGGACGGGATGCGCCCAATAGTAGCGGCACAGTCTATGTCACGGTCGCAGGCCGCCTTCTGGCGCTTGCCGAAATTGGCAATGGCGAACTCATCCCCAAGCGCGTGTTCAACCTGACCGGACTGACTGCCAGCTCCGGTCGCAACGAAAGAGACTGACGATGTCGGTGACCGCAGAGCGCAAGGCGGAAATCATCAAGGCGAACGCCACCAAGGCCGGTGATACCGGTTCTCCCGAGGTGCAGGTTGCGATCCTGTCGGAACGCATCAACAACCTGACCGGCCATTTCAAGACCCACGGCAAGGACAATCACTCCCGCCGCGGCCTCCTGAAGCTGGTGTCGACCCGCCGTTCGCTGCTGGACTATCTGAAGAAGAACGACGAGGCGCGCTACAAGGCGCTGCTCGAGAAGCACAACATTCGTCGTTGAGCTTCGCTATGGAATGAGCGCGCGCGTCATTGCGCGCGTTGATGACATGATCCTGAGGACGCCGCACGCGCGGCGTTCGCTCATCCGGGATCATGCGGTCTGGCCGGATCTGGAAAGAAGCGGATACGCTCTTCGACTGATCCGACCAGGACCATGCAGTACGCTTCAGCAGCAATCCGGCCGCTGGGCGTGACGGGCAAGGTGCCCGTTATTTACGAGAAGGATGGACGCCATCCGAAATAAGAAAACCATGGCAGGATCGCAGGCCGCTGATCGCATTCCAGCGCCCCGCAATCTTGCGCATGGTTTTTTTGTTTCTGGGGAGTCCGCCTTCGATCATCTCATGAAAGAAGATACCCATGTTTACCAAGCATTCCGTCGAGATCGACTGGGGTGGGCGTCCGCTCAAGCTGGAAACCGGCAAGATCGCCCGCCAGGCTGACGGCGCCGTCGTCGCCACCTATGGCGAGACCGTCGTGCTCGCGACCGTCGTCGCCGCCAAGGCGCCGCGGGAGGGCGTCGACTTCCTGCCCCTGACCGTCGACTATCAGGAAAAGACCTACGCCGCGGGCCGCATTCCCGGCGGCTATTTCAAGCGCGAGGGCCGTCCGACCGAGAAGGAGACGCTGGTCTCCCGCCTGATCGACCGCCCGATTCGCCCGCTGTTCGTCGATGCCTGGCGCAACGAGACCCAGGTGATCGTGACCGTGCTGTCGCACGACATGGAGAACGATCCGGACATCGTCGCGCTGGTCGGCGCGTCGGCAGCGCTGACCTTGTCGGGCGTTCCGTTCAAGGGCCCGATCGGCGCGGCCCGCGTTGGCTTCGCCAATGACGAATATATCCTCAATCCGACCCTCGACGAGATGGCCGACACCCAGCTCGACCTGGTGGTCGCCGGCACCTCGGACGCCGTGCTGATGGTGGAATCGGAGGCCAAGGAGCTCAACGAGGACATCATGCTCGGTGCGGTGATGTTCGGTCACCGTCACTTCCAGCCGGTGATCAACGCGATCATCGAGCTCGCCGAAAAGGCCGCCAAGGAGCCGCGCGACGTCGCGATCATCGACAACGCCGCGATCGAGAAGGAGATGCTCGGGATCGCCGAGCAGGACCTGCGCACCGCCTACGCGATTCCGATCAAGCAGCAGCGCTATGCTGCCGTCGGCGCCGTCAAGGAAAAGGTGATGGCCTACTTCTTCCCCGAGGGGCAGGAGCCGAAATACGACAAGCTCCGTATCGCCGCCGTGTTCAAGGAGCTCGAGGCCAAGATCGTCCGCTGGAACATCCTGGACACCGGCAAGCGTATCGACGGCCGTGACGCCAAGACCGTGCGCAACATCGTCTGCGAGGTCGGCGTGCTGCCCCGCGCCCACGGTTCGGCGCTGTTCACCCGCGGCGAGACCCAGGCGCTGGTCGTGACCACGCTCGGCACCGGCGAGGACGAGCAGTACATCGACGCACTGTCGGGGACGTACAAGGAGACGTTCCTGCTGCACTACAACTTCCCTCCCTACTCCGTTGGTGAGACCGGCCGTCTCGGCGGCACCAAGCGCCGTGAGATCGGCCACGGCAAGCTCGCCTGGCGCGCCATCCACCCGGTGCTGCCGCCGCACCACGAGTTCCCCTACACGACGCGCGTCGTGTCGGAGGTGACCGAGTCCAACGGTTCGTCGTCGATGGCGACCGTGTGCGGCTCCTCGCTGGCGCTGATGGATGCCGGCGTGCCGCTGAAGCGGCCGACCGCGGGCATCGCGATGGGTCTGATCCTGGAAGGCAGCCGCTTCGCCGTGCTGTCCGACATCCTCGGCGACGAGGACCATCTCGGCGACATGGACTTCAAGGTCGCGGGCACCGAGAGCGGCATCACCTCGCTGCAGATGGACATCAAGATCGAGGGCATCACCGAGGAGATCATGCGGGTTGCGCTGGGTCAGGCCCGCGAAGGCCGCATCCACATCCTGGGCGAGATGTCCAAGGCGCTGACCGCCGCGCGCGCCGAGCTCGGCGAATACGCGCCGCGCATCGAGACCTTCAAGATCCCGACCGACAAGATCCGCGAAGTGATCGGCACCGGCGGCAAGGTGATCCGCGAGATCGTCGAGAAGACCGGCGCCAAGGTCAACATCGAGGACGACGGCACCGTGAAGGTCGCCTCCAACGACGGCGAGGCGATGAAGGCCGCCATCAAGTGGATCAAGTCGATCGCCTCCGATCCGGAGGTCGGCCAGATCTATGACGGCACCGTCGTCAAGGTGATGGAGTTCGGTGCCTTCGTGAACTTCTTCGGCACCCGTGACGGCCTCGTGCACATCTCGCAGCTCGCCGACAAGCGCGTGCAGAAGACCACCGACGTCGTCAAGGAAGGCGACAAGGTCAAGGTCAAGCTGCTCGGCTTCGACGACCGCGGCAAGACCCGGCTGTCCATGAAGGCGGTCGACCAGACCACCGGCGAGGATCTCGAGGCCAAGCAGAAGGACGCGCCCGCCGAGGCGCGCGAAGCCGCCGGCGAGTAAAGCCGGGGCACCCTTCGAGTGAAACACAAAGGGCGGCTTTCGAGCCGCCCTTTTTTGTTGTCCTATCGGTCGCACACCCTCGCGCGTCCCAGGTCATGGCTGCGGATGCAGAGGCCAGGCCGTCACCCCGCTTCAGGTCACCCCACATGCACCATCCTGTCATCCGCCCCGCTCGCCCGGACGAATACGACGCCATCGCGAGGCTCTGGATGGAGAGCTGGTGCTCGACCGGGCTGGAGCGCCCGAGCGACACGCTGCTGAGCCTGCTGAAGGAGCGCGTGCCGCGCGAGATGGAGGGTGGCTGGAGCCTCTACGTCGCTGATGACGGCGGCCAGCTCGCGGCGATGCTCGCGATCAACGTTCCCCTGCTCTATCTCGACCAACTGATGATCGCCCCGTCGCATCAGGGCCGCTCGCTCGGCCGCCGCCTGCTCGCCTTCACCCGCGAGCTGCTGCCCGACGAGGTCTGGCTGCGTTGCGCCGAGGGCAACGAGAAGGCGTGGCGCTGGTACGAACGCGAGGGCTTCGTGCTGGAAAAGGAGCAGGCTGATCCGCTGCACGGCCGCATCATGAAATATTATCGATGGAAGCGTGGCGACCGGGCGGCGGACTCATGATCGCGGAGCGTGCAAGCGCGAGTCTTGCGCGTGTCGGCCGGAAACCGTTGCGCGCGCCTTCGCGGGCGAACTAAATTCGGGTTCCCGCTCGCTTCGTCAATCTCGAACCTCCGCCATGTCCGCACCGCTTCTGCTGATCCCCCGTCTTGCGCTCGTCGGTCTCGCTGCTGCCTTCACAACTGCGGCTTGGGCCCAGGCTCCGTCGACGATGGCAGTCCCGGCCAAGGCTGCGCCCGCCGCCAAGAAGTCCTCAGGAAAGAAGCCGGCGGCGAAGCCGATCGCCGTTGAAAGCGGTCCCTGCCGGCTGGGCGTCATTGCCGCGCTCGGCGACCAGCTCGCCGTCAGCAAGTTCGGCCTCACGGTGTTCGAAACCGAAGAGGACGAGGTCACCCTGCCGGGTTGGGGACTGGACGACCTCGCCGTGGCGCGCGTGCGTGCGGCGACCGCCGGCGATCCGACCGTGCGCAGGGTCGGCTATCCCAAAGGCGCGTTCGAGCCCTACTACCATCCGACGTCGCGCTTCCTGCCCGATCCGAAGGAGAGCCTGACCTCGATCGTGCGCAACGTCACCACGAATGCAAATTGCGAACGCTACCTCGTGGTCACCAGGTTCGAGGCGACCATTCCCAACACCACCCTGAGGCTCAGGGGCATTGGCGCTTACAATCAGGGCCTCGGATCACTCATCCGGCACTCGCACCTTTTTGCGAACGTCAACATCACGCTGATCGACGGCCATTCCTACGAGAAGATCGGCTCATTCTCGGCGGATACCGGCGCACGGCTGGCCGAGACCATGAGGCTCACCGAGGATCCCCTCAACAAGCTCGACAATGCCGACTTCCCCGAGCCTCTTGCCGCCGCAGCCACCAGCACCGTGCTACGCGAACGCCTGCGCAGCCTGGTCGCGGCGAAGCTAGATCGCGACCTGCCGAGCTACCTGAAGATCGAATGAGCCGTCGCCCGCTGTCATACGCCTCGAACGGGCTTCACCGTCCGCATTCGTTTCTCCCAGCACGAGTTTTCCCAGTGACGATTTCACGCCTGCTCGCGCCGCTGCTCATTGCCGTGCTCTGGTCGGGCACCAACGCCCTGGCGGAATCGTCACCTGCGCCGCTGAGCGCCAAGCCTGCGGCAAAGCCGGCGGCCGGCGTTGCCAAGGCCGCCAAGCCGGCAAGGGCCGTCCGCGAGGGCGGACCGTGCGAGCTCGGGGTGATCTCAGCGCTTGGCGATGTCTTCACGGTGCAGAAGAACGGCATGACCCGCCTGGGCAACGAGTACGCCGAGGTGCCGGTCTCCTGGGGATTCGACGATATCGTCTATGCGCGCGTGAAAGCAGCCGCGGGTGATGCCGGGATCCGCCGCATCGGCGTCCCCAAGGGGTCATTCGATCCGTTCTATCAGTCACCCCCGATCAAGGCTGAGAACGGGAAGCTCACGCCCATCGTCAGGAGGGTGGCCGGCTCGGCGGGGTGCGCACGCTATCTCGTGATCACCCGCCGGACCGACAGCGAACCCTCGACCAACGACGAGGTCACCGGCGTCGGCGTGATCAATCGGGGCGAGGGTTTTGGCCGGTACAGCCACGTCTTCATCATGATCGACATCCAGCTCTACGATGGAGCGACGTTCGAGACGCGCGAGCCCGCCACGAGTTCCAAGGCGCTGCTCTCACGGCTGACGTCCGGCGTCGGACCGCCGTCTCATGCCGGCGACGTCGACAACTCCGCATTTCCCGCCTCGCCGCCGGATGCCGCGAACAACAACGTGCTGCGTGACATGGCGCGTTCGATGCTCAAGTTCCGGCTCGACCAGCGCCTGCCGGCCTATTTCGGGCGCGAATAGAACCATCAGCTCGGCGCGTCATAGCCGGATCTTAAGCACCGCATGGCCTGACTGCTGGACGAGGCCGGACGGCGTCGCGTTGATGCCGTAGCGAACGCTGAGGTCGAGGCGGTCGTTGCCCGCAGCGACAAGACCAAGCCCGGCCGAGTAGACCCAGGGCGACAGGTTGAGGCCACGGGTGACGAAGCCGTCGCCGCCGCCGGAGAAGGCGGCGCCGATCTGCAATGCCTGGTTCAGCGCGTTGTAGCCGACGCCGACATCGCTGATCAGACGAACCTGCGTTGTCGGCGCATAGACCGCTTTCAGCTGCGCCGTCGTCACGAATTCCTGATAGACTTGAGGATCGACGTTGAGGCTGAAACCGCCGGCACCGCCTTCCCGATAGGAGCCGCTGCGAACCGTGCCGTAGTCCAGGCGCAGTGCAGGAACGAGCGCGAGGTCGTCTCGCAGCGGAATGCGGGTCTTGATGCCCGCACCGGCGTGGCCGCTGTAGGAACGATAGCTGCCGCCGGCGGACGCGCCCATGAAGTTCAGCGACCGGCTTTCGCCGTTGTCGCTCGATCCGCCGTCGAGCTGATAGTCGAAGGTGACATCAGAAGTGACGGCGTAGGCCCCATAGAGCCCGAGCTGATAGGAGGCGAGACCGAGACGGTTTGGCACCGCATCGTCGCTTCCGGTGATCGTGTGATGAGAATAGCCAAGAACGCCGCCGATGATGGCGCGGGACGAGACGGCGACATCGGCGCCGAGCGCCAGACCCGCGCCGGCGGCACTATACCCGGGAACACCATCACGTCCCGTCTGCTGCGTGGTGCCGCCGAGAGGCTGCATCCAGACATTGCGGCCAGCAGCCCAGCCGATGCTGCTGACATCATCGAGCCTGTTGGTCATCGTCTGCCGGAACGCCTGCTGGCTGACATAGGTCGCCTGCGACGCCGCCCCGGTCAGCACCGGCAGCGCCTGCTTGACGGCGGCACTGAGCGAGGGACCGCTGAGATTGTCGAGCGCGGCAAATCCCGAGACCATCGATCCGCTCCAGCCGGCCGACGTCATCGACAGCCGGTACAGCACGTCGGCGGCTTCCAGGCCGACGCGGCCGCCGGCCGACCGAAGCGCAGTGCCATAGGGCTGGATCAGCGACATCGTCGCCAGATCGCCGGTCATGCTTCCCGTGAGATCATACGTCGAGGTGACCATCTGCGCATTCGACGCAGTGCCGCTCATCGCGCCATAGAGGCTGGTCAGGCTGCCACGCGACAGCGTATTGAACAGCACGCTTCCCTCCGGGGTGACCGAGCCGAGCAGGGTGAAGCCACCGGCCGTGCTGCCGGTCGGCGCGACGCCCGCGCCCCAGAAATAGCCGTTCTGATAGTTGGTGATGACGAAGCGGCCCGGCGCCTGCGTGCCGAACAATGTCGGACTGACGATCCGCCACGGCGTGCCGGCGGTCCATGCCCATTGCGGGACGGAGTTGGCCGGCACCGGTGCTGACGGCGGCGGCGTGAAGGTCGCGGGATCATAGGGCAGCATGTAGGCCCAATGCGTCACCAGCAGGCTGTCGCCGGTGATCATCTGCATTTCCATGCTGGTCACGCCGTTGACGTTGCGCATATAGCCGAGCCCGACGGTCGCAGTGCCGCCGCCGGTCGGCGTGAACAGCATGGTGATCTGGCCGCTGGTGGTGACGAAGCCCTGGATGGTCGAGGTGTCCGTCAGCAGCGCCGGGCCGATCCTGAGCTGCGCGACGCTGGTGCCGGTGAAGGCGCCGTTGGTCGCGGTGCCCAGGGTCCACAACGTCTGGTCACCGATCGGGACCGGATTGGAGAAGCCCGTCTTCGGCGACAGGTAGGCGAGCAGTTGCGCCGTCGGCACATACCAGTTGGTGTTGGAGATCGTGGAGTCCCAGACGCTCGATTGCGCCTTCGCCGGCCCTGCGCCCCCTGCCGCAAGCACGATGCCGGTCATCGCGCAGAGAGCGATGACACGGACTTTCGAACGCAGCATCAATCGCCCCCACGACTTGTCTTGCTGCCGGCGCGAGCGTCTGGCTGACGGCCGCGGCCGATGCACCGGTCATGATGCATCGCAGCGTCATCGCAACAGCCAACCGCAAGAGTTGCGCCAATGCCTCCTGATTAGCCGTTCAGGAACATTGTCTTCAACTGGGAAAATTTGGGTCGATCGGAGGACGGAGTCTCGCGCCCCCCGATACCGCCGATGCGCGCGGAGGTCAGTCCGCCTTGAGATCCTCGGGGCGCGGCATCGAGATCACGTTATATCCAGAGTCGACGTAGTGGATCTCGCCGGTGACGCCACCGGACAGCTCCGACAACAGATACAGCGCGGAGCCGCCAAGCTCCTCCAGGGTCACGCCGCGGCCGAGCGGCGAGTGCTTCTGCTGGAACGCGAACATGAAGCGGGCGTCGCCGATGCCCGAGCCCGCCAGCGTGCGCACCGGGCCGGCCGAGATCGCGTTGACGCGGATGCTGCGGCGGCCGTAATCGGCGGCAAGATAGCGCACCGAGGCTTCCAACGCGGCCTTGGCGACACCCATCACGTTGTAGTTCGGCATCACGCGGTTGGAGCCGTCGAAGGTCAAGGTGATCATGCTGCCGCCGCTCTCCGGCATCAGCTCGGCGGCGCGCTTGGCGATCTCGGTGAAGGAGAAGCAGGAGATCAGCATCGTGCGCGCAAAATTCTCGCGCGACGTGTCGGCATAGCGGCCCTTGAGCTCGTTCTTGTCCGAGAAAGCGACGGCGTGGACGATGAAGTCGAGCCCGCCCCAGGCTTCGCGCAGCGAACTGAACACGCCATCGACGCTGGCGATGTCCTCGACGTCGCAAGGCAGCACGTGCTTGACGCCGAGCTCGTCGGCCAACGGGCGGACGCGCTTGCCGAGCGCGTCGCCCTGATAGGTGAAGGCCATCTCGGCGCCATGCGCAGCCAGCGTCTTGGCGATGCCCCAGGCGATCGAATGGTCGTTGGCGATGCCCATCACAAGCCCGCGCTTGCCCTTCATCAGACCCTGCATGATGTCTCTCCTTCGTCATGCCGGGATCGGCCCAGCCAGGATGATCGTTCCGCCTTCGAGACGCCAATGGCCGGACATCGGTGCGAAGAATGAGCTTCGCGCTGCTGCCCGGCCATGATGCCGACGAAACCAGTGCTATTGAAATCTTAAGCGTCGAGCTGCTTGAACACCAGCGTCGCGTTGGTGCCGCCGAAGCCGAACGAGTTCGACAGCACGGTGCCGAGCTTGGCGTTGTCGATGCGCTTGCGCACGATCGGCATGTCGGCGAAGGCGGGATCGAGCTCGGTGATGTTGGCGCTCTCGCAGATGAAGCCGTTCTTCATCATCAGCAGCGAATAGATCGCCTCCTGGACGCCGGTGGCGCCGAGCGAGTGGCCGGTCAGCGCCTTGGTGGCGGCGATCGGCGGGCACTTCTCGCCCGATCCGAACACCTTGCGGATCGCCTCGATCTCCGGCGGATCGCCGGCCGGCGTCGAGGTCGCGTGCGGATTGATGTAGTCGATCTTCGTCTTCACGGTCGACAGCGCCATCTTCATGCAGCGCTCGGCGCCTTCGCCCGACGGCGCCACCATGTCGTAGCCGTCCGAGGTCGCGCCGTAGCCCGCGATCTCGCCGTAGATCTTGGCGCCGCGCGCCTTGGCATGCTCAAGCTCTTCCAGCACGAGGACGCCGGCGCCGCCGGCGATCACGAAGCCGTCGCGCGTGACGTCATAGGGCCGCGACGCGGTCGCGGGCGTGTCATTGTGCTTCGACGACATCGCGCCCATCGCGTCGAACAGCACCGACAGCGTCCAGTCGAGCTCCTCGCAGCCGCCGGCGAACATCACGTCCTGCTTGCCGTACTGGATCATCTCGTAGGAATTGCCGATGCAATGATTGGACGTCGCGCAGGCCGAGGAGATCGAGTAGTTGACGCCCTTGATCTTGAACCAGGTCGCCAGCGTCGCCGAGGCCGTCGACGACATCGCCTTCGGCACGGCGAACGGACCGACGCGCTTCGGGCCCTTGGTGCGGGTGATGTCGGCCGCTTCCACCAGCGTGCGCGTCGAGGGCCCGCCGGAGCCCATGATGATGCCGGTTCTGACGTTGGAGACGTCGGTCGGCTCCAGCCCGGAATCGAGGATGGCCTGCTCCATGGCGACGTGATTCCACGCGGCGCCCTCGCCGAGGAAGCGCATGGCGCGGCGGTCGACCACGTCCGCGGGATTCAGCGTCGGCGCGCCTTGCACCTGCGAACGAAACCCAAGCTCGGCATATTTCTCAGCACGGGAGATGCCGGACTTCGCCTCGTACAGGCTGGCAAGCACCTCCTGGGTGTTGTTGCCGATCGATGAGACGATGCCCATGCCCGTGATGACAACCCGCCTCATGATGTCCGCCTCACCTTGCTCGTGTGTTGTGTTGCAGTCGTGCCTGCTGCACTGTCTGTGGTCGCAGCCTGCCGGTTCAAGTCGGCGCGGCGTCCTGCTTGAACAGGCCGACCTTCAGGTCCTTGGCGCGATAGATAATCTCGCCATCCATCGAAAGCCACCCGTCGGCAATACCGAGCACCAGCTTTGAGCGCATCACGCGCTTGATGTCGACGTTGTACACAACCTTGCGGGCGGTCGGCAGAACCTGGCCGGAAAACTTGAGATCGCCGAGGCCCAGCGCGCGGCCGCGCCCTGCTCCGCCCGTCCAGCCGAGGTAGAAGCCGACCATCTGCCACATCGCATCGAGGCCGAGACAGCCTGGCATCACCGGATCATTCTTGAAATGGCATCCGAAGAACCAGAGATCCGGCTTCACGTCGAGCTCGGCGCGGACGACACCCTTGCCGTACTCGCCGCCGGTCTCGGAGATCTCGACGATCCGATCGAACATCAGCATCGGCGGCAGCGGCAGTTGCGCATTGCCGGGGCCGAACAGCTCCCCGCGGCCGCAGGCCAGCAGGTCCTCGTATTCATATGCGCTGCGCCGATCCAGCATGCTTGGTGGCCTTTCTCAACGATCCCCGGTGGAATTTGTGCCGCGCGACATGGACCCTTCCCGCGCGCCGCCCCCTTCCGCGCCGCGCTGGCCGGTCATCGCGTCGGCACGAAGGCTGGGCCATCGCACCTGGCGAACATGACCGCTGTCGGCGGCGGGCTTAACGACGCCTGGATTCGCGCACATGGCCATCACGGCCGCCGGCGCTCACCATGGCAGGGCAAATCGGGTCCGGGCGCTCTCTAACATAGAGGATTGCGGCGTCAATGCGCGTATCCAGGTAAATCGACGCAGCACCGGGCCCCGCGCCCGAACCGGGCGGCAAATGCAGTTTAGGGGCGTTCTAGATACGTTAGTTGCGATAAGCTTGCATCTGAATGGGTTTCTTCCTATATCAGTTGTGGATGAGAGCGAATTGTGCGGTGCTTGAAGTGGATGTCAGCAACAACGCCTCGATGAATGGTCATGATCGCGGCAACCCGGATCTCGGGAACGGCCGGCAGCCGGCACTCAATGGCTGCCCATGGCACGACGTCAACGAGATGCTGCAGGCGGCCGGGCTGCGCCCGACTCGCCAGCGCATGGCCTTGGGCTGGCTGTTGTTCGGCAAAGGTGCGCGGCATCTGACCGCCGAAATGCTCTATGAGGAAGCGACGCTGGCCAAGGTTCCGGTCTCGCTCGCCACGGTCTATAATACGCTGAACCAGCTGACCGACGCCGGTCTGCTGCGCCAGGTCAGCGTTGACGGCACCAAGACCTATTTCGATACCAACGTCACCGCCCACCATCACTTCTATCTCGAGAACAACCACGAGCTGGTCGACATCCCTGACCAGCATCTGGCGTTGTCGAAGCTGCCGGAGGCGCCCGAAGGTTACGAGATCGCCCGGATCGACATGGTCGTCCGGCTGCGCAAGAAGCGTTGAGCCTCCGGAACATCGTCATCGAAGCATCAAGCCCGCAGCCGCTGCGGGCATTTTTGTGTCGGGCGTGCGTCAGGATAGAGGTCAGCGCATGGCGCTGACCTGGGCTTTCAATTGACCTGCTCGTCGGCGTAGACGCCCCACAGCCGCTGCTGCTGGATCCAGCCTTCGAAACCATTGCCGAGCACGTGGCACCAGCCGTTGCCGCATTTCTTCACTTGCGCGACGACGCCGGCCTGCAGCCGCGCGGTGATCCCGCTCGTGGCGTCGGCGCTCTCATAGATCGGGGCGAGATCGTCCTTGTTCTTCATCGTGACCACCGCCGTGCGGCGCCCCGACAGCAAGGAGTGATAGACCCACCCCTCCGAGCCTTCGGAATCGCGCACGCGACGCCAGTTCTCATATTCCGCGGTGATCTCGACCGGGAGGCCGGAGCGCGTATAGACCCAGGCCACGTCGTTGTCCTTGGTCGGACCGGCGCGAACGTTCACATGATCCGACTTCAAGCTGACATAGCGCGGCACCGGCAGGCCGCTGGTGGTGAGAACGGAGTCCTTCGCCGCAACGCGGCCCCTGCCGACGGCAACGTCGAACAGACAGACCAGCAGCACCACGACAGCACCCAAACGCCACAACGTCGATTTACTCAACTTACTCTCCCTCGAAAGGATCGACCCGCGCTCCGATCAAAGCGGATTGCGTTGCGATCCTTCGCCCGATCCCCATCGAACCGCCCGGCTGCCCCCCTTCGTGCTCGGAGAGGGCTTGCCGAAAGCGCCAGTCCCGACCCGCCGTTGGCTTCTTGTCTTGGCCCGGCCTTCTGCTAGACAGGACCGAACACAAGCGGCCAGGAAGCGCCTGAGAATCGCTCGCGAAGCCCTGTCAGGGACGGATCGGCCCACCTGCGAGATCCGACACGACCAGTCCAGGGAAGCGCCGCTCTCAGGCGACGACGGTAGTTTCGGCGAACCCGGTTAATGAGGTCTGAAGGATCTCATGAGAGCAGCACATGTCAGGTAGGAAAAAGCCCCTCGTCGTGGTGACACGCAAGCTGCCGGACTCGGTCGAGACCCGCATGCGCGAGCTGTTCGACGCCAGGCTCAATCTCGACGACGAGCCGATGAGCCAGGAGCAGCTCGCCGATGCCGTGCGCACCGCCGAGGTGCTGGTTCCGACGGTCACCGACCACATCAGCGCCGACATTCTCAATCAGCCCGAGTGCAAGCTGCGCATGATCGCCAACTTCGGCAACGGCGTCGACAACATCGACGTCGCCGCGGCCGTCGCGCGCGGCATCACCGTCACCAACACGCCGAAGGTCCTCACCGAGGACACCGCCGACATGACCATGGCGCTGATCCTCGCCGTGCCGCGGCGGCTGATCGAGGGCGCCTCGGTGCTCACCGAGGGCAAGAACTGGGCGGGCTGGTCGCCGACCTGGATGCTCGGCCACCGCATCGGCGGCAAGCGGCTCGGCATCATCGGCATGGGCCGCATCGGCCAGGCGGTGGCGCGGCGCGCCCGCGCCTTCGGCCTGCAGATCCACTATCACAACCGCCGACCGGTCGCGCCGGTGATCGCCGACGAGCTCGGCGCCACCTATTGGGAGAGCCTCGACCAGATGCTGGCGCGGATGGACATCATCTCGGTCAACTGCCCGCATACGCCGGCGACGTTCCATCTCCTGTCGGCGCGCCGGCTCAAGCTGATCCGCAAGGACGCCTACATCGTCAACACCGCGCGCGGCGAGGTGATCGACGAGGAGACGCTGACGCGGCTGATCGAAGCCGGCGACATCGCCGGCGCCGGCCTCGACGTGTTCGAGCACGAGCCAGCGGTGAACCCGCGCCTGGTGCGGCTCGCCAAAGCCGGCAAGGTGACCCTGTTGCCGCACATGGGCTCGGCCACGATCGAGGGCCGCGTCGAGATGGGCGAGAAGGTCATCATCAACATCAAGACCTTCCTCGACAACCACCGCCCACCGGACCGCGTGCTGCCGAGCATGCTGTAGGCCGACCAGCCATCTCAGCAATCGGTGTCGACCCTGCGAACGCAGGACCCATACCGCGCGATGTCTGAAAACGGGCACGCGGCTGATCGCGCATAACGTATTCAGTTCGGTGGCTATGGATCCCGGCTCAAGGCCGGGACGACAGCTCGGTCCGGCCGCCCGCCCGCTTCCGCCACTCGCCGACGAAAGACACGAACGCTGCCAGCGCCGGCGGTGGTTGGCGTCGGCTCGGATAATACAGATACGGCCCGGGGAACGGCGGACACCAATCGTTGAGCACGCTGACGAGGCGGCCATCCGCCAGCGCATCACGCACATGTCCTTCGAAGGTCGCCCAATAGCCAACGCCGTCACAGGCGGCACGGAAGGCCAGACCGAGCTGGACCGCGATCAGCCGAGCCGGCGGTGCGATCCTGATCACCTGCCCGTCCTTCTCGAACTCCCATTCCAGCATCGCACCGGACGAGAAGCGCGTCCGAATGCAGCCATGCTGCAGCAGGTCGCGCGGATGCGCGGGACGGCCATGCTGCGCAACATATTGCGGTGAGGCGACGATGGCGTAGCGCTGCGTTTCGCCGAGCGGTACGGCGATCATGTCCTGCGCCAGGTGCTCGCCATAGCGCACGCCGGCATCGAACCCGGCCTGCACGATGTCGACAAAGCCGCTGTCGGCGACGATCTCGAGCTCGATCAGCGGATAGGCCTGAAGGAACGGCGCGACCATCGGCGCCAGCACCAGATCGACCGCAGGCGGCGGCGCATTGATGCGCAGGCGTCCCGCCGCGACCTGCTGCTGGCCGCGCACCTGATGGATCGCCGCTTCGATCTCGGACAGCGCAGGCTCGAGCCGTGCCAGCAGCGCCTCGCCGGCCTGCGTCAGGCCGGCGCTTCGCGTGGTCCGGTTGAGCAGCCGGACGCCGAGCCGCTGCTCCAGCTCCTTGAGCCGCTGGCTCAGGCTGGATGCCGCGAGCCCCTGCTCGCGCGCGGCGCGGCGGAAATTGCCGCTGCGAGCCACGGCAGCAAAGGCTTGAAGATCACGGAGGTCCGGCTCGCTCATTGTTCGGCATGCTGAACAGTCCATTCGGAATTGTCCAGCTTTTCGAACCGCGGAAATCCGCCGATATCCGCGTTGTCCGGGCGGACCAGCAGGCCGCCTGCGCCAGCAAGAGGAGATTGATCATGCAAACCCGCCAACTCGGCTCGACCGGCCCCGAGGTTTCGGTCATCGGACTAGGCTGCATGGGCATGTCGGACTTCTACGGCCCTACCGACCGGTCCGAGAGCATCGCCACCATCCACGCCGCGCTCGACGCCGGCATCACGCTGCTCGACACCGGCGACTTCTACGGGATGGGCCACAACGAGATGCTGATCCGCGAGGCGCTGGCCTCGGCCGGTCCGCGCAACGTGCAGATCTCCGTGAAGTTCGGCGCGCTGCGCGGCCCCGACAGGAGCTGGCTCGGCTATGACAGCCGGCCCGAGGCCATCAGGACCTTCCTGTCCTATTCGCTGCAGCGGCTCGGCGTCGACGCCATCGACATCTATCGCCCGGCGCGGCTCGATCCCAAGGTGCCGATCGAGGAGACCATCGGCACGATGGCCGAGCTGAAACAGGCCGGCTACATCCGGCATATCGGGTTGTCGGAGGTCGGTTCCGAGACGATCCGCCGGGCGCACAAGGTGCACCCGATCGCGGATCTGCAAATCGAATATTCGCTGATCTCGCGCGGCATCGAGAGCGACATCCTGCAAACCTGCCGCGAGCTCGGCATCGGCATCACCGCCTACGGCGTGCTGTCGCGCGGACTGATCAGCGGCCACTGGTCGAAGGACCGCGCCAATGCCGCTGATTTCCGTGGCCATTCGCCGCGTTTCCAGGGCGACAATCTCGACCGGAATCTTACCCTCGTGGACACGCTGCGCAGCATCGCCGACGAGGTCGGCGCCACGCCGGCGCAGGTCGCGATCGCCTGGGTGGCCGCGCAGGGCAACGACATCGTCCCGCTGGTCGGCGCCCGCCGCCGCGACCGCCTCGACGAGGCGCTCGGCGCGCTCTGCGTCAAGCTCACCGAAGTGCAACTCGCTGCGCTCGACAAGGCCTTCCCGATTGGCGTCGCGGCAGGCGAACGCTATCCGGAGTCGCAGCTGGTCCACATGGACAGTGAGCGCGGGAAGCGAATGTGAGCCGAGACCGGGCAAGCCCCTCGGCGTCGTCCCGGCGAACGCCGGGACCCATATCGCGTGACGTCTGAAACGGGCAGGCCGTCAATTCCGCGCGCCTCATCACGTTCACGGAGTATGGATCCCGGATCGGCGCCGCGCCGACGCTATCGCGTCGCCCCGGCTTGTCCGGGACGACAGCGGAGAGTGAGGCGAGAGTCTCTCAACTCATGACCGACAACTAGATGCGTGGCGGCCTCTCGGCTCACGCACACCTCACTTTCGGTGCGCACTCAAATCCGCAATCACAGGCCCGTCGCCATTCAACGGGTTCGCCGGATCGCGCCCGTAGCGCAGCGTCTCGAACCGCATCGTGCGCGCGTCCAGCATCAAGAGCCGGCCGACCAGACCCTCGCCGAAACCGACGATCTCCCGGATCGCCTCCAGCGCCATCATCGATCCCAGCATGCCGGCGAGCGCACCCATCACGCCGGCTTCCGCGCAGGCCGGCACCGTGCCCGGCGGCGGCGGCTCGGGGAACAGGCAGCGATAGGTCGGATTGAACTGGCCCTTCTCGTTCCGCTCATGCGCGCGGATCGTCGTCAGCGACGCATCGAAAGTCCCGAGCGCGCCGGTGATCAGCGGCTTCTCGGCCAGGAAGCAGGCGTCGGAGACGAGATAGCGCGTGTCGAAATTGTCGGAGCCGTCGAGCACGAGATCATAGCCGCCGATCAGATCGAGCGCGTTGTCGGCATTGAGCCAGCTTCGATGCGCCACGACGCTCACATGCGGATTGAGCGCATTGATGCGCTCGGCGGCGCTCTCGACCTTGGGCCTGCCGATGTCGGGGGTCGCATGGATGACCTGGCGCTGCAGGTTCGACAGCGATACGACGTCGTCGTCGACCACGCCGATCGTGCCGACGCCGGCGGCGGCGAGATACATCAGTGCCGGCGCGCCGAGGCCGCCTGCGCCGACCACCAGCACCGCGGCGCGCTTCAGCGCCGCCTGACCGGGACCACCGACATCGCGCAGCACGATGTGACGGGCATAGCGCTCCACTTCTTCGTCGCTCAGCATCGTTACACCGTCCTTCCGCCGCCGCATCGCTGTCAGCCCATTGCCGGCCCATGGCGAAGACGGCGGATCTCCGCACTGAACCCTCGCCGGATTGTGACCGACCAAGCAGATGTGCTTATTTAGCGGCGCGGCAAGAGCATCGGGATTTGTCATGAGACGGCTGGCCACGGCAACCTTCATCTGCGGGATCGCCGCGTGCGCGTCGGTGCAGGCACAGACGCCCACGATGCCCGGCGCCAAGCCCAAGCCGGTCGCGACCCAGCCAGCGCGCCCGGGCGTGCAGGCGCCCGCCGACACCGCCAACGCGATGAGCCAGGCCGAGCGGCTTGCGCTGCAATCCGATCTTGCCTGGGTTGGCCAATACAATGGCGCGATCACCGGCGACGTCAGCGAGCGCATGGTCAACGCGATCAAGGAGTACCAGAAGCTATCCGGCGGCAAGCCGACCGGTGTGTTGAACCCGCAGGAGCGCGCCGTGCTTGCCGACACCGCGCGCCGCAAGCAGGAGGGCGTCGGCTGGAAGCTCGTGACCGAGCCGGTCAGCGGTGCCCGGCTCGGCATCCCGACCAAGCTGGTGCCGCAGCAGACCAGCGACGGCAACGGCTCGAAATGGACATCGCCCACCGGCACCGTGCAGGTCGTGCTGTCGCGCCGCAAGGAAGCCAACCCGACCGCCGCGGCACTGGCCAACCGTGAAAAGAAGGAAGCCGGCCGCACCGTCGACTACAGCGTGGTGAAGCCCGACTTCTTCGTGCTCTCGGGCCTGCAGAACCTGAAGAAGTTCTACATCCGCGGCACCTTTCGGGGCGACGAGGTGCGCATCCTGACCATCCTCTACGACCAGGCGACCGAGAACACGGTCGAGCCGGTCGTGATCGCGATGTCGAGCGCCTTCACCGCGTTCCCGTCGACATTGGCCGCGCAGCCCGCGCCACGGCGCCGCGTCGATTACGGCACCGGCATCGTCGCCACCCAGGACGGCGCCATCATCGCCGATCGCGAGGTGACCGACGGCTGCGTGGCAATCACCATTCCCGGGTTCGGCCATGCCGAGCGCGTGGCCGAGGACAAGGAGCGCGGCCTGGCGCTGCTGCGCATCTACGGCGGGCGCGGCCTGAAGCCGCTGGCGCTGTCGGGCGGCAGTGCGAAATCGTCGGTCGACATCGTCGGCATCGCCGATCCGCAGAGCCAGGGCGGCGGTGCCGCGATCAGCACCGTCAAGGCGCAGCTCGCCGCCAACGGCACCGGCGACGCCTCGCTGGCGCCGGCGCCCGGGCTCGGCTTTTCCGGAGCGGCGGCGCTCGACGGCGACGGCAAGTTCGCCGGCGTCACCTTGCTCAAGCCCGGCGTCCTCGCGGGCACGGCACTGATCCCATCGACACAGGTCGTGATGGTCAGCGCCGATGCGACGCGTGCGTTTCTCGCCTCGCATGGTGTCAAGCCCGACGGAACCTCGCTCGACGCCAAGGCGGCCACGGTGCGCGTGATCTGCGTGCGGAAGTAGAGCCTGCGCCAAACCGGTTCGGCATCGCGATCGTGCCGCTGTGCACTGCGGCGCGGCAGCGTTTACGCAATGTTAAGCATGTCGTTTTAGAAAAAATTAAGGGCCCAACGGCGGCCGGCGGGGATCGGACGTGCAGCATCGCGACTGCATGGGATGATGCTCGGCGATGCCGATCGCTCGTCCGCGGCTCGCTGCCGCTCAACTTCCTAGCACCTTGCTATCAACTCGGAACGGCTCCCGCCGTAGTCAACCGGTCTGTGCAGGCACAGGCCGAGCGTGAGATAGTTCGAACAGTTTTGTCGGCGTGCTGATTCGGACCACCGCGATCCCTCTGTTAGTTGGATCGGGCCGGGACTGTCCTGAGCGAGAATAGCTCCGCACCGCGCAACCGCGATGCACTCAGCTTTGGCGTTCTCATAAGTTCCGTCAACATCCGAAGGACTGTCTCCCGATGTACACGATCGTTTTGGCCACGCAGAAGGGCGGCAGCGGCAAGAGCACGCTGGCGATTGGTCTGGCCGTGGCCGCGCAGCAGGCCGGCCACAAGGTGCGCGTGATCGAGACCGATCGTCAGGGCACGCTGACCAAATGGCAGGCGCGCCGCGCCGCGGGCGAGCCGATCGTCGAAGCCGGCTACGACGCCAAGATGATCGAGCCTCGCCTCGAAGCGCTGGCCCGCGACGGCTTCACTGTCTGCGTGATCGACACCGGGGCCGGCATCACGGCGTCCACGACGGCCGCGATCCGCCACTGCGATCTGTGCCTCATTCCGGCGCGTCCGAGCGTCGCCGACATCGAAGCGACAGCACCGACCTTGAGCATCGTGCGCGCCTGGCGCAAGCCGTTCGCCTTCGTGCTCAACCAGGCCCCGATCCGCGGCGGCCATCGCGTCACCGATGCGACGACGGCGCTCGACGCCGACGCGCCACGCGACATCGCGGAGGTGCTGGCGCAGCCCTTCATCATGATGCGCAACGACCACCAGGACGCGCTCGCCGCCGGTCTCGGCGTCAGCGAGTTCGATGCGGCCGGTAAATCGGCGCAGGAGATTCGCAGCCTGTGGCGCTGGACCGCCGGCAAGCTTGCAGGCGATCACGTCATGCACGACGCGGGCGAACTGAAGGACGCGAGCGAGCACGCCGAGGTCGAATTCCCGATCATGCTGACGCCGCCCACCGAGGAAGCGAAACTGCCGGTGGCGCGGGTGTATCCGACCTGGGCCGACAACGGCATCAACTGGAAGGCGGGATTGTAGTCCTCGTTAGTTGGACCCGAGCTTCTGCCGCGACGGCGGTGCGCTCCCTGGCCCCGCTCTTGCGGGGAGAGGGTTGGGGTGAGGGGCAGACGCGGGGCAGACACGCGGGAAGTGTTCGTGGTGAGACCTGTACCCCCTCACCCGGATTGCATCTCACGATGCAATCGGACCTCTCCCCGCAAGCGGGGCGAGGTTAAGGAGTAGCCCAGCCGTAGATCGAGCACGCTTCGCACTGCTTCGCCGCCCGCTCGCCTACCGCGACCCACCCTCCCGCATCTTGATCCGCGCATCGGCGCGACGCAGGCGGCGGCACAGCTCGCGATTGATGTTCTGCAGCACGATCACGTAGGCGTGGATGTCAGCCTTGTAGAAGGCATACAGCTTTTGCGCCGTCAGCTCGTACAGCACGGTCGGCGCTTCCGCGACCACGGTGGCCGATCTGTTCTGCATGTCGAGCAGGGTCATCTCGCCGAAGAAATCCCCGGGCTCGAGACGCGACATATGGATCGCGGCACCCGTCTCCAGGCGCTCACTGACCTCCAGCGTACCGCTATGCACGACGAACATCGAGCGCCCCGCCTCGCCTTCGGCGACGACAACGGCGCCCTTGTCGAAGCGCCGCTCGACCAGCATCGAGACCAGCAGATCGAGGCTCGCATCAAGCAGGCCGCCGAAGAACGGCGTCGCGAGCAGAAATGCTTTCAGGTCGGGCGAGCTGACAGCCATGGCGGCAGTATACGCCCACTCCCGTCCGCCACAAGCAGACCGGGGATGGCCGGCCGTGCCGGCTCCTCGGCCGCGACATCACTTCTGGCACTTCGGGCACCAGAAGGTCGAGCGGCCGTTCTGCACGAAGCGCTTCACCACGCCGCTGCAGCCGTCCGTCCGGCATGGCTCACCCTCGCGGTCATAGACCTGGAACGAATGCTGGAAATAGCCGAGTTCGCCTGATGTCTGGCGGTGATCGCGCAGCGACGAGCCGCCGGCGCGGATCGCCTCGTTGAGCACGGCGTGGATCGCCTCCACCAGACGCGTGGCGTGATCCGTGGGCTCGCCCTTCTTCGTTGCCAGCGTCGCCGCCAGACGCCGCGGCGACAGATGGGCGCGAAACAGCGCCTCGCAGACATAGATGTTGCCGAGCCCGGCGACCACGCGCTGGTCGAGCAGCGCGGCCTTCAGGCTGGTCTTCTTGACGGCACAGGCGCGCGCCAGCATCGCGGCATCGAATTCATTGCCGAGCGGCTCCGGCCCGAGGCCCTTCAGATGCGGCTCGGTCTCGATGTCGCCGCGGCCGATGATCTTCATGAAGCCGAAGCGGCGCGGATCGTTGAAGACGATGTCGGCGCCCGACGACATGTGAAACACGACATGGTCGTGCACGCTGTCCTTGCCGCGCGGATAGTGAAACTCGCCCGGCGTCTCCTCGTGCTCCGGCTTGATCACCCGGAACGAGCCGGACATGCCGAGATGCATCAAGAGCACGTCGCCGGAGCCGAGGTCGGCCAGCAGATATTTGGCGCGCCGACCGAGTCCCCTGACGGTCTGGCCCTGCAGGCGCTTGGCAAAATCGGGCTGAAACGGAAACCTGAGATCGCCGCGCCGGGCCTCGGCCTTGACGATGACGGCGCCTTCCATGACCGGCTGCAACCCGCGCCGGACGGTCTCGACTTCGGGCAGCTCAGGCATCCCTGCTCATTTCACCTTTTGCATCCGCGACCATTCACCTTGTCCGGCTGACGTGATAGCGCCTTGGCCGCATCAGCGCTATGGTGCCGTATCGGAGTAAGGGTGATGGATCAGCCGGACCAAACCACTCATTTCGGCTTCAGGGACGTGCCTCTGGGCGAGAAGCAGACGCTGGTGAACGACGTGTTTCACAGCGTGGCGCAGCGCTACGACCTGATGAACGACCTGATGTCGGGTGGACTGCACCGCGTCTGGAAGGACATCATGATCAACACGCTGAATCCGCCGAAGAGCGATGCGCCGTTTGCGCTGCTCGATGTGGCCGGCGGCACCGGTGACATCTCCTTCCGCGCCGCCAGGAAGGCCGGCGCCGGCTTCCATGCGACCGTGTGCGACATCAACGGCGACATGCTCGAGGTCGGGCGCCAGCGCGCGCTGAAGCAATATCTCGACGACAAGGTCTCGTTCGTCGAGGGCAATGCCGAGAAGCTCGCCTTCCCCGACCGCTCGTTCGACGCCTATACGATCGCCTTCGGCATCCGCAACGTGCCGCAGATCGAGCTGGCGCTGGCCGAGGCCTTCCGCGTGCTCAAGCATGGCGGCCGCTTTTTGTGCCTGGAGTTCTCCACCGTCGAGATGCCAGGGCTAGACAAGCTCTATGACCTGTTCTCCTTCAACGTGATCCCGCAGCTCGGCCGCGCCGTCACCGGCGATGCCGAGTCCTACCGCTACCTCGTCGAATCCATCCGCCAGTTTCCGCGGCCCAACGCCTTCGCCGAGATGATCTCGGCGGCCGGCTTCTCCCGCGTGTCCTGGCAGACTCTCTCCGGCGGCATCGTCGCGCTTCATTCCGGCTGGCGTTTGTGATCTCCGCACTCACCCACATTACGCGGCTCGCCCGGGCCGCCCTGGTGTTCGCGCGCGAGGGCGTGTTCGGCGCCGTCGATCCGAGCCTGGCGCCGCCGCCGGGCCAGCTCGCGCTGAAGCTGGCGCGGCTCATCGAGCGCCCCGGCGCCAAGTCCGGGCCAAGGTTGTCGCGCGCGCTGGAGCGGATGGGCCCGGCCTATCTCAAGCTCGGCCAGTTCCTGGCGACCCGGCCCGACGTCGTCGGCGTCATCATGGCGCGGGATCTCGAATCGCTGCAGGACCGGCTGCCGCCGTTCCCGCAGGCCGAGGCCGAGGCCGTCATCGCCACCGCGCTCGAACGCCCGATCAGCCAGCTGTTCACGCATCTCGGTCCACCGGTCGCCGCCGCCTCGATCGCGCAGGTGCATCGCGGCGAGGTCGAGCGCGACGGCATTCGTCGTCCGGTCGCGGTGAAGGTGCTTCGGCCGAACGTCGCTGCGCGCTTCCGCCGCGACCTCTCCGATTTCTTCTTCGTCGCCGAAAAGGCCGAGGCGCATTCGTCGGAGGCGCGGCGGCTGCGGCTGGTCGAGGTCATCAACACGATGTCGCGCTCGGTCGCGATGGAGATGGACCTTCGCCTGGAGGCCGCTGCGCTCTCCGAAATGGCGGAGAACATCAAGGACGATCCGGATTTCCGCGTGCCCGCGGTCGACTGGGACCGGACCGCCAACACCGTGCTGACGATGGAGTGGATCGACGGCATCGCGCTGAACGATCACGCCCGGCTCGCGGAGGCGAATGTCGATCTGCCCGACGTCGGCCGCAAGGTGATCCAGAGCTTTCTCCGCCACGCCCTGCGCGACGGCTTCTTCCATGCCGACATGCATCCGGGCAACCTGTTCCTGGACCAGCAGGGACGGCTGGTCGCGGTCGATTTCGGCATCATGGGCCGGCTCGGCATGAAGGAGCGGCGCTTCCTGGCCGAGATCCTGCTCGGCTTCATCACCCGCGACTATCGCCGCGTCGCCGAAGTGCATTTCGAGGCCGGCTACGTGCCGCCGCATCATTCGGTGGAGAATTTCGCACAGGCCATCCGCGCCATCGGCGAGCCGATCCATAACCGCACGGCCGAAGAAATCTCGATGGCCAAGCTCTTGACCCTGCTGCTCGAGGTCACCGGCCTGTTCGACATGCGCACCCGGCCGGAGCTGATCCTGCTGCAGAAGACCATGGTGGTGGTCGAGGGCGTCGCGCGCGGCTTCGATCCCAAGCTCGACATCTGGAAGGTCGCCGACCCCGTGGTGCGAGAATGGATCGAGCGCAATCTCGGGCCGATCGGCCGGATCGAGGGCGCCGTCACCGGAATCGGCGAACTGGCCCGGCTGACCGCGACCCTGCCGGTGCTCGCCGCCCGCGCCGCCGCCGTGCTCGAGCACATGGAGACCATGACCCGCGACGGCCTCCGCCTGTCGCCCGAGACCATCGCCGCCATGGGCCGCACCGAAGGCAAGAAGAGCCGCTGGCGCGCGATCGCGCTGTGGGTCATCGCGCTGACCTTCATCGGCATTTTGTTCGCGGTGCTCAGGCTGTAGATTCGTAGGGTGGGCAAAGGCGCAGCCGTGCTGTCTCGTCGTACGAGATGGCGGTGACGCCGTGCCCACCGTCTCACCCTGGAGCCTGCCGATCGACGGTGGGCAAGCTGCCGCCTACGGCGGGCCGCTTCGCCCACCCTACATTGATTGCACTGCGATCAATTTCTGCTAGCATTGCTTGCATCTGGACCCTGCTGGGGAGGCGGACATGGCCAGCCTGACCATCCGCAAGCTCGACGACTCGCTCAAAACCTATCTACGACTGCGCTCGGCGCAGAACGGGCGCTCCGTCGAGGAGGAAGTCCGGGTCATCCTGCGCGCGCTGATCGAGCCGGTCGATCCGTCCGAGCCGACGACGGCAGCGCCAGCTCCAGCCGCTCTGCCTGAGCCTGGTCTCCCTCAGCCCGGCGCCGCCCGTGAAGCGCGCGTCACCCTGATCATCGGCGGCGGCATCGCGGCATACAAGTCGCTCGACTTGATCCGCCGTCTGAAGGAACGCCACATCCGCGTCCGCTGCGTGCTGACCAAGGCGGCGACGCAGTTCGTCACCGAGTTGGCCGCGTCAGCGCTGTCGGGCGACCGCGTGTTCACCGATCTGTTCGACGCGCGCAGCGAGTTCGACGTCGGCCACATCCGCCTCGCGCGCGACTGCGACCTGATCGTGGTCGCGCCGGCCACCGCCGACCTGATGTCGAAGATGGCGCACGGCGCCGCCGACGACCTCGCCAGCGCCATCCTGCTCGCGGCGAGCCGGCCGATCCTGCTGGCGCCGGCGATGAACCCGATGATGTGGAGCAACCCGGCCACGCGCCGCAACGCCGCCACCCTGCAGCGCGACGGCGTCCAGATGATCGGCCCCAACGCCGGCGAGATGGCCGAGAAGGGCGAGGCCGGCGTCGGCCGCATGGCCGAGGCCATCGAGATCGCGGACGCCGTCGTCGCCATGCTCAAGCCGCCGACGCCGCGCCCGCTCGCCGGCCGCCGCGTGCTGATCACGGCCGGACCGACGCACGAGCCGATCGATCCGGTGCGCTACATCGCCAACCGCTCCTCCGGCAAGCAGGGCTTTGCGATCGCCGCCGCCGCGCAGGCCGCCGGCGCCGACGTCCGGCTGATCGCGGGGCCGGTCGAGCTCGCCGATCCCAAGGGCGTCAACGTCACGCATGTCGAGTCGGCACGGCAGATGCTGGAAGCGGTCGAGGCCGAGCTGCCGGCCGACGTCGCGATCTTCGCCGCGGCGGTGGCCGACTGGCGCGTCGCCAATGAGGGCGGCCAGAAGCTGAAGAAGACGGACAAGGCGATTCCGCCGCTCACGCTGGTTGAGAATCCCGACATCCTCGCAACGATCTCGAAGCTCAAAGACAAGCGGCCAGGTCTCGTGATCGGCTTCGCCGCCGAGACCGAGCACCTGATCGACAACGCGAAGGCCAAGTTCGCCCGCAAGGGCTGCGACTGGATCGTCGCCAACGACGTCTCGCCCGCGACCGGCGTGATGGGCGGCGACCGCAACACCGTGCATCTCTTGACGAAGGACGCCGATGGCGTCCATGTCGCGTCCTGGCCGATCATGACCAAGGACGAGGTCGCGACGGCGCTCGTTGCCGAGATTGCCAGAACCATGGGACCCGTTGCGTGACACAGACGATCGCGATCGACGTGCAGATCCTGCCGCATGGCGAAGGCCTGCCGCTGCCGGCCTATCAGACCGCACATGCCGCGGGGCTCGATCTGCTCGCCGCGGTTCCGGCCGATGCACCGCTCGTCCTTGCGTCAGGCGGCCACGCGATGGTGCCGACGGGATTGTCGATCGCGCTGCCCGACGGCTACGAGGCCCAGGTGCGGCCGCGTTCGGGGCTCGCTGCACGCCACGGCGTCACGGTGCTGAACGCACCGGGCACGGTGGACGCGGACTACCGCGGCGAGATCTGCGTGCTGCTGATCAACCACGGCAAGGAACCGTTTACGATCCGTCGCGGCGAGCGCATCGCGCAGATGGTGATCGCCGCCGTGGTGCGCGCCGAGCTCAGCCTCGCGACAAGCTTGACGACGACCGCGCGCGGCAGCGGCGGCTTCGGCTCGACGGGCCGTTGAACTACGGGCTTGCCACTGTTCCGACTCGAAAGAGTCGATCGGCCGACGCATTTTCCTCAGGCGCAACCACCGTTCACGGTCTGGACTCTTACCGCTGGAGTCCCGAAGCGGTTATGGTTGATTGATTCGTGAGACGGCGCGGTCGACGCGATCGGCGCCGCGCGGAACTTCGTGCGGTTTGGGGCAAATATGTCGGGCGTGATCGTGGTGATGCGTCAGACGCTGCTGTCGTGCACGTCACTTGCGCGCAAAGGCCTGATGGGTCTCGCTGCGACTGCGCTTGCGCCGGCGACACCGGGCTTCGCAGGCGATGGCGTGCCGCCGGATGCGATCACGACGCTGTTCGAGCTGAGCCGTCCTGATATCGCCGAGGTCACGGCGATGCTGGCGCTGCTCGGCTTCTCCGTGGTCGCTGCAGTCGCGCTGGTGCGCACGCGTCTGGCGGCCGCGCGCAAGGAAGCGCGGCTGCGTGCCAATGTCGCCGAGCTGCAACTGCAGGCCGATCGCTACCGTGCGCTGCTGTTCGCCGAGCCGCAGATCCTGATCGCCTGGCCGGCCGGCGGCCATCGCCCGCAGATCTCCGGCGACACCTCGATGCTGGTGCCGCAGGATCAGCCGCAGCGCATTCTCGCCTTTGGAACCTGGCTGCCGCCGGAGCCCGCGCTGCAGCTCGACCGCGCCGTCGACGCGCTGCGCGAAGCGGGCGAAGGCTTCATGCTCAATCTCACCACCTCGCACGGCCATGCGATCGAGGCGATGGGCCGCGCCATCGGCGGGCAGGCCATCGTGCGCATCCGCGAATTGTCCGGCCTGCGCCGCGAGCTCGCCGAGACGCAGCTCCGCTTCAAGGCGCTCGGCGAGGAGACGGAGTCGCTGCGCGCGCTGGCATCGGCGCTGCCGTGGCCGATCTGGGCGCGGCAGGCCAACGGCGCCCTCGCTTACGTCAACCCGGCCTATGCCCGCGCCGCGGACGCCCGCGACGTGCCGGACGCGATCGGCCGCAACATCGAGCTGCTCGACTCGGCCGACCGTATCGACCTGCAGCGTGCGCTCGGCGCCAACGGCCGTTTCGAGGGCCGGTTGCCGATCGTGACCGGCGGCGAGCGCCGCATGTATGACGTGCGCGCCTTCATGCTGGGCCACGGCAGCGCCGGTGTCGCCATCGACGCCAGCGAGGCGGCGGCGCTGGATGCGGCCGTGGTGCGGATGCGGGAAGCACACCGGCGCACGCTCGACCAGTTGTCCTCAGGCGTGGCCGTGTTCGACGGCCAGCGCCGGCTCGCCTTCTACAACGACTCCTATCGCCGGCTGTGGGGTCTCGATCCCACCTTCCTGGACAGCCAGCCGGATGACTCGTCGGTGCTCGACCGTCTTCGTGCCGCGCGCAAGTTGCCCGAGCAGGCCGACTTCCGGGCCTGGAAGGCCAAGCTTCACGAGGCCTATCGCGCCGTCGAGGCCGCCAAGGACACCTGGTTCCTGCCCGACGGCCGCGCATTATCGGTCGTCACCACGCCGAACCCGGAAGGCGGCGTCACCTATCTGTTCGACGACGTCACCGAGAGCTTCGCGCTTGCCCGCCGCTTCGACGGCCTGATCCGGGTCCAGCGCGAGACGCTCGACAGCCTTGCCGAAGGCGTTGCGGTGTTCGGCTCGAACGGCCGGGTCGAGCTGTTCAATCCGGCCTTCGCCAAGATGTGGCGGCTGTCGCCGGATCAGTTGCGCGAGCATCCGCATATCGACACCGTGGAATCCTGGTGCCATCAGCTCTATGACGACGCGGTCGCCTGGCGCACCATCCGCGAGGCGATCACCTCGATCGAGAACCGGCTCGACGCGGCGCTGAAGCTCGAGCGCAAGGACGGCAGCGTGCTCGACTGCATGAGCCGCCCCCTGCCCGACGGCGCGACCATGCTCACCTTCCAGGACATCACCGACACCGAGAATGTCGAGCGGGCGCTGCGCGAGAGCAACGAGGCGCTCGAAGCCGCCGGCCAGATGAAGATCGACTTCGTCCACCACGTGTCCTACGAGCTGCGCGCGCCGCTGACGACGATCATCGGCTTCGCGCATTTCCTGTCGGATCCATCCACGGGACCGCTGACGCCGAAGCAGGCCGAGTATCTCGACTACGTCACCAAATCCACCAACGCGCTGCTCGCACTCACCAACAACATTCTCGACCTCGCCACCATCGATGCCGGCGCCATGAAACTCGAGCTCGGGCCGGTCGACGCCGCCAAGGCGATCGAGGCCGCGGCCGAGGGCGTGCAGGACCGCCTCGCCACCGATCGCATCCGCCTGACGATTGCGGTCGACCCCGATGTCGGCTCCTTCGTCGGCGACGAGCGCCGCGTCGTGCAGGTGCTCTACAATCTGCTCGCCAACGCCGTTGGCTTCTCGCCGCCGGATTCGAGCGTCGTCGTCAGCGCCCGCCGCACCGATCACAGCGTCACCTTCGCGGTCACCGATTCCGGCCCCGGCATTCCGCCCGAGGTGAAGGACAAGGTGTTCGAATGGTTCGAGAGCCATTCGCAGGGCTCGCGCCATCGCGGCGCCGGCCTCGGCCTGTCGCTGGTGCGCTCCTTCGTCGAGCTGCATGGCGGCAGGGTGCGGATGGATTCGGTGGTCGGCAAGGGCACCACGGTCACCTGTGATTTCCCGACCGACCACGTCGCGCAACGCAACGCCGCGGAATGACGGACCAGCTGACATTCACCACCGCGCTCGCGGACGAAGCCGCCACCGCCGCTCTCATGGCCGACCTCGCGCTGCTGATCGGCCCGGGCGCGCTGATCACGCTCACCGGCGACCTCGGCGCCGGCAAGACCGCGGCGGCGCGGGCGATGATCCGCTACCTCGCCGGCGACGACGAGCTGGAGGTGCCGAGTCCGACCTTCACCCTGGCGCAGAGCTACGACCTGCCGAGCTTCCCGCTGGTGCATGCCGATCTCTATCGCATCAGCGATGCATCGGAGCTCGAGGAGATCGGCCTGTCGCCGCTGCCGGAGGCGACCGTCGTGCTGATCGAATGGCCGGAGCGCGCCGGCAACGCTCTGCCGCTGGACCGCATCGACATCGCGCTGCGCCACGATCCATCGCAGGGCGACACCGCCCGCAGCGCCGAGGTCACCGGCAGCGGCAAGGCGGCCGCGGTGGTTGCGCGGCTGAAAGCCTTGCGCGAATTCCTCGCCGAGGCCGGGCACGCCAAATCGCGCCGCGAGCGCATGGCCGGTGATGCCTCGACCCGCTCCTATGCGCGGCTCCACAAGAGCGAGCGCGTCTCAATCCTGATGAACTCGCCGAAACGCCCTGACGGCCCGGCGACCTACAACGGCAAGCCCTATAGCGGCGCCGTGCATCTCGCCGAGGACGTCCGCCCCTTCGTCGCGATCGCCGCGGCCTTGCGCGGGCGCGGCATCTCGGCGCCGAAGATCAACGACGCCGATCTCGGCCAAGGCTTTCTCATCACCGAGGATCTCGGACGCGAGGGCGTGATCGAGGGCGACCCGCCACGACCGATCGTGGAGCGCTACGAGGCCGCGACCGATCTGTTGGCCGCGCTGCACGCGCAGGACGTCCCCTCGGTGCTGCCGCTGGCGCCGCAGGTGACCTACGAGGTTCCGACCTTCGACGTCGAAGCCATGCTGATCGAGATCGGCCTGATGCTCGAATGGTACCTGCCCGACCGTGGCGTGGAGCTGTCGCAGGTGCTGCGGGCCGAATTCCTGGAAATATGGCGGGAGATGCTGGAGGCGCCGCTCGCGGCCAAGCCGACATCTAGGCCGACCTGGGTGATCCGCGACTACCACTCGCCCAACCTGCTCTGGCTGCCCGCGCGCGACGGCATCGCCCGCGTGGGCGTGATCGACTTCCAGGACGCGGTGATGGGACCGCCGGCCTACGACGTGGTCTCCCTGGCGCAGGACGCCCGGATCGACGTGCCGGCCGAGATCGAGCGGGCGCTGCGACAACGCTACATCGCCGCGCGCCAAGCTGCGTCGACGGAGTTCGACGCCGACGAATTCAGCGCGCACTACGCGATCATGTCGGCCCAGCGCAACACCCGCCTGCTCGGCACCTTCGCCCGCCTCAACCGCCGCGACGGCAAGCCGCATTACCTCAAGCACCAGCCCCGTATCTGGGATTATCTCCACCGGTCGCTGGCCCATCCCGCACTGGAGCCGCTGCGCGACTGGTACGCGGCGAACGTGCCGCCGCCGGTCGGCGTGGCTTGAGGCACCCTCTCACGGCGACAGCGGTGTGCCCGCTCTCCCTTGCGGGGAGGGTCGGGGGTGGGGGTCTCCGGGCGACGTTGTGAGTGAAGAGCGCAGAACCCTGACCATCAGCAGCAATGATCGCGCTGATAGCTCAAAGCTGCCAAACCGAATAACCCAATAGCACTCCGCATCCGCGGACCCCCACCCCCAACCCCTCCCCGCAAGGGGGAGGGGAGCCGACCGCTGTTGTGGCGAGAGCCCGCAACATCGCTCCCCCGTAGCTTTACCGGTTCTTAGCCATCCCCCCTTACCTTGCCCCCGCGGCGCCGGTTGCGCGCCGCGCGTGAATGGAGGTTGCGATGGCAGAGCGGATGAAGGGCGAACGCGTCGTCTTCGAGCGCGGCATCCCGGCTTTCATGATGGGCATCGACGGCACCTGGCGCCGCAACTGCACCATCGAGGACGTCTCGGAGACCGGGGCGAAGCTGACGGTCGAGGGCTCGGTCGAAGGCCTGCACCTGAAGGAGTTCTTCCTGCTGTTGTCGTCGACCGGCTTGGCCTACCGGCGCTGCGAGTTGGCCTGGGTCAATGGCGACCAGATCGGCGTCACCTTCCTGAAGCAGGGCAAGAAGAAGACCAACAAGCGCGCCACGGCCGAAGCCTGACCGAGCCACGACAGCCTGCGGCATCTTGCATCACGACGGCCGGGCAGCCGTCGCATATTCGTCATCGGCCCAGGCTATCGCAACCGGCCGAGACGATAGATGTTCTTGCGTGGTATGATTCGCACCACCGTTGATCGAGATGCCCTGAAGATGCCCGTCAAGCCGCACAAAGCCATGGTCCTCGCCGCCGGTCTCGGATTGCGCATGCGCCCGCTGACCGAGACGATGCCCAAACCGCTGGTGCGCGTCGCCGGCCGCCCGCTGCTCGACCATGTGCTCGACCGCCTCGCCGAAGCCGGCGTCACCGAAGCCGTCGTCAACGTCCACTATCTCGCCGACCAGATCATCGAGCACACGGCCGCGCGCAGCACGCCCCGCGTGATCATCTCCGACGAGCGCGACCAGGTGCTCGGCACCGGCGGCGGCGTCGTCAAGGCGCTGCCGCTGCTCGGCCATGAGCCGTTCTTCCACGTCAACTCCGACACGATGTGGATCGAGGGCGTGCGCCAAAACCTGTCCCGGCTCGCCGACGCGTTCGATCCCGAACGCATGGACATCATGCTGCTGATGGCGCCGACCGCGACCTCGATCGGCTACGCGGGTCAAGGCGACTACGCGATGCTCGCCGACGGCACCTTGCGCAAGCGGCGGGAGCATCAGGTGGTGCCGTTCGTCTATGCGGGCGCCGCGATCATCTCGCCGGCGATCTTCGACGGCGCGCCGAAGGGCGAGTTCTCGCTGACGAAGATGTTCGACAAGGCGAACGAGCAGGACCGCCTGTTCGGCCTCCGCCTCGAAGGCGTGTGGATGCATGTGGGCACGCCGGCTGCTGTGATGGAAGCCGAAGAGGCTCTGACGGAGAGTGCGGCGTAATCCGAAGCCGCCTCCTCACATCCGGTGTCGTCCCGGCCTTGAGCCGGGACCCATAGCCACCGGCGGGCGTGTGGCGACGACTGGTCATGACCATCCCGCAACACATGGCGGCCGGTGGCTATGGGTCCCGGGTCGGCGCCTGCGACAGCGCTAACGCGCTGCCGAAGGCTTGCCCGGGACGACACCGAAATGTGGTGAGAGCGCGTGATCAGCTCACTGATCGCGAGACAACGTCGCGCCCCGTACTCTCGCTTCTCGTCGCAAAGAGCCGTTCACGAACACGCGCGCTTACGGACAGCCGTCCGCCACGCCCGGACCTATCAACACCCGTCCACACCCCGGATATGACCTTCCGGGCTCAGCTCCCTATATAGACGCCCAGAAGCAACTCGCGAATCGCAGGCCATGCGCGTCTTCACCGTTCCCATCTCGGCGCCGTTCATGCGCAGCGTGATCGCGGCGCTGGTCGACGGCCGGCTGGTCGACGGCTTCGAGGCGCGCAGCGATCCGGCCCGACTCGCGACCGCCACGCTGTATCTGCCGACGCGCCGTTCGCTCCGTGTCGCGCGCGAAATGTTCCTCGACGAGCTGAAGACCGATGCCGCGGTGCTGCCGCGCCTCGTCGCGCTCGGCGACATCGATGAGGACGAGCTTGCCTTCGCCGAGGATCGCGACGCGTTCCTCGGGCCCGCGCCGCTGGAGATCCCGGAACGGCTCGACGACCTCCAGCGCCGGCTTACGCTGGCACGGCTGGTGGCGGCCTGGGCCAAGACGCCGGTGTCGGCGCCGCTGGTGATCGGCGGGCCCGCCTCGACGCTCGCGCTGGCCGGCGACCTCGCACGGCTGATCGACGACATGGTGACGCGCGGCGTGTCGTGGGACGCGCTCGACGCGCTGGTGCCGGATCAGCTCGACAAATACTGGCAGTATTCGCTCGAGTTCCTGCGGATCGCGCGGACCGCGTGGCCGGCCTATCTGCAGGAGATCGGGCGCATCGAGCCGGCGGCGCGGCGCGATCTGTTGATCGCGGCCGAGGCGGCGCGGCTGTCGGCGCATCCCGATGGGCCCGTGATTGCCGCCGGCTCCACCGGCTCGATGCCGGCGACGGCAAAATTCCTGCTCGCCGTCGCCAAGCTTCCGCATGGCGCGGTGGTGCTGCCTGGGCTCGACACCGATCTCGACGAAGCCGCGTGGAATTCGATCGGCGGTGCCAGGGACCGCGCCGGCCGCGTGTTGACGCCGCCCGCGGTCAACCATCCGCAATATGCCATGCATCTGCTGCTCAAGCGCTTCGGCCTGGACCGGCGCGACGTGGTCCGTCTCGTCCCAACCGGCCGCGGCGGCCGGGAGGTGTTGATCTCAGAGGCGATGCGGCCGTCGGAGGCGACCGCCGTCTGGCACGAGCGGCTGCGCCAGTTCGACATCGCCGCCAACATCGCGGAAGCCATGGACAACCTCGCGGTCGTCGCTGCGCCCAATCCGGAGATGGAGGCGCTGGCGATCGCGATCGCGATGCGCGAGGCGCGCCATCTCGGCAAGTCGGCCGCGCTGGTGACGCCGGACCGCGCGCTGGCCCGCCGCGTGATGGCGGCGCTGGCGCGCTGGCACCTCACCTTCGACGACTCCGGCGGTGATGCGCTGTTGGAGACGCCCGCCGGCATCTTCGCGCGCCTCGCCGCCGAAGCCGCCGCGCGCGGGTTGGAGCCGCCGACCCTGCTGGCGCTGCTCAAGCATCCGCTGTGCCGGCTCGGCCGCGCCGCGAATGGCTGGAAGAGTGCCATCGAGACGCTGGAGCTCGCGGTGCTGCGCGGCACGCGGCCGCAAGCCGGAACCGGCGGGCTCGCGCGCGACTTCGCGCGCTTCCGCGACGAGCACACCAAGCTGCATCAGGGCGAAGTATCATCGCTGCACAAGGCCGAGCCGCGCGCGCGTCTCAGTCCCGAGCAGCTCGACCGCGCCGGCGCGCTGATCGCGCAGTTGCAGACGGCGCTGGCGCCGCTGGAAAACCTCGCCTCGCCGCGCCCGCAGGATTTCGCCGAGCTCGCCGCGCGGCATCGCGAGGTGTTGATTGCACTGTCGACCGACGATGTCGGTCTCAGCACCGCCTTCACCGATCGCGACGGCGCCGCGCTGGCACGCTGCTTCGATGACCTGCTCGCGTCCGGCGAGCGCTGCGGCCTGATGGCGCCGCTGGCGGACTATCCGGATCTGTTCCATACCGCCTTCTCCGATCGCGCGGTGCGCCGGCCCGAGCGCCACGGCGCACAGCTGCAGATCTACGGTCCGCTCGAAGCGCGGCTGATGCAGGCCGACCGCATGATCATCGGTGGCCTGGTCGAGGGCATCTGGCCGCCGGCGCCGCGCATTGATCCCTGGCTGAGCCGGCCGATGCGGCATCAGCTCGGTCTCGATCTGCCCGAGCGCCGCATCGGTCTCTCCGCGCACGATTTCGCGCAGCTGCTCGGCGCACCCGAGGTGATCCTGACCCACGCCGCAAAGTCCGGCGGTGCGCCCGCCGTGGCCTCGCGCTTCCTGCATCGGCTCGAAGCCGTCGCCGGCGCCGAGCGCTGGAAGGCGGCGGAGGCGCGCGGCGAGACTTACGTCCGCTATGCCGAGGTGCTCGACCAGCCCACTGCGGTGAAGCCGGTCGAACAGCCGGCACCGAAGCCGCCGCTGGCAGCACGGCCGCTGCGCATGTCGGTGACCGCGATCGAGGACTGGCTGCGCGATCCCTACACGATCTTCGCGCGCTACATCCTGCGGCTCGATCCGCTCGATCCCGTCGACATGCCGCTGTCGGCCGCCGATCGCGGCTCGGCGATCCACGAGGCGATCGGCGAGTTCACGCAAGTTTATGCCGATGCGCTGCCGCTGCATCCGGCGCATGCGCTACGCGTGATCGGCGAGAAGCATTTTGCACCATTGATGGAGCGTCCCGAGGCGCGGGCGCTGTGGTGGCCTCGCTTCCAGCGCATCGCCGGCTGGTTTGCGGCGTGGGAGAGCGCGCGACGCGCGCAGATCGGCGCGATCACCGCGGAGATCCGCGGCGAAATCGGCATTCCGCTCGACAATGGCCGCACCTTCATGCTGTCGGCGCGCGCCGACCGCATCGAGCAGCGTGCCGAGGGCACCTACGCCATTCTCGACTACAAGACCGGGCAGCCACCAACGGCCAAGCAGGTGCGCATGGGCCTGTCGCCGCAGCTCACGCTTGAAGCCGCGATCCTCCGCGAGGGCGGCTTCGACGGCATTCCGGCCGGCAGCCTGATCAGCCAGCTCGTTTATGTCCGGCTGTCCGGCAACAACCCGCCGGGCGAGGAGCGCATTCTCGAGCTGAAGATCAACAAGAGCGACCCGCCGCAGCATCCGGACCAGGCCGCGCAGGAGGCGCGCGAAAAACTCGAAGCGCTGATCCGCAGCTTCGAGGACGTCAATCAAGGCTACACCTCGCTGAACCTGTCGATGTGGGCGAACCGCTACGGCAGCTATGACGACCTCGCCCGCATCAAGGAGTGGTCGGCGGCCGGCGGCCTGGGAGTGGAGGAATGGTGAAGGCGCCCCGCCCCATTCCGCAGGCCGTGCGCGAGGCGCAGACGCGCGCATCGAACCCGGCGGCCTCGGCGTTCGTGTCGGCCAATGCCGGCTCGGGCAAGACGCATGTGCTGGTGCAGCGCGTGATCCGGCTGCTGCTCGACGGCGTGCCGCCGGAGAAGATCCTCTGCATCACCTTCACCAAGGCCGCCGCCGCCAACATGGCCGAGCGCGTGTTCTCGACGCTCGGCCATTGGGTGACGCTCGACGACGACGCGCTGGATGACGCGATCCGATCCACCGGCATTCCCAACCCCGACAAGAAGCTGCGCGCCTCGGCGCGCAAACTATTTGCCAGCGCGCTGGAGACGCCGGGCGGGCTGAAGGTGCAGACCATCCACGCGCTGTGCACGCGGCTGCTGCAGCAGTTTCCGTTCGAGGCCAACGTTCCCGCGCGGTTCTCGGTGCTCGACGAGCGCGACCAGACCGAGATGATGGAGCGCGCCAATCTCAAGGTGCTGCTCGATGCCTCCAGGGCGCCGGACAGCGCGGTCGGCCGGGCGCTGCAGGTGGCGATGGCCAATGCCGCCGACTCGACCTTCAAGGACGTCGTCCGTGAGGCCTGTCTCAGCCGCGATCACTTCATGGCCTGGACCGATGGCGCCGGCCGCGTCGAGGTCGCCGCGCAGCATCTCGGCGAGGTGCTCGGCATCGCGCCGGATGAGACGCTGGAAGCCATCGAGCGCGACATCATCGACGGCCCTAACCTTCCGCGGAGCGATTGGCTGAACGTGGCGGGGCAACTCGATGCCAGCACCAAGGCTGACAAAAAGCAGGCGGATCAGCTTCGCGCTGCGCTGGCGTTCTCGGGCAGCGATCAGGTCGACGAATATCTTTGCGTCTTCCTGACAGACAAAAAGCAGCCGCGCCAATCGGTAATCACGGAAAAATTCGCGCTTGCCAATCCCGGGCTCGCGGGACTGTTCGAATCGGAAGCGCGCCGGCTCGACCGCCTGATCGAGAAGCGCCGCGCCGCTGTCGTGCGCGACCGCACCGAGGCGCTGCTGCAGATCGCGACAGCGGCAGCCGCGAACTATCGCCGCGAGAAGGAGGAGCGCGGGCTGCTCGACTATGACGACCTGATCGACAAGACACTGGCGATGCTCAACCGCGTCTCCGCCGGCTGGGTCCACTACAAGCTCGACCGCGGCGTCGATCACGTGCTGATCGACGAGGCCCAGGATACGAGCCCACGGCAGTGGGACATCGTTGCCCACATCATCGAGGAGTTCACCGCCGGCGCCGGTGCGCGCGACGGCCTGACGCGGACGATCTTCGCGGTCGGCGACGAGAAGCAGTCGATCTTCTCGTTCCAGGGCGCCGACCCGCACGAGTTCGATGCGCGCCGGCGGCAATTGCAGAAGCGCTTCACCGACGCCGGGCTGTTGTTCGATCCGGTGTCCTTCACCTATTCGTTCCGCTCCGGGCCGACGGTGCTGCACGCGGTCGACCATGTATTCCGCGAGCGCGAGGTCTACAGCAGCATCCACTCGCCTGACATCGGCCATCCCATCCACAACGCGCTGACCGATGCCGGGCCGAGCATGGTCGAGCTCTGGAGCCTGTGCGAACGCGACGACCGCAAGGAGATCGAGGGCTGGCGGGCGCCGTTCGACGGCGTCTCCGTCACCAGCCCCGAGGTGAAGCTGTCGCGCCGCATCCAGGCCGAGATCAAGCGGCTGATCCTGACAGGCACGATGACCGGCCATGACGGCGCGCGGCGGCGGCTCAGCTATGGCGACATGCTGATCCTGGTGCGCCGGCGCGGCAACGCCTTCGATGCCGTGATCCAGGCGCTGAAGCACGCCGGCATCCCCGTCGCCGGCGCCGACCGGCTCAAGCTGACCGAGCACATCGCGATCATCGACCTGATGAACCTCGCCGACGCGCTGCTGCTGCCGCAGGACGACCTGGCGCTGGCCACCGCGCTGAAGAGCCCGCTGTTCGGGCTCGACGACGACGATCTGTTCAAGCTGGCGTGGCAGCGCCGCGGCTCCTTACGCGACGCACTCACAGCACATGCCGCTGACGACGAGCGGCTGCAGTCGGTCGTCCGACGGTTGCAGCAATGCGAGCGCCGCGCCGCGGAGGACACGCCGTTCGCGTTCTATGCCTGGCTGCTTGGCGGCGATGGCGGCCGGCGCCGTATCCTGGCGCGGCTCGGCCACGAGGCCAATGACGCGCTCGACGAATTCCTCGAGCTGGCGCTGTCCTATGAGCGCAAGGCGCCGGCCTCGCTGCAGGGATTCATCGCCTGGCTGCGCGCCGCCGACACCGAGGTGAAGCGCGACATGGAGATTTCGCGCGATGAGGTGCGCGTCATGACCGTGCACGGCGCCAAGGGCCTCGAAGCCTCCGTCGTCTTCCTGGTCGACACGACGTCATCGCCGGCGGATTCGCAGCGGCTGCGGCTGATCCACGTGCCGCATGGCGAGCAGGAGATCGTGGTCTGGGCCGGCCGCAAGGCCGACGATCCGCAAGCCGTGGCTGCGGCGCGCACGGCGATGCTCAAGGAAACCGAGGACGAATATCGGCGGCTTCTCTATGTCGCGATGACGCGCGCCGCGGATCGGCTGGTCATCGGCGGCTGCATGCCGGGCAACATGAACAACGTCCGCGGCGGCAGCTGGTACGACCTGATGGCGCGCGGCCTTGACGCGGCGGGCCTGCAGGTCGAGGTGACCGAAACCGAGGACGGGCCGGTCAAGCGCTACGCGCGGGCCGAGGACATCGCGGAAACCGCTGCTGACGAAACGCAGCGCATGGTCGAGACGGCCGTCGAGCTGCCGGCGTGGCTGCGCACGGCGGCGGCGGAGGCGCCCGGCGAGGTCGCCGTGCTCCGGCCATCCGATCCGTCCGCCGACGAGCGGCCGGTGCGCACGGGCGAATCGCTGGCCGCGCGCAGCCTCGCGATGCAGCGCGGCACGCTGGTGCATCGCCTGCTGCAGTCGCTGCCCGAGGTGCCGCCGGAGCGGCGGCGCGATGCCGCGCTGCGATATCTGATTCGCAACGCCGCCGACTGGCCGGAGGACGAGCGCGCGGGACTCGCGGAACGCGTGCTCGCCGTGGTCGAAGACCCGCGCTTTGCCGCGGTGTTCGCTGCCGGGAGCCGGGCGGAAGTCTCGATCGTGGGCCGCCTCGCACTGGCCGGCCAGCCTCCGGCGCTGGTCTCCGGCCAGATCGACCGACTGGTGGTGACCGAGGTCGAGGTGCTGATCGTCGACTTCAAGACCAACCAGCAGCCGCCCTCGGGACTCGCCGACGTGCCCCCGGCCTATGTCCGGCAGCTCGCGCTGTACCGCGCCGTGCTCGGCCAGTTGTACCCCGGACGAAACGTCCGCGCCGCGCTGCTCTGGACCGAAGCTCCTGAATTCATGGAGCTTCCGGCCTCCGCGCTGGACGCCGTGCTGCCATCCCAGCACGACTGAGTGAGCCCGCTTGACCCGGCATCACGCCATTCCTACTTTGACACCCACGCTGAGGCGGCGCGTCCGCGCCGCTCCCTCCAACCGAACGAGGTAATTCCATGGCCGTTGGCAAGGTTTCCGACGCCGATTTCGAAAGCGAAGTGCTCAAGGCCGACGGCCCGGTCGTGGTCGACTTCTGGGCCGAGTGGTGCGGCCCGTGCCGCATGATTGCGCCCGCCCTCGACGAGATCTCGAGCGCGATGGGCGACAAGGTCAAGATCGTCAAGCTCAACGTCGACGAGAGCCCGAAGACGGCCTCGAAGTACGGCGTGATGTCGATCCCCACCCTGATGGTATTCAAGGGCGGCGAGATGGCCTCGCGCCAAGTCGGCGCTGCGCCGAAGGCGAAGCTGCAGCAGTGGATCTCGTCGGCGGTCTGACGCTCCACGATCCAGGATTTTTGTCGAACGGCCGGCGGAATCGCCGGCCGTTCGCGTTGAGGGGGTGTGTTTCAGCGTTTTCGGATGTCGCCATGCCCGCCCGCGCCCATCGCTCGCCCTCCCGCAAATCCGGTTTGCTGGCCATGGAGGCGCGCTCGGTGGATGCAATCCCGCGCGGCGAGGACTGGCAATACGAGCCGAAATGGGACGGCTTCCGCTGCCTGCTCGCGCGCGAGGGCGCTCAGGTGACGATGCAGTCGAAAGCCGGCGAAGATCTCGCCCGCTACTTCCCCGAGGTGGTCGCCGCGGCACGCCAACTGAAGGCAACCAGCTTCATCCTCGACGGCGAGCTGGTGGTGCCGCAGGTGAAGTCGTTCTCGTTCGATGCGTTGCTGCAGCGGATTCATCCCGCCGCCAGCCGGGTGAAGAAGCTGTCGGTGGAGACGCCGGCGCTGTTCCTCGCCTTCGATCTGCTGGCGAGTGGCAAGAAGGAGCTCGTGACGCACACGCTGCACGAGCGGCGGCCGGCGCTGGAGGCGTTTGCGGAAGCGAACTTCGCCGGGCACCCGACGTTTCGGCTGTCGCCGGCGACGACGCGCTTTGCGACCGCGCAAGACTGGCTGGCGCAATCCGGCGGCGGCTCGGATGGCGTGATCGCCAAGCGCATCGACCTGCCCTACCAGGCAGGCAACCGCGACGGCATGCAGAAGATCAAGCGCTATCGCTCGGCCGATTGCGTGATCGGCGGCTTCCGCTACGCCACCAACAAGGGCGCCCAGGGGCGCAAGCTGGTCGGCTCGCTGCTGCTCGGGCTCTACGACGATGACGGCCTGCTGCATCACGTCGGCTTCACCTCCGCGCTCAAGAAGGACGAGAAGCCCGCGCTGACCGACAAGCTCGAGCCGCTGATCTCGCCACCCGGCTTCACCGGCAATGCGCCGGGCGGGCCGAGCCGCTGGTCGACCGAGCGCTCCGCGGAGTGGTGTCCGCTGAAACCGAAGCTGGTGATCGAGGTCTGCTACGACCATTTCTCCGGCGAGCGCTTTCGCCACGGCACCTCGATCCTGCGCTGGCGGCCCGACAAATCGCCGAGGCAATGCACGTTCGAGCAGCTCGAGCAGAGGGTCGCTGATCCCTGGAAACTGCTCGCGTGAGCTCAGCGGATCCAGCCGGTCGCAAGCGCCGATGCAAATTCCTCGTCGCAATTGGCGCGCGCGAGCGCAGCCATGGATCGGTGATCATAGGGCACGTGGCGGAAGCTCACGCTCCAGCCGGACGACGTCAGCTCAAGGATCGCGTAGCGCGCATCAGGCGTGCCGGCCTGCACGACATGCGGATGCGGCACGTTGTAGGAATAGCCGGGGCTGCCGACGCTGCCCGGATTGACGATCAGCGGACCGTCACGCAAGCGCACCGCACGGGCCGTGTGGGTATGGCCACACAGGATCAATGATTGCGAAATGCCGGCGGCCAGTCGCTCGATGTCGTCGAGCAGCGCACAAGTGATCGCACCGTCCTGAGCGACGCGCTCGAGCCAGTAGACGTTGTCGTCATCGGGCGTCGCGTGACATAGAAACACTTCGTCGCGATAGACAGCGGTCGCCGGAATCGTGCGCAGCCAGTCGAGGTGCATGGCGTCGAGCTGTGGAAAGGCCGGCCGCTCCCAGGCTCCCATCTTATCGAATGGCCGGTCGATCAGCCAGCGATCGTGGTTGCCGCGGACATGCACCGCATCGAGCGGCATCAGCAGATCCATCGTCTTGCGCGCGTCGAGCGGGCCGCTCGCCATGTCGCCGAGGTTCACGATCTCGGTCACGCCCTGCGCACTGATATCCGCGAGCACGGCCTCCAGCGCGAGATGGTTGCCGTGGACATCTGCGATCGCGGCAAAGCGCATGCGCCATTCCTCTCAGGTCGGCGGAGTGCCGTTGAGGTCGAGCACGTGGCCCGCGAGATAGAGCGACCCCGTGATCAGGATACGCGGCGGGACCTCATAGGCAAGCCGCGCGATGCCGGCGAGCGCCGACGCGACGCCATCGGCGATCTCGACGCGCATGCCGAGCGTGCGCGCGGCGGCGGCCAGATCAGCCGGTGCCATCGCCTTGCTCTCGTTCGGAACCGGCACGACGATGATGTGGCGCGTCAGGCCGGCGAAGTTGACCAGGAAGCCCGCGGCATCCTTGTTGCCCATCATGCCGACGATGACGACGAGCTGCCGCGACACGCGCTCCTCGAGATCCCCGATCGCCGCGGCGACGACACGGCCGCCTTCGGCATTGTGGCCGCCGTCGAGCCAGATCTCCGCGCCCTGCGGCGCGATCGCGGTGAGCGCGCCGCTCGACAGCCGCTGCATGCGCGCCGGCCATTCGGCGCCGACGATGCCGTCCTCGAACGCCTTGGTGGCGAGCTTGAACTGATCGACCGCGCGCAAGGTCGCGATCGCGAGGCCCGCATTGTCGAACTGATGCCGGCCGAACAGTTTTGGCGCCGGAAGATCAAGAAGACCACGGTCGTCCTGATAGACCAGCCGGTTGCGCTCGACACTGACGTGCCAGCTCTCGCCCGCGGCAAACAACGGCGCGCGCTGTCGCCTGGCCTCGCGCTCGATCACGGCCATCGCATCGGGCTCCTGCGCCGCCGAGATCACCGGGCAGCCGCGCTTGATGATGGCGGCCTTCTCGGCCGCGATCAGCGCGCGGGTGTCACCGAGAAACTCCATGTGGTCCATGCTGATCGGCGTCAGCACGGAGGCCGCGACCTGCTCGACAACATTGGTGGAATCGAGCCGGCCACCGAGGCCGACTTCGAGCAGCACGACATCGGCTGGATGCCTTGCGAACAGCACGAAGGCCGCGACGGTCTTGACCTCGAAGAAGGTGATCGGCGCGCCGGCATTGACCCGCTCGCACTCCAAGAGCGCGGAGATCAGCTCGTCGTCCTCGACCAGGACGCCACCGCCGACCTGGCCGAGCCGATAGCTCTCGTTGATGCGCACCAGCCAGGGCGAGGTGAAGACGTGGACGCGCAGCCCCGCGGCCTCGAGCATTGCGCGCAGATATGCGACCGTGGAGCCCTTGCCGTTGGTGCCGGCGACGTGGATGACCGGCGGCAGCTTGCGCTCGGGATGACCGAGCTGCGCCAGCAGCCGGTGCATGCGATCCAGCCCGAGCGAGATCCGGCTCGGATGCAGGGCAGAAAGCCGCGTGATCAGCTCGTCGAGCGACGGTCTTGGCTGGGCGGCAGAATCGTTCACGCGCTCGTTGCGACCGCCGGCGCTTCCGCGGCTTCGGCGGGCTTGGCCGGCGGCGGCAGCTGCGGCGCGGGCTTGGCGTGTTCGATGGCCGGCGCCTTGGTCAGCAATCGGCACAGCCGCGCCAGCGTCGGGCGCAGGTCATGACGGTGCACGACCATGTCGACCATGCCGTGGTCGAGCAGGTATTCCGCGCGCTGGAAACCTTCGGGCAGCTTCTCGCGAATGGTCTGCTCGATCACCCGGGCGCCGGCGAACCCGATCAGCGCACCGGGCTCGGCAATGTGGACGTCGCCGAGCATCGCGTAGGACGCGGTGACGCCGCCGGTGGTCGGATTGGTCTGCACGACGATGTAGGGCAGCTTGGCCTCGCGCAGCATCTGGACCGCGACCGTGGTGCGCGGCATCTGCATCAGGGACAGGATGCCTTCCTGCATGCGCGCGCCGCCGGAGGCCGCGAACACGATGAACGGCGACTTCTTCTCGACCGCGAGCTCCAGGCCACGCACGATCGCCTCACCGGCGGCCATGCCGAGCGAACCGCCCATGAAATCGAAATCCTGCACGGCGATGACGACGCCCATGCCTTCGAGCTTGCCGAAGCCGACCTTCACCGCATCGTTCATGCCTGTCCGCGCCCGCGCATCCTTGATGCGGTCGGCATAGCGGCGCTCGTCGCGGAATTTCAGCGGGTCGGGCGTGACCTCGGGCAGCGCGACGTCGAACCAGGTCTCGTTGTCGAACATCGACTTCAGCCGCGCCACCGCGCCCATGCGCATGTGATAGTTGGAGCCGGGAATGACGAACTGGTTGGCCTCGACGTCCTTGTAGAACACGAGCTGTCCGGAATCCGGGCACTTGATCCAGAGGTTCTCCGGCGTCTCGCGGCGCAGGATGTTGCGGATCTTCGGCCGGACCACGTTGGTAAGCCAGTTCATGTGTCGCTCCGTGTTGCGGTCGCCCGGATATATGGCGGGACGGCGGGGTCACGGCAAGACGGCCGCGACCTCCGCTCGGATAGCGGTTGACGGCCTATTCCGCGGCCTGCTGCGCGCCGCGCACGCCCTGGGCCAGAGCGGCGGCCAGATCGGCGACCGCGCTGACGGTCTTCGGGGTTGCGCGTCCCTCGGCATCGAGGCTGGCGCGGAGCGCGTCGACCAGGGCGGTGCCGACCACGGCTCCGTCAGCATTTGCTGCGATCGCACGGGCGGTCTCCGGTGTCCGGATGCCGAAGCCGACGCAGACGGGCAGCGCCGTATGCCGCTTGATGCGCGCCACGGCGGCGCCCACAGCGGACGAATCCGCCGCCGCCGCGCCGGTGATGCCGGTGATCGAGACGTAGTAGACGAAGCCCGAGGTGTTCGCGAGCACCGCCGGCAGCCGCTTGTCATCGGTCGTCGGCGTCGCCAGCCGGATGAAGTTGAGCCCGGCCTTCAGCGCCGGAATGCACAGCTCGGTGTCCTCTTCCGGCGGCAGGTCGACGATGATCAGGCCGTCGACGCCCGCAGTCTTGGCATCGTCGAGGAATTTGTCGACACCGTAGATGTAGATCGGGTTGTAGTAACCCATCAGCACGATCGGCGTGTCGGCATCGCTGTCGCGGAAGCTGCGCACCAGCTGCAGCGTCTTCCGCAGGGTCATGCCGGCCTTGAGCGCGCGCAGACCCGCGGCCTGGATCGACGGACCGTCGGCCATCGGATCGGTGAACGGCATGCCGATCTCGATGATGTCGGCGCCCGCCTGCGGCAGCGCCTTGACGATCGCGAGCGACGTCTCCGGATCGGGGTCGCCCCCCATCACGAAAGTGACGAACGCCGAGCGGCCTTCCTGCTTCAATTGCGCAAAGCGCGCATTCATCCGGCTGGTCACGATGCCCTGGCCCTTCCTCGCAAGATGTCGCCAACCTGCGGCACGTCCTTGTCGCCGCGGCCGGACATATTGACCACCATCAGGTGGTCTTTCGGCTTCTTCGGCGCGAGCTCCATGACCTTGGCGATCGCATGCGCCGGCTCCAATGCCGGAATGATGCCTTCGAGCCGCGACAGCAGCTGGAACGCCGACAGCGCTTCCTCGTCGGTCGCCGACAAATAGTTCACGCGGCCGACCTCATGCAGCCAGGAATGCTCCGGCCCGATTCCGGGATAGTCGAGACCGGCCGAGATCGAATGCGCCTCCTCGATCTGCCCGTCCTCATCCATCAGCAGATAGGTGCGGTTGCCGTGCAGCACGCCGGGACGGCCACCGGCGATCGAGGCGGCGTGCAGATGCGTCAGGCCATGGCCTGCCGCTTCCACGCCATAGATCTCGACCGAGGGATCATCGAGGAACGGATGGAACAGGCCCATCGCGTTGGAGCCGCCGCCGATGCACGCGATCAGCGAGTCCGGGAGCCGGCCTTCGACCTCCTGCATCTGCGCGCGCGTCTCGCTGCCGATCACCGACTGGAAGTCGCGCACCATCATCGGATAGGGGTGCGGGCCGGCGACGGTGCCGATGCAATAGAACGTATTGTGGACGTTGGTGACCCAGTCACGCAGCGCCTCGTTCATCGCATCCTTCAGCGTTTTCGCACCGGACTGCACCGGCACCACCTTGGCGCCGAGCATCTCCATGCGGATCACGTTCGGCTGCTGCCGCTCGACGTCGACGGCGCCCATGTAGACGACGCAGTCCAACCCGAAGCGCGCGCACAGCGTCGCCGTCGCCACGCCATGCTGGCCGGCGCCGGTCTCGGCGATGATGCGCTTCTTGCCCATCCGGCGCGCGACCATGATCTGGCCGAGCACGTTGTTGACCTTGTGCGAGCCGGTGTGATTCAGCTCCTCGCGCTTGAAGTAGATCTTGGCGCCGCCGAAATGCTCCGTCAGCCGCTCCGCGTAATACAGCGGCGAGGGCCGGCCGACGTAGTTCTTCAGGTAGCCGTTCATCTCGGCGTGGAATGCCGGATCGGCCTTGGCCTCCGCATAGGCCTTTTCCAGGTCGAGGATCAGCGGCATCAGGGTTTCGGCGACGAAGCGGCCGCCGAAGATGCCGAAGTGGCCGCGGTCATCAGGGCCGCTGCGGTAGGAATTGGGAATGGCTGTCGTCATTGAACGCTCAACTCTTCAGCGGCCCGCGCCGCGCGAATGAAATCCCGGATCATGTCGCAATCCTTCACACCCGGCGTTCGCTCGACGCCGGATGACACGTCGACGCCGCCGGCGCGCGTGATCCGCACGGCCTCGGCGACGTTGTCGGCGCTCAGGCCGCCGGACACCATGAACGGGCGATCGAGTTTCAGGCCCTGCAGCAGACGCCAATCGAAGGTAGCCCCGAGTCCGCCGGGACGGGTCGCATCCTTCGGCGCCCGCGCGTCGAACAGGATGCGGTCGCATACATCGGCGTAGCCCGCCAGCGTCGCAAGATCGGCATCGGTCGCGACCGGAATGGCCTTCATGATAGGCAGGCCGAAGCGCTGCTTGAGGTCGCGGATGCGCGCGATGCTTTCGCGGCCATGCAGCTGCAGGAGATCGGGCCGAAGTGTCTCGACGATATTTTCGATCATCGCGTCGTCGGCATCGACGGTCAGCGCCACCTTGAGCGCGCGCCCCCTGACGTCACGACTCAGCTCACGCGCGGCCGTCAGGCCGACATGGCGCGGGGACGGCGGAAAGAACACGAAGCCCACCATGTCGGCGCTCGCGTCGAGCGCCGCAGCGAGGGTATCGGGCGTGGTCAGGCCGCAGATTTTGACGAGCAGGGACATCGATGAACAACGCACGTCCGGGCGGAAAGGATCACCAGAAGCCGGCGGCTTCCAAGGCCGCCGAGCTTGGGCGCCTTCTACAACGCGGCGCCCTGCTTGTCTCGCCCATAAGGGGCGAAAAGCCGCGCCGGCGCCGCCGGAACCAGAGATTGTGCCGAGCCCTGATTTGCACGCGCCGCGGCGCTCAACTGCACCACCTGCGCACGGGCCGCTTCGGCATCGGCCTGATGACGGCGCGCGGCCCGCCGCCAGCGGCGCTGGCCGATCCAGGTGGCACAACCACCTGCGATCACGCCCAGGATCGCGACGGCGATGATCAAGGCGAACAACGGGACCGATACCGCGAGCGCCGGATCGGTCGCGTTGAACGGATCAAACGATACGGTAACGAAATGCCGATTGGCGACCGCGAAGATGACGAACAGCACCAGCAGCGGAAGGACGACCACGACAGTGAAGAATTTTCGCATGCGCTCGCTCGTGTCAGTCAGGCCGGATTCGCCTCGAAATCAGCCGCCGACGACTAGCACGGCCGGCGCGAGATGCTTCAATCGTCTGAGTCGTCAGCCGCAGCGCCCGCGGGATTGTCTCGGTTCAGCCGCTCGCGCATTTCCTTGCCCGTCTTGAAGAACGGGACGCTCTTCTGGTCCACCGGGACATGCGCCCCGGTCCGCGGGTTGCGACCGGCGCGGGCCGGCCGATGCTTGACCGAGAAGGCGCCGAAGCCGCGCAGCTCGACGCGGTCACCGCGGGCGAGCGCCGCGACGATCTCGTCGAGGATCGCGTTGACGATGTTCTCGACATCCCGCTGGTAGAGATGCGGGTTGTGCTCGGCGATACGCTGAACCAGCTCGGATTTGATCATCGAGAAAATGTACCCGGGGAGACAGGTCCCATTTCCGTGAAAATATGCTGGACTGTCAAGACGCTAAATCATTCATCGCGGCCGTGAATCGGGGGGCGAGGCCGGGTACGGGGCCTCGCCATGGCACACGCGAAACGGGAAGATCGTCCCGAGGATGGTCTTGGCGAGTTCAATTGCCCGGCGCGGGCGTCCAGAGCGCGAGCATGCCGTCGAGGCCGATGCGATCGACCGCCTGGACCACGCCGGTGTGCTCGAGCTGGCGGGCGATTCCGGAAAGGCCGACGGCGTCGAGCGCGATCGAGGTGGCCGTTCGCAGGAAGGTGAGATCGCCAAACCGCGGCGTGAGCTTGTAGTCACGCACCGGAAGGTCCTTCTTGACGTTCTTGTTCGCGACGAGCCAGGCGACCGCGGTCTTCTCGTCGCCGAGCTCGTCGATCAGCTTCAGCTCGATCGCCTGCCGGCCGGTGAAGACGCGGCCGTCGGCCACCTTCTCCAACTGCTCATCATTCATGGCCCGGCGATCCTTCACCAGTCCGCGGAACCAGGCGTAGGAATCCTTGACCAGGGCGTCGAGCGCCGCACGCGCTTCCGGGCTGGTGGGCTCGTAGCCGTTGGGGGCGGCCTTCAGCGGCGAGGATTTGACCTCCTCGATCTTCACGCCGACCGTCTTCAACAGCTCGCCGACATTGGGGTACTGGAACAGCACGCCGATCGAACCGACGAGCGAACTCTGCTGCGCGACGATGTGATCGGCAGCGATCGCGCCGATATAGCCGCCGGACGCCGCGAGACCTTCAACGACGACGACCAGCGGCTTCTTCGCCTTCAGCCGGACCAGCGAATCGTAGAGCTGCTCGGAGCCGGCGGTGGTGCCGCCCGGCGAATTGATGTGGACGATGACGGCTTCGGCCGAGGAGTTTTCGAGCCGCTCCAGCGCCTCGACGCGCTCATGATCGCTACGGATCAGGCCCTCGATATTGACGCGGGCGATCGAGCCGGTGGTCGACAGCACGGTGCGGCCGCGCGGCGACATGGCGAGGCCGATGGCGGAAAGAGCCGCGACCGCGATCAGCACCGCGACCACCCGCCAGAACGTCAGCTTGCGGCGCAGCCTGCGGCGATCGACGATCACATCCGAATCAAGCGACATGGACAGCTCCTGGAAGTCTCGGCGCGTTTTGCATCCGCAGCCTGAATATCTCGTTATCCGATTACATCAATCGCGGCGCAATTTGAAGAAAGGAAGGCTCCGCCACGAAGCCGCCAAAGGGTCGACGGGCTCCGAGCAGGCCGCAGGGCTAGCGTATTCGATGATCGGAGTCTTGCTCTCATCTCTCTCCACGTCGTCATGGCCGGGCGTATCCGCATATGCGATGGCGAGGGGCGGGTCGAAATGCCCTGGGGGCACAAAAAAGCCCCGGCCGAAGCCGGGGCTTTGATCTCGTCACGCGGATCGAAGGCTTACTTCGAGTCGCGGTTCTTGAGCGCGGTGCCCAGAATGTCGCCCAGCGTCGCGCCCGAATCGGACGAGCCGTACTGCGCGATGGCTTCCTTCTCTTCAGCGACTTCCAGCGCCTTGATCGACACCTGGACCTTGCGGGCCTTCTTGTCGAACTGGATCACGCGGGCATCGACCTTCTCACCGACGGCGAACCGCTCGGTGCGCTGATCGTTGCGATCGCGTGCCAACTCGGAGCGCTTGATGAAGGTGGTGAAGTCGGTGCCGGTGATCTTGACGTCGATGCCGCCGTCCTTGACGTCGAGCACCTCGCAGGTGACGACCGCACCCTTCTTGACATCGCCCGGCTCGGCGAAGGGATCGCCTTCGAGCTGCTTGATGCCGAGCGAGATGCGCTCCTTCTCCACGTCCACGTCGAGCACCACGGCCTTGACCATGTCGCCCTTCTTGTAGTTGTCGATGACCTGCTCGCCCGGCTGCTTCCAGTCGAGGTCCGAGAGATGGACCATGCCGTCGACGTCGCCTTCGAGACCCAGGAACAGGCCGAACTCGGTCTTGTTCTTGACTTCGCCCTCGACGACCGAACCCGTCGGATGCTTCTCGACGAAGACCTCCCACGGGTTGCGCATGGTCTGCTTGAGACCGAGCGAGATGCGGCGCTTGACGCTGTCGACTTCGAGCACCTGCACTTCGACTTCCTGCGAGGTCGAGACGATCTTGCCGGGGTGCATGTTCTTCTTGGTCCACGACATCTCGGAGACGTGGATCAGGCCTTCGATGCCCGGCTCGAGCTCGACGAACGCGCCGTAGTCGGTGATGTTGGTGACGCGGCCATGGAAACGGGCCTGCAGCGGGTACTTCGCCTCGATGCCCTGCCACGGATCGTCGAGCAGCTGCTTCATGCCCAGCGAGATGCGGTGCGTCTCGTGGTTGATCTTGATGATCTTGACCTTGACCGTCTGACCGATGCTCAGCACCTCGGTCGGATGGTTGACACGGCGCCAGGCAATGTCGGTGACGTGCAGCAGGCCGTCGATGCCGCCGAGGTCGACGAACGCACCGTAATCGGTGATGTTCTTGACGACGCCGTCGATCACCTGACCCTCTTCGAGGTTCTGCACCAGCTCCTGGCGCTGCTCGGCGCGGGTCTCTTCCAGCACGGTCCGGCGCGACACGACGATGTTGCCGCGGCGACGGTCCATCTTGAGGATCTGGAACGGCTGCGAGTTGTTCATCAGCGGCGCGACGTCGCGGATCGGACGGATGTCGACCTGCGAGCGCGGCAGGAAGGCCACGGCACCGTCGAGGTCGACGGTGAAGCCGCCCTTGACCTGGTTGAAGATGACGCCGTTGACCTTTTCGTTGTTCTGGAACGCCTTCTCGAGCTTGCCCCAGCTCTCTTCGCGGCGCGCCTTGTCGCGCGACAGCACCGCTTCGCCGAGCGCGTTCTCGATGCGATCGAGGAACACTTCGACCTCGTCGCCGACTTTCAATTCACTGTCACGGCCGGGCCCGGCGAATTCGCGCAGCGCCACGCGGCCTTCGGTCTTCAGGCCGACGTCGATGACGGCCATGTCCTTCTCGATCGCAACAACCTTGCCCTTGACGACAGAGCTTTCCTGCAGGTTGCCCTTGGTGAAGGACTCGTCCAGCATCGCGGCGAAATCATCGCGGCTGGGATTGTAGGAAGAAGCAGAGGTACTCGAAGCCATTTGTTCTCCAGATGCGGACATTCTCGCCAGCTTGGGTTGATCGGCGCATCGAATGGACAGTGCCTGGAGGTCCACAAATCCCCAGACGTCCGCGCTGTCAGCGCGATAAGCGCAAACGACGCGGGCCGGCAGTGCCTGCACATGCGATACGTATGAAGTGCGTCCGGCTGATCGGACTCGATTGAACCGCAATCGAGCTATCGACGGTCAAGGGCGGGAGCGGGCTTTCCTCCAATGACGCCGGCGGAAATCAAACCCGCTGGCGGCCCGCTCGAACGGCCTCGACGATGTCGATGGCGGCCCGGACGCCGCCTTCTATATCCAAATGGGAGTTGTCAAGCAAGTAAGCATCCGGGGCTTGTTTTAAAGGCGCGACGGCCCGGTTCTGGTCGCGCTCGTCGCGCGCCAGGATGTCGGCCAGAATGGCCGCCTCGTCGGCCGGTTCCCCCCGCGAAAGCGCCTCGAGCGTGCGGCGATGCGCCCGGATGCGGGGATCGGCGACGACGTAGATCTTCACCTCGGCGTCCGGGCAGATCACGGTTCCGATGTCACGGCCGTCGAGCACGGCACCGGGTGGCTGGCTTGCGAACTGACGCTGGAAGGCCACCAGCGCCTCGCGCACTTTCGGCAACGCCGAGACCACGGAGGCCGCGGACCCGACCTGGTGCGACCTCAGCGCCGGATTGTCGAAGGTCGAGGGATCCAGGCTCATGGCGACGTCCGCCGCCCGCACCTCGTCCTTGAGGTCGATGCCGGCGGTCAGCAGCGCATGGGCAACGGCCCGGTAGATCACGCCCGTATCCAGGTGCCTGAGGCCGTAATGCGCCGCGAGACGCTTGGCCATGGTGCCCTTGCCCGAGGCCGCCGGGCCGTCGATGGCGATGATCATGCGAAATCCGCGCCCGCCTTGCACATCAGCGGGATGAAATCCGGGAAGCTGGTGGCGATGAAGGCGGTGTCGTCGACGGTGACCGGCTTGTCGGACGCGAGGCCCATCACGAGGGCGGACATCGCGATGCGGTGGTCCATGTGGGTCGCGACGATGCCGCCGCCCGGCACGTGACCGCGGCCCTCGACGATCAGGTCATCGCCGCTGATCTCGACCTTGACGCCGTTGACACGCAGCATCGCCGCGGTGGCCTCCAGCCGGTCGGATTCCTTGACGCGCAGCTCATGCAGGCCGCGCATCACGGTGGTGCCCTCGGCATAGGCGGCGGCGACGGCCAAGACGAGATATTCGTCGATCATCGACGGCGCGCGCTCGGGCGGCACGACGACGCCCCTCAGCTTCGAGGCGCGCACGCGCAGCCGGGCCATGGGCTCGCCGGCATCGCCGCGGACGTCGTCCTCCTCGATCGAGGCGCCCATCTCGCGCAGGGTCGTGAACAGGCCGGTGCGCAGCGGGTTGGTCATCACGTCCGACAGCACGAGGTCCGAGCCATCGACGATCAGCGCGGCGACCAGCGGGAACGCGGCCGAGGACGGGTCGGCGGGAACGATCACGGGGGCACCACACAGCTCCGGCTGGCCGGTCAGTGCGATGCGGCGGCCATGAGACCCTTCCGGCGTGGTCACGATCTCCGCGCCGAAATGCTTCAGCATCAGCTCCGTATGGTCGCGGCTGGCCTCCTGCTCGATCACGGTGGTCACACCGGGTGCGGCGAGGCCCGCGAGCAGCACCGCCGACTTGATCTGGGCCGAAGCCACCGGCGTGCGATACTCGATCGGCACTGGGTTGCCGGCGCCCTGCAGGGTCAACGGAAGCTTGCCGCCCTCGGCGATCGACACCACCTTCGCGCCCATCAGCGCCAGCGGGTCGAGGATGCGCCGCATCGGACGGCTGCGCAGCGAGGCATCACCGTCGAAAACGGCCGTGATCGGGCAACCGGCGACGGCGCCCATCACCAGCCGGCAGCCGGTGCCGGAGTTGCCGAAATCGAGCGGTGTGCTGGGCTGGGCGAAGCCGCCGACCCCCACGCCACGGACGGTCCACGCGAAGTCGCCGGTGCGCTCGACCTTGGCACCCAGGGATCGCATCGATTCGGCGGTGTTGAGGACGTCCTCGCCCTCGAGCAGGCCGGAAATCCGGGTCTCGCCGACCGACAGCGCCCCCAGGATCAGCGCCCGGTGCGAGATCGACTTGTCGCCAGGCACGCGAATCGTGCCCGAGAGGGGCCCGGAGGCGCGTGATTCCAGGGGAGTCGGGGCGGCTGACGTGCTCACGGCGGGATCCTCGTGTTTCGGACGCGGCAGGTATCACAGCCCCCGCCCTCCGTCACGAGCGGTGATTTTCCCGTTGACAGCGCTATTGACAGCGGCGCGGCAACTAGCCAAGTGAGACACCGCTTTTCAGACATTGCCAGGACGCCTGCACGTGGCCAAATCCGAGCTCGGAACCAAACGCATTTGCCCGACCACGGGCAAAAAGTTCTATGACCTCAACAAGAACCCGGTGATTTCGCCCTACACCGGCGAGGTCGTGCCGATCGCGCCCGTGGCTCCGACCCGCGCCATGCGCGGCGAGGCTGCGCGTGCCGCTGCGGCGGCCGACGTGGTTGAGCCCGCCGAGGCCGAGGAGTTGGTGTCGCTCGAGGAGGCCGATGCCGAGGAGAACTCCGGCAAGGTCAAGGCCGTCGTTCCCGAATCGGAGGACGACATCGAGATCGACGAGACCCTCGACGATGACGAGGATGATGACTCGACCTTCATCGCCGACGAGGAAGAAGGCGACGAGGACGTGACCGACATCATCGGTGATGTCGGCGGCGACGAAGAATAATCGTCGAAGACACTTGAGATCAGCCGCGAACTGTGGTTCACGGTGCTCCCCGGCGGTCACCCAGACCGCCGGTTCGGTTCAGGGGCCATAGCTCAGCTGGGAGAGCGCTTGCATGGCATGCAAGAGGTCGGCGGTTCGATCCCGCCTGGCTCCACCAGCCTTCGCTCGCTTCGCGAGCTTCGGCTCGGCAAGCCACCCCAATCTGCCAATTGAGCGAAGCGAGCGGAGGCTGCCGCGCCGTAGCCTGGACGCCGGAGCCCTCTTTGGCGCAGGCGGGAAGGCGAAGGCGGACTTCGCTCCGCACGACGATACCCCCCTCTCCGTCGCTTCGCGAGCTTCGGCTCGGCAAGCCACCCTAATCCGCCAATTGCGCGAAGCGTGCGAGGGCTGTCGCGCCATAGCCCGAAGGGCGAAGGCGGACCTGGGCTCCGGGCGATAAGGCCACCTCCTTCGAACTGCTCATTCGACCGAAGCTGTAGACCCTAAGCGGCATCGCCTGCCACAATCGTACCTAGAAGGGTCGGGGCGGCCTGCCATGAAGTTTGTCTACATCCTCGAAAGCCTCGATGGCGAGCACTTCTACGCCGGCATCACAGACGACGTCCCGGCTCGGGTCGCGAAGCACAATGCAGGCGAAGTCCCGCACACCTCGAAGTTTCGGCCGTGGCGGCTCAAGACTTACATCGCTTTCAACGACGTGAAGCAGGCCTTCGCCTTCGAGAAGTATCTGAAATCTGGCTCAGGTCGGGCGTTTGCGAAGAAGCGCCTCTAACGATGCGGTGCTCCGAGGCTGATCTGGCGGGAGGTCTCACCCCTCCGCCGCCGCATCGAGCCGCTCCCGCAGCTTCACCAGCTTGCCGTGCAGATCCGTGAGCTCCGCGATCGAGCATCCCGTTGCGTCCAGGATCGCCGGCGGCACGATCGCTCTTGCCTTGTCGCGCAGGCTCGCGCCCTGGCTCGTCAGGGTGACCAGCACCTGCCGTTCGTCCTCGGCCGACCGGGTCCGCTTCACCAGATGCGTAGCCTCCATCCGCTTCAGCAGCGGCGTCAGCGTGCCGGAATCGAGGAACAGGCGGGCGCCGATGTCCTTCACCGTCAGGCCGTCCTGCTCCCACAGCACCAGCATGACCAGATATTGCGGATAGGTCAGGCCCAGGCGGTCGAGCAGCGGCTTGTAGACGCGGTTGAAGGCGTGCGCGGTCGAATAGACGGCGAAGCAGAGCTGGTTGCCGAGCTGGAGCGGCACGTCTGCCGCGGACTTCTTTCGCATCGAGGTCACCACAGGTCGATCCTATCGGCATCTTGAGCCCGCACGCCTCGCATCGACAACGGGCCCGGCGCACCGATCACGAATTTTCTACCGAACAATCATATTGTGCACAATCTAATTGTATGCAATATGGACTCGCTGAATTCGTCCAACCAGGAGACACTCCATGTCCGTGAACGTGCTCTACACGACCAGCGCCAAGGCCACCGGCGGCCGCGACGGCGAGGCGGCGACCCTCGACGGCTCGCTCAAGGTCAAGCTCTCCACCCCGAAGGAGCTCGGTGGCGGCGGCGGCGCCGGCAACAATCCCGAGCAGCTGTTCGCGGCCGGCTACGCCGCCTGCTTCATCGGCGCGATGAAGTTCGTCGGCTCGCAGGGCGGCCCGAAGGTTCCCGCCGACACGTCGGTGACCTCCACCGTCGGCATCGGGCCGCGCTCGGAAGGCGGCTTCGGCATCACCGTCGAGCTCGCCGTCTCTCTGCCCGGCCTCGCCAAGGCTGACGCCGAGGCGCTGGTCGCCAAGGCGCATGAGGTGTGCCCCTATTCCAACGCCACGCGCGGCAATGTCGACGTCAAGCTGACCGTCGTCTGAGCTTCAATTCCGTCGTGCGGCAGGACGGCCTCCGTTGTCCTGCCGCATGGCAGCCCCCGTTTGCGCCACCGCCGCAGCAATGCTTAATGATCGCGAGCTGTAACCAACCTCGCGACATCCGATGACACCTCAATTTGCTCCCGGCGCCATGGCCGGACTGCGCGTGATCGATCTGACGCGCGTGCTCGGCGGGCCCTATTGCACGCAGATCCTGGCCGATCACGGCGCCGACGTGATCAAGGTCGAGCCGCCGGCCGGCGATGAGGTGCGCGACTGGGGCCCTCCGTTCCACGACGAGGACGCCGCCTATTTCGTCGGGATCAACCGCAACAAGCGCTCGATCGGCCTCGATCTCGCGTCCGAGGGCGGACGCGTCGTGCTGATGCGGATGCTCGAGACCGCCGACGTGCTGATCGAGAACTTCAAGCCCGGCACCTTGGAGAAATGGGGCATCGGCAGCGACACGCTGCGCGAGAAATTCCCGAAGCTGGTGCACTGCCGCATCTGCGGCTTCGGTGCCGACGGTCCGCGCGGCGGCAATCCCGGCTATGACGCGATCATCCAGGCGATGACCGGCATGATCGCCGCGACCGGCTCGCCGCAAAGCGGGCCGATGCGGATCGGCGTGCCGCTGGTCGACATCACCACCGGCCTCTATGCCGCGATCGGCATCCTGATGGCGCTGTCGGAACGGCAGCGTTCTGGGCTCGGTCAGTTCCTCGAGGTCACGCTGTATGAGACCGGCCTCGCGATCATGCATCCGCATACCGCAAACTACTTCATGCATGGCAAGCCGCCGTCGCTGACCGGCAACGAGCATCCGAACCTCGTGCCCTATGCGATCTTCCCGACCAGGACCGACGATATCTTCATCGGCGTCGGCAATGACGGCACCTTCCGCAAGCTCGCCAAGGAAATCGGCCGGCCGGAACTCGGCACCGATCCGCGCTTCGCCCGCAACAAGGATCGCGTCGCCAATCGCGAGGCACTGCGCGCCGAGCTCGCCGCCGTGTTCAGCCAATTCGAGGCGGAGCCGCTGTGCGACCGCCTGCTTGCGGCCGGTTTGCCGGCAGGACCCGTGCAGAAGATCGACCAGGCGCTGACCAATCCGCACACGATCTATCGCGGCGATGTCATCGAGAAGGACTGGTACAAGGGCGTGGCGTCGCCGATCCGGCTCGAACGCACCAAGCCGAGCCTGCGCTCCACCCCGCCGAAGTACAGCCAGCACGCGCAGGAGGTGCTCAGCGAGTTCGGCTACTCGGAGCCCGAGATCCAGGCCCTGCTCTCCGAGGGCACGGTCTGCGCCGAGCGCAAGCGCTGAGGAGCCATCAGCCTGTCGTCTCCCAACGCGAGCGCCGCCCGGGCATCACCCCGGCGCCGCTACCGTCTCCCGCAAGTCGCTGCGTTCCGCGGCGATGAACGCGCTTTCCGCTGACGATCCAACCGGTTATACATTCACAAAACTGTCATCTCGCGCTGCTACGGCCGCGACGCCGATGACGTTCCATGGGAGGAATTTTTTTAATGTCACTTCGACAATTCTGGACAGCCGCCGCTGCGGCAGCCACGCTGGTCCTTGGCGCCGCCGCACCCGCACACGCGGTGACGGAGATTCAGTGGTGGCACGCGATGACCGGCGCCAACAACGACGTCATCGTCAAGCTCGCCAACGATTTCAACGCCTCGCAGACCGACTACAAGGTCGTTCCGACCTACAAGGGCAACTACGCCGACACGATGAATGCCGGCATCGCCGCGTTCCGCGCCGGCAATGCGCCGCATATCATGCAGGTGTTCGAGGTCGGCACTGCCACGATGATGGCCGCCACCGGCGCCGTGAAGCCGGTCTACAAGCTGATGCAGGACGCCGGCGAGAAGTTCGATCCCAAGAGCTACCTGCCGGCCATCACCGGCTACTATTCGACCTCGAAGGGCGAAATGCTGTCCTTCCCCTTCAACTCGTCCTCCACCGTCATGTGGGTCAATCTCGATGAGCTGAAGAAGGTCAACGCCGAGATCCCGAAGACCTGGCCCGAGCTGTTCGAGACCGCCAAGAAGCTCCACGCGGCCGGCCACCCGACCTGCGGCTTCTCCGGCTCGTGGGTAACCTGGGTCAATCTCGAGCAGCTCTCCGCCTGGCACAACGTGCCGCTCGCCAGCAAGGCCAACGGCCTCGACGGCTTCGACACCGTGCTCGAGTTCAACGGTCCGCTGCAGGTCAAGCATCTCGAAAACCTGGTCGAGCTGCAGAAGGACAAGACCTATGACTACGCCGGCCGCACCAACACCGGCGAGGGCCGCTTCACCTCGGGCGAATGCCCGATCTACCTGACCTCGTCGGCGTTCTTCGGCAACGTCAAGGCGCAGGCGAAGTTCGCCTTCACCGCCGCACCGATGCCGTATTACCCCGACGTGAAGGGCGCGCCGCAGAACTCGATCATCGGCGGCGCTTCGCTCTGGGTCATGGGCGGCAAGTCGGCCGATGAGTACAAGGGCGTCGCCAAGTTCCTGACCTTCCTCTCGGACACCGACCGCCAAGTCTACATCCACAAGGCGTCGGGCTATCTGCCGATCACCAAGGCCGCCTATGCCAAGGCCAAGGCCGAGGGCTTCTACAAGGATCAGCCCTATCTGGAGACCCCGCTGCTCGAGTTGACCAACAAGGAGCCGACCGAGAACTCCCGCGGCCTGCGCCTGGGCAACATGGTGCAGCTGCGTGACGTCTGGTCGGAGGAGATCGAGCAGGCTCTGGCCGGCAAGAAGACCGCCAAACAGGCGCTGGACGCGGCCGTCGAGCGCGGCAACCAGATGCTGCGCCAGTTCGAAAAGACGGCCGTGAAATAAGGCCAAGAGCCGGCAGGCCACCCGCGGCCTGCCGGCTCGCCGACCGATCATGCAGAAGAACGCCATCTTCCAGTCAAAGCTGCTGCCGTTCGTGCTGGTCGCTCCCCAGCTCGCGATCGTGCTGATCTTCTTCTATTGGCCCGCGATCCAGGCCGTCATCCAGTCGTTCCTGCTGCAGGACGCGTTCGGCCTGTCCACGAGCTTCGTCTGGTTCGAGAACTACGCCGACCTGCTCAGCCAGCCGGACTATTTTGAAGCCATTCTCCGCACCTTCGGCTTCTCCTTCGCCATCGCATTCTCGTCGCTGTCGGTCGCGCTGCTGCTCGCGGTCATGGCGGACAAGCCGCTGCGCGGCGTGACGCTGTACCGGACGCTGCTGATCTGGCCCTATGCCGTGGCGCCGCCGGTGGTGGGCGTGCTCTGGATCTTCATGCTGCATCCCTCGCTCGGCGTGATCTCGCGCTATCTGCGCGCCATGGGCATCGACTGGAATCCGCTGCTCGACGGTGACCAGGCGGCGCTGCAGATCATTCTCGCGGCCGCCTGGAAGCAGATCTCCTACAACTTCCTGTTCTTCCTCGCCGGGCTGCAGAGCATCCCCAAAAGCGTGCTCGAAGCCGCCGCGATCGATGGCGCACGGCCGATGCGGCGGTTCTGGACCGTGACCTTCCCGCTGCTGTCGCCGACCATCTTCTTCCTGCTGGTGATCAACATCGTCTACGCCTTCTTCGAGACGTTCGGCATCATCGACACGATGACCCGCGGCGGTCCTGGCAAGTCCACCGAGACGCTGGTCTACAAGGTCTACACCGATGGCCTGCTCGGCGGCAATCTCGGCTCCTCGGCTGCACAATCCGTCGTTCTGATGGTCATCGTCATCGTGCTGACGGCGATCCAGTTCCGCTTCGTCGAGCGCAAGGTGACCTACTGATGGTCGAGCAAGTAGGCATTCGACGCTACGTCGCGCATGTCATCCTGTGGATCGGAATCGCGATCGTCGCGTTCCCGGTCTATCTCGCATTCGTCGCCTCGACGCAGGACAATGCGGTGATCGCCAACGGGCAGATGTCGCTGCTGCCGGGCGGGCACTTCCTGTCGACCTACTATCAGACGATCTTCGTCGGCACGAGCGGCTCGACCCGCGAGCCGGTTGCGACCATGCTTTTGAACTCGCTGGTCATGGCGCTCTCGATCGCCGTCGGCAAGATCGCGATCTCGATCATCTCGGCGTATGCGGTCGTCTACTTCCGCTTCCCGTTCCGCATGCCGATCTTCTGGCTCATCTTCATCACCCTGATGCTGCCGGTCGAGGTGCGCATCTATCCAACCTACAAGATCGTCGCCGACCTCCATATGCTCGACAGTTATGCGGGGCTCGCGCTGCCGCTGATCGCGTCCGCCACTGCGACGCTGCTGTTCCGCCAGTTCTTCATGACCGTGCCGGACGAGCTGCTGGAGGCGTCCCGCATCGACGGCGCCGGGCCGTTCCGCTTCTTCTGGGACACCCTGCTGCCGCTGTCGCGCACCAACATGGCGGCGCTGTTCGTGATCCTGTTCATCCTCGGCTGGAATCAATATCTCTGGCCGCTGCTGATCACGACGCGCGACGACATGCAGACCATCCAGATCGGCATCCGCAAGATGATCACGACGACCGACGCGCTGACGGAGTGGCCGATCGTCATGGCGACCGCAGTGCTCGCGATGCTGCCGCCGGTGTTCGTCGTCGTCGTCATGCAGCGCCTGTTCGTCAAGGGGCTGGTGGAGACGGAAAAGTGAGGACGGCGAATAGGGAGTGGCGAATAGCGAATAGAGACATCCGGGCATCAGAAGCCGTTCGCCTTCCCCTCCTCGCCACTCCCCATTCGCCATTCGCCTGCCACCGCCCGCTGCTCAACCTCTACCGGTAATCATTCCATGGCCAACGTCACCCTCCGCAACGTCCGCAAGGTCTACCAGGGCGGTTTCGAAGCCATCAAAGGCGTCGATATCGATGTCGGCGACGGTCAGTTCTGCGTGCTGGTCGGCCCGTCGGGCTGCGGCAAATCCACCCTGCTGCGGATGGTCGCGGGGCTCGAGACGATCACCTCGGGCGAGATCGACATCGGCGGCCGCATCGTCAATGCGATCGAGCCGGCCGATCGCGACATCGCGATGGTGTTCCAGAATTACGCGCTCTACCCGCATATGACCGTCTACAACAACATGGCCTACGGCCTGCGCAATCGCCGCATGGCCGAGAAGGAGATCAGGACGCGCGTCGAGGACGCCGCTCGCATCCTCGAGCTCGGCACCATGCTCGAGCGGAAGCCGCGCCAGCTCTCCGGCGGCCAGCGCCAGCGCGTCGCGATGGGCCGCGCCATCGTGCGCCAGCCCAAGGTGTTCCTGTTCGACGAGCCGCTCTCCAACCTGGACGCCAAGCTGCGCATCGCGATGCGGGTCGAGATCCGCAAGCTGCAGCGCCGGCTCAACACCACCGCGATCTACGTCACCCACGACCAGCTCGAGGCGATGACGCTCGCCGACATCCTGGTGGTGATGAACGGCGGCAAGGTCGAGCAGATCGGCAATCCGCTCGAGATCTATCAGAAGCCCGCCACCACCTTCGTCGCATCGTTCATCGGCGCGCCGCCGATGAACCTGATGCCGGTCGATGGCCTCCGTCCCCAGTTGCACGGTGCCGACGCGGTTCCCGCCGATGCCGGCCAGCTCGGCATCCGCCCTGAAGATTTCGAGCTCGGCGACACCGTTCCGGCGGGCGGGGTCGGGCTCGACCTCCGCGTCGAAGCGATCGAGCACGTCGGCGCCGAAACCTATGTCTACGGCGCGCGCCAGGACGCCGGCAGCGACGACCGGCTCTCCGCCACCGCCAACGACATCATCGTGCGGCTGCCGGGCACGGCCGCGCCGGAGATCGGCGCGCGGATTCGCGCCGTGGCGCCGCGGGCCAAGCTGCACCTGTTCTCGGCCGACGGCCGGCAGCGGCTATCGGCTTAAGCCCTTCCACAGGCTGACCGTTCCGGCGCATTCGGGGTGCTTGAACGCACCCCGGATCGTGCCCATATTGCTGCTCAAGGGGTGCCGACAGGGCCCTGATACATCAAAGTCGCTTCGAGAGGACTTTGTAAACCATGTCTCGTGTTCCTTCGCTCTCCAGTCCGTTTCTGCTGGGCTTCGACGAGATCGAGCGCGTGCTCGACCGCGTCGTCAAAGGTGCCGACGGGTATCCGCCGTACAATATCGAGCGGTTCGAACGCACCAATGGCCAGCCCGAGCGTCTGCGGATCACGCTGGCGGTGGCGGGTTTCACCCGCGACCAACTCGATGTCACCATTGAGGAAAACCAGCTGGTCATCCGCGGCCGGCAGCAGGACGACAAGACCAGGCAATACATTCATCGCGGCATTGCCGCGCGCCACTTCCAGCGCACCTTCGTGCTGGCGGAGGGAATGCATGTGCTCGGTGCGGACCTGAAGAACGGGTTGTTGTCGGTCGATCTGGCCAGGCCGGAGCCTGAGCGGATCGTTAAGACAATAGCGATCAATGAACACGAATAATGGTTTGATGGAACGAGTAGCGGACTCGACCGCTTGAGTCTCAGAAGGAGTCGAGACCATGACTGAAGGTAATGTTGCGTCGGAATCCCCCGTCTCCCTGGAGTCGCTGGCTACCTTGGGCGAGGGCCACATTGCTTATGTGAAGCAGATCCGCTCCGAGGACGTACCGGGACTGTTTCCGCAGGCACCGCACATCGCGCCGGGACTGAAGCTGTTCGCCTTGCATGCCGCTGACGGCACGCCGATCATGCTGACCGACAGCCGCGAAGCCGCGATTGCGAATGCTTGGAGCCACGAACTCCAGGCCGTGAGCGTGCACTGACGCAAAGGCCGCGCCGCAGCGCCTGCGGCAACCGCGTCTCGTGAGACTTGATGCTCACGAGATCCATGTGGCTCACGCACTGACACGAGGGCGGTCCCCGGAAACGGGGGCGGCCCTTTTTTCTGCCCGGAGCGAGCGCCGCACATGACGTTGCCGACAACACCCCTGAGCGCCGCAGAGCTGAGCGCAGATCGTGCGCTCGCGGACGCACTGCTCGCGCTCAACAATGCGCATGCCTCGGAGCTGTCCTGGCTCTCGCCCGACGCGCTGGAGCAGCTGGTCGATCGAGCCTGGCGCGCCCGGCGCGTTGGTTGGGCCGACGCGCTGGTGATCGCGCTGGATCACGCCGCCGCCTATGACAATCCGAATCACCGCTGGTTCCGGGCGCGCTACGATCGGTTCGTCTATGTCGACCGCATCGTGGTGGCGCCGGCCGCCCGCGGCCGGGGCCTGGCGCGGCAGCTCTATGAGGAGCTGATTCGGGAGGCGACCGCGGCGGGCCACGACCACATCGTCTGCGAGGTCAAGCTGGATCCGCCCAATCCGCAGTCGGACGCGTTTCATGCTGCGCTCGGCTTCGCGCCGTTGGCGACGGCCGGCATCCATGGCGGCGCCAAGACGGTGCGCTACATGGCGAGATCGTTGCGATAGCCGGCGTCAGACGACGCGGCTGCTGAAAGCGCCTTTGAGAAATTTGTTTCCATCGATGTCTGGAACGGTCGATTTGACAACCAGATACAATCCGACCGGGTTTAAGGCGAAGGTGTCCAATCCTTAAGTTGTCCCCGTTGCGGCACGCGCTAGTCCGATGTGTGACGAGCATGTGTAGGGATGGCAGATGCATGGATCACGGCTTGATGCAGGCGGCGTCTATCGAGAGCTTGCACGCGGGACCCTCCCCAACCGGCACGTCTTTGTGGACAGTCCTCCGCCGGGACCGAGCCCTTACTACGTCATCTGCAACAGCGTGCCGAAAGCAGGAACGTACCTGCTGGTCGAACTCGTCAGAGCGCTGGGTGGTCACGTCGATGTCGGCTATCACACCTACACGTCATCGATCAGCAGGCTGAATCCCGACGGCTCGCTCGACTACGGACGCGCGCTCCCGGCGCCGCTCTGGGCGTCGGCCCTGAGCTCCGGCTACTCCTGCGCCTCGCATACCGAGTACTGTCCGTATCTCGAGCAATACCTGCTGGGCAGACCGGACCACAAGATGCTGTTCATCGTCCGCGATCCCCGCGACATCGTCGTGAGCTGGGTCGACTTCGTCTACCATTCGGCGGCCTACCCGAAGATGCGGAAGTGGAACGCCTATCTGCGGTCGGCCGGATCGGCCGCTCACCCCGACGACGCCTCCCGAATCACGTCGACCCTCCTCTCTTTGCCCCGGTCCGGCATCAAGAACTTCATGAGCTGGCTGGACTCGCCGGCCTGCCTGACCGTGAGGTTCGAAGAGCTCTATGCAGAGCTCGCGGCCGACGATGTGGCGCGGTCGTCGTTTCCCGTCCTTCACGGCATCTGTGACTATTTGGGGCTGCCGCGGAAGACGGCCGCGGAGCTCGATGTGCTCGGCCGCGGTCTGACGTCGTCGGGACGGGGCCGGAAGGTCGGCATCTACAAGGAGCGAATGATGCCGCATCATTTCGACCTGCTCCGCAGCGAGGCATTCCAGGAGCTCGTCGTCGAGTTCGGCTACGAGCCGACGCCGTTGCACCCACCCGCGCGGACGAGCGGGTTCAGTGCGGCGCGGAAGCTCGCCAGCAGGCTTTCCCGGTCCTTGCAGGGCGGCGGCGCGATACGACGTCAGGCCGCGGAGGCGGGCGGCAGCGCCAGCACCGAATAGATCGCCTGGGCGTCGCGCGAGGCACGGAGCTTCTTGGCGACATCCTGGTCGCGGAGCAGCCGGGCGATCCGCGCCAAGGCCTTCAGATGGTCGGCACCGGCGCCTTCCGGCGCCAGCAGCAGGAACACCAGATCGACCGGCTGGCCGTCCATGGCCTCGAAATCGATCGGCCGCTCCAGCCGGGCGAACAGGCCGAACAGCTTCTCCAGCTTCGGCAGCTTGCCGTGGGGAATCGCCACGCCATACCCGACGGCCGTGGTTCCGAGCTTCTCCCGCTGCAGCAGCACTTCGAAGATGTTGCGCTCGTTCTGCCCGGTCAGCGCAGCCGCGCGGGCGGCAAGCTCCTGCAGCGCCTGCTTCTTACTGATGACCTTCAAAGCCGGCACGATCGCCTCGGGTGCGACCAGATCGGTAATCGGCATAGGGCGTTCCGAGGTGATTGAACCGTCAGGGTGCGAAATAGGTCGGGACAGACCGGCGTCAAGAAGCTGAGGCGGCAGGCGGGCTTAACCCGTGTCCGATGGGTGGGGCTTCTACCCCAACGCAACGGCCGTGCCAACACCCGCAAGCGTGTTCCCGCAGCCTATCCTTAAAGATCGCCGGAGCGTGGCGGCCTGAAGGCGCCAGCGCCCCAACCGCTTGGTCGCATCCCTTCATTGCCGTGGCGTGACGTCGCAACCCGTCCGCCAACCGCCTGATCGGGAACCGGTTTTCGCGCCGCCAGGAGATCCCTGGAACGCATCCGCGTGACTACGGTTTCACCGCCGGTGGATCGACCCAGCCGATATTGCCGTCGGCGCGGCGGTAGATGATGTTCACCCGGCCGCTGGAGCCGTGCTGAAACACCATGCAGGGCGCCCCCGAAAGATCGAGCTCCATGACGGCTTCCGACACCGACAGCCGCTTCAGCGCCGTGGTGTTCTCGGCAATGATCACCGGACTGTAGCCAGTGATCTCCTCGTCGCCCTCGGCCGGCGCCTCGATCACGTAGCTCGGCGCATCCAGCACCGCGCCGTCGAGATTGGCGAGCGCCGCATTGGCCGCATGGGATTTGCGCCCCGAGCGGTCCTTCAGCCGGCTCTTGTAGCGGCGCAGGCGCTTCTCGATCATCAGGAGCGCCTGGTCGGCGCTGGCATAGGCGTCCGGCGCATTCGATTCGGCCTCGAGCGTGATGCCGGAATCGAGGTGCAGGGCGCAATCCGTCTTGAACCCGAAACCATCCTTGGAGAGCGTGACATGGCCGGAATAGTTGCCGTCGAAGTATTTTCGCAAGACTTCGTCGGTGCGCTCGCTGACGCGCCCACGCAGCGCTTCGCTGACGCTGATGCTCTTTCCGGAAATCCGCAGGGTCATGTGTCGCCTCGATTCATGTGAACCAAGTGTGACACTAAGCCTATTTGGTTAAGGCGCAATCGCGGGGCACGGTCAAACTGACGCGGCATCCCGGGTGCGGTCGGCGCTGGCGGGGGCCGACAGGGCATGCGCCAGCATGCTCTGCTTGTCGCGGCGGCGCTGCACCGAGGACGGGATCCGCATCGCCTCCCGGTATTTCGCGACCGTGCGGCGGGCGATGTCGATGCCGGCGGTCCGCAGCTTCTCGACGATGGTGTCGTCGGAGAGAATTGCGGAGGGATCTTCCGCATCGATCAGCTGCTTGATGTGATGGCGCACGGCTTCCGCCGAGTGCGCCTCGCCGCCATCGGCCGATGCGATCGAGGCGGTGAAGAAATATTTCAGCTCGAACGTGCCGCGATTGGTCGCCATGTATTTGTTGGCGGTGACGCGCGAAACCGTCGATTCATGCATCTGGATCGCATCCGCAACGGCCTTCAAGTTGAGCGGCCGCAGATGCGCGACGCCGTGGGTGAAGAAGCCGTCCTGCTGGCGCACGATTTCGGTCGCGACCTTCAGGATCGTGCGGGCGCGCTGATCGAGCGCACGCACCAGCCACGTCGCGTTCTGCAGGCAGTCGGTGAAGTAGGACTTGTCGCCGTCCTTGCGGATCGTCTTCGACAGCTCGGAGTAATAGTGCTGGTTCACCAGGACGCGCGGCAGCGTGTCGCTGTTGAGCTCGACCAGCCAGCCGCCGTCGGGACCCGGGCGGACGTAGACGTCGGGCACCATGGTCTGTGTGCGCGTGGTGCCGAACTTCAGCCCCGGCTTCGGATCGAGCCTGCGGATCTCGCCGATCATGTCGACGAGGTCCTCGTCGTCGACGCCGCACAGCTTGCGAAGGGCGACGAAGTCGCGCTTGGCCAGGAGATCGAGGTGCTCGACGAGCGCCTGCATCGCCGGATCGTAGCGGTCGAGCTCACGCAGCTGGATCGCGAGACATTCGCTCAAATTGCGGGCGCAGATGCCGGGCGGATCGAACGTCTGCAGCACGCCGAGCACGGCATCGACGTCGGCCTGCTCGGCGCCGAGCCGGTCGGCGGCCTGGCCGAGATCGGCGGGCAGATAGCCGGCCTCGTCGACGAGATCGATCAGATACTGGCCGATCATGCGGTCGGCCGGCGCGGTGAAGGCCACCGCCGCCTGCTCGGCGAGATGATCCGACAGCGTGGTCTCGGCCGCGACGAAGGCTTCGAGATTGTAGTCCTCATCACCGGAGGCGCCACCGCCCCATTCGGTGTAGGTGGTCGGCGCGGCGTCCTGCGCGGTCCGCGCGGCCGCTTCGGCGGGCTCTTCGGAGAACACATTCTCGAGCCCGGAATCGAGCGTCTGTTCGATCTCCGTACGGGTGCCGAGATCGCGGCTCATCCAGTCGTCCTGGGCGCCCTCGAAGCTCTCGCCGCCGCTCGCGCCCTCGCCGAAATCGTCGCCGCCGGCCTCGCCACCTTCCGAGAACTCGGCTCGCTCGGACATCTGCTGCTCGCCGGCGACCGGCGCTTCCGGACCGTCGCTCGCGCGCTCCAGCAGCGGGTTGCGCTCCAGCTCCTCTTCGACGAACGTGGAGAGGTCGAGATTGGACAATTGCAGCAGCTTGATCGCCTGCATCAGCTGCGGCGTCATCACCAGCGACTGCGACTGGCGGAATTCTAATCTCTGCGTCAACGCCATGGGAGCAAGAACATTCCCTTACTGGTCCAATTCTTGCTTATCCTAATCCGCGCGCGATGTACACGGCTTGACGAATAAGAAAAAGGGAGTATGGCGCGCGCGGAAGACGAGGTTACCGGCCCTCGCAAAGCAGTTGGAAACAGCGGTATTCGCAGCGTTTCCGCGACCTGTCCCGTGTCCGACAAAGCGGACAAACAGCGCGTCGGCAACCCTACAGCCGGAATTCCTCACCGAGATACAGCCGGCGCACGTCGGGATCGGCGACGATCTCCTCCGGGCTGCCTTCGGTGAGAATCTGCCCCGCATAGACGATGTAGGCACGATCGGTGAGGCCGAGCGTCTCGCGGACGTTATGGTCGGTGATGAGCACGCCGATGCCGCGGTTGGTGAGATGGCGCACCAGCTGCTGGATGTCGCCGACCGCGATCGGATCGATGCCGGCGAACGGCTCGTCGAGCAGCATGTAGTTCGGGCGCGTCGCCAGCGCGCGCGCGATCTCGACGCGGCGACGCTCGCCGCCGGACAGCGCGATCGACGGCGACTTGCGCAGCCGCGTGATGGTGAACTCTTCCAGCAACGCGTCGAGCTCGCGCTCGCGCTTCTTTCGCGACGGCTCGACCACCTCGAGCACGGCGCGGATGTTCTGCTCGACGGTGAGGCCGCGGAAGATCGAGGCCTCCTGCGGCAGGTAGCCGATGCCGAGCCGCGCGCGCTGATACATCGGCAGCCGCGTCACGTCATGGCCATCGAGCTCGATGGCGCCGCGATCGGCCTTGATCAGGCCGGTGATCATGTAGAACACGGTGGTCTTGCCGGCGCCGTTCGGCCCGAGCAGGCCGACGGCCTCGCCGCGGCGGACATAGATCGAGACGCCACGCACGACCTGGCGGCTGCCAAAGCTCTTCTCGATCGAATGCACGGCCAGGAAGCCCGGCCGGCGCAGCAATTGCGGGCCACCGCCTGCGCCATTGTTGCGCGGCTTGGCCGGTGCCGGCTGTGAGGCCGGCCGCTTGCGCTGGATCTGCTCGGTGTTCTGCGGCGAGCGCGGATTGATGCGTGGCACCGTTTCATCGCGCACGGAGTCGGCGAGCGCGGCGAGCGGATCATCGCTGTAGGAATTGCCGAACGGATCGTCCATGGCCGTGATGTCGTCGCGCCGGCGCGAGGAGCCTCGCTGGCCGCGCTTGGCGGGACGCCCACGAAACATGCCGAGTAGATCCACCATCCCCGCTTCGCTTACGCCCTTCGAGGCTGCCCGTCACCGACCGCAGCGCTGGCTCGCCCGCTCACCGCGAGCGAACGCATCTCACCTCTCTCGCGGATCACAGGGAGCGCGAGGCCGGCCAAAGCGCGGCAGGCCGCGCTTCGGAGTTTGTCGTCTGACGGCGAAGTCGCGGTCGCCACGCAGGCGACCGATCGCAAGATCGCAATCGTGTCCGGCATCACTCTTTCGCAGCCATGCAACGGGCTCCATGGCCTCCCGTTACATCGGTCCTGCGACAGAACCGCCCGCCCGCTAGATAGAGGCAGCAGCGGCGCGGTTCAACTGGGCCGCCGGCGTTTTGCTAAATAATTGAAGTCACTTCGATTTGCCTGGACCGAGCTGCAGCGGCGCAGCGCTGCCCGGAGCCGAGGCGGTCGACGGACCGCAGCCGCCGCCCGCGCCGGCGCCGGCCTGCGGCAGCAGCACCTGCACGCCGCGCCCGCTGTCGGATTCGACGCGCGACACGCCGGTGGTCATGTCCACCGTCAGGCGGTCGCCACGCATCACGTTCTTGCACTGGGTCAGCACCACGCCGCCCTGCATCGAGATCATGTTGGTCTTGGTGTCGTAGACCGCGGTCTCGCCGGTCACGACCTGATCCTTCTGGGTCACCTTGACGTCGCCGCGCGCCTCCAACCGGCGAATCGCCGAGCTGCCGTCCGGCCCCGGCGTCGCCGCCGGCGTGGCCTTGCTCGACTTGGCGCCGCCCGGCTGGGCGCCGCCGTCGTAGAACACCACCAGCGATTTCGAGGTCATGGTGGTATCGCCCTGCACGACCTTGACGTTGCCGGTGAAGGTCGCCTCCTTCTTCTTGTCGCGCATCTCGAGCGCAGCGGCCTCGATCTGGATCGGCTGGTCGCGGTTCTGCGAAAATCCCTGCAGCGCGTTCGGCACCCCGGTGGTCGCGCTCTGCGCCTGCAGCGGATCGGCGAACGCGATCAGCGCCAGCGCACCGAACGAGGCGCCGCGCCGGACCGCGGCAATCAAACGATACGTCGTCATGAGCTCACTTCACGTTGCGGGCCGGACGGCCGGGATCGGCGCTCGCGGTCGTGGCCGGAGCGGCATTCATGTTGTCGAGGTTCATCATCACGTTGCCCTCGAAGCGGATGACCTCGCCATTGTCGGTGATGCGCAGGCGGTCGGCGGACAGCGTCCCGTTGGTGAGCTTGACGTCGACGCGCTCGTCCGAGCTCACGGTGCCCTTGGCCATGTCGACCGAGGCCCGGCTCAGCCGCGCCTCGTAGCCCGTCGACGTCGTCAGCAGGATGTCCTTCTTCAGCTCGAGCTGCTGCTGCTTGGTGTCGAACACGCCGGTATTGGCCTTCAACGTCACCGTCGACTGATCCTCCATCAGCACCTTGGCGCGGAGGATGTTGAGCTCGACGTGATCGGGATCGGTGAGGTCCTGCACGGCGCTCTTGGCGACGAGATCATAGGGCCGCTGGTCCGGCGTGAAGCCGGTCAGATGCGGCGTCTCCATCGTGATCTTGCGGCCGGAAATGACGAGGTTGCCGGTGAGATTGGGGGTGTTGATCTCCATGTGGAACGGATTGAACAGCGCGATGCCGATCACGACCGCCATCGCCAGTCCGACCGCCGCCGGCACCGCGACCCGCAGCACGCGCACGAAACGGCTGTGGCGCGCCGCGACCGCAAAGCGCGCCTGCAGGGTGGGATCATAGGCGGGGTTGTGGACCGAGTTCACCAGGGCTCCGACGGACACGGGATGCGCGCGAAACAGCGCCCATCCTACCATGGGGGGCCCCACCATTGCAGCCTGGAACTGGCGCGAAATCGCGACGCAAGGGCCTCGCGATCATTACGAGACATTAATGATCGTGAACACGTCTGCGATTCGCCCCCGTCAGGAATGCGCGAAGATGTCCTCGGCCTCGAATCCGCCCAGATCGAGGGTGGCCCGGTGGGGCAGGAACGCGAAGCAGGCCTGCGCCAGCGCCAGCCGCCCTTCGCGCGCGAGCATCACGTCGAGCTTCTCGCGCAGCGCATGCAGGTGCAGCACGTCGGAGGCGGCATAAGCGAGCTGCGGCTCGCTGAGCTGCTCGGCGCCCCAATCGCTCGACTGCTGCTGCTTGGAGAGATCGACATTGAGCAGCTCGCGCACGAGATCCTTGAGGCCGTGGCGGTCGGTATAGGTGCGCGCCAGCCGCGAAGCGATCTTGGTGCAGTACACCGGCTGCGGCATCACCCCGAACGCGTGAAACAGCGCCGCGACGTCGAAGCGCGCGAAGTGGAAGATCTTGGTGATGTCCGGGTTGCCGAGCAGCGCCTTCAGGTTCGGCGCGTCGGTGTGCCCCTTCGGGATCTGCACCACGTCGGCCGAGCCGTCGCCGGGCGACAGCTGCACCACGCACAGCCGGTCGCGGTGCGGATTGAGCCCCATCGTCTCGGTGTCGATCGCGACCGACGAGGTGTAGCGGGAAAGATCGGGCAGGTCGCCGCGGTGCAGGCGTACGGTCATGGCTGTCAAAACCTCGGTCGAATCGAAATCGGACGCGACGGGCCGGAGCAACGCCGCGGGAAGCGCTCGGGAACCGGCTGTAGCCCGGCGCTGGTAACCAACCGGCAAACGCGCCGGGCCGGTCCGGAGATCAGCCGTGGGAATGCCAGCCCCGCCGCCCGGGCGCAAGGGCCGGACGGGGCAAGGTGATCGCATCGGAGGTGACGCCGGCAGGTGTCGCCGCGGCCGTCGAGGCGGCGCCCTGAGGCGATCGGCCCGGTGGTTGCATCGCGCCAGATCGCACCCAATCGATCGATGCAACTCTTGCATTGATCGATGCCGCCTTTGGCTTGGACAGAAAATGCCACTGGCCGTACGCGTGATATTGTCGCATGACTTCGCATCTGAAGTGCAGCGACCCAAGGCGGCCGCAGCATCTGCCGACAACGACATAATCACATGAGGAGGAAGCCAGGATGAAGGCACTTACAGGTATCATTGCGGCCGCTGTGCTGGCGGTCTCGTCGCCGTTCGCGATCGCGCGCGATTTCCGCTCCGCCGACGTGCACCCCGCCGACTATCCGACGGTCGAAGCCGTCAAGTTCATGGGCAAGCAGCTCGCGGCGGCGAGCGGCGGCAAGCTCGGCGTCAAGGTGTTTCCGAACGGCGCCCTCGGCTCCGAGAAGGACACGATCGAGCAGCTCAAGATCGGCGCGCTCGACATGATGCGGATCAACTCCTCGCCGCTGAACAATTTCGTGCCCGAGACCGTCGCGCTGTGCCTGCCCTTCGTGTTCCGCGACACGCAGCACATGCGCACCGTGCTCGATGGTCCGATCGGCGACGAGATCCTGGCCGCCATGGAGCCCGCCGGCCTGATCGGCCTCGCTTATTACGACAGCGGCGCGCGCTCGATCTACACGGTCAAGGCGCCGGTCAAGTCGCTCGCCGACCTCAAGGGCCTGAAGATCCGCGTCCAGCAGTCCGACCTCTGGGTCGGCATGATCCAGAGCCTCGGCGCGAACCCGACACCGATGCCCTATGGCGAAGTCTACACCGCGCTGAAGACCGGCCTCGTCGACGCCGCCGAGAACAACTGGCCGTCCTACGAATCCTCGCGCCATTTCGAGGCCGCCAAGTTCTACAACGTCACCGAGCACTCGCTGGCGCCCGAAGTCCTCGTGATGTCCAAGAAGGTCTGGGACACCCTGAGCAAGGAGGACCAGGCGATGATCCGCAAGGCGGCAAAGGACTCCGTGCCGGTCATGCGCAAGCTGTGGGACGAGCGCGAGCAGACCTCCCGCAAGGCCGTCGAGGCCGCCGGCGTCCAGGTCGTGACGATCGCCAACAAGCAGGAATTCGTCGACGCGATGAAGCCGGTCTACCAAAAGTTCGCCGGCGACGAGAAGCTCTCGAGCCTCGTCAAGCGCATCCAGGATACCAAGTAAGAGTAGCGACGTAACAATCGCGACTTCAAAGACATCTACCAAGAACAACAATCACACGGTCCGGCGCCGCCATCAGGCGGCGCCGGAGGAAAGCCAGGGGAGGGACGGGAATGACAGACCCACATGTCGGCGACCACGAGCATGGGGAGGGACGCCCGTCACGCGGCCCGCTGACGCGGATCAACGCCATCATCGCGCGGCTGGGCATGTATCTGTCCGTCGCCGGCCTGCTCGTCATCGTCACCATCGTGTTCTACCAGGTGTTCGGCCGCTACGTGCTCAACTCCAGCCCGACCTGGACCGAGAACCTGGCGCTGGTCCTGATCCTCTATGTCACCTTGATCGGCGGCGCCGTCGGCGTCCGCGACGCCGGACATATCGGCATGGATAGTCTCCTCGTGATGCTGCCGGACTCGACGCGCGAGAAGATCGAGATCGTGATTCACGTGCTGGTCGCCCTGTTCGGCATCGCCATGGCCTACAACGGCTGGATCCTCGGCGCCTCCGTCGGCACCGTGAAGATCGCCAATCTCGGCCTGCCCGAGCTCGTCCGCTACGTCCCGCTGGTCGTCTCCGGGCTCCTGATCGTCTCCTTCTCGATCGAGCACATCATTGCTCTCCTGCGCGGTGAAGAGGTCATCCCGTCATGGAACTGATCATTCTCGGCGTCACGTTCTTCGGCTTTCTCATCCTCGGCGTTCCCGTCGCCTTCGCCATCGGCCTCTCCGCGATCTGCACCATTCTGTATGAAGGCCTGCCGGTCGCCGTCATCTTCCAACAGATGATGTCGGGGATGAACATCTTCTCGTTCCTCGCCATCCCGTTCTTCGTCTTCAGCGGCGAGCTGATGCTGCATGGCGGCGTCGCCGACAAGATCGTGAAGCTCGCCAAGAATCTTGTCGGCCACATCCGCGGCGGACTCGGCATGTCCAATGTCGTCGCCTGCACCTTGTTCGGCGGCGTCTCCGGCTCTCCCGTCGCCGACGTCTCGGCGATGGGCGCGGTGATGATCCCGATGATGAAGAAGGAGGGGTTCGACACCGACTACGCCGTCAACGTCACCACCCACGCCTCGCTGGTCGGCGCGCTGATGCCGACCAGTCACAACATGATCATCTATGCGCTCGCCGCCGGCGGCAAGGTGTCGATCGGCGCCCTGATTGCCGCCGGTCTCCTGCCGGCGCTGGTGCTGATGGTCTGCATGCTGGTCGCCGCCTACGCGGTCGCCGTGAAGCGCGGCTATCCCGCCGGCAAGTTTCCAGGCTGGCCGGAAGTTTTCCGCTCGTTCGCGGCGGCGCTGCCCGGCCTTCTGATCGTCGGCATCATCCTGACGGGCATCCTGTCCGGCGTCTTCACCGCCACGGAGTCCGCGGCCGTCGCGGTGACCTACACGATCCTGCTGACGTTCTTCATCTACCGCACGATGACCCTGGCCAACTTCCTGCGCGCCGCCGCCAAGGCGGTGAAGACCACCGGCGTCGTGCTGCTGCTGATCGGCGTCTCCACCATGTTCCAGTACCTGATGGGACTCTACGAGGTCGCCGATTTCGCCGGCGACCTGATGAGCAAGGTCTCGACGCAGCCCTGGATGATCTTCCTCTTGATCAACGTCATCCTGTTCCTGCTCGGCACCTTCATGGACATGGCGGCCACCATCCTGATCTGCACGCCGATTTTTCTGCCGATCGCGATGAAGGCCGGCATGGATCCGGTGCAGTTCGGCATGCTGATGCTGATCAACTGCGCGCTCGGCCTCAACACCCCGCCGGTCGGCACCACGCAGTTCGTCGGCTGCGCCATCGGCGGCATCTCGGTCGGCGCCGTCATGCGCACCATCCTGCCGTTCTACGCCGCCCTGATCGCCGCCCTGATGTTCGTGACCTACGTGCCGGCCTTCTCGCTGTGGCTGCCGCGATTGTTGATGGGGTACAAGGGATAGTCGTCACGCGGTGCCGGCCTCCACCGGCACCGCACTCTGATTGTCGTCCCAGACTTCCCCGCCAACCGCTCACGTCACGCAGGAGCGCGCGACGATTCCGATCTTGCGGTTGTCGCCGGCGAGGTCAAACTGCAGCCCATCACCAGCTCGGCCTCGACCTTGCCGAGCCCGTCATAGGCGAGCTCGATTCGCTTGGCCTCCTGTAGCGTCGGCCATCGTCGCGCCGACGGATGAAAAGGAACGTGCAATGGCGGCGATCGGATTCATCGGTCTGGGTGTCATGGGCGAGCCGATGTGCCGCAATCTGGCGCGGAAGTCGGGCGCCACGGTGTTCGGCTTCGATCGTGTGGATGCGCCGCTGGAGCGGCTCGCCGAGGTCGGCGTCATCAGGGCCGGGTCGCTGGCGGAGCTGGCGCGCGAGACTGAATTGATCTTCATGGCGCTGCCGAGCGGCAAGCATGTCCAGGCCGTGTGCGACGGCGATGACGGCCTGCTCCGCCATGTCGAGGCGCGCCACACCATCGTCGACCTCGGCACCTCGCCGGTGCGGGCCAGCCGGGAGCTCGCCGCCCGTTTCGCCGCCAAGGGCGCGGCCTTCGCCGATGCGCCGATCGCCCGCACCCGGCAGGCGGCCGAGGACGGCACGCTGAGCGTGATGGTCGGGGCCGACGCGGCGACGTTCGAACGGCTGCGGCCGCTGATCGCGCTGTTCGCGACCGACATCACCCATTGCGGGGGCGTCGGCGCCGGCCAGGTCGTGAAGATCCTCAACAACATGGTGCTGATGCAGACCGTGGTCGCGCTCGGCGAGGCGCTGGAGACCGCCAAGCGCGCAGGCCTCGATCCCACGCTGCTGTTCGAGACCCTCGCCAAAGGCTCTGCCGACAGCTTCGCGCTGCGCAACCACGGCATGAAGGCGATGCTGTCCGACACATACCCGGAGCGGGCGTTCTCGACCGAATATGCGCGCAAGGACATCGGCTACGCCCTCGATCTCGCCAGGTCCGTGCAGATCGATCTGCCGGGCGCGGAGCTCGCGGACCGACGTCTCGGAGAGGCGATTGAGGCGGGGTATGGCGATCTGTATTGGCCCGTGCTGGCGCGCGTGATCGCGGCGTCACGCACGGAGTGACCTGGACGTCGGACTTTGTTGGCCAGCCCTGGACCGGCGGATTGCGCTTTGATAGCCAGCCGACAACGGCATTCTCTGCGTGGCCGATGAGCTTTTCTTGTAACAGAGACATCGGTGGCTAGAATTGCGCATGTTTACGAATGTGAAGACCTTGCTCGGGGCTGAGATGATCCGCGATGGCGGTTCTCTTGCCGTGTCGTTCTGCGACGAACGTGACGCGGAATGGATCTTTTTCCTGCCGCTTCGCTCGATCAATCACGGAGATCGAATGGAGAGACTCGGCTTCGATGAACCCTTACTGATCGACGCATCCCCTGATAACCGTCCGGCAGTTAGCCCAGGCATTCAATATAGCAAGCTGTCTGGGCCCAACCAGACTCTGACCTGGGTGGAGGCTCAAGCCTTGACCATGCAGTTCGCCGCGCGTTCGGCTGAGCTAGGTCAGCGGGCAGCCGAATGCCTGAAGATGCTCTGCTTTGCCGTCGATCGGCAAGGCGAGTTGCCGCCAGGCATGGATCGTTTTCTTGGAATTGGAAGCTAGCAGCGGCGATACGGCTAGGGACTCATAACGTGCCGTCTGCTTCTTCCGGAAATCACGCCTCGCGGCACCCTCCGCTGTCGTCCCGGACAAGCCTGCCGACGCAACGCGTCGGCGGGCGCTGATCCGGGATCCATAACCACAGGATGCCGTGAGGCGCTCGGGATGGGCCGCATGCCCCTTTCAGACATCACGCGGTATGGGTCCCCGCGTTCGCGGGGACGACACCAATTGTGGGGCGGCGGCTTCGCGCCACACCACCGGGCTGCGGCAGTTGCCTCTTCAATTCGCGGCACCGCTATCATCTCCGTGACGGGGCCCCTGATGCGGTCATCATCGGCCATCGAACTCGGTCCGCAAGTCATCGGGAGTCCGGACCGAGCTCTGGATTGCGTCACGTCGCTCGCGACGACGGTGGCGCTATCAGCATGACTACCATGCGCAAATTGCCCGTCGTGTTAGTTCGTCGCAATATTCCCCCTTGCACCGTCGGGCAAATCACCTGCACATTTCCGCGCGTCCCTGCTGCCGCATGAGGGGCGTGTCGCGACCGTCACGAGACGTTGGCAGTGGGATGCGATGGGCGTGTGTCGACGCAGCGTGGTTAGTTTGCGCGGACGAACGGCGATGCACGAACGGTCAAGTCGCGCGGTCCTGATATCCCGACGCTGATATCAACCTGGCGCAATGCTAGCGCATTGCGTGGGGGATGGTGGCCAACAAGCCCGGCGCACCAGGGAGAACGCGAAGCAGCCGTTAAAACCGTTGCGCAGGGAGGGCCGGATGCTCCGGCGCGTACCTGTGGTTCCTGCCGCCAGCATTTTTTCTCGCTGGCGGGCCATGGGTGCGACCGGCACCCGGCCTTCCCTGCGCCCTCAGTGTTTGCGGGCGAGACATCGGCAAAGCTCGGACGCGGGATGCGTCGCGAGACTGAGGAGGCTCGTCCAGAAGGATCTCCGATGAACGCGGTTCGAAACGGTGAAGAAGATCGAGGCGAAAGATGCCTCTCCCGGCAGGAGATGCTCGCGCTTCGGTTTTGCGCGACGGGATCAAGCTCTCACCGCGGCCTCGGTCTACTCCCCTCCCCCTTGCGGGGAGGGGTCGGGGGTGGGGGTCTCCGGGCGCTGACGCCCATGGCGAGCGACGTCACTTTCAAAGAACAGAAGCTTCAAAGAACAGAAGCGAGGCACGCATCATGTGCAGCGGAGCGTGTGGACCCCCACCCCCGACCCCTCCCCGCAAGGGGGAGGGGAGCGCACCGTCGGGGCGGCGAGATCGAGACTGCGATGGGGTGTCGTCATGGCTCGAACGGAGCTCACGGCGAAAGCCGCCGATGCGCGACGAAGCGTCCGCGACGCACGGAATGTGTGGTCCGGCGACTTCGGCAGCTACAGCGATGTCAGGGAAAATCAAAACCGAGCGTCAGCTCGGCGGCGCCACGCGGAGCTCGATGAGCGTAGCGTGGTGCCCAGGAAAGGACTCGAACCTTCACGGCCGTTAAGCCACTGGCACCTGAAGCCAGCGCGTCTACCAATTCCGCCACCTGGGCATGTGGAGGCGGTGTGTACGGATCGAACGCCGGCTTGTCAAACCGCTGAACGCCCAAGATGACAATTTTTCTCACGCCATGCGCAAAAACACGGCCACTTTTCCGCGGTGCGGACGATGGGCTATACAGCGGGCCAGGATGGCGGCCCGCGGGATGCGAATCGCCGCTCAGAGCCCTCTCGTCGGGGCGGCCCGACCGCCCGATGCAATCCCAGGAAGCATTCCATGGCATCGAATCTGGACACATTGGTTACCGTCTTCGGCGGCTCCGGCTTCGTCGGGCGCAACGTGGTCCGGGCGCTGGCCAAGCGCGACTACCGCATCCGCGTCGCGGTGCGCCGGCCGGAGCTCGCCGGCCACCTGCAGCCGCTCGGCCGGGTCGGCCAGATCCACGCCGTACAGGCCAATCTGCGCTATCCCGACTCGGTCGCATCAGCGATGCGCGACAGCCATGTCGCGATCAACCTCGTCGGCATCCTGACCGAGAGCGGCGCGCAGACCTTCGACGCCGTGCAGGCCGAGGGCGCCACCACGGTCGCCAAGGCGGCCGCCGCTGCCGGCGCCCGCATGGTGCATGTCTCGGCCATCGGCGCCGATCCGGAGTCGGCATCGAGCTATGCCCGCGCCAAGGCGGCCGGCGAGGCCGCCGTGCTCGCGGCGGTGCCCGAGGCCGTGATCATGCGCCCCTCGGTCGTGTTCGGCCCCGAGGACCAGTTCACCAACCGCTTTGCCGGACTCGCGCGGATCTCGCCGTTCCTGCCGCTGATCGGCGGTGGCGAGACCAAGATGCAGCCGGTCTATGTCGGCGACGTCGCATCAGCGGTGGCCGACGCGGTCGACGGCAAGGCGCTGCCGGGCGCCACCTACGAGCTCGGCGGGCCGGAGGTGCTGAGCTTCCGGGAGATCCTGAAAATCATCCTCGAGATCACCGACCGCGACCGCGCGCTGCTGCCGGTGCCGTTCGGACTGGCGAAGCTGAAGGCAACCTTCCTGCAGTTCGCGCCGGGGCCGTTGAAGCTGACGCCCGACCAGGTCGAGCTGCTGCGCCACGACAACGTCGTGTCGGAGGCGGCGAAGGCGGCCGGCCTGACCTTTCAGGGCCTGGGCATCACGCCGGATTCACTCGAGGCGGTCGCCCCGCAATATCTCTGGCGCTTCCGTCCCGCCGGGCAGTTCCAGCGCAAGAACGCGTAAGAAGGGCCCCCCTGCTAAACGCCGTCATTGCGAGGAGCGAAGCGACGAAGCAATCCAGAGTCCCGCCCACCACACTGGATTGCTTCGCTTGCGCTCGCAATGACGAGCGGAGAGAGACGGGCCGACTTACTTCCCCAGCGCCAGCGCGATCAGGCCGAGGGTGCCGACGATGACGCGCCACCAGGCGAACAGCACGAAGCCATGGCGGGTGACGTAGCCGAGGAACGCCTTCACCACGATCATCGCGGTGATGAAGGACACGACGAAGCCGATCGCGATCAGGCCGAGGTGATCGGACGTCATCTCGGCGCGGCTCTTGTAGAAGTCGTAGACGAAGGCGCCGACCATGGTCGGGATCGCCAGGAAGAAGGAGAATTCCGCCGCCGAGCGCTTGTCGCCGCCGAGCAGCATCGCCGCCACGATGGTGGCGCCGGAGCGCGACACGCCGGGGATCATGGCGAGGCACTGCGCGACGCCGATCCACAGATACATCATCAGCGGATAGCGCGTGGCGTCGTGCTCGCGCGGCTTGAGATCGATCTGATCGACCCACAGCAGGATGGCACCGCCGACGATCAGCGAGAAGCACACGACCCACGGATCGAACAGGAGCGCCTTGATGTACTTGCCGGCGATGAGGCCGACGACGACCGCGGGCAGGAAGGCGACCAGCACGCCGATGATGAAGCGGCGATCGTCAGGGTTCGACAGCGCGCCGATGGCGACGCGGTACAGCTTGAAGAAGTACAGCGCGACGATGGCGAGGATGGCGCCGAGCTGGATCAGGATCGCAAAGCTCTTCCAGAACCCCTCGTCGCCGAGCCCGAAAAAGCGCTCCGCCAGCAGCAGATGGCCGGTCGAGGATACGGGAAGAAACTCGGTGACGCCCTCGACGATGCCGAGAAGCACCGCCCGCAGCGTATCTGACATCATGGATCGGATCCTGGATTGCCGGCAAAACGCCGCCCTTCTCGCCTATTCGGCCCCCGCCCGCAATTGCAAAAAGCGGCATGGGCGGTCCTATCGGATGAATGAACCGGCGCGTGAGCGCAGCTTCCGAATCAGAACGCGACGGGTCCGGAGGGCCGATCCAGCTCACCGACGCGTGTTCCCCGAACGTCGTTTCCCGCATGCTGACCCGTCGCCCTACTGCTTACACTTTCGCCGACCATGCGCTAATGGTCCGATTCGCGAGCGCAACCGCGCGCCGGTATCGGGACGAGGCATCGGTGCGAACCGATGGTTGATTGTTCGTTAAGCGCCGCAGCCGCGGAATCGTCGAAAGGCTCCATGTACACGCTCTTCCACCATCCCTTCTGCCCGCATTCACGCTTCGTCCGGCTGGTGCTCGGCGAATACGGGCTCGATCTGCGCCTGGTGGAGGAACGCGCCTGGGAGCGCCGCGAGGCGTTTCTCGTGCTCAATCCCGCGGCCACCACGCCGGTGCTGTCGGTCGAAGGCCTGCCGCCGGTGCCAGGTGTCGGCGTGATCGCCGAATTCATCGATGAGACCTGCGGGCTTGAGATGGGCGATCGCCGGCTGATGCCGGGCACGGCGGCCGAGCGCATCGAGGTGCGCCGGCTGATGGACTGGTTCAACACCAAGTTCTTCGAGGAGGCCTCGAACCTCTTGGTCACCGAGCGCATCTACAAGCGCTTCATGAGCGAGGAGGATGGCGGCGGGCCGCCGTCGACCGACGTGATTCGCGCCGCCAAGACCAATGTGCGCTATCATCTCGCCTATATCGGCTGGCTCGCGCAGCGGCGCAATTTCCTGGCCGGCGACCGCCTGACCTATGCTGATCTGGCCGCCGCCGCGCATCTGTCGGCGATCGACTATCTGGGCGACGTGCCATGGATCGAGGACGACGCCGCGAAGGCGTGGTACGCGCGGGTCAAGTCGCGGCCGTCGTTCCGGCCGCTGCTGAGCGACTGGCTGGCCGGCGTGCCGGCGTCGCGCACCTATGTGGATCTGGACTTCTGAGCGACGATAGGCCCACGCCGGAGACGTTGAAGGCGGCGCTGGCCGCCGAGGCGCACCGGCTGGGCTTCGATGTCATCGGTCTCACCGCCCCGGTCGTGAGCGCCGAGCGGGCCGCCGCGTTCGAACGCTTCCTCGCCGCCGGCCAGCACGGCGACATGGACTGGCTGGCGCGCGAGCCGTCCCGCCGCACCGATCCCACAACGCTGTGGAGCGAGGTCCGCAGCATCATCATGCTGGGCGTCAATTACGGCCCCGACGAGGACCCGCGCGCGGTGCTGTCCCAGCGCAGCAATGCTGCGATCTCGGTCTATGCCCGCGGCGACGACTATCACGACATCATCAAGAAGAACCTCAAGACGCTCGCGCGCTGGCTGGTCGCGCGGGCCGGCTGTGACGTGAAGGTGTTCGTCGACACCGCGGCCGTCATGGAGAAGCCGCTGGCCGAAGCGGCCGGGCTGGGCTGGCAGGGCAAGCACACCAACCTGGTGTCATCAGGCTTCGGCTCCTGGCTGTTCCTCGGCGCCATCTACACCACGCTGGACCTGCCGCCGGATGCGCCGGAGCTCGATCATTGCGGCTCCTGCCGGGCCTGCCTCGACAGTTGCCCGACCGCGGCCTTCCCGGCCCCCTACAGCCTCGATGCACGGCGCTGCATCTCCTATCTGACGATCGAGAACAAGGGGCCGATCCCGCGCGAGTTCCGCAAGGCCATGGGCAATCGCATCTACGGCTGCGATGACTGCCTCGCCGCCTGTCCCTGGAACAAGTTCGCGCAGGCGGGGCGTGAGGCGAAGCTGGCGGCGCGCGACGCGTTGCGCGCGCCTTCACTGGCGGAGCTGGCCGCGCTCGACGATGCCGCGTTCCGCGCGCTGTTCGCGAAATCGCCGATCAAGCGCATCGGCCGCGACCGCTTCCTGCGCAACGTGCTGATCGCGATCGGCAACTCCGGCGATGTGGCGCTGACGCCGTCCGCCGAGCGGCTGGCCACCGATCCGAGTCCGCTGGTGCGCGGTGCCGCCGCCTGGGCGCTCGCTTGGCTGCTCGACGACGCCGCTTACGCGCGACGGGCAAAGGCGGCGCTGACGTCAGAGGCCGACGCGAGCGTCCGCGCGGAATGGCAGGCCGGATGCTGAAGCAGGCCGCCTCAGCCCATCTCGCCGACGGCGGCCAGCATGCGCGCGATGTCCTGCGGACGCGACAGCCGGTGGTCGCCGTCCTGGATCACGGTCAGCACCACGTCTTCGGCGGGCAGGCGGTGGGTGAGCGCGAACGCATGCTGCCAGGGGACGTCCGGGTCCTGCGCGCCTTGCAGGATGCGCACCGGGCAGCCGATCTTGATGGCACCGCCGAGCAGGAGATGATGACGCCCGTCCTCGATCAGCGCCCTGGTGATGGGATAGGGCTCGCCGTACTCCGACGGACGCATCCAGACGCCGTTGGTCTCGATCTCGGTCCGGACCGCCGGCGAGAAGCCCTTCCACATCAGCTCCTCGGTGAAATCGGGCGCCGGGGCGATCAGGACCAGGCCCGCCAGCGTCGCTTCGGCCGGTTCCTCGAGCAGCGCGCGCGCCAGCAGCAGCGCCATCCAGCCGCCCATCGAGGAGCCGACCACGACCTGCGGTCCGCGGCAGAATTGCCGGAACACGGCAACGCTCTCCTCGAGCCAGCGGCTGATCGTGCCGTCGACGAAGCGTCCGCCGGATTCGCCGTGCCCGGAATAGTCGAAGCGGACGCAGGCGCGCCCGCGCCCGGCGGCCCAGGCGTCGAGGGCCAGTGCCTTGGTGCCTTTCATGTCGGAATTGAAGCCACCGAGCCAGAACAGCCCGGGCGGATGGCCTGGCCGCGCCCGCACCGCGATCCGGCGCGACGATTCGCCCGCGCCGACGGTGATGAAGACAGGCGGATCGGCATTCTCTGCAGCAGGGTTCATGGATCGTTACTCGCTGTCGGGTGTTGTGTGGGCGAACCGGCCGTTTCCGTCAATCGGCCAAGCTTGACGCTGCCGCTTGCGAAAGCGCGCGGCGCACTCTATGTCCCCCGGCGGAACCACGAGGGCCCGAAAAAGCGCGAGTTTGAGCGCAATTCTCGGCCGTGTGGCTTCCTTGGGGGAATGCATCGACGCACGAGTCTCGCGCATGCGTCGCAGGAGCCGCGACGGCCGGGCGGAATTTCGACGCACCGGACAGTTGCGACCTTGCCCGCGAAAGCATCTTCCTTCAAACTAGCCGCCTTCTTCCACAACCTTGGAGAACTACCCATTCGCCGCCCCAATCGAGCCCCGCCCGCTGCCGTCAAAGACGGGCCGCGCACCAATGATGAGATTCGCAATGCGCAGATCCAGCTGATCGATGCCGAAGGCACCAACCGTGGTGTCGTCGAGACCGTTGTCGCGATCAAGATGGCCGCTGACGCCGGCATGGATCTGGTCGAGATTTCGCCGAACAACACGCCTCCCGTCTGTAAGATCATGGACTACGGGAAGTACAAATATTCGGCGCAGAAGAAGGCCGCCGAGGCCCGCAAGAAGCAGAAGGTCGTTGAGATCAAGGAGATCAAGCTCCGCCCGATGATCGACGACCACGACTACGACGTGAAGATGCGCGCGATGCAGCGGTTCTTCGAAGAGGGCGACAAGGTCAAGATCACGCTGCGCTATCGCGGCCGCGAAATGGCGCACCAGGAGATCGGCACCAAGCTGCTCGACAAGGTGAAATCCGACGTCGCAGCGTTCGCCAAGGTCGAGCAGGACGCCAGGTTCGAGGGCCGTCAGGTGGTCATGGTTCTGGCGCCGCGCTAGGTCCAGCACACCGACACCCGAAGCCGGGCCCGCCACGCGTTTGGCGGGCTTTTCTCTTGAGGGCGCCCGCCAGGACCGCTCTTGCGGGCCGGGGTCAGGACCGCGTCGCCTGCCACCGCCCCCGGCAGGTTCCGGACGAGCCTTTGCCGCTCCAGCGACCGAAACCTGAGGTGGCGCCGAGCCGGCCGGTGCCACTGGCCGAGGCGCCACCCTGGGATACCCGCACGGTGACGGCGCCGCCGCGGCCAACCGAGCCGGTGATGTTGGCGGTGCTGTTCGAGAGGACCCGGCCCCTGCTGATCCGGATCGGGAAGCTGTAGCCCTGGTCGCAACTGCCGGCCTCGGTAATGATCAGCACGGTCCAGGCGCCATCGAAGCCGGCAGCGTGCGCAGGCCTCGCCGGCAGGCCTGCGAGGCCCGTCAGCAGCGCGGTCGTAAGGGCGGCGGAGATGGCGCGGCGAATGAGGCGGGTCATGGTCGATCCTCGACTGTCATGGTCGGCTGATCATGGGTCGGAATAGCCGATTCCGTGGTTCGACGTTGCCAACTGGCTTTGTCTCTGGCATAAGCGCGGCCTTCGTCGCCCGGCTGATCAAGGGCTGCCGTGGCGATGTTTCTGTGCGGGTGGATCCTCGTTTGGACCCGAAACCTGAGCACAACCAACGCTCTAACGAGCATTTTCGCCGGATGGCGCCGCTTTTGCGGGCGGCTTGCCGTTGGCATCAAGGAGAGCCAAATGCCCAAGCTGAAGACCAAATCCGGCGCCAAAAAGCGCTTCAAGGTGACTGCCACCGGCAAAGTGATGCACGCCCAGCGCGGCAAGCGCCACGGCATGATCAAGCGGACGAAGAAGCAGATCCGGCAGCTGCGCGGCACCCGCGTGCTGTTCAAGACCGACGGCGACAACGTCAAGAAGTACTTCTTGCCGAACGCCTGACCGGCCTCTCGCTTCCGAACCCCTGGCCGCCTCAAAGCCGCGGCTGATCGTCATCTCTGAATCCAAGGATTTCCGGCATGTCTCGCGTCAAACGCGGTGTGACCGCCCACGCCAAGCACAAGAAAGTCTTCAAGGCCGCCAAGGGCTATTACGGCCGCCGCAAGAACACGATCCGCACCGCCAAGCAGGCCGTCGAGAAGGCCGGCCAGTATGCGTTCCGCGATCGCAAGCGCAAGAAGCGCACCTTCCGCGCGCTCTGGATCCAGCGCCTGAACGCCGCCGTGCGCCCGTTCGAGCTCACCTACAGCCGATTTATCGACGGCCTGTCCAAGTCCGGCATCACCGTCGACCGCAAGGTGCTGTCGGATCTCGCGATCAACGAGCCCGCCGCGTTCGAGGCGATCGTTGTGAAGGCCAAGGCGGCGCTCGCCGCCTGATCGCCCAGCGCATCGTGAGGGTTTCAAAAGCGGCCGATGCTCTCGGCCGCTTTTTGCTATCCGGCGACATGCCGATTGCTTGCCTGCTTTCGCTTGACCCGTGTCGCCCGCACGGCGACAACCAGCCGCCTTTTATTCCGCGGAGATTTTGACCGTGTCCGACCTCGCTACGCTCGAAACCTCGATCCTCGACCGGATCGCCGCCGCCGGCGATGAAGCCGCACTGGAAGCCGTCCGCGTCTCGGCGCTCGGCAAGAAGGGCTCGATCTCGGCGCTGCTGGCGACGCTCGGCAAGATGTCGCCGGACGAGCGCAAGACGCAAGGCGCGGCGATCAACCTCGCCAAGGACAAGGTCACGCAGGCGCTGACCGCGCGCCGCGAGGTGCTCAAGGCCGCGGCGCTCGACGCGAGGCTCGCGGCCGAGACCATCGACGTCACGCTGCCGCTGCAGGATTCGCCGGCCGAGACCGGCCGCATCCATCCGCTCAGCCAGGTGATGGACGAGCTGACCACGATCTTCGCCGACATGGGCTTCTCGATCGCGGAAGGCCCCGATGTCGAGACCGACGACTACAACTTCACCAAGCTGAACTTCCCGGAAGGCCACCCCGCACGCGAGATGCACGACACGTTCTTCTTCAATCCGAAGCCGGACGGCTCGCGCATGCTGTTGCGCACCCACACCTCGCCGGTGCAGGTGCGCACCATGCTGAGCCAGAAGCCGCCGATCCGCGTGATCTGTCCGGGCCGCACCTACCGCATCGATTCGGACGCGACGCACACGCCGCAATTCCACCAGGTCGAGGGCCTCGTCATCGACAAGGGCTCGCATCTCGGCCACCTCAAATGGATCCTGCACGAATTCTGCAAGGCGTTCTTCGAGGTCGACCACATCAACATGAAGTTCCGGCCGTCGTTCTTCCCGTTCACCGAGCCGTCGCTCGAGGTCGACATCCAGTGCCGCCGCGACAAGGGCGAGATCCGCTTCGGCGAGGGCGAGGACTGGCTGGAGATTCTCGGCTGCGGCATGGTGCATCCGAACGTGCTGCGCGCCTGCGGCATTGATCCCGACGAGTACCAGGGTTTCGCCTGGGGCATGGGCATCGACCGCATCGCGATGCTGAAATACGGCATGAGCGATTTGCGCCAGCTGTTCGAAGGCGACGTCCGCTGGCTGTCGCATTACGGCTTCAAGCCGCTGGAGGTGCCGACGCTGGCCGGGGGATTGAGCACGTGACGATTGTCGGCCCCAATGTTTCCCAGCAAACGCTAGGACTCCCTCTCCCGCTTGCGGGGGAGGGCTGGGATCTGCGCGCTCTTACTTCGACAACCATCGGTCTCTCCGTTCCCTCCCCCCTTGTGGGGGAGGGTCAGGGAGGGGGGTAGCCCAGGATGCCGCACGCCGTTGTCAGCAACCGCCAGCGCAACCGAGCGAAGCAACTTCGCCAGGCGATGACGCGCGCCGAGACGCTGCCGTGGCGCTACATCAAGGCCGACCGAATTGACGGCGCCAGCTTTCGCCGCCAGGTGCCATTTCGCAACTACATCGCAGACTTCGCCTGCTTCTCGGCCAAGCTCGTGATCGAGCTCGATGGCGAGTCGCACGATTTCACCGAACGGCAGGCAAGAGACGCCGAGCGTGACGCCTTCTTCGCAGCCGAAGGCTTCGAGGTCCTCCGCTTCACTAATGAGCAGGTGACCTCGAATCTGGAAGGTGTTGTTGCGGCAATCCGCCAAGCCATTGCCGACCGCGCCCGCGGCTTACCCCCCTCCCTGACCCTCCCCCACAAGGGGGGAGGGAGCGGAGAGAGCGTCGCAAGCGACCAAGACAGCGAACACGACCACACTCACGATACAAACACCAGCAAGATCCGAGGCATGCAGCCATGAAATTCACGCTGTCCTGGCTGAAGGACCATCTCGACACCGATGAGTCGGTCGAGACAATCGCCGACAAGCTCACGATGATCGGCCTCGAGGTCGAGCATCTCGAGGACAAGGCGAAGCTGCTCGCGCCGTATAGGATTGCGCGCGTCGTCTCCGCCGAGCAGCACCCGAACGCCGACCGGCTGCGCGTCTGCATGGTCGACACCGGTGACGGTGGCGCGCCGGTGCAGGTGGTCTGCGGCGCGCCGAATGCGCGCGCGGGGCTGGTGTCGGTGTTCTCGCCGCCCGGCACCTACATCCCCGGCAAGAACATCACGCTCTCGGTCGGCACGATCAGAGGTGTCGAGAGCCGCGGCATGCTGTGCTCGGCGGCCGAGCTCGAGATCTCCGACGATCACGACGGCATCATGGAGCTGCCGGCGGATGCGCCGATCGGCACCCCCTATGCCGAATGGGCCGGGCTCGGCGATCCCCAGTTCGAGATCAATCTGACGCCGAACCGCCAGGACTGCACCGGCGTGCACGGCATCGCACGCGACCTCGCTGCCGCCGACATGGGTAAGCTGAAAGACCCCGGCATCAAGCCGATGAAGGGCGAATTCCCCTGTCCCGTGAAAGTCGTGGTCGAAGACGAGAAGCTGTGTCCCGGCTTCGCGCTGCGGCTGGTGCGCGGCGTCAAGAACGGCCCGTCGCCGAAATGGCTGCAGCAGCGCCTGACCTCGATCGGCCTGCGCCCGATCAACGCGCTGGTCGACATCACCAACTACATGACCTTCGACCGCGCGCGTCCGCTGCACGTGTTCGATGCCAAGAAGGTCAAGGGCAACCTGGTCGTCCGCCGCGCCCGCGACGGTGAGACGCTGCTGGCGCTGGACGGCCGCACCTACACCCTCGACGATTCGATGTGCGTCATCGCCGATGACGCCGCTGTCGAATCGCTCGCCGGCATCATGGGCGGCGAGGCCTCCGGCTGCGATGAAGGCACCACCGACGTGCTGATCGAATCGGCGCTGTGGAACGAGATCAACATCGCCCAGACCGGCCGCAAGCTCGGCATCAACTCGGACGCGCGCTATCGCTTCGAGCGCGGCGTCGATCCGGCCTTCATGGTGCCGGGCCTGGAGATGGCGACCAAGCTCGTGCTCGACCTGTGCGGCGGCACGCCATCGGAGACCCTCGTCGTCGGCAATCCCTTCGGCGATGACCGCATCGTCGACTTCCCGTTGACCGAGGTGAAGCGGCTGGCGGGCATCGAGGTGCCGCTGACCGAGATGCGGCGGATCCTGACGCATCTCGGCTTCGTGGTCGCCGGCAACGGCCCCGTCGTGAAGGTCGCGGTGCCATCCTGGCGCAGCGACGTGCATGGCAAGGCCGATATCGTCGAGGAAATCGTGCGCATCGTCGGCGTCGACAAGGTGCCGATGACGCCGTTCGAGCGCGGCGATGCGCCGCGCAGGCCGGTGCTGACGCCGCTGCAATTGCGCACGCGGCGCGCCAAGCGCGCGCTGGCCGCGCGCGGCATGGTCGAGGCCGTGACGTGGTCGTTCATCTCGAAGCCGGCCGCCGAATTGTTCGGCGGCGGCAAGGCCGAACTCGCACTCGCCAATCCGATCGCGGCTGATCTCTCGGACATGCGCCCGAGCCTGTTGCCGGGCCTGATCGCGACGGTGCAGGCCAACGCCGATCGCGGCTTCGGCGATGCCGCGATCTTCGAGGTCGGGCAGGTCTTCAAGGGCGACGGCCCCGCGGATCAGTTCGTGGCCGCGAGTGGCATCCGCCGTGGCATCGCGTCGGCGAAGGGACTCGGCCGGCATTGGACAGGATCGCAACCGGCCAGCGCCTACGACGCCAAGGCCGATGCGCTGGCCGTGCTGGCGGCGGCCGGCGCGCCGATGGCGTCGCTGCAGATCGTTGCCGGCGGTCCGGCCTGGATGCATCCAGGTCGCTCCGGCACCATCCAGATGGGACCGCAGAACGTGCTCGGGCATTTCGGCGAGCTGCATCCGCGCACGTTGGAGACGCTCAAAGCCGACGGCCCGCTCGTCGCCTTCGAGGTCATCCTCGATCGCATTCCGGCCGCCAAGGCGAAACCGACGCGCGCCAAGCCGGTCCTGGAGCTCTCGGCGTTCCAGCCGGTGTCGCGCGACTTCGCCTTCATCGTCGACCGCAAGGTCAAGGCCGGCGACATCGTGCGCGCCGCACAGGGCGTCGACAAGAAGCTGATCACCGATGTCACCGTGTTCGACGTCTACGAGGGCAAGGGCATCGAGGACGGCAGGAAATCGGTCGCGATCGCCGTGACCCTGCAGCCACGCGACAAGACCATGACCGACGAGGAAATCGACGCCGTCGCGGCGAAGATCACCGCCGACGTCGCCAAGAAGACCGGCGGAACGTTGCGCGGATGAGCCTGTCCGGGCTCATCCCTGCCGACCTCAGCTCGTTCGCGACGGTCGCGCTGGCGATCACGGCCTTTATCGCTGCGACCGCGCGCGGCTTCTCCGGCTTCGGCTCGGCGCTGATCTTCATGCCGCTCGCGAGCAGCTTTGCGACGCCCCGTCTGGTCGCGCCGCTGCTGCTGGTGATCGATTTCGTCTCGATGGCCCCGATGGTGGCGCCGGCCTGGCGCGAGGCCGACCGTAAGGCCACCGCGGTGATCGTTGCGGGCGCGTTGGTCGGCGTGCCCGTGGGCACCTATTTCCTCAGCCGGCTGGACCCGGTCACCGTCCGCTGGATCATCACCGGTTTCGTGCTCGCGCTGCTTGCGCTGCTGCTGTCCGGCTGGCGCTATCGCGGCAGGGAGTACACCGCACTGTCGGTCGCTGTCGGCTGTATCTCCGGATTTTGCAGCGGACTGGCGCAGACCGGGGGCCCGCCGATCGTCGGCTACTGGCTGGGACGCCCGATCCCGCCGAAGATCGCGCGAGCGAACATCGTGCTGTTCTTCGGCGCATCGGACTTCTTCGCGATGGTGAGCTACGCAATGAGCGGGCTGATCTCCTGGGATTCGCTGAAGCTCTCGCTGCTGATCGGGCCGGTCTACGCGCTTGGCGTTGCGTTCGGCGCTTCGCTGTTCGGCCGCGCCAGCGAGCAGGTGTTCCGCGCCATCTGCTATGTGCTGATCGCAATCGCCGTGATCGCCGGCTTGCCGGCCCTCGACGGCATGCTCGGGCGGGGCTAGCCTTCCTGCAACGAAGCAGACAGGGAGGCCACCGTGATCCATCGGCGAACGATGCTCAAGCTTGCGCTCGGAACGGCCGGCGCCATCGCGGCGCCCGCGGCCCTCGCGCAAGGCGCGAAGACCGCCACGCGGATCGTCTTCCTCGGCACCAAGGGCGGCCCACGCGTCGGCGTGGGCGCTTCGAATCCGGCCAATCTCGTCGTCGTCAACGGCACGCCGTTCGTGATCGATTGCGGCATGGGCGTCAGCCGTCAGCTCGTCAGTGCCGGGGTTCCGATCCCGTCGATCAAGTACATCCTGATCAGCCATCACCATTCCGATCACAATCTCGAATACGGCAATCTGTTCTACAACGCCTGGGCCGCAGGATTGTCGACGCCGATCCAGTCGTTCGGACCGAAGGGCCTGGAGGCGATGACCAGGAGCTTCTGGGAAACTAACAAGTTCGACGTCGACACCCGCATCGCGGACGAAGGCCGGCCAGATCCGCGGCCCCTCCTGGTCGCGAAGGACATCGACGCGGACGGGATCGTACTGAAGACGGCTGAGGTCACCGTGACCGCGTTCCGGACGCCGCATCCGCCGATCACCGACAATTTCGCCTACAAGTTCGAGACCTCGGACGGCACGATCGTGTTCTCGAGCGACACCGCCTACAATCCGAAGCTCGCCGAGTTCGCCAAGGGGGCCGACGTGCTCGTGCATGAGTGCATGTATGTGCCGGCGGTCGATCGTCTGGTCGCGAAAACGAAGAACGGCTCGACGCTGAAGAAGCACCTGCTCGACAGCCACACGACGACCGAGGACGTCGGGCGCATCGCGGCGGCGGCAGGCGTGAAGGTGCTGGTGCTCAGCCACTTCGTGCCCGGTGATGATCCCGAAGTGACGGACGAGGATTGGACCCGAGACGTGAAGAAGAACTATTCGGGCCGCATCGTGGTCGCGAAGGACCTGATGGAGCTGAAGTTGCCCGTGTAGCTCGCGTAGGGGGCGGCAAAGCGGCCGCCGCAAGGCGGCAGCGTGCCCCCCATCCACCTGCGAATTCATCAGCAAGATGGTGGACACGGCGCCACGACGATCTCGACCATCGAGACAGCGCGGCTGCGCCTTTACCCACCCTACTTTAATCCTCAGGCGAGGCCGACCGCACCTTGCCGCGACGGCGTGGTCGTTGCCGCTCACTGCTCGGCTCCGGCTCGGAATCCTTCAACGCGCCGATCCGGCGCAGCGCGGCTTCGGCGGCGCGTTCGCCGGAGTCCCAGGCGCCGTCGACCGTGCCCCACAGCGTTTCGTGCGTCGCCTCGCCCGCCAGGAACAGCGGACCGAGGGGTTCGCCGAGGATCTTGCGCGCCCCCTGGCTGCCGGGCGTGGCCGCCGACATCGCGCCGAGCACGCCCGGCGCCTGGTTCCAGCGCGTGGCTGCGGACGACTTCACCGCTGCGGCGGCATCGCTTCCAAACAGCTTGCCGATCCACTCCCTCACGAAGTCGACCATCGCCGCCTCGCCCTGCGCTGAGAGTTCGCGGCCGAAGGCGCCGGCAACATCGACGGCGCAGAGCGACGATCCGCCGATATTGGCCAGCAACAGACCCGTGCGGTTGGAATTGCTCTGCTCGATGATGACCTCGTCCCGCGACAGGCCGAGCGGATTGCCCGCCAGCATCAGCGCAATGTGATCGTAGCTGCCGAGGCTGAGCTTGGCGGCGGCGTCGAGCTGCCGCTTGGGCAGCTCGGGCGCAAACTTGATGGCGCCTGATGTCAGCACGTTGGTCGACACCGTGAGGATGACGGCGCGCGTCGCGATTCGCCCCGCCGGCGTTTCCACCGCGACGTCGCGGTTGGCCCACACGACGCGCGTTGCCGGCGTCGACAGCGACAGCGGCAACGCTTCGCCGAGCCTGGCGATGAACGTACCCAGCCCCTGGCGGCAGGCCAGCGGCGCGCTGCGATCCTGCGCACGCGCCTTGTCCATCGCGGAGAGATCGGCGAGATCCTTCCCGGTCGCGCTGGCGCCGAGCACGAAGGCGGTGGTGCTGGTCCAGTCGCCCAGATCTTTCGGCAGCGCCGCGGCGCAGGACGTGTCGAGCTTGCCGCGCGCCGCCTCGTCGATGGCGCGATTGGCGCGCACCAGCCCCGCCAGGAACTGCTCGGTCTCGCCGGGCCGCGCATTGCGCCGACCGACCCGGATCTTCTGCCCGACGGGGGCCGCGACGAGATCGAGCCCGAGACCCCGCGCGAGCCTGCTGATGGGATTGCCGTCGGCGTTGAGCAGCCAGCGGGCGCCGCGATCGAACGGCACGCCGAAGGTGGCAGTATCCGTGCTGCAACGTCCGCCGGGCTGCGGCGCGGCCTCCAGCACCACGACCTTGCGGTTGGCCGCGACGATCCGACGGGCCGCGGCGATTCCCGCCGCCCCGGCCCCGATCACGACAATGTCAGCCTCGCGTGGAACAGCCGCCTGCGCGGCGCGGCCCGAGATGGGCAGCGCGGCCAGCGCCGCGGAAGCGGAGAGGAAGCCGCGGCGCGTGACATTCATGACATGGTTTCCGAAAGCTTTGAACCAAACGAATACCCGCCGAATTTGCCGCATCTGCCGCGCTGCGGCAACCGGGATGGTAAACGTGATGCCGTGCAGGACGCATCGACTATGAACCAAATTGCAACCGCAATCGACCATCATGGAAGAAGGGAAAAAGCCGGCGACCGGCCAAGGTCGCCCGGGGAGCGTTATGGGTATCGTGCTCGATCACATCGGCAAGCTGATTGCCGCCTATCTCCAGAAGGAGATCCCGGGCTATGAGCCGTTCACGCCGAGCGATCCGGACTATCTGCGCAAGGATGTCCAGCCCGGCGACGTGCTGCTCGTCGAGGGCAACAGCCGTATTTCCGGCATCATCAAATACCTCACGCAGTCGACCTGGTCGCATGCCGCGCTCTATGTCGGACCGATCGACGGCGCCGTCGAGCCCGATGGGGAGCCGCACGTGCTGGTCGAGGCCTATGTCGGCGATGGCGTGATCTCGGCGCCGCTGTCGAAATATTTCGCCTATCACACCCGTGTCTGCCGGCCGGTCGGACTAACGTATGAGGACCGGCACACGGTGTGCCGCTACGCCATCAATCGCATCGGCTTCGGCTACGACACCAAGAACATCATCGACCTGATGCGCTATCTGATCCCGATGCCGATTCCGCAACGCTGGCGGCGGCGCATGATCGCGCTGGGCTCGGGCGATCCGACCAAGATGATCTGCTCGGCGCTGATCGCGCAGGCGTTCGATGCGGTGCGCTATCCGATCCTGCCGAAGATCACGCGGGCGCCATCGCGGCGCGCCAAGCGCGAGATCCTGCACATCCGCGATTCGTCGCTCTACATGCCGCGCGACTTCGACATCTCGCCCTATTTCGAGATCGTCAAGCCGACCATCGTCAATGGATTCGACTACACGACGCTGCATTGGGCCGACAAGCAGAAGCCGCTCGCGGAGGTAGCGGGCGAGTTCGCCGTGTTTCCAGGAGCCATCACAGCGCCGCCGCTCGTTCCTGAGACGGCTGACGAAGAAGCGACGCAGCAGGCTGCGGCTGAGGAAGTAGTTGCGAAGCTCGGCGAGCGGCTCGTGGTCAGCGAGCATTTTCTCGTCGCCGAGCCGGTACGAAACGTCGCGCCACGTCCGACCGCACGACGCCGCAAAAAAGTGGCAGTCTGACCCGGGCTGGCCTCAGCGATCCGACCGGCTGATCACATCCATCAACTCCGCGATCTTCTGCCGTTGATCGGCCTTGTCGCCCGATGCGATGGCGTGCTCGACGCAATGGGCGACGTGGTCGCGCAGGATCTCCTCCTCGACTCGTCGCAGCGCCGCCCTGACAGCGGAGATCTGGGTCACGATGTCGATGCAGTAGCGGTTGTCCTCGACCATTTTCGACAGGCCCCTGACCTGCCCTTCGATCCGGCTCAAACGTTTCTGACAGGATGTCTTGATGTCCTCGCGCATGCGGCCTATATACCCCTACAGGGTATAGGTTTCAAGAGGCGAGGCTGGGCAATGTCGGGAACCGAACACGGACATGGCGCCGCAGCGGTCAAGGCCAGCGGATGCGGCTGTGGACCACAGGCGCGCGCGGTGGAAACCGGACAAGAGACCGCGGCTGCAGAGGGATGTTGCAGTGATCGTGCCGATGCGACACCAGCGCACAACCATAGCGGCTGCTGCGGCGGCCGTGACGAGGCGCCGCCGCCGATCGCGAAGGTGAAGGATCCCGTCTGCGGCATGTCCGTCGATCCCGCGACCTCCAAGCACCGCTTCGAACATCAGGGGCAGACGTACCATTTCTGCTCCGCGAGCTGCCGCACCAAGTTCGCCGCCGATCCCGCCAAGTATCTCGTGACGGCCGCGCCTGCAGCCGCGGCGTCGTGCTGTGGCGGTCATGACCATCACGCGCATCAGCATGACGATGCGAAGGTGATCGATCCCGTCTGCGGCATGAGCGTCGATCCCGCGACCTCGAAGCATCGCTTCGAGCACGCGGGTCACACGTTCCATTTCTGCTCGGCCGGCTGCCGCACCAAATTCGCGGCCGAGCCCGACAAATATCTCGGCGAGCGCGAGCCGCCGCCGGAGATGCCGGCAGGCACGATCTACACCTGCCCGATGCATCCCGAGATCCGGCAGGAAGGCCCAGGCACCTGCCCGATCTGCGGCATGGCGCTGGAGCCCGACGTCATCAGCCTCGACGATGCGCCCAATCCCGAGCTCGCCGACATGACCAGACGATTCTGGATCGGCGCGGTGCTGGCAGCTCCCGTGGTCGTGCTGGAGATGGGCGGGCACCTCGTCGGCGGCCACGGCCTGATCGATCCCGTGCTGTCGAACTGGATCCAGTTCGCGCTGGCGACGCCGGTGGTGCTGTGGGCCGGCTGGCCGTTCTTCGTACGCGGCTGGCAATCGGTCCAGACCCGCAATCTCAACATGTTCACCTTGATCGCGATGGGTACGGGCGTCGCCTATGTCTACAGCGTGATCGCGACCCTGGCGCCGCAGGCGTTTCCGCCGGCGTTCCGCGGCCATGGCGGCGCGGTGGCGGTGTATTTCGAGGCGGCCTCGGTCATCACCATCCTCGTCCTGCTCGGCCAGGTGCTGGAGCTGCGGGCGCGCGAGGCGACGTCGGGCGCCATCAAGGCGCTCCTGCAACTCGCGCCGAAGACGGCGCGGCGGCTCGATGCCGACGGCAACGATCATGAGGTGGAGATCGCCGAGCTCGCGGTCGGCGACCGGCTGCGGGTGCGCCCGGGCGAGAAGGTGCCGGTCGACGGCGTCATTCTCGAAGGCCGCTCGTCGCTCGACGAATCGCTTGTCACCGGCGAGTCGATGCCCGTGACCAAGGACGAGGGCGAGCGCGTCATCGCCGGCACGTTGAACCAGACCGGCGGCTTCGTGATGCGCGCCGACAAGGTCGGTCGCGAGACCCTGCTGTCGCAGATCGTGCAGATGGTCGCCGATGCGCAGCGCTCGCGCGCGCCGATCCAGCGCCTCGCCGACCAGGTCGCGGGCTGGTTCGTGCCGACGGTGATCGCGGCTGCCATTGCCGCCTTCGTCGCGTGGTACGCGTTCGGTCCCGAGCCGCGCTTCGCCTTCGGCCTCGTCGCCGCCGTGAGCGTGCTGATCATCGCCTGTCCCTGCGCGCTCGGCCTGGCAACGCCGATGTCGATCATGGTCGGGGTCGGCCGCGGCGCCCAGGCCGGCGTGCTGATCAAGAGCGCCGAATCTCTCGAGCGGATGGAGAAGGTCGATACGCTGGTCGTCGACAAGACCGGCACACTGACCGAGGGCAAGCCGAAGGTGACCAGCATCGTTACCGCTCAGGGCTTCGACGAGTCTGAGGCGCTGCGGCTGGCCGCCAGCGTCGAGCGCGCCAGCGAGCATCCGCTCGCCGAGGCCATCGTCCGGCACGCCAGCGAGCGCAACCTCAAGCTCGCCGACGTCAAGAACTTCGACGCACCGACCGGCAAGGGCGCGCGCGGCGAGATCGACGGCAAGTCGGTCGTGCTCGGCAATGCCACCTATCTCGCCTCGCTCGGCGTCATCACCGATGCGCTCGGGGTCGAGAGCAAGCGGCTGCGCGAAGAGGGCGCGACCGTGATCACGATGGCCGTCGACGGCAGGCCGGCCGCGTTGTTCGCGATCGCCGATCCGGTCAAGGCCTCGACGCCGGAGGCGCTGAAGGCACTCGCGGCCGACGGCATCAAGGTGATCATGCTGACCGGCGACAACCGCACCACGGCCACCGCGGTCGCGCGCAAGATCGGCATCACCGAGGTCGAGGCCGAGGTGCTGCCGGACCAGAAGAGCGCCGTGGTCGCCCGGCTGCGCGCCAGCGGCAAGGTGGTCGCGATGGCCGGCGACGGCGTCAACGACGCACCGGCGCTCGCCGCGGCCGATGTCGGCATCGCCATGGGCACCGGCACCGACGTGGCGATGGAGAGCGCCGGCGTCACGCTGCTGCAGGGCGATCTCGGCGGCATCGCGCGGGCGCGAAAACTGTCGGCGGCGACGATGCGCAACATCCGCCAGAACCTGTTCTTCGCGTTCATCTACAACGCCGCGGGCATCCCGATCGCGGCCGGCATCCTCTACCCCGTGTTCGGCATCCTGCTGTCGCCGATCATCGCCGCTGCCGCGATGTCGCTGTCGTCGGTCAGCGTGGTCGGCAACGCGCTGCGGCTGCGGGCGACCGATCTTTGAGACGATGCCGGCGGACTTGCCGAAGCCCGCCGGCATGTCTACCTCTGCCGCGGGCTTTGCAGCGAGGGACCCCGCCATGATCGACGCCGCCATCAAGGCGATTTCGCAGATTCTGTCGCCACCGATGCGCTCGATCCTGTGGCGCTCGATCGGGCTGGCGCTGGTGCTGGTCACGGTGCTCGCGATCGGGCTGCAGCGGCTCCTGACCTGGCTCGCGACCGCCGGCGAGGGCTGGGCGGAAGCCATGCTCGGGCCGAACTCGCACGGCACGCTCGAGGTGCTGACCTGGATCATCTCGATCGCCGCCGGGTTCGGCGTGGTGTTCGGCGGCATCATGCTGATGCCGGCGATCACGTCGCTGATCGCGAGCCTGTTCGTCGACGACGTCGCCGACCTCGTCGAGCGCGAGCACTATCCGGCCGAGCGCCCCGGCGTCGCGCTGCCGTTCGGCGTCGCGATCGCGGAAGGCCTCAAGGCCGCCGGCCTCACCATCCTGGTCTATCTGATCGCCCTGCCCTTCGTGTTCCTGGCCGGCGCCGGCTTCGTGATCTTCTTCCTCGCCACCGCCTGGCTGCTCGGCCGCGAATATTTCGAGCTCGCCGCGATGCGCTTCCGGCCGCCGGCGGAAGCGAAGGCGATGCGGCGCGACAATGCGGTGACCGTGTTCACCGCGGGCCTGATCATCGCGGCCTTCGTCACCATCCCGATCGTGAACCTGGCGACGCCGCTGTTCGGCATGGCCTTCATGGTCCACCTGCACAAGCGCCTATCCGGACCGCGGCCCGAGCTGATCGAGCCGTCGCCGGAGCGCCGGCTGCGCAGCCTCTAGCGCCATCATCCGCGGCGACAGGCTCACGGCCTTGTTGCGCGCAAACGGGATCAGCAGGAAGCCGAGCAGGGCTATGCCTGCGAGCAGCGACCAGGCCTCGTTGACGCACAGCGCCAGCGAGGCCTTCTCCACCAGCGGCCGGACATAGGCGATCGCCTGCTCCTCCGAGACGCCGCGCGGCCGGTTGCGCAGCAGCTCCGGCGCCAGTCCGATCGCCTTGGCCGCCGCGGTGTCGCCGGCCAGCAGGCGGTCGCGGAACGCCTGCGCATGCATGGCGACGCGGCCGTAGATGATGGTGTCGATCAGCGCGATGCCGATGGCCCCGCCGAGATTGCGCATCAAATTGAACAGCCCGCTGGCATCGGCGACCTCGGCCTGCGGCAGGTCGCCGAGCGCGATCCGCGTCGGCGGCAGCAGGCAAAACATGATGCCGACGCCGCGCACCACCTGCGGCCAGAACATCTCCTGATAGTCTGCGGTCGGCGGCTGGAACGCGCTCGCGGCAAGCCCCGCGCCGAACAGCACGAAGCCGAACGCCGTCAGCAGACGGGCATCGACCTTGCCGTCCAGCGCCGTCACGAGCGGGGCCGCAATCAGTTGCGCCACGCCGGTCACCAGCATGATCTTGCCGATCTCGAACGCATCGTGGCCGCGCACGAAGGCGAGGAACACCGGCATCAGATAGACCGAGCCGAACAGCCCGATGCCGAGGCAGAAGCTCGACAGGCAGCCGAGCGTGAACGACCGCCGCTGGAAGCTGCCGAGCCGCAGGATCGGATATGGCGCGGCCAGCAGGCGCTGGATCAGCAAGGTGAGGCATGACGCGCTCAGCACCAGGAACGCAATGCAGTTCGACGACAGCCAGCCGCCCTTCGGCGCCTCCTTCAGCCCGAGCTCGAGGCTGGCCAGGGACACCGCGAGCAGCAGCAGCGCGAACAAATCGAGCTTGTCGAGCTCCGCGAGATCCATGCGCTGCTTCGGCAGCAGGCCAGGCGTCACCAGCGCGGCAATGACACCCGGCACGATGTTGATGAGGAACAGCCAGGGCCACGACCAGGTGTTGGTGATGAAGCCGCCGACCACCGGCCCGATGGTCGGCGCGAGCACCGCGACGACGCCGCCGATGGTGGTCGCGACCGCGTGCAGGCGTGGCGGAAACAGCAGGAAGACGGCGGAGAACACGACGGGGATCAACAGGCCGCCGAAGAAGCCCTGCAGCACGCGGAACGCCAGCAGCGTGTGAAAATCGCCGCTGAACGCGCAGCCGAGCGAGGCGGCGGTGAAGATGCCGACGGCGCCTGTGAACAGCCAGCGCAAGCTGAACACGCGCGTCAGCAGGCCGGTGAGCGGAATGGCGATGATCTCGGCGATCAGATACGCCGTCTGGATCCAGCTCATCGCCTCGGGCGTGATGCCGAGCGCCTCCTGGATGGTCGGCAGCGACGTCGCCACCACCTGGATGTCCAGGATCGCCATGAACATGCCGACGCACATCAGGATGAAGCCGAGCCAGGTGGCGAGGCTCGGACGATCCTGCCGCGCGGCCGACCCGCTCATGCCGTCTGGCCGCCGCCGATGCCCGAGAGCGCCTCGGATTCGGCGCGGATGCGGATGAACAGCACCGCCGCATTCAGCCCGGAGAAGATCAGCGCGATCAGCGGCAGATGCAGCGCCAGCGGCAGCAGCGCGATCTCGGCGGCGACCACCAGATAGTTCGGATGCGAGATGTAGCGATAGGGACCATCGGTCACCAGCGGCGCACCGGGCAGGATGATGATGCGCGTCGTCCAGCGCGGACCGAGCGTCGCGAGCACCCACCAGCGCAGCCCCTGCAGCAGCACGAAGCCCGACAGCAGCCAAGGGTCGACCTCCTGGTCGGCGCCGAGCAGCCACAGCGAGACCAGCCAGGCCGCGTGCATCGAGATCATCAGCGGATAATGATCCGCGCCGACCTCGACCGCGCCCATGGCGCGCAGGCGGCGGGTGTTGTGGCGGGCGAGCACGAGCTCGCCGAGCCGTTGCATGGTGACGAGAGCGAGGACGAAGGCGGCGAAGGTCATGCGGCGTGCCTCAGTGAAACGCAGCTTGCAGTGAAACCGGGTCCGAGCGCCGTCAGCACCGAGCGCGGCGGCAAGCCCCGGGCGCGGGCGCGCTCCAGCACGAACAGCACCGTCGGCGCGGACATGTTGCCGTAGTCGGCGATGATCTCGCGCTCATGATCCAGCGTGCCCTGGCCGATCGACAGCGCGCGCTCCAGCGCCGTGATCACCTTGGCGCCGCCGGGATGGCAGACGAAGCGGTCGACGTCGCCGGCCGACAGCTTCATGTTGCCGAGGATCTCGTTGACCGCGGGGCCCATGTTTTCGGTGACGAAGTCCGGAATCGTGCGCTGGAAGATCACGCCGAAACCTTCGGGATCGACGCTCCAGCCCATGATATCGAGCGTATCCGGCCACAGCTTCTCGCCGGTTGCCTCGACGCGCGTCTGCCCGCCGTCGCCGGCGCGCAGGATCGCGGCCGCCGCGCCGTCGCCGAACAGGCTGAGCGCGACGATGTTGGCCTTGCTCAGCTCGTCGTGGCGCACCGCGAGCGTGCACAATTCGAAGGTCACGAACAGCACATTGGTGCCGGGCCGCGCCTGCGCCAGCCGCGCGGCGATCGACAGGCCGGAGACGCCGCCGGCGCAGCCGAGCCCGAACACCGGCACGCGCGAGACATCGGAGCGGAAGCCGATGCGGCCGGCGACGCGCGCCTCCAAGGTCGGCGTCGCGATGCCGGTCGAGCTCACGCTGACGATGGTGTCGATCTCGGCAGCCGTGAGATCGGCCTGCGCCAGCGCCTTGTTCGTCGCATCGACGAACAGTGCCTCGGCGCCTTCGAGATAGGCTTGCGTGCGCTCCGGCCAGCCCCGCCGCTCCATGTACCATTCGATCGGCTTGACGCCGTAGCGCTGGCGGATGCCGGTGTTGGCGAACAGGCTCGCCATCGTGTCGAACTGCGGAAAGCGCGGCGACAGCACCACGCGCGCCGCCTCCATCACTTCGTTCTGACGGAATTGATGCGGCGGCACAGCGGTCGCGAGCGACACGAGGGCGGCGGTATGGTCCATGCGATCGATCCTTCCACGTCCCGGCGCAGAAAGTCCGAGAACGCGGGAATTCTCACGCGCCACTCACATCGCCCGGATTACTGTTCCATCTTATGACCAATGCGGGCGGCGATGTGGCCCGGCGATGGTGAGAGCGCGTCGGCGCGTGACGTAAAGGTGACTGTCAATCGCACGTGCGTGTGCAACCGTTCGTCGTCCTCAACGTATCAGGCCGTTTTCTCCGGCCAGCGGCAGAGGTCCTTGATCAGGCACAGCTCGCAGCGCGGCTTGCGCGCCAGGCAGGTGTAGCGGCCGTGCAGGATCAGCCAATGATGCGCATGCAGCATGAACTCGGCCGGGATCACCTTCTCCAGCCCGAGCTCGACCTCCAGCGGGGTCTTGCCGGGGGCGAGCCCCGTGCGGTTGCCGACGCGAAACACGTGGGTGTCGACCGCCATCGTGTGCTCGCCGAACGCCATGTTGAGCACGACGTTCGCGGTCTTGCGGCCGGCGCCGGGCAGCGACTCCAATTCCGCGCGTGTGCGCGGCACCTCGCCGCCGAACTCGTTGATCAGCTTGTGCGACAGCGCGATCACGTTCTTGGCCTTGGTGCGGAAGAGGCCGACGGTTTTGATATAGTCGCGCACGGTGTCCTCGCCGAGCGCGATCATCTTCTGCGGCGTGTCGGCGACCGCGAACAGCGGCCGCGTCGCCTTGTTGACGCCGGCGTCGGTCGCCTGCGCCGACAGCACCACGGCGACGAGCAGCGTATAGGGGTTGAGATGCTCGAGCTCGCCCTTCGGCTCCGGATTGGCCTGCGCGAACCGGCTGAAGGCCTCGCGGATCTCGGCGGGAGTCCAGGGCTTGGTCGCCTTCAAGGCCCTCGTGACCGGCCGGGCCGAGGAGCCCTTTGGGGCCTTCTTCGCGGCCTTGGCGGCGGCTTTCGGGGCAGTCTTGGGCGCGGCTTTGACGGCCTTTTTGGCGAGCTTGCGAACCGGCGCCGGCTTGGCGCGTTGGGGGCGGGTGATTTTGGCCATGATCCGGGTATACTGAGGCCCCATGACGCCAGGCAATGCTTTTGCGTATCAGGAGACCGGCACCGACGCCGTTGATCCCGAGCTGTTCTCGGCCCGGCTGACGCCGCATCGCTCGCTCAACCGCACCGGCTTCCTGGTGCTGATGGTCGTGGTCTGCGCCATCAGCTTCATCGGCGGCCTTGCCTCGCTGCTGATGGGCGCCTGGCCGGTGCTCGGCTTCTTCGGCCTGGATGCGCTGGCGATCTACTGGGCCTTCAAGGTCAATTTCCGCCGCGCCAAGGCCTATGAGGACGTCTCGATCACCCTGACCGAGCTGCGCCTGCGCCGCGTCAGCCACAAGGGCCACGTCATGGAATGGCGCTTCAACCCGCTCTGGGTGCGGCTCGATACGGAGACCCACGAGGAGTTCGGCATCGAGCGCCTGTATCTGGTGGCACGCGGCCAGCGCGTGGCTATCGCGAGCTTCCTGGGGCCGGAGGAAAAGGCGAGCTTTGCGAAAGCCCTGACGGCCGGGCTGCAGGCCGCGAAACGCGGGCCGGTGTATAATCCGCTGTAGCGGGCCGGCGGGTCTGATACCCAGACGGAAGTACCCACCATCACCTCCGCCGTCGTTCCGGAGCGCGCGCAGCGCGAGCCCGGAACCCATACCCACAGGACATCATGTGGGGCACGCGAGGAGTGGGCATCTCGCCTCACACGTCTTCTCGTGGTTATGGATTCCGGGCTCATCGCTGCGCGATGCCCCGGAATGACGGAGCAAGCCAGCACCGTCCCGGATCAGACCAAAACCGGCCGCCCCCCTAGCCCCCCGATCAGAAATCGGGTGGAGTCCCCGCCCCGGCCGCCCTACATCCGGACTCATGATGACCCTCGCCATTCACGATTCCGCCCTGGCCAAGCCGGGCCCGCAACAATCGGCCGCCCTGCGCGACTACGACGCGGTGCGCCGCGCGATCGCGTTCATCTCGGAGCATTGGCGCCGGCAGCCGACCATCGAGGACATGGCTGAAGCCGCCAGCCTGACGCCGGACGAGCTGCACCATCTGTTCCGGCGCTGGGCCGGGCTGACGCCGAAGGCGTTCATGCAGGCGCTGACCCTCGACCACGCCAAGGGCCTCTTGAAAGGCTCGGCCTCCGTGCTCGACGCCGCGCTCGACTCCGGCCTGTCGGGCCCCGGCCGCCTGCACGACCTGTTCGTCACCCACGAGGCGATGTCGCCCGGCGAATGGAAGACCGGCGGCGCCGGCACCACCTTGCGCTACGGCTTCCACCCCTGCCCGTTCGGCATGGCGCTGGTGATGGCCACCCCGCGCGGCCTCGCCGGCCTCGCCTTCGCCGACCCCGGCGAGGAGGCGTCCGCGCTCGCCGACATGAAGAGCCGCTGGCCCCGCGCCGAATACGTCGAGGACGTCCCCGGCACCGCCGGCCTCGCCCAACGCATCTTCGACAAGACCCTGTGGCGCCCCGACCAGCCGCTGCGCGTCGTGCTGATCGGCACCGACTTCGAGGTCCGCGTCTGGGAGTCCCTGCTCAAGATCCCGATGGGCCGCGCCGTCTGCTACTCGGACATCGCAACGCGGCTGGAGTCGCCAAAGGCCTCGCGCGCCGTGGGCGCCGCGGTCGGCAAGAACCCGATCTCGTTCGTCGTGCCGTGCCATCGCGCGCTCGGCAAGAGCGGAGCGCTGACGGGCTATCACTGGGGGCTGACACGCAAGCAGGCGATGCTTGGGTGGGAAGCGGGGCAGGTGGGGATGGGGTAGGACGACCTATGATGCCGGTCCCGATCACCGCGCGTTGCATCGCGAGAGTTTCCCGCGCGAGCCCACATCGGAGTAGCGTCGCGATCGTCGACTTGATTAAAGCGAGTTCAAATCGTAGGCGATTTCGATCAACCCGACCCAGTCGCAGAAGTGGGGAGCGAGGTTCTCGTCGAATGGGGCATTTTTGTTGCATCTAGTCGGATCCCCAAAGCCAGCAGGCAGACAAAGTGGCAAGCTTCGAAAAGCCTGTGCAAACCCGCGCCACGATGCCACCTTGGCCAAACTTGTCGCCGCGGAGACCTTCTTTGCTGCAATCTCTGCCGTGCTGTAGAACTTAATAGGAGCAGCGGAGCGTCGAATGGCTCACGATGGCCGCGCAATCGCGAACTTCATCCTGGATGAATGTGAAAAGCGAGGGGTCCAAGTAACAAACCTCTCGCTCCAAAAGCTTGTTTACTTCTGCCATGCTTGGTCGTTGATCGAGCTTCAGGCCCCTCTGATTGCTCACAGGTTCGAGGCATGGGAGTTCGGGCCTGTGCTCCCGTATCTTTACCGAGAGTTCAAGGGTAACGACCGGTCGCCGATTCGGCGAAGAGCATGCCGAATCGACTCGGCGACAGGGCAGAGTCAAGTTGTTCAATACAAATTCGATGCCGCAACTACAGATGTACTCAGAAAAATTATTGCCTTTTACTCTCGTCTTCGCCCTGGAGATTTAGTGGAACTGACCCATGTGAAGGGCGGTCCGTGGTATAAGGTTTGGAATCACTCCGGTTCGGTCAATCCGGGCATGAAGATCGCAGATGAGGATATAGTTAGCTTCTACTCGAAGCACGTAGCGCCATACACGTTGCAATGAGAGGTAACCGTGGCCAAACCGAAAGTGCCATCAGTTCAGCATCTCGCGCGAAATTGGCAGGACACGCCCGAGCGCACCTGCAAGACGCTCGTCCGCCTCGTAAACAACCCCCCTACGTTCAATTACAACGCTCTCTTCTTGGCCGCTCGCGACATGCTGGTTTTCAACCAGCCCTATGACGAGATTGTCGAAGGCATTAAACGGGCTGTGAAACGTGCCGATGTTCGGAAGAACTTTCTTGAGGTTCTTCCACTCATCAGGGACCATTTCGCTGACGTAACGCCAGATTTTGTTCAGTCCGTTGACCGCCGATACTACTCCATCGGCCGTGGGCTCATGGTACCGTTCGATCCTCCACTTCTATACGGAGTGGGCGGACAACTCACGTTCCCATGGTTCAGCTTCTGGCGCCAAAATCCGCTTGCCAGAGAGCGGCTATCCCTTTTCGTGACGCTTGTTGACGAGTTGCTGGCGGATGATCCTGATCTTGCTGCGGCGAAATTCCAGATTCTGGATTTCAGTGTACCAAGAGTGAAGGGGTGTGAGCCGCTGCGGGAATTGCACGTAATCGATGCTCGGGACATTCCCCGTATTAGCGAAGTCAGGAAAGTCGAGATGCTTCGGGTCTTTGCAGAAGGGTACTTTATGGCCGAGGCGGAACTTGCGGGCCGTCCCGAAGCTACTTCGGATGAACGCGAGCGCCCCGATCCGAGGCAAGGCGAGTTTTTTGATCAAGACCTGCCAAACGGCTGATGAAGCTTGCTTTATTGGGGCTTAGATTTTGTAACTAACCAGTCTTGCCCACCGAGGCCGCCTGCAGAGCGAAATCAAAGTGCTGCCGCAGCGGCGTGCTCTAGTTGCAGCTAGATCAGCTTTCCCTGATCGGGCGACTCTGCAATAGGCTGGCTGTCCGCCTTCTCAGCCCCAGAACGGGCGGGCGCGGGCGAAGCACTTCCAAGTAAACTCGCGCGACGGAGTTTTGAAAAATCGGCGAACACTCCAAGGACAGCCCTTGCTTCGGCCGAGAGACTGCCGGTCTTTGGAGCAGTGCGGCTGTGCGCTAACGCCTCAAGATCCCGGGCTACAGGGACTAGCTGGCTTGAGTTATGCTCGCGCGAGAAGAAGTCCGCGAGAATATCGGCTCGGACGGAGGCGAACTGTACAGCGATGCGGCTACGAGCCTCGTTAGCAAGAACTCGGCCGCCATCCATGCTTTCCTGAATGAGCGATAGAACGTTCTCGATGCTCTTTTGAGTGCGGCCGTCCCCGCTATCACCGTAAGTGATGCCATCCAAAATCGCCTTGTTTCTAGTCTCCGGCTCATCAAAGACGAACCGCTCAAGGGCAGCGTCCAGCGCAATACAGCCTATTGCAGCACAAAGTAGTGCGCAGCGAAGGGCCTGTTCAGCAAAATGAGGCCGACTTTCGATCCTCTGCGCGAAGAACGCAAAACTTGCAGCCGCGCGATTAAAAGCTGGAAAGCCGGGCAGGCTAATAAGTCCTGACTTCGTTTCCTCCAGGTACCGCACCCAGTCGCCGTCTGCCTTTTGCGCTTCGTATTCGCGGAGTTTGCCCAACAACTCCTCCGATGTAATCCGGTCCTGCAACGATAGTGTTTTCTGCAAACGGTCCAAAAATGACTTTGTGAGGACTACGACCTTATGCTGTTGTCCGAATTTGGCGATCTGCGGGTTGTTGTCTGTGGTGACGACGATCGCCCGATCTGCTCCGAGGATTGCTTGAAGACCCTTGGTCCAAAGCACCCTTTCAAGAGCTCGTGGCTGCCTCTTATTCTTTACATCGACAACGACCCGTGTGCGGATGCTTGCTGACTGTCGGGCATAGAGCCAGATGTCCACGTCGGTAACATCAGTCCCGTCAAACCTGAGAGGGACGCCGCGAAGCGCAAAAAATCCCTGTCGCGCGAAGTAGTCGCGTACAATCTCCTCAAGAAGAGGGCCTTTGGTCGCGGTCGGTTCGCTAGCCACCACTGCGTATCCTATCCAGCGCATTTGCTACGAAGACGCGATCTTCCATCGAGTTGCGTTCGCGTATCGCCTTTCGGGTCTCGTCAGGCCCCTTGAAGCCCGTTGCTGGGTCCGTACCTAGAAGTAAAGCCTCTTCGGAAGCTTTGTGTCCCTTAATGATGGAAAGAGCCAACTGGCCCACGTCCGGCTTGACAAGCCGCATCCGAAAGCGACTGCCGCCGGCATGCGTCACGGTCACAACACCGCGCCTTTCAAGCTCCTTGTAGTCTTGTCCGATCGCTGTTGCACCCCACTGCCCTCCGATCTCGTCGCCAGCGATCAGCGAGTTAAGCAGCACTCGAGGAAGAACAATTTTGCCGCGAGAAGCCGAGCTGCGCGTCATACCATATGTTAAGGACGCAAGAAGCGCCTTAGCGTCGTCGACGGGGTCCTCCTCGAATGGCCGTCCATATCGCTGGAAGGCGTCGGGCAAGGCAATATAGCCGATCGACTCTTTAGGATTGTTAACTTCCATTCTGTCGAAGTATCCGACGCTTGTTAGCCGGCCAAACAACTGTTCCCCTAGCATGGTTTCGATATCGGACTCGTTTACGGTGCCGTTTGTCCTGAGCAGCTCCTCTACCTCGGTAAGCCGACTGGCATCGTCAGGCTTCAGGTCCTGAATAATCTGATAGGCTTTCGCTGCTCGACCCTTGTCGCGGAACGTGTTTGAATTGAAGAGGATCGCACTGCCCCTACCCTCCTCTTGATCGATAAGTGCAGTTCTGCGGCACACGTCCACAAGATCCGAAGCCTGTCGCCCGGTCAGCCGGAACTCGTCGCTGATTCGTTCCTCCGCTTCTCGTCGGGCCACAGGCCTGGATGCGACGGCTTCAGAGAGGCTGAGGACCGCGTCTTCATCTCGGGAAGGGCGGGATTCTGTATAAATCTCGGTGGTGGTTTCCAGAACGGCGGAGCTAGTTGCACCGAGGACGGCGACGGAGCCTTCCTGCGAAACGTCGATGCACCCTAGTTGCTGCAAGACATTCAGACCATCGCGTCGACTAGCGAAATCGATCCCGTTGAGCTGGCAAAGCCTCTCCACGGTACCCGCATCAATGACTGTGCTTTGGGCCGCGTTGCTGCCGCGCCTGAGGACGTTATACAGGCGGCCTACCTTTCCCGAGTACGCGACCTTTTCTAGACGCGCCAAGCCAGTGCCGGTGACAAGATCAAGGCTCTTGGAATGCGCGAGTAGCCAGGCTCCCTTGGTCTTCGCTTCCATCGATGCCACCGAAAATGGTAAGAGAAATGGCTGCAACCATCTCTCACATTCGCGATCGGGATGCCAGTCGTTCTTTAGCTGAAATGCCGCTGCAAAAACACAGGTCGGGCCGGGTCGGAAGAACGAGTACGCCCAGCGCGCCCTTCTGATAAAAATAATCTGATTGCTATTTTGCCGAACTTATGCTTATCTCTGCCCATCCCGCTCGACGAGAGGGGCGTTGCGCGCGATCGTCACGACACGCGGGGCGGGGAGCGATGGCCGCGGTCTGCCGCAGCGTGTCTTCGGGCGCGCCGACGAACGGCGGGACTGCGGACGTGAAGTCGCAGGGTCCTGATACCCCGATGCTGGTATCAAGCCGCGAGGGCGCCAGAGCGCGCCGCGTGGTGATGGTGGCCAACAAGCCCGGCGCACCAGGGAGACTGCGTATAAGCGTGAAGACCATCGCGCGGGGAATGCCGGTTGTTCCGGCTGAACCTGTGGTGACTGCCGCCTGCTTTTTTTCTGCAGGCGGGCCATGGGTGCGGCCAGCATCCGGCATTCCCCGCGCCCTCTCGGATTTCGGAGGGACATGGTTGCAGCAGGACTCGGGCGAGATGCGCCGCGAGATCGTGGAGCCGTGAGCGGGGCTGTTTGAGATGTGAATCGGGGAGAAAGATCGGCGTGCCGGTGATCGCACTGGCCGATTCCCTCCGCATCGTCGCGGGCCTCATGGTTCGAGACGCGTCGCAAGGGCGACGCTCCTCACCATGAGGGGCGGCTTCGCATTCGGAGCTGCGAATTGACGATGAGCAGCGTGCTCATGGAAGGGTCGAGCTCCGGAGCAACTTACGCCCCTCACCCTGAGGAGCCCGCCGCAGGCGGGCGTCTCGAAGGGCGAGGCCCGGACCTTGGCCTCATGGTTCTCAAGGCGATGCGGGAGCATCGGAGACGGAACGCTTTGGGCGCGCGATCAGCCCGCCAGGTCCAGTTTCGACTCCACCGTCGAGTCCGCGTTCAGGCGGTAGATGATCGGCACGCCGGTCGCCAGCTCGCGCTTCAGGATGCCCTCCGGCGTCAGCTTCTCCAGCACCATGATCAGGGCGCGGAGCGAGTTGCCGTGGGCGGCGACCAGGGTGCGCTGTCCGCGCAGGACGCCGGGGAGAATTTCCTGGACGTAGTAGGGCAGCGCGCGGGCCAGCGTATCCTTGAGGCTCTCGCCGCCGGGCGGCGGGACGTCGTAGGAGCGGCGCCAGACGTGGACCTGCTCCTCGCCCCATCTGGCGCGGGCGTCGTCCTTGTTGAGGCCGGAGAGATCGCCATAGTCGCGCTCGTTGAGCGCGAGGTTTTTGCTGGTCGGCAGGCCGGTCTGGCCGAGCTCGGTCAGGATCAGATCGAGCGTGTGCTGGGCGCGCGTCAGCACCGAGGTGAAGGCGACGTCGAAGGTCAGGCCCTGGGCCTTCAGCTTGCGCCCGGCCTCCTTGGCCTCGGCCACGCCCTGCTCTGTCAGGTCCGGATCCTTCCAGCCGGTGAAGAGGTTCTTCAGATTCCACTCGCTCTGGCCGTGGCGCACCAGCACCAGGAGACGTTCGCTCATCAGCTCGCTTCCATCGACGTTGAACTAGAAAAGGTCCTTGAGGCCGAGCACGTCGTCCATTGTGTAGTAGCCCGGCGGCTTGCCATGCGCCCACAGCGCCGCCTTGAGCGCGCCATGGGCGAAGATCATGCGGTCCTCGGCCTGGTGCGACAGCACCAGGCGCTCCGAAGGGCCGGCGAAGATGACGCTGTGATCGCCGGCGGCGGTGCCGCCGCGCAGCGAGGCGAAGCCGATGTCGCCAGAGCGGCGCTCGCCGGTGATGCCGTCGCGGCCGCGCGCGGAGTGCTGGTCGAGCGTGATGCCGCGGCCGTCGGCAGCCGCACGTCCCAGCATCAGCGCGGTGCCGGAGGGCGCGTCGACCTTGTGCTTGTGATGCATCTCGAGGATCTCGATGTCGAAGCCGGCGTCGAGCGACTTCGCCACCTGCCTGACCAGCGCCGCCAGCAGGTTGACGCCGAGGCTCATATTGCCGGACTGCACGACGATGGCGCGCTTGGTGACGCTCTTGATGACGGCGTCGTCCGACGACGACAGGCCGGTGGTGCCGACGACGTGGACGATGCCGCGCTCGGCGGCGATGGCGACGTTGGCGATGGTAGCGGCCGGGACGGTGAAATCGAGGATGCCGTCGGCCTCGGCGGACATGGTCCAGAGGTCGCCCGACAGCTTGATGCCGTTGGCGGGCAGCCCGGCGAGGGCGCCGGAGTCCTTGCCGATCAGCTCCGAGCCGGGGGCTTCGAGCGCACCCGCCAGCACGGCGCCGTCGGTCTCGGCGATTGCACGCACCAGGGCGCGGCCCATGCGGCCGCCGGCTCCGGCAACGATCAAGCGCATCTTGGACATCTCAGCTCCTCCGCTCCTTCAAGGGCTATAGCCGGGGCCGATGGCGGCGGCAACCGAGCGAGGCCAGGTCGCGCGTGGTGTGGGGCGGGCGGCGATCAGGGCTGCGGGCCGTCATAGCCCTCGATGATCACCAGATCGCCTTGCGAATGCGGCGCGCGCATCGCGACCAGGCGCTGGTATTCAGGAGAATTGTAACACGCCAGCGCGGTCGCGTAGTCCTTGAACTCGATCACGACGTTGCGCGAGCGCGAGGTGCCCTCCCTGGTCTCGTACTGGCCGCCGCGGACCAGGAACTTGGCGCCGTACTGGTGGAACACCGCGCCGTTCTGCGCGACGTAGTCCTTGTAGCCGTCCATGTTGTGCACGTCGATCCGCGCGATCCAATAGGCCTTGGGCATCCCTGTCGTCTCCCTGTTCTCGGTCGCTGTTGCTTACGTGCGATTGGTCTTGCCGGCCAGCGCCACGGCGCCGGCGATGTCGGCGACGATGCTCTCGGCGGCCGCAGCCGGATCGGCAGCGCCGGTGACGGGACGCCCGACGACGAGGCGGTCGGCGCCGCCGGCGATCGCCAGGGCCGGGGTCATGATGCGCTTCTGGTCGCCAACGTCGGATCCCGCCGGACGGATCCCGGGGGTCACGAGCTGCATGTCAGGCCCGACCAGCGGACGCACCAGCGCCGTTTCCTCGGGCGACAGGATCAGGCCGTGGATGCCGATCTCCTTGGCCTGCACGGCGCGCCTGGCGACGAGCTCCTTGACGCCCATGGCGTAGCCGGCGGCGGCGAGGTCGGCATCATCGTAGGACGTCATCACGGTGACGGCGAGCAGCTCGAGGCTGGAGCCGGCGGCGCCGGCGAGCGCCGCTCGCATGCTCTGCGAGAAGCCATGCACGGTAAGGAAACGGGCGCCGAGCCGGGCGATCTGCCTCGTGGCGCGCTCGACCGTGGTCGGGATGTCGTGCAGCTTGAGGTCCATGAAGACGTGCTTGCCCTCGGCCGCAAGACGCTCGGCGAGGCCGAGGCCGCCGGCATAGGTCAGCTCCATGCCGATCTTGTAGAACGTCACGGCTTCGCCCAGCCTGGCGATCATCGCCTCGGCCTCGGCCACGCCGGGCAGGTCGAGCGCCACGATCAGGCGGTCGCGCGGAGCAATCTCGGTCGGCATGTCACCTCACATCGTATGTTGCGCTGTTGCGATCAGCTCCCGCACCAGCGCGTCGAGCGCGGTGACGTCAGCGGGCAGTTTGAGCCGGTCCATGTCGTTGTAGGCCTTGTCGGCGAAGGCCAGCGCGAGCTGGCTCGGGATCACCGTCGCGTTGCAGGCGGTCAGCACCAGCCGCAAGGCGGCGAGCGCGCGGATGCCGCCGAAGCGGTTCTCGGAGGCGGCGGCGATCGCGAACGGCCGGCTGCGAAAAACCGCGCCGCGGCTGCCGGGCGGCTCGTCGACCCGCGAGATCCAGGTGATGGCGTTGGTCAGCAGCGGCGGCACCGAGGCGTTGTATTCCGGCGTCACCAGCAGCACGGCATGATGGACGCCGATCATGCGCGTCAGATTCACGGCGTGATGCGGAATGCCCGATTGCGCCTCGAGGTCGGCGTCGTAGATCGGCAGCGGGAAGTCAGCGAGCGAGATGCGGGTGATGTCGGCGCCAGCCTGCACGAACTGATAGGCGGCGGCCGCGGCGAGCTTCGCGTTGTGCGAGCCGGCCCGGGTCGAGCCGGGAATGATGAGGATCTTCAGCGCGGACATCGTGAGGTCGGTCAGCGACCCGCCACAAAGGATCGCGGCCGCCGGTCAGGGCTTGCGATACACCCAGACGCGCGCCGGCGGAAGGTTCATCCAGATGCGCTCGGAGGCCTGCGTGGTGACGCCGGGCAGCGACTTCGGAATCGGCGGCACGACGGAATAGGTGAACTGCACGAACGGCGCATTCGGCGACATCGCCGCGAACGCATCGCGGATCAGCTTCATGCGCGTCAGCATCGGCTTGGTCACGAGCGGCAGGCCGGAGACGACGGCCGCGGCAGGGGCGCTGAGCACGTTCCAGAGCGTGTCGCGGAGGCGATAGGCGTCGCCCTGGACCACCTTGGCCTGCGGGTAGCGGTCGCGCAGCAACGCGCAGAAGCCCGGATTGTACTCGACCAGCACCAGCCGCTTCTGATCGACGCCGCGCTCGACCAGCGCATTGGTAATCGCGCCGGTGCCCGGTCCGAGCTCGATGACAGGGCCTGTGCCGTGCGGATCGACGTACTGCGCCATGGTCCGCGCCAGCAGCCGGCCCGACGGCATGACGGCGCCCATATGCAGCGGCTTTTCGATCCATGAGCGGAGGAAGCGCACTTCGTCGTCCAGACGGAGAGGCTTTTTCGACGCACGCACGGACGTTTGCAGGGGCATCTCGGTACCAGACGGGACCGCTTTCACGGCGATGTCAGAAAAGAGTCACAAAGACGTATAGGGCGCAGGCGGGGCGGTCAAGCCGAACCGTAACGTACGATTAAGGCTGGCGGGTCCGCGCTCTTACAGTTGCATTCGATAATTTTTTGCATGTGCAGAGCAGCAAATTCGCTCGACCTCTGAATCTGAATCCCGAAATCATTCGGCGAAACCACGAGGCCGTGCTTGCTTGAACTCACGGCTCAGCTCGCCGCCTTGCCGAAGAAGTCCTTGACCTTGGTGAAGAAGCCGGCCGCCTCGGGCTGGGTCGCTCCGGACGACAACTTCTCGAACTCGGCCAGCAGCTCCTGCTGCTTCTTGGTCAGGTTCTGCGGCGTCTCGACCACGATCTGGACATACATGTCGCCGGTCTGGCGCGAGCGCAGCACCGGCATGCCCTTGGCCGCGATCCGGAATCGGCGCCCGGACTGCGCTCCGGCGGGAATCTTGACCTTGGTCTTGCCCTTGTCGATCGTCGGCACCTCGAACTCGCCGCCGAGCGCCGCCGTCACCATCGAGATTGGCACGCGGCAGTGCAGGTCGGCGCCGTCGCGCTGGAAGAACTCGTGGGCCGTCAACGACAGGAAGATGTAGAGATCGCCGGGCGGCCCGCCGCGCAGGCCCGCTTCGCCCTCGCCGGCGAGACGGATGCGGGTGCCGTCCTCGACGCCCTGGGGAATGTTGACCGACAGCGTGCGGTCACGGGTGACGCGGCCCGAGCCGGAGCATGACGGACAGGGGTCCTCGATCATCTGGCCGCGGCCGTGACAGCCGGGACAGGTGCGCTCCAGGGTGAAGAAGCCTTGGGCCTGCCGGACGCGACCGGCGCCGCCGCACATCGCGCAGGTCTTCGGCTTGGTGCCGGCCTTGGCGCCGGTGCCGGAGCAGGATTCGCAGGTCACCGAGACTGGAATCTCGATCTGAGCGGTCTTGCCCTGGAACGCCTCTTCCAGGGTGATTTCCATGTTGTAGCGCAGGTCGGCGCCGCGCTCGCGCCCCGTGCCGCCGCGCCGCTGGCCGGCCATGCCGAACAGGTCTTCGAAGATGTCGGAGAACGAGGAGGCAAAGCCGGCGCCGAAGCCGTGCGCGCCGCCCATGCCGCCCTGCTCGAAGGCGGCGTGGCCATAGCGGTCGTAGGCGGCGCGCTTGTCGGCGTCGCGCAGCACCTCATAGGCCTCGTTGATCTCCTTGAATTTCACTTCGCTTGAGGCATCGCCCGGATTCTTGTCCGGATGCCACTTCATGGCCAGCTTGCGGAAGGCGGCCTTGAGCTTGCCCTCGTCGGCGTCGCGTTCGACTTCCAGGGTCTCGTAGTAGCAGCGCTTGGTGGACATCAATCAAACCCGCCCGAACTTCGCCCAACAGGAACGGCCGGCGCGATCGCCGCGCACGTTCCGGGTCAATGAAAATGACCCCCATCCAACGAGCCGCTGAAAGCGCTCTTTGGCATGGGGGTCATGGTCACTACCTCTGCCTCAGTTAAGCAGATTTCTTCTTGTCGTCGTCGACCTCGGTGAACTCCGCGTCGACGACGTCATCCTTGGCGGCGTCGCGGGCCGCGTCGCTCTCGGCCTGCTGCTTGTACATGGCCTCGCCGAGCTTCATCGACGCCTGGGCCAGGGTGTTGGTCTTGGCCTTGATCGCCTCGGCATCGTCGCCCTTCAGCGCTTCCTTGAGGTCGCTGACGGCATCCTCAATGGCGCGGCGCTCGGTGTCGGCGACCTTCGAGCCGTGCTCGGCCAGCGCCTTCTCGGTGGAGTGCACCAGCGCGTCGGCATGGTTCTTGGCGTCGACCGCCTCGCGGCGCTTCTTGTCCGCCGCAGCATTCGCCTCGGCGTCCTTGACCATCTTGTCGATGTCGGCTTCCGACAGGCCACCCGAGGCCTGGATGCGGATCTGCTGCTCCTTGCCGGTGGCCTTGTCCTTGGCCGAGACGTTGACGATGCCGTTGGCGTCGATGTCGAACGTCACCTCGATCTGCGGCATGCCGCGCGGGGCCGGCGGAATGCCCATCAGGTCGAACTGGCCGAGCATCTTGTTGTCGGCCGCCATCTCGCGCTCACCCTGGAAGACCCGAATGGTGACCGCGTTCTGATTGTCCTCGGCGGTCGAGAACACCTGGCTCTTCTTGGTCGGGATCGTGGTGTTGCGGTCGATGATGCGGGTGAACACGCCGCCCAGCGTCTCGATGCCGAGGGACAGCGGGGTCACGTCGAGCAGCAGCACGTCCTTGACGTCGCCCTGCAGCACGCCGGCCTGAATCGCGGCACCGATCGCCACCACCTCGTCGGGGTTGACGCCCTTGTGCGGCTCCTTGCCGAAGAACTGCTTCACCATCTCCTGGATCTTCGGCATGCGGGTCATGCCGCCGACCAGCACCACTTCGCCGATCTCGCCGGCGGTGAGGCCGGCATCCTTCAGCGCCTTGCGGCACGGCTCGATGGTCTTCTCGACGAGGTCGGCCACCAGCGCCTCGAACTTGGCGCGGGTCAGCTTCATCGTCAGATGCTTCGGACCGGACTGGTCCGCGGTGATGAAGGGCAGGTTGATCTCGGTCTGCGTGGTCGACGACAGCTCGATCTTGGCCTTCTCGGCAGCTTCCTTGAGGCGCTGCAGAGCGAGCTTGTCGTTGCGCAGGTTGATGCCCTGCTCCTTCTGGAATTCGTCGGCGAGGTAGCTGACCAGACGCATGTCGAAGTCTTCACCGCCGAGGAAGGTGTCGCCGTTGGTCGACTTCACCTCGAACACGCCGTCGCCGATTTCAAGAATGGAGACGTCGAAGGTGCCGCCGCCGAGGTCGTACACGGCGATCGTGCCGGCCTTGGTCTTGTCGAGGCCGTAGGCGAGCGCCGCCGCGGTCGGCTCGTTGATGATGCGCAGAACCTCGAGGCCAGCGATCTTGCCGGCGTCCTTGGTGGCCTGACGCTGGGCGTCGTTGAAATAAGCGGGGACGGTGATGACGGCCTGGTCGACCTTCTGGCCGAGATGGGCTTCCGCGGTCTCCTTCATCTTCTGCAGGATGAAGGCGGAGACCTGCGAGGGCGAATAGGTCTTGCCGTCGGCCTCGACCCAGGCGTCGCCGTTGCCGGCCTTGACGATCTTGTAGGGGACGAGCTTCTTGTCCTTCTCGACCATCGGGTCATCATAGCGGCGGCCGATGAGGCGCTTGACCGCAAAGAAGGTGCGCTCGGGGTTGGTCACGGCCTGGCGCTTGGCCGGCTGGCCGACCAGACGTTCGCCGTCGTCACTGAAGGCGACGATCGACGGCGTGGTGCGCATGCCCTCGGCGTTCTCGATGACCTTCGACGTTTTGCCGTCCATAACGGCCACGCACGAATTCGTGGTGCCGAGATCGATCCCGATGACCTTTCCCATGGTCTCATATCCTTCTTTTTGCGGCAGGTTGGGTGGGGCCCTGACGGCGCCCCCATCCAAAACCCCCTCAGATCAAATGCTCGCGATATTGCGACGATGAGCGTCATATAGGAGGGGGGGAGTGGCCCGCAAGGACCGGACCAGGGGTTCGACCCCACGAAAATCACGGCCCTCGCCGAACGACCTCGCGGAGTCATCAAGAAGGGCCAATCGACCTTGGCAGCTCCCTAAACGGGAGGGTGCGATCGCGGGCAGGGAGCAACGAATCCGGTACTCCGGATCTGCCCCGATGACCGAAATGCGTTGTTAACCCACGGGCCCTAGCCTGCCGCACTCCTGGGACGGGAATGAGGCATGGTCATCGACACCGATTGGGGCTTTCCGCAGCGTGCGCGCGAAGCCGGCCAGGCCACGTTCCCCGGACTGCTGATCTGCGCCATCGTGGTTGCAGCGGCGTGGCTGCGATACACCCTTCCCCTCAATGTCGACGTCAGCTGGTGGCTCCTCGTCAGCGAGCGCATGCTCGATGGCCAGCGGCTCTACGTCGACATCCTCGAGACCAATCCGCCGATGGCCGGGTCGGTCTATCTGCTGGCCGTCGCGCTGGCGCGTGCGATCCATCTCAGGCCCGAATTGGCGACGAACACCCTGATCTTCGCGCTGGCCGCGGCATCCCTGACGCTGGTGTGGCTGGTGCTGCGGACATCGGCGCTGCGCCATCGCCTCGCCGACGGTTGGCTGGCGGCGTGGACGGCCGCCCTGCTCCTGATCGCGCCGATGTATGATTTCGGCCAGCGGGAACATCTGGCCCTGATCACGATCCTGCCGGCGATCGCGGTGTACATCCTGCGCGCCAGGGGCGAGCGGGTGGGCCCGGCTGCCGTGCTCATCGCCGGGCTCAGCGCCGGCCTCACGATGAGCTTCAAGCCCTATTTCGCCTTCAGCGCCGGCTTCTGCATTCTCGCCGCCGCCGCGCAGGCGCGCGACTGGCGCGTGCTGTTCGCGCTGGAGAACTGGATCGCCGCGGCGCTGGTGCTGCTCAACGCGGCCTGTATCTACCTGTTCTTTCCCGAATATTTCACGCTCATCTATCCGCTGGTCCGCGACGTCTATCTGCTCCTGAAGGCGCCGGTGCCGACCATCCTCGTGACCCTGCCGATGGGCCTGTGGCTTGCGGCAGCGATCACCATTCTCCTCCTCCAACGCCGGCAGCACGCGCGCGACGCGGCGTCTTTCACCACGCTGGCCGGATCGCTCGGATTCCTGGTGTCGTTCGTCGCGCAGCAGAAGGGCTGGGGCTATCACGCCTATCCCATGGTCGCGCTGGCGCTGCTTGCCGCCGGCCTTGCCGTGTCGGCGATCGACACCAGCCGCGACATGCGGCGCTGGCCGCAGGTCGCCACCGCTCTCGCCGGCGCCGTGCTGTTCGTGCAGACCTGCCTCTGGTTCAATGGCAGCGTCGACGTCCGGCAAATCGAAGCCCAGGTGGCGCGGCTCGGACCGCGCCCGAGCATGCTGGTGCTCAGCGCGGCCGCAGTCATCGGCCACCCGATGGTGCGGACCCTCGGTGGCACCTGGATCTCGCGCCAGGAGGCGTTCTGGGTCCGGGAAATCGTCCGCCGATCGCAACAGGACGGAACCATCGATTCACAGACGGCGCAGCGGCTCGCGCCCTATGTGGAACGCGAACGCGCCGGGATCATCGCCGACTTCCGGAAGCAGCCGCCCGACGTCGTCCTGATCGACAATCAGAACAGCGACTGGGGCGATTGGGCGCGTTCCGACCCCGAGCTCAGGGCCCTGCTCGCGCCCTATGTGCTGGTACAGACCGTCGACGGCGTCGAAATCCTGAAGCGCGGCTAGCGCTGTACCATCCTGAATCCGCCTTTTGAGGCAAAATGTGCCCCGCCGGAGCGCGCCGACCGCCGCAGGCGATCAAAACCGCGCGCCCGGCCTGTTGCGGGGGGCGCAAAGCCGCTAAAAGCGTGCCCGCCGAAGACCACGCTGGCGAGGACCCCCGACCGCCTCGGCGCGCGGCCCCGGTCAACGAGGCAATGTTTGATGATGATCGTTCGACTCTTCACCGCGGCCACCCTGCTGATCTCGCTGCTGCACCCCGCATTGGCCACTGACGCCGTATTTCCGCCCGGCGTCCGCATCGGGCTCGCGCCGCTGGTCGGGCTCGCCAAGGCCAAGACGTTCTCCGGCTTCGAAACCGAGGACCAGAGCGTGAAGGTGCTGCTGACCGAACTGCCCGCCGCCGCCTATGGCGAGGTGAAGAACGCGTTTACCGCCAATCCCGCCGGGACCGGCAGCGTCAAGCCGGAGAGCATCGAGACCGCCGCCGGCACCGCCTACTATACCGTCGAGAACGGCCGCGATGGCAACACGCCGGTGCGGCGCTACTCGATGATCCTGCCCGGCAACGGCTTCTCCGGCTACGTGGCCGTGCAGATCCCGGAGACCGCGAGCCGGATCTACACCGACGATGCCGTGCGCCAGATGTTCGCCTCCGCCGTCGTCCGCAAGGACGTTCCGGTCGACGAGCAGCTCGCGATGATGCCGTTCAAGGTCACCGACCTCTCCGGGTTCAAGACCATCCGCACGCTCGGGCCGGGCGCCCTGATCCTCGCCGACGGCGAGGAGGACAAGGGCTTCGAAGCCGCGCCCTTCGTCGTGATCGGGCTGGTGGCTGGCGTGGCCCCGGAGGCGGGCGACCGCGCGCGCGTGGCGCAACAGGCGGCCACCACCATTCCGGGCGTCCGCGAAGCGCGCATCACGATGTCCGAGCCGATCCGCATCGACGGCCAGCCGGCCTATGAGACCCGGATCGACGCCACCAGCGGCAAGGACAATACGCCGGTGACGGTGGTGCAGTGGCTGCGCTTCGGCGGGCCAAACACGTTGCGGATCATCGGCAGCGCGCCGCGCGACCAGTGGTCGGCGGCCTTCCCGCGGTTCCGTGCCGTCCGCGACGGCATCCAGCCAAGAGGCTGAGACCAGCCCGGCATCGGACGGCGTGATCACGCCGGCTGCTCGCCGCGAGACGAACTACAAGGTCGCGCCGACAAACAAGAAGCCACGGGCATCGCTGCCCGTGGCTTCTTCGTTCGACAACAGGACGGCCGCAGAACGCGTGCCCGTGCTCGCCGTCAGGCGGCGCTGTTCGACTGATCGTTGCTCGCCGCGGGCGCCGCCTTGGCGCCGCCCTTGGACACGCCGACCAAAGCGGGGCGCAGCACGCGCTCGCCGATCATAAAGCCGGCCTGCACGACCTGCACCACCGTGCCGGACGGCACCGACGGATCCGGCACCTCGTACATCGCCTGCTGGAAATTGGGGTCGAACTTTTGCCCGGTCGGATCGAACTTCTTGACGCCGTTTTTCTCCAGCGTGTTGAGCAGCGAACGCTCGGTGAGCTCGACGCCCTCGATCAGCGACTTCAGGCCCGCATCGGCATTGTCGCGCGTCTCCGCCGGCACGGCATCGAGCGCGCGCTGCAGATTGTCGGCGATGTCGAGCACGTCACGGGCGAAGCCGGTGATGCCGTACATGCGCGCATCGGCGACCTCGCGGGCGGTCCGCTTGCGCAGATTCTCCATCTCCGCCAGCGTGCGCAGCATCTTGTCGCGCGCGTCGGCCGCCTCCTTGGCAAGGGCCTCTGCCGAGCCGGCCTCGGGATCATCGGGCATGATGTAGGGCTTGGAGACGACGGGTTCGCTGGCCTGCGCCGGGTTTTCCGGATCATTCTTATGCAGGTCGGGATCGGTCATGGACAGACTCGCAAGTTCGGCTGACGGGTTTGGGGATATGGGGCGGGATATCGTGCTTTGAGCGTCGAAAATCAAGCGCAGCCTGACCGGCCCGCCGGAGACGCCGTCCGCGGATTAACCATCTCACGCATCAGCCACCCAGCAGCCGGCTGACCAGGCGCGCGGCATAATCGACCGTCGGAATCACCCGGGCATAGTTGAGCCGGGTCGGACCGATGACGCCGAGCACGCCGACGATGCGACCCGTGGCGTCGGAATAGGGCGACACGATCGTCGACGAGCCCGACAGCGAGAACAGCTTGTTCTCCGAGCCGATGAAGATGCGGACACCTTCCGCGCTCTCCGCGCGCCCGAGCAGATCGACGACGCCGCGCTTGGTTTCGAGATCGTCGAACAGCCGCCGGACACGCTCGAGATCTTCGAGCGCATGCAGGTCCTCGAGCAGGTTGGCGTGGCCGCGCACGATGAGCTGCCGCTCGTCGCTGTCGCCGCCGGACCAGCTCGCGACGCCGGCGGCGATCACCTTCTGCGTCAGCTGGTCGAGCTCGGCACGGTCGTGCGCCAGCGCGGTCTCAAGCTCGAGCCGCGCTTCCGCCAGCGTCCGCCCTCTGATCCGGGCGTTGAGGAAATTGGACGCCTCGGTCAATGCCGAGGACGGCACGCCCGGCGGCAGGGTCAGGACCCGGTTCTCGACCTGTCCTTCCTCGCCGACCAGAACGACGAGCGCACGCTCGGGCTCGAGCCTGACGAACTCGATGTGCTTCAGCCGGGTGTTGGATTTGGCGGTCAGAACCACGGCGGCGGCACGGGTCAGACCCGACAGCCGGGTCAGCGCTTCATCCAGCGCCGCCTCAACCGATTGCGCCCGGCCGACGGCCGCGAGCTGGCTCTGGATCGACTGCTGCTCGGCCTCCGTCATGTCGCCAACCTGCATCAGGGCGTCGACGAAGAAGCGCAGGCCGGCTTCGGTGGGCAGCCGGCCGGCCGAGGTGTGCGGCGCGTAGATCAGGCCGAGCTGCTCGAGATCGGCCATGACGTTGCGCACAGAGGCCGGCGACAGCGGAACCGCGATCAGCCGCGAAATGTTGCGCGAGCCGACCGGCTCGCCGGTCGCCAGATAGCTTTCGACGATCTGCCGGAAGATCTCGCGCGAGCGCTCGTTCAGCTGCGCCAGACCGGCCGGCGGTGTCATCAGGTTGATCGGATCGTGGTGGGCCACCAGATGCACTCCTCCCAGCTGCCTATAATGTGTCCATGCGGCGGCTCGGTGGCAAGCCGGTCATGAGGAGGGGGCTCCGGGAGCGACGGGCCCTTGATAAACCCTTGCCGCTGCCGGTCGCGGCTCCTACAAGGCCGTCAAACACCCTCTTTCGCCTCTTTCACGGAGAGAATCATGCGGCCGAGCCGCCGTGCACCGGATGAACTGCGGGCCGTGAGCCTGGAACGCGGCGTCGTCAAATACGCCGAGGGCTCGTGCCTGGTGAAGTTCGGCGACACCCATGTGCTGGTCACCGCCACGCTCGAGGACCGGCTGCCGCCCTGGCTCAAGGGCCAGGGACGCGGCTGGATCACCGCCGAATACGGCATGCTGCCACGCGCCACGCTGGAGCGAACCCGGCGCGAGGCCTCCGCCGGCAAGCAGACCGGACGCACCGTCGAGATCCAGCGCCTGATCGGCCGCTCGCTGCGCACCGCGATCGACCTGGAAGCGCTCGGCGAGCGCCAGATCACGGTGGACTGCGACGTGCTGCAGGCCGATGGCGGCACGCGCACGGCGTCGATCACCGGCGCCTGGGTCGCGCTGGCCGACTGCATCAAGTGGATGAAGTCGCGCAACATGATCAAGACCGAGGTGCTGCGCGCCAACGTCGCCGCGATCTCCTGCGGTATCTACAACGGCACGCCGGTGCTCGATCTCGACTACGCTGAGGATTCCGAGGCGGAGACCGATGCCAATTTCGTCATGACCGGCGACGGCCGCATCATCGAGGTGCAGGGCACGGCGGAGAAGACGCCGTTCACCGAGGCCGAGTTCCTGGCGCTGATGGCGCTCGCCCGCAAGGGCGTCGCGCGGCTGGTCGACCTGCAGAAGATGGCGGTCGCGTGAACGGTCCGCACCGCAGGCTCACCGGTCGCATCGTCATCGCGACCCACAATCCCGGCAAGCTTGCCGAGATGCGCGAGCTGCTCGCCCCCCATGGCGTCGAGGCGGTGTCGGCCGGCGATCTCGGCCTGGGCGAGCCGGACGAGACCGGCGAGACCTTCCAGGCCAACGCCCGCATCAAGGCGGTCGCCGCGGCCAAGGCCGCGCAGCTTCCGGCCTTTGCCGACGATTCCGGCATCGTGGTTCACGCCCTCGACGGTGCGCCGGGGATCTATTCGGCGCGCTGGGCCGGACCGGACAAGGATTTCACCGGCGCGATGACGCGGATCGAGCGCCTGCTGCAGGAGCGCGGCGCCGCGGGTGCCGACCAGCGCGGCGCTCATTTCGTCTCGGCGCTGTGCGTGGCATGGCCGGACGGCCATGTCGAGGAGGTCGAGGCGAGGGTCGACGGCACGCTGGTCTGGCCGCCGCGCGGCACGGCCGGCTTCGGCTACGACCCGATGTTCCTGCCAGAAGGGCACGATCGCACGTTCGGCGAGATGACCAGCATCGAGAAGCACGGCCTGCCGCCGCTCGGCCTCGGCCTGTCGCACCGGGCGCGCGCCTTCGTGAAGCTCGCGGAGATCTGCCTTGACCAGCGCTGACAGCGAAGCGTTCGGCGTCTATGTGCACTGGCCGTTCTGCCTGTCGAAATGTCCGTATTGCGACTTCAACAGCCATGTCCGGCATGCGGCCATCGACCAGGAGCGCTACGCCCGCGCCTTCGCCCAGGAGATCGCGACCACCGCCGCCCGCATTGGGCCGCGCACCGTCAGCTCGATCTTTCTCGGCGGCGGCACGCCGTCGCTGATGCAGCCGCAGACCGTCGGCGCGATTCTCGACGCGATCGGCCGGCACTGGCATGTCGCCGCTGACGTCGAGGTGTCGCTGGAAGCCAATCCGACCAGCGTCGAGGCGACGCGCTTTGCCGGCTACCGCGCTGCCGGCGTCAACCGCGTCTCGCTCGGCGTCCAGGCGATGGACGATGCGTCGCTCAAGATGCTGGGCCGACTGCACACGGCCGAGGAGGCGATGAAGGCGGTGGCGATCGCGCGCAATGCCTTCGAGCGCTATTCGTTCGATCTGATCTATGCCCGGCCCGACCAGACGCCGGCGATGTGGACCGAGGAGCTGACGCGCGCGATCAGCGAGGCAGCCGAGCATTTGTCGCTGTATCAACTGACCATCGAGGAAGGCACGCCATTCTTCGGCCTGCATGCCGCGGGCAAGCTGAAGACGCCGGATGAAGGCCTGGCGCGCACCTTGTACGACGTCACGCAGGAGGTCTGCGGCCGTCACGGGCTGCCGGCCTACGAGATCTCCAACCATGCCCGCCCAGGCGCGGAGTGCCGGCACAACCTGATCTATTGGCGTGGCCAGGAATATGCCGGCATCGGTCCCGGCGCCCATGGCCGGCTCGACATCGGCGGCATCAGACACGCGACCGCAACCGACAAGCGGCCCGAGGCCTGGCTGATGCGGGTCGAGTCCAACGGTCACGGTGTGATGACCGACGACGAGCTCAATCGCGAGGAGCGCGCCGACGAATTCCTGCTGATGGGGCTGCGACTGGCCGAGGGCATCGACCCGCAGCGCTACGCGAGGATCTCCGGCCGCACGCTCGATCCGCGCCGCATCGCGCTGCTGCGCGAGGAGGGCGCCATCGCGGTCGATCCGGACGGGCGGCTGCGCGTGACCCAGGACGGCTTTCCGGTGCTCGACGCGGTCGTCGCTGACCTCGCCGCCTGAGACGTGCTGCGACTCACGTCGCGCTGAAGCTTTTCGGCGCGCCGGCGACGGTCTGTCCGCCCCCCGAACCGACGCGCATCACCGCAAGCCCGCGCTCATTGGTGCCGTCGCTGCGGAACCGGAACAGGCCATCTATGCCCGCGAAGCCGGACGCATTGGTCAGGACGTCGGGCGCGAAACGCTGGTTGCCCTGGGTGCGCGCCAGCGCGGCCACGAGCGCCACCGCATCATAGGCGAGGGTCGCGGTGCGTACGGGATCGCCGCCGAATCGCGTCCGGTAGCGTCCGGCGAAAGCGCGGAAGCCGGACGGATCCGGCGCGGCATAGAGGCCGCCCTGCAGGCTGGCGCTGGCATAGACGCGCGGATTGTCCCACAGCCCGGTGCCGAGCAGCTGGATGTTGCGCAGATTGGCGCCGGCAGCGGTCAGCGCATCGGCCGTCGCCGCGACCGATTCGCCGTCGTCGGCCAGCAGCAGCGCATCGGCGCCGCCGAGCGCCTGCGCCACCGTGCGCGCCGGCCCGGTGCGGTCGCCGGAATATTTCTCGAATGCCACGATGCGTCCGCCGCGGCGGCTGACCGCAGTCTTGAACGCCCCCTCGACGACGGTGCCATAGGCATTGTCGGGCAGCAGCGCCGCGAACGAGCGTTTGCCGACGCTGGCGGAATATTCGACGATGCGGCTCGCATCGGACTCCGGCAGGAAGCTGAGCAGATAGACGCCGCGCCCCGCCACGCTCGAATCCGTCGAGAAGGCGATGACCGAGATGTTGCGCGTGCGCGCCACCTGGGCCGTCGCCGGCACCGAGCCCGCGAACAGAGGCCCGAGGATGATCTCGGCGCCTTCGTCGCAGGCCTGTTGCGCGCCCTGCTGCGCGCCTTGCGGGCTGCCGGCGTCATCCTTGATCAGGAGCTGGATGTTGGGGTTCTGAAACTCGGCCAATGCCATCTCGGCCGCGTTCTTCATCGATTGCGCGGCGACGCCGGCATTGCCCGACGCCGACAGCGGCAGAATCAGCCCGACCTTGACCTGGCCGTTGCCGGCCACCGCCGGCTGCTGCGGCGGTCCCGCCGGCGCCGTCGGCTGCTCGAACGGATTGAAGCCCTGCTGCACGTTGGAGCACGCCGACAGCAGCGGCGCGCCGACGATCAGGCCCAGCGCCGTTCGCCGGGCGACCCCATGGGGTCCCGGACCGAGAGAGTTGGGATGACGCGGGCCCACCATGGCATCTCTTCGTTCGGCCGAGACCGGCCAGAAGTTCCCCAAACGCACGTCCGCAAGGCCGTGCCGATTCACTCATATTGTCGACGAATAGTTAAGCAAAACAAAAGGCTGTCAGCGCCACACCGCCGATCAATTCGACGTTTTGCACGGCCTATCCCCTGCTCGTCCACACCCCCATCGATGTGCCGTTTCGGACTTGAATCGGCGATGAATGGCGACGCGGCGATGCCGATCCCGGAACTTCAAATCGCCGCGCGGCTGTTCCCCTGTGGCAATCCCGCGGCAGGCCCTTTAAATTACCTCGATGGGCGCGAAGGCAATCCCCAAGACGTCGCCGGACGACGGCAAATCTTCCACCACGTCGACCTATCTGGTGGCGGGGCAGATCGTTGCGGCGCCCAAGGCCCGGCCTGGATTGCATCTGGTGGCGACGCCGATCGGCAATCTCGGCGACATCACGCTGCGCGCGCTGGAAACCCTGGCCGGCGCCGATCTCATCTTGTGCGAGGACACCCGAATCACGCGACGCCTGACCGAGCGTTATGGCCTGGCCGCGGAACTCGCAGCCTATCACGAGCACAATGCCGAAGCCGTCAGGCCCAGGATTCTGCAGAGCCTCGCCGAAGGCGCGGCCATCGCGCTGGTGTCCGACGCCGGCACGCCGCTGATCTCGGACCCCGGCTACAAGCTGGTGCGCGAGGCGTGCGCGGCCGGGCATGCCGTCACCGCGCTGCCGGGCCCGTCCGCCGTGCTCGCGGCGCTCAGCGTCGCGGCGCTGCCGACCGACCGCTTCTTCTTCGAGGGATTCCTGCCGGCCAGGCAGCAGGCGCGACGCGCGCGGCTGGCCGAGCTCGCGCGCATCGACGCGACGCTGGTGCTGTTCGAGGCCGGCAGCCGGGTTCAGGAGACGCTGGCCGATCTCGCCGAGGCCATGGCGGGACGCCAGGCCGCGATCTGCCGCGAGCTGACCAAGCTGCATGAGGAGGTGCTGCGCGGCGCCATCGGCGATCTCGCTGCAGCGGCTGGCGATCTCGAAACCCGCGGCGAATTCGTGCTGGTGATCGGTCCGCCGCCGCGCGGCGCCGGGGTGCTGACGCCGGATGCGCTCGATGCCGTACTGAAGGATCTGCTGCAGCGATCGAGCGTCAAGGATGCCGTCATGCATGCGGTCGAGCTCTCCGGCCGGCCGCGCCGCGAAGTCTATGCGCGCGCGCTCGAGCTGGCGAAGGACGCGCGGTCAGGACAGGCCGATGGCGAAGACTGAGCGTGCGTCCGCCGACAAGCCGGCCAAGACGGCGGCGCCGGAGCGCGTCGCCGCCTTTCGCACCGGACTATCGGCGGAGGCCCGCGCGGCAGCGCTGCTGATCGCCAAGGGCTATCGCATCCTCGCCAAGCGCTTCCGCACGCCGCATGGCGAGATCGACATCATCGCGCGCAAGCGCGGCCTCGTGGCGTTCGTCGAGGTCAAGGCGCGCGCCTCGCTCGACGATGCCGCCTATGCGGTGACGCCGCGCCAGCAGCAGCGCATCATCAATGCCGCGCAGGCGTGGCTGATGGCGCATCCCGACCATGCCGAATTGGAGCTGCGCTTCGACGCGATTCTGGTTGCGCCGCGCAGCCTGCCGCGCCATCTGGTAGCGGCGTTCGACGCCAGCACCTGACATGAACTGATTGCAGAGAGCAGGGACCTGCCCATGAAACTGAACGTCGCCGTCCAGATGGACCCCATCGCGCGCATCAACATCCGCGGCGACTCCACCTTCGCGATGCTGCTCGAAGCGCAGAGGCGCGGCCATGGCCTGTGCTATTACACGCCGGACAAGCTGTCGCTGCGCGGCGAGGAGCTGTATGCGCCGGTGCAGGCGCTGACGGTGCGCGACCAGGTCGGCGACCACTTCACGCTCGGCGAACCGAAGCCGACCGCGCTGACCTCGTTCGACGTCGTGCTCCTGCGCCAGGATCCGCCGTTCGATCTCGCCTACATCACCTCGACGCATTTCCTCGAGCGCATCCATCCGAAGACGCTGGTGGTCAATGATCCCGCGAGCGTGCGCAACGCACCGGAAAAGCTGTTCGTGATGAACTTCCCGCAACTGATGCCGCCGACTTTGATTTCGCGCGACCTCGACGAGATCAACGCCTTCCGCGATCAGCACGGCGCCGTGGTGATGAAGCCGCTGCATGGCCATGGCGGCGCGGCGGTGTTCCGCGTCATGCCGCAGGACATGAATTTCGGCTCGCTGTTCGACATGTTCTCGGTGACGTTCAAGGAGCCCTGGGTGATCCAGCGCTTTCTCCCCGAGGTGAAGCATGGCGACAAGCGCATCATCCTGGTCGACGGCGAGTTCGCCGGCGCCGTCAACCGCGTGCCGGCGGCCGACGATCTGCGCTCCAACATGGTGCGCGGCGGCGCCGCGCAGGCCACCGATCTCAGCGCCCGCGAGCGCGAGATCTGCGATACGCTGGGTCCGGAGTTGCGCGCGCGCGGGCTATTGCTGGTCGGCATCGACGTCATCGACGGCAACCTCACCGAGATCAACGTGACCTCGCCGACCGGCATCCGCGCGATCTCGCGGCTCGGCGGACCCGACATCGCGGCCCGCGTATGGGACGTCATCGAGAGCAAACGGCGCTGATCAAGCGCCGTCCCACTTCGCTGGGGATAAGGCCAACCAACGCGATCAGTCCGATGCGTCAGAGGCGAGGCGGAATCGCTGACATCGGCGCAATTCATGCTATGACGCCATTCTCATGCGTCTCGTCCTGACCACCTGGAACATCAACTCGGTGCGCCTGCGCATCGACCTCGTCGCCAAGCTCATCAAGCAGGTCAGGCCCGATGTCCTGTGCCTGCAGGAGACCAAGTGCATCGACGACGCTTTCCCGCTGAAGCGCTTCAAGCGGCTCGGCTATGAGCACGTCGCACTGAACGGGCAGAAGGGCTATCACGGGGTCGCCGTGATCTCGAAATGGCCGTTCGAGGAGACCAACGTCCGCACCTTCTGCGACAAGGTGGATTCGCGCCACATCACCGTGGCATTCGGCGAGAAGGCGCAGCTCGCGCAGCCGCTGGTGCTGCATAATTTCTATGTGCCGGCCGGCGGCGACATTCCCGATCCCGCGCTCAATCCCAAATTCGAGCACAAGCTGCAATTCCTCGACGAACTGAAGGCGTGCGAGCCGCTGCATCCGCGCGGCGACGACCGGCATATCCTGGTCGGCGACCTCAACGTCGCGCCGCATGAGCACGACGTCTGGTCGCACAAGCAGCTCCTGAAGGTGGTGTCGCACACGCCGATCGAATGCGAGAAGCTGCTGGCGGCGCAGACCCATGGCGAATGGGTCGACGTCGCCCGCGAACGCATCCCGATGTCGGAGAAGGTCTACACGTGGTGGAGCTACCGCGCCGCCGACTGGACCGTGGGTGATCGCGGCCGAAGGCTCGACCACATCTGGGTGTCACGCGCCTTGAAGGACCGGGTCAGCGACTTCAGGATCCTGCGCGACGCCCGCAGCTGGGAGCGGCCGTCGGATCACGTGCCGGTCACGGTGACGCTGGACGTTTGACGGCGCGACCAGACAGACCCGTCAGTGCCGAGTTTGTCATTCGCCTGTCCCCACATCGTCATGCCCGGGCTTGTCCCGGGCATCCACGCCGTTCTTAGCACGCCGGACGACGTGGATGGCCGGGAAGAGCCCGGCCATGACGGCGGGGAAGGAGCCAAACTCAAGCGAGAGATCGTGCTGCATCGGCAAGAGGTCCGCGTAGACCTCGGGCGGCCGCCAGCCCCGTCACGACGTCAGCTTGGCCCCGGCCGCCATGATGTCGTTGGCGATTCGGCTGGCGCGGTGGGCGAACTCGTCGCGCAGCCGGCGCGCAGCCTTGGCGTCGCTCTCCAGCACACGCTGAAACAGGCTGCGCGAGATCCGCACCACGGTCGAATATTCCAGGGCCGTCGCGGTCGCCGGACGCCGCATCTCGACCAGCAGCGCCAGCTCGCCGATCAGCATGGTCGGCGTCGCGACGATCTCGGCACCGACCTCGTCGCTGATGCGCAATGACCCGCGCTGGACGACATAGCCGCAATCGGCCGTGTCGCCCTCGCGGAACAGGGTCTCGCCGCTCTGGATGTTACGCTGCTCGGAGCCGATGGCGATCATGCGAAGTGAGTCGCTTCCCAGCAGGCGCAATGTTGGGACGCGCTCCAATAGCGCAATATCGTCTTCGATCGACATCAAGGGCCCGGGGAAGGCTGAATGGAACCAATATCATAAATGGCGAAACCGCCATCCCCGAACCTATCACGGTACCAACTTGTAGCCACCGGCCTCCGTCACCAGAATCTCCGGATTCGCGGCATCTTTCTCGATCTTCTGACGCAGACGGTAAATGTGCGTTTCCAAGGTGTGGGTGGTGACGCCGGAATTGTAGCCCCACACCTCCTGGAGCAGGGTCTCGCGCGACACCGGCTGCTGGCCGGCGCGATACAGGAAGCGCAGGATCGCCGTTTCCTTCTCGGTCAGGCGCACCTTGCGGGCGTTGGCGCCGGTCAGCATCTTCGAGCCCGGCCGGAAGCTGTAGGGACCGACCGAGAACACCGCGTCCTCGCTGGCCTCGTGCTGGCGAAGCTGGGCCCGGATGCGGGCCAGCAGCACGGCGAAGCGGAACGGCTTGGCGACATAGTCATTGGCGCCGGATTCGAGCCCGAGAATCGTATCGGAATCGGTATCGTGCCCGGTCAGCATGATGATCGGCGCCTTGAAGCCGCCCTTGCGCAGGGACCGCACCACTTCGCGGCCATCGGTGTCGGGCAGGCCGACGTCCATCAGAACCAGGTCGGGTGAATTGGCCTTTGCGGCGGTGGCGCCTTTGGCGCCGGTATCGACGGCCTGGGCTTCGAACTCGTCATGCAGCGAGAGCTGCTCCATCAGGGCATCGCGCAGATCGGTGTCGTCATCCACGATCAGGATCTTGCGGGCATTGGCCATTGTACAATCCTCTAGGTGGCGCCGGCGGGATCGGATGGGTGGCGCCGTCAACGGTGGGCAAACAGGCTCATCAGCCCTGTTCCGTCTTGAAGTAGGGGGCTGTTACCGATTCACAAGCGCCCGGGACTCTACTCCAGAATTGAGCAGGGATTGAGATGATTGTCCTGTTCGACCCTCGCGGCGGACCATTTGCCGACATTAAGGCAATTACCGGGCAATCCGTGGCAATGAAAAGGCACGTTGTTTCATGTCGTTATCGAAGGTGAAGCCTGGCATGCCAGCATCGCGAATCTTGATTCGCGCCAAAGCCGGGTCGCGGCAGCGCGGCTGGCTCCATGTCTGGGGCCATGCCATCCCGGTGGCGCTCGGCCGCGGCGGCGTCCTGGCCAACAAGCGCGAGGGCGATGGTGGCACCCCCCGGGGGACCTTCCGGCCCCGGCAGCTGTGGTGGCGGGCCGATCGTCATCCGCGTCCGCGGACCTTTCTTCCGATCCGAGGGATCGGTCCGGAGGACGCCTGGTGCGAGGACCCGGCCGACCGGCACTACAATCGGGCGATCCGGCTGCGCGGCGACCGGCCCGGGGACCGGCTGGCGCGCCAGGACCATCTCTACGACTTCATCATCGAGATCGATCACAACACGCGACCGCGGATCGCGGGCCGCGGCAGCGCCGTGTTCCTGCATCTGGCGCGGCCGAATTTCGGCCCGACCGCAGGCTGCGTGGCCATGACCCGACCGGCGATGCTGCGTCTGTTGCAAAGGATCGGCCCGCGCACCAGGATCGTCATCCAATAATGTAAGGGAGGACGACGTCATGCGCGCACCGGATCAGCCAGCCAGCGCCTCGGGCATCCTGCGCCAGCATTGGAGCGAAGGCCGGAAGCTGGCGGCGCTGCCGCCGGAGCTGCGTCCACGCGACCGCGCAGAGGGCTATGCGGTCCAGGCCGAGCTCGAGCGCCACTCGCCCAAGCCGCTATTTGGCTGGAAGATTGCGGCGACCAGCGAGGCCGGCCAGCGCCATATCAATGTCGCCGGTCCGATGGCCGGGCGAATCCTGGCCGAAACGGTGCTGCCGGTCGGCGGCACCGCGTCGATGGCCGGCAACGCGATGCGGGTCGCCGAGCCGGAATTCGCCTTCCGCCTCGGACGCGATCTGCCGCCCCGGCCGACACCCTATAATGTCGCGGAGGTGCTGGCCGCGGTCGACACGCTGCACCCCGCGATCGAGATTCCCGATTCGCGGTTCGCCGACTTCGTCAGCGCCGGCGAGGCGCAACTGATCGCCGACAATGCCTGCGCGCATCTGTTCGTGCTGGGCGAGGCCAGCACCGCCGACTGGCGCAGCCGCGACCTGATCGCGGAGCGGCCGCGGATCGCGCTGCGTGGCGAGACCTTCATCGGCCACGGCCGCAACGTGCTCGGTGATCCGCTGATCGCGCTGGCCTGGCTGGTCAACGAGCTCAGCGCGCTCGGCGTGCCTGCGCGGGCAGGGCAGGTGATCACGACCGGCACCTGTCATCCGCCGCTGCCGATCGACAGCGGCGACCACATGGAGGCCGATTTCGGCGATCTGGGGCAGGTATCGGTGCGGTTCGAGTAGGGACCTGCCGCGACCGCGCCCTCTTCAGCGATGCCCGAAGATCGCCGAGCCGACACGGACATGCGTGGCGCCAAACTGGATGGCGATGGCGAAATCGGCGCTCATGCCCATCGACAGATGCGCGAGGCCGTTGCGGGCGGCGATCTTGGCGGTCAGCGCGAAATGCGGCCCGGGTGCTTCGTCGACCGGCGGAATGCACATCAGCCCTGAAATCGTGAGCCCGTAATCCGTGCGGCAGGCGGCGATGAAGGCGTCGGCGTCGCCGGGCGCGATGCCCGCCTTCTGCGGCTCCTCGCCGGTGTTGATCTGGATGAACAGTTGCGGATGCCGGCCCTGGGCGGAAATCTCCTTGGCAAGCGCCACGCACAGGCTCGGCCGGTCCACCGAATGGATGGCGTCGAACAGCGCCACCGCCTCCTTGGCCTTGTTGGATTGCAGCGGCCCGATCAGGTGCAGCGCGAGTCCCGGATGCGCGGCCATCAGCGGCGGCCACTTGGCTTTGGCTTCCTGAACGCGATTTTCACCGAACACGCGCTGTCCGGCCGCGATCACCGGCTCGATCGCGTCGGCATCGAAGGTCTTCGACACAGCGATCAGCGTGACCGAGCCGCGATCACGTTTGGCGTCGCGGCAGGCCCGCAGAATCTCCTGCTCGACGGCGGCGAGCGCGGACGGCGAGGACGAGGTTGAGGCGTTCGATTCATCAGGCACGATGGCGTCCGTCGGTAGATTACGGGTTTGGCTGCAATTTTACGCAGTTCGAGAAAAGGTTCTTGAGCCCTTCTCCTTACCCTCCACGGCCGGGGGTAGGGGGAAGAAATGCCAAGCATCCGGTTCAATCGCAATAGAGTGAAGCTGAACCGGCTGATGGGGATCCGCGCCCGGCTGGCGCTGCTCGCCCTGATCCTGGTGGCGCCGCTGATGCTGGAACGTGCGCGCTCGCTGGAAGGCGCCAGGACAAGGCAGATCGCGCTCGCATCGGAGGAATTCTCCAGCCTCGCCCGGCAGAGCGCCGACATGCAGCGCGAGGTCATCATGTCGGTGGAGACGGTGCTGAAATCGACGGCCTATGTCCGGGCGTCGAGCACCGGCGTGAGCCGCAGCTGCGACATGATGCGCGCCAGCCTGCCGGCGACCCTGCCGTGGATCCGCACCCTGATGATCGCCGGCCGCGACGGCCGCATCCAGTGTTCGACCAACAACCAATATGTCGGGCTCGATTTCAGCGACCGGCCATATTTCCGTGGCGCCCAGGAATCACGTGATTTCGTGTTCAGCGACTACCTGCTGTCGAAACCGTCGCACGTGCCGATCGTCATGGCCGCCTATCCGGTCGGCGCCATCACCGGCGAGCCGGACGCGGTGATGCTGGCGAGCGTGAACCTGGAATGGATGTCCAAGATCATGAGCAATCTTGGCGGCCGTCCCGGCATCACGGCGGTGCTGATCGACAGCGAGGGAACCGTGCTGGCGGCGCCCGCCGACCGCACCGAGCTGATCGGCCGGCCGCTCGACAGCGTGCCGTTGTTGTCGGCCGTTGCCGAGACCGCGCTGAGCTCGGGCAAGCCGTCCGAGACGATGAGTTTCACGGCGGCGGATGGCTCCAAGCGCGCGATCACCTTCACCCGGATCGCCGACACCGGCTCGCGGCTGATCGTCAGCATCGATGAGACGCGCGTCACCGCCGCCATCGACCGCGAGATCCGCAATGCCTATCTGCAGGCTGGCCTCGTCTGCCTGATCGTGCTGCTCGGCGCGCTGATCGCCGCCGAGAAGCTGATCGTGAAGCCCGTCAGCATGCTCGCCGCGACCGCCAAGCGCTTCGGCCACGGCCACTGGTCGGCGCGCGTCACCACCAAGCATCTGCCGTCGGAGTTCGTTCCGCTGGCAAAGTCCTTCAATGCGATGGCCGCCAAACTCGGCCAGCGCGAGCGCGAGCTGGTCGCCGCCAATGACCGGCTGACGGTGATGGCGTCGATCGACATGCTCTCGGGCCTCGCCAACCGCCGCGGCTTCCAGAACCGCATCGACGTCGAATGGAGCCGCGCGCAGCAGGCCGGCACCGAGTTGTCGCTGCTGATGATCGACGTCGACCACTTCAAGCTCTACAACGACACCTATGGGCACCCTGAGGGCGACGCCTGCCTGTCACGTCTCGGCGAGACGCTGTCGCAGATCGCCGGTGCAATGACGGCTTTCGCCGGCCGCTATGGTGGTGAGGAGTTCTGCCTGTTGCTGCCGGGCATGGGTGCGAGAGAGGCGCTCGCGGTCGGCGAGCAGGTGCGCGCCACGGTGCTGGAGCTCGAGCTGCCGCACGCGACGTCGGCGCATCGATGCGTCACCGTGAGCGTCGGTGTCGCCTCGACCCGGCCGAACGAGTCGCTGATGCCCTCCGACCTGATCGAAGCCGCCGATGCCGCGCTCTATGCGGCCAAGCATCGCGGCCGCAACACGGTCATCGCGCATGGCTTCGCGGATGTCGCGGATGACAGGAGCGGCGTGGCACGCGCCGGATAGGGCTGCGCCGCGGCCAGCGATCAGCCGACCGCGAGCTTCCGGTCGAGCTCGAGCTCGGTGACCACGCGGTTTCGGCCGAGCTTCTTGGCGAGATACAGCGAGCGGTCGCAACGGTCGATCAGATCAGCCATCGATTCGCCGAACTGGAACTGGCCGACGCCGATCGACACCGTGATCTGCGGCAGCACCTCGCCGGTCGAGCGCCGCGTGAACTGACAGTCGGCGATGGTGCGCCGGATGCGCTCAGCGATGACGGTGCAACCTTCGAGGTCGGTCTGCGGCAGCACCGCGATCAGTTCCTCGCCGCCGTAGCGCGCCGGAAGATCCTTGTCGCGGACGCGCTCGCGCAATGCCTTGGCGACGAGGCGCAGCACCTGATCGCCGACGCCATGGCCGTAATTGTCGTTGAACTTCTTGAAGTGGTCGACGTCGATCAGGAGAATGCTGAGCGGTTCGTCGCGCTCCATCGCCTCGACCTGTGCATGGCGGAAGAACTCTTCGAGCGCGCGCCGGTTCGGCAATCCGGTCAGCGTGTCGGTGCGGGCGCGCTGCTCCGACTTGTTGAGCGAGTCCCGGATGGTGTCGAGCTCGCGTGACTTCTCGGCAAAGCTCGCTTCGAGTTTCGCCGCACGCGCGGTTGCCTGGGCGAGCTCACTGACCAGGTTCTCGATCAGGATCTTCGGATCGACACCCTGCTCGCTGCGTTCGGCGACGCCATCGATCGCCGCCATGTGCGTGCGGTTGTCGGCGATCGCGGCCGTCAGATACTGCTTGGCGGAGTCCATCACGCCATGCAGCTGCTGCGAGACTTTGTGGACGACAGCCGCTTCCGTACCCTGCTGGCCGATATAGGTGTCGAACAGCGCCTGGTTGGTGGTCTTGTCGAACTTGCGCTTGTTGCTGACCAGGATGTCGACGGCGCGCTTGAGATCCGACGCCGAGCCCAGTGAGTACTTGAACCACAGATGGAAGTTGTTAGGCGTCGGTGGCACGCGCTGTTGAGCCATGGATTTCATGGCCTTTTCCGCGACCGTCGTCGCGTACTCGAAGTCAAGCTCGTCGAACGTAGCGCCGGACACGATGTGGAGTGATCCCAGATGCGGGCTGATGCCTGGATGTATGCACTCAGTCTCCCATTCAAGTCTTAACCGTGCCTCAATCGGACCTTCGACACAGCCGGCGGAGGCTGCAAAAAAACTCGCGATTACCGTCGCTTAGCGGATGCCCAAAATGGTATCATTATCTGTCGCCCCATTGACCGGGCTGCCGCTTTTGTGGCCTAGTCCGCCGTCTTCAAACGACGCGAATCCTCGAAAATTATAAGCGATTCCATGACATCCGAACGCTACAACGCCCGTGAAGCCGAGCCGCGCTGGCAGCGCCAGTGGGACGAGAAGGCGATCTTCGCCACCAGGAACGACGATCCGCGTCCGAAATACTACGTACTCGAGATGTTTCCCTATCCGTCGGGACGCATCCATATCGGCCATGTCCGTAATTATACGCTCGGCGACGTGCTGGCGCGCTTCATGCGCGCCAAGGGCTTCAACGTGCTGCATCCGATGGGCTGGGACGCGTTCGGCCTGCCGGCGGAGAACGCCGCGATCGAGCGCAAGGTCGCGCCGAAGGCATGGACCTACGACAACATCGCCGCGATGAAGAAGCAGCTGCGCTCGATCGGCCTGTCGCTCGACTGGGCGCGCGAATTCGCGACCTGCGATCCGTCCTACTACAAGCACCAGCAGAAGATGTTCCTCGATTTCATGCAAGCCGGGCTGGTGGAGCGCGAGCAGCGCAAGGTGAACTGGGATCCGGTCGACATGACCGTGCTCGCCAACGAGCAGGTCATCGACGGTCGCGGCTGGCGGTCCGGTGCGGTGGTCGAACAGCGTGAGATGAACCAGTGGGTGTTCAAGATCACGAAGTACTCGCAGGAGCTGCTGGACGCGCTCGATGGTCTCGACCGCTGGCCCGACAAGGTCCGGCTGATGCAGCGGAACTGGATCGGCCGCTCCGAAGGCCTGCTGATCCGCTTTGCGCTGGATCCCAAGACGACGCCGGCGGGCGAGACCGAATTGAAGATCTTCACGACGCGGCCCGACACGCTGTTCGGCGCCAAGTTCATGGCGATCTCGGCGGACCATCCGCTGGCGCAAGCCGCGGCCGCCAAGAACCCGGAGCTCGCCGCGTTCATCGCCGAGATCAAGCGGATCGGAACCGCGCAGGAAGCGATCGACACCGCGGAGAAGCAGGGCTTCGACACCGGCATCCGCGCCGTGCACCCTTTCGCCCCCAGCTGGACCTTGCCGGTCTATGTCGCGAACTTCGTGCTGATGGAGTACGGCACCGGCGCCATCTTCGGCTGCCCGGCGCATGACCAGCGCGACCTCGACTTCGTCAACAAATACGGCCTCGGCAACACGCCGGTGGTCTGCCCGGAGGGCCAGGACCCGGCGAGCTTCGTCATCACCGACACCGCCTTCGACGGCGACGGCCGCCTGATCAATTCCCGCTTCCTCGACGGCATGACGATCGCGCAGGCCAAGGACGAGGTCGCCAGGCGGCTCGAGAGCGAGCAGCGCGGCGGCGCGGCTGTCGGCGAGCGCCAGGTCAATTTCCGCCTGCGCGACTGGGGCATCTCGCGGCAGCGCTATTGGGGCTGCCCGATCCCGGTGATCCACTGCGCCAAATGCGACGTGGTGCCGGTACCGGCCAAGGACCTGCCGGTGGTGCTGCCGGATGACGTCAGCTTCGACAAGCCGGGCAATGCGCTCGACCATCATCCGACCTGGAAGCACGTCACCTGCCCGACATGCGGCGGCAAGGCGACGCGCGAAACCGATACCATGGACACCTTCGTGGACTCGTCCTGGTACTTCGCGCGCTTCACCGACCCGTGGAACGAGACCGCGCCGACGACGCCTGAGGTGGCCAACCGGATGATGCCGGTCGACCAGTATATCGGCGGCGTCGAGCACGCGATCCTGCATCTGCTCTACAGCCGCTTCTTCACCCGGGCGATGAAGGCGACCGGGCACGTCGCCATGGACGAGCCGTTCGCCGGCATGTTCACCCAGGGCATGGTGGTGCACGAGACCTACCAGAAGGCCGACGGCACCTACGTCAATCCGGCCGAGGTCAAGATCGAGGTCGGCGGCAATGGCCGCCGCGCGGTGCTGAGCGCGACCGGCGAGGACATCACGATCGGGCCGATCGAGAAGATGTCGAAGTCGAAGAAGAACACGGTCGACCCCGACGACATCATCGAGAGCTACGGCGCCGACGTCGCGCGCTGGTTCATGCTGTCGGACTCGCCGCCGGACCGCGACGTGATCTGGAGCGACGAGCGGGTGCAGGGCGCGGCGCGCTTCGTCCAGCGTCTCTGGCGGCTGGTCAACGAATCGGTCGCGGCGTCCGCCGAAACCCCCTCTCCCCGTCCCGCCGCCTTCGGCGCCGACGCGCTGGCGCTACGCAAGGCGGCCCACGGCGCCCTCGACAAGGTGACCGGCGGCATCGAGCGGCTGCACTTCAACGTCTGCCTGGCGCATATCCGCGAATTCGCCAACGCGCTGGCCGACGTCCTGGCGCGGCCGGCCAAGCCGGCCCCCGACCTGGCCTGGGCGATTCGCGAGGCTGCGGGGATCCTGGTGCAGCTTTTCTCGCCGATGATGCCGCATCTGGCCGAGGAATGCTGGCAGTTGCTGGGCCACACTGGGCTGATCTCGGAGGCGTCCTGGCCGCAAATCGAACGAGATTTGCTGGTTGAGGACAGCATGAGCCTGGTCGTCCAGGTCAACGGCAAGAAGCGCGGAGAAGTCACAGTCGCCAGCAACGCGCAGAATCCGGAAATTGAGGCTGCCGTTTTGGCCCTCGATGCAGTAAAACTGGCGCTGGATGGCAAACCCGTCCGCAAGGTGATCATTGTTCCCAAGAGGATCGTGAATGTCGTCGGCTAGGTTTCGGATCGCTGCTCGGCTTGTTGCCGTGGCCGCTTTGGCCGCGCTGACGGCAGGCTGCTTCCAGCCGATGTATGCGGAGCATACCGACGGCACGCCCGGCCTGCGTGAAAAGCTTGCCGGCATCGAGCTGCCGCCGGTCGACAAGCCGAACGCCTCGCCCGAGGCGCGCATCGGCGTCGGCATCCGCAACGCGCTCGCCTTCAAGCTGTACGGCACCGCAACCGGCACGGCGCCGACCCACAAGCTGGTGCTGCGATTGCAGACCAGCCGGTCCTCGCTGATCGTCTCGCAGACCACCGGCCTGCCGACCACCGAGAATGTGGGCCTCGACGTGCAGTACAATCTGGTCGAGCTGGCGACCAACAAGTCGGTCATGACCGGAACGACCTTCGCCCGCACCTCCTACGACATCCCCGGCTCCTACCAGCGCTTCGCCCGGCAGCGCGCCTTCCGTGACGCTGAGGATCGCGCCTCCGAGGAGGTCGCCGAGAAGATCAAGACCCGGCTCGCGGCCTATTTCACCGCGGGCACCTGACGCACGGCTGACATCGCCGTGGTCGCGCTGCGCGGACGAGACATCGATGCCTTCCTGGCCAAACCGGACGCCGCGCGTCCGCTGATCCTGTTGTACGGACCGGATACGGGCCTGGTTCGCGAACGCGCCGAGGCGCTTATCGCTTCGGCCGTCGACAACCCCGATGATCCGTTCTCCGTGGTCAGGCTCGATGGTGACGAACTCGCCGCGGAGCCGTCGCGCCTCGTCGACGAAGCCATGACCGTGCCGCTGTTCGGCGGCCGGCGAGCCATCCGAGTCCGCGCCGGGTCGCGCAATTTCGCCAGCGGCGTCGAGACGCTCAGCGAGATGAACGTGCGGGATTGCCGCATCGTGATCGAGGCCGCCGACATCCGCCCCGATTCGCCACTCCGCAAGATCTGCGAGAAGGCCAGAACGGCGGTCGCGATCGGCTGCTACCCGGACACCGAGCGCGATCTCGCCAAGCTGATCGACGACGAATTGCGCATCGCGGCCCTGCGCATCGCGCCCGACGCTCGCGCCTATCTGATGGCGCTGCTCGGGGGCGACCGCCAGGCCTCGCGCAACGAGCTGCGCAAGCTGACCCTGTTCGCCCATGGCGAAGGCGAGGTGACGCTCGACCATGTGATGGCCGTGGTCGCGGACGCCTCGGAGATGAAGCTCGACCCGATCGTTGACGGCGCCTTCGGCGGCAAGCCCGAAATTGTCGAGACCGAGTTCGGCAAGGCGATGATCGCCGGCACCTATCCCGGCGTCATCATCTCCGCTGCGCAGCGACATGCGGCATGGCTGCACAAATCGGCGCTCGCCGTCGCTTCCGGCACGCCGGTCTCGTCCATCCTCGAAGGCGGCTTCCCCCGGCTGCACTTCTCGCGCAAGCCGAGCGCGGAAGTCGCACTGCGCAATTTCTCCCCTGCCCGGCTGCTGCCGATCATCGACCAGCTGGCGACGGCTGCGCTCGACATGCGCAAGCAGCCGGGGCTCGCAGCGGCGATCGCGCAGCGGACATTGTTGTCGATCGCGGTCGCGGCACGGCGGAAGGGGTGACGCGTCTACGTAACATCGGCTGAGGCGGCGGCGGTGACGAAGCGCACACCCCAAATTGGCCAGCGACCGCGCTCCAATCTCCGGCGTCATTCCGGGGCGACGCGCGGCAGCGCGGCGAACCCGGAATCCATCGGGCTGCGTCATCTGCCGTAAAATGGATTCCGGGTTCGCGCTACGCGCGCCCCGGAATGACGGAGGAGAGAGCCGAGATCAGCAGAGGCAGACGCGACGAGGACACATGCAGGCCACTCTCGTCGCTCATTAGTAGCTCGTCATGCCCGGGCTTGACCCGGCCATGACGAATGTGAGTTCGGGGCAACGATCTCATGAGAGACCGCGGCGCAGTAAGCGCCGCCAACTCACATCTAACCCTGCTCCAACCGACGCATCACCTCGTCGAGCTGCTCGAGGCTGCGGTAGGTGATTTGCACCGTGCCGCCGGGGTCGCGGTGGCTGATCGACACCGAAAGACCGAGCGCGTCCCCGACCCGCTTCTCCAGCGCGATGGTGTCGGCGTCCTTCTTCTCCGCCGTCGCGCTGCCTCCAGCGCTGCGCGGCTTCTGCGGCTTGCGCTCCGGCACGCCCTCTTCATGCGCGAGCGCCTCGGTCTGCCGGACGTTCAATCCTTCCGCGATGATCTTCTTCGCCGCCGACATCGGATCCGGCAGATTGATCAGCGCGCGCGCATGGCCGGCCGAGATCTGCCCGGTCGCGATGAAGCCCTGCACCTCGGCCGGCAGCTTGGTCAGCCGCATCATGTTGGCGACGTGGCTGCGGCTCTTGCCGACGATCTTGGCGATGTCTTCCTGGTTGCGTTTGAACTCGTTGGCGAGCGCGTGATAGCCCTGCGCCTCCTCCATCGGGTTGAGATCCTCACGCTGCACGTTCTCGATGATCGCGAGCTCCAGCGCGTCGCTGTCGCTGACATCGACCGGAACGATCGGCACCTCGTGCAGGCCGGCGGCCTGCGAGGCGCGCCAGCGCCGCTCGCCGGCGATGATCTCGTAGCGGTCGTGCTGGCCCTTCACCGGACGCACCACGATCGGCTGGATCACGCCGTGCTGCTTGATCGAGGCCGAGAGCTCGGCGAGCTCGCCGTCGGAAAACGTCTTGCGCGGGTTGCGCGGATTGGGCTTGAGAAACTCGATCGGCACCTTGCGCTGATTGCGCGGCCGCTCCGGCGGCGCGCCGGCCTCGCGGCCGACGTCACCGATCAGACTTGCAAGACCCCGGCCCAATCGCGATCGCGACTCGTCGGCCATCGCCTTCTCCTTTGGATTCACGTCACGCTCCGCTTGCGTCTGCTGCCGATCAGTCCCGCCGGCACAATGAACGAGGGAGCGGATCCTGACCGGATCCGCTGCCGTCCTCAAATGAGATCCGGGCGACGAGGTGCCCGGAGCAGAGGCAAGGTCAGTTCGTGCGCAGGTCACGCTCGCGCTGAATGACCTCGGTGGCGAGCTTCAGATAGGCCTCGCTGCCGACGCACTTCAAATCGTAGACCAGCACCGGCTTGCCGTAGGACGGTGCTTCCGAGATGCGCACGTTGCGCGGGATCATCGTGTTGTAGACCTTCGATCCCATGAACTGACGGACGTCGGCCACCACCTGGTTCGACAGGTTGTTGCGCGAGTCGAACATCGTCAGCACGATGCCGTGGATCGACAGGTTCGGGTTCAGGGTCGAGCGCACCTGCTCCACGGTCTGCAGCAATTGCGACAGACCTTCGAGCGCGAAGAACTCGCACTGCAGCGGCACCAGGATCGCATCCGACGCGGCCATCGCATTGACGGTCAGCAGGTTCAGCGACGGCGGGCAATCGACCAGCACGTAGGTGTAGTCGTTCTCCGGCGAGACGTTGTTGTTGAGACCGGCGATCGCGTCGCGCAGACGGAAGGCGCGGTTGGCGCTGGAGCCGAGCTCGAGCTCCAGACCCGACAGGTCCATCGTCGAGGAGGCGATGTGCAGCCGTGGCACGGCCGTCGCAACGACGGCGTCGCGCAGCGAGGCCTCGCCGATCAGCACGTCATAGGTCGAGCAGTTGCGGCTGCCACGGTCGATGCCGAGCCCGGTCGAGGCATTGCCCTGCGGATCGAGGTCGACGATCAGCACGCGCTCGCCGATCGCGGCCAGCGCCGTGCCGAGATTGATCGCGGTCGTGGTCTTGCCAACCCCGCCCTTCTGGTTGGCGAGCGCCAGGATGCGCGGATGCCCCTCCGGGTGAGGAGCCCTATCTTCTTGATAAATCTGATCAATTACGGCCATGCGCGATCGCCATTGGTTGTCGTCTTGACGGAATTCAGCTCTGTCGCTCGATGCAATCGATTGCGACGATCCAGCCCTGCCCGCCCGTCCGGCTGGAATGAAGTTTCGGCTCAATTTTCCAATACTTAGTAGATTCGGTCAATTCCGCTTCTACATCTTGACCCTTGAGAAACAGCGCTTTCGCGCCTTTTTTCACCAGGGGCTCCGCAAAGCCGATGAGTTGGTGTAGCGGAGCCAGCGCGCGTGCGGTCACGCAATCGACTCGCCCACTCCACTTCTCCACGATATCCCCGATCTCTGACAAATGCACGATCCCCGGAGCGCCGGTGACGCGAATTGCTTCGCGCAGGAACGCCGCCTTCTTGGCGATGCGCTCGACCAGATGGACCTGGGCGCCGGGCCGCTCGGCCAGCGCGCAGGCGAGGACGACGCCCGGAAACCCGCCGCCGCTGCCGAGATCGACCCAGATCCGGGCGTCGGGCGCGAGATCGAGAAGCTGCAGCGAATCCGAAATGTGCCGGGTCCAGAGATGCGGCAAGGTCGAGGGCGCGACGAGATTCGTCTTGGCCTGCCACTCCAGCAGCAGGGAGACATAGCGATCCAGGCGCTGCTCCGTTTCACGTGAAACGGGCGTCAAGGCGAGCGCTGCCGCCTTGTCGGATTCGATCACCTTGGACGCCACTGCCTGTTTCACGTGAAACGCCCCTCAGCCCGCGGCCTTGCTGCGACGCGCTTCGCGGCGAAGATAGGCCGCGAGAATTCCGAGCGCCGCCGGCGTCATGCCGTCGATCCGGCCCGCCTGCCCGATCGTCCACGGCCTGGCAGCCGCCAGCTTCGCCCGCGCCTCATTGGAAAGACCCGGAACGAGCGCATAGTCGATGTCGCCGAGCACCAATCCCTCGTCGCGCCGGAAGGCATCGACGTCGTCGCTCTGGCGGCGGACATAGACATCATATTTGGCATCGATCTCGAGATGCGCGGCGATGGCGGCATCGATCGCGCCGAGCTCCGGCCAGATCACTCTCACCTCGGAGAAGCCGATCTCCGGATAGGCCATCAGCTCGAAGGCCGAGCGGCGCTGGCCATCCTTGTTGAGCGTGAGGCCATGCTTAGCCGCCTCGTTGGGCGTGATCGTCAGCGACCTCGCCAGCGAACGGGCAGCCTCCAACGCATCCATCTTGCTTCGATGGAAACACGCACGCTCATTGCCGACACAGCCGAGTGCGATGCCCTTGTCGGTCAGCCGCTGGTCCGCATTGTCCGCCCGCAACGTCAGCCGATACTCGGCGCGCGAGGTGAACATCCGATACGGCTCGGTGATCCCTCGCGTGACCAGGTCATCGATCATCACCCCGAGATAACCGTCAGCGCGATCAAACACGACCGGCCCGCCGCCGCCTGCGGCCAGCGCCGCATTGAGGCCGGCGACCAGGCCTTGAGCCGCGGCCTCCTCATAGCCGGTCGTGCCGTTGATCTGGCCGGCCAGGAATAGACCCTTCATCCGCCTGGTCTGCAGGGTCGGCTCGAGCTCACGCGGATCGACGTGGTCATACTCGATCGCATAGCCGGGCCGGATCATCCGAACCCGCTCGAGACCCGGGATGGTCGGCAGCAGCGCGAGCTGAACCTCCTCCGGCAGCGAGGTCGAGATGCCGTTCGGGTAGACCGTCGTGTCGTCGAGTCCTTCCGGCTCCAGGAAGATCTGGTGGCCGTCGCGATCACCGAAGCGGACGATCTTGTCCTCGACCGAGGGACAATACCGCGGCCCGGTCGACTTGATCTGCCCGGAGTACATCGGCGAGCGATGGACATTGGCGCGGATCACCTCATGGGTCGCGGTCGTCGTCCGGGTGATGCCGCATTGGATCTGTGGGGTGGTGATCTTACCGGTCAGGACGGAGAACGGCTCCGGCGGATCGTCGCCGGGCTGCATCTCGACTGCTGTCCAGTCGATCGTCGATCCATCCAGACGCGGCGGGGTCCCGGTCTTGAGCCGGCCGAGACGAAATCCGATGGCTTCGAGGGACTGGGAGAGTCCCAGCGCCGGGGCTTCGCCGACCCGGCCCGCCGGCCAGGTCCGCTCACCGAGGTGAATCAGACCACAAAGAAACGTGCCGGTCGTGATGACCACAGCACCACAGACAAAGGTCCGGCCGTCGGCCAACCGTACGCCCGTGACCCGGCCGTCCGTGACGATCAGCTCGTCCGCCTCGCCTTCGATCACAGAGAGGTTCGCGGTCTCCCGGATCGCCGACTGCATTGCTGCGGCATAAAGCTTGCGATCGGCCTGGGCGCGCGGACCTCGAACGGCAGGTCCCTTCCGGCGGTTCAAAACCCGAAACTGGATGCCGCCCGCATCGGCGACGCGGCCCATCAAGCCGTCGAGAGCATCGACTTCGCGAACCAGATGTCCTTTCCCCAAACCTCCGATGGCCGGATTGCAGGACATGGCCCCGATCGTCGCGAACTGATGGGTGATCAGCGCAGTCCGGGCGCCCATGCGCGCCGCACCCGCCGCAGCTTCGCAGCCGGCGTGGCCGCCACCGATGACGATGACGTCGTAGGATGTCAGATGCTGGAACATGGGGGCTTATCTAACGCTTGCAGACAACGCTCGGAAGACGTTTCACGTGAAACATTCGCCACGACAAGGCGAGGACGTTTTACGTGAAACAGCACCCTGAGATCGGAACTTGTTTCACGTGAAGCGTCGCAAGAGTTCCGTCCCTGTTTCACGTGAAACAGTTGATGGTCCGTTAACCAAGCAACGCTTCATTAAGTATATCCGTCGCGCCGAGACCGTTGCCGTCGCTACTTGCCGATACAGAACTCGCGAAAGATCACGTCCAGCACATCCTCGATGTCAACCCGCCCCAAGAGGCGCCCGAGCGCGAGGGCGGCGATCCGCAGCTCCTCCGCGGCGAGCTCCTCCCCGAGATCTACGGCCGCAATGCTCTGGCGAAGTGCGGCCGCCGTCTCCTCGAGCAGGGTTCGTTGCCGTTCTCGCGTGATCAGGCCACTCTCGGTCGATCCAAAGAAGTCACCAGCGAAGCCGATCAGGGCCTCCAGCAGTTCGGACAAGCCTGCTCCGGTTCTCGCCGAGATCGCAAAAACCCGATCCGCGCTTTGCACCGACGCCGCAGCTCTCGCCTGGGGGGCCGGCAGGTCGATCTTGTTGCGGACCAGCCAGACAGGCACCCCAGTTCGACGCTCTGCCTCCGCTTGATCATCCTCGGACAGCCACAGCACGAGATCGGCCTGCGCCGCCCGATCGCGGGCCCGCCGCACGCCCTCCTGCTCCACGGGATCGTCCGTCTCCCGGATCCCCGCAGTATCGATCACCGTGACGGGATAGCCCTGGAGATCGAGCTGAACCTCGATGACGTCGCGCGTCGTGCCGGCATGGGGCGAGACGATCGCCACTTCACGCCGGGCCAGTTGGTTCATCAATGTCGACTTGCCGGCGTTCGGAGGTCCGGCGATCACGACCGTCAGGCCGTCACGCAGCCGCTCCGCCCGGCCCTGCGCCGTCAGAACGGTCTCGATCTCCGCCAGGAGCCGTTCGATCCGGGACAGCGCCGGCGCCATCAGTTCGGCCGGCACATCGCCTTCATCGGCAAAGTCGATCCCGGCTTCGATCAGCGACGCAGCTTCGATGATCTGCTCACGCCAGCTCCGCGCCTTGTCGCCCAGCAGGCCCTTCAACTGCTGCAACGCCTGGCGCCGCTGGCGATCGGTGTCGGCGTGAATGAGATCGTCGAGCCCCTCGGCTTCGGTCAGATCGATCTTGCTATTCTCGAACGCGCGCCGCGTGAACTCGCCCGGCTCCGCAGGGCGCATCTGCGGCATCGTCGAGAGGAGCGAGAACACCGCCGCGATGACGGCCCGGCTGCCATGGACGTGCAACTCGGCGACATCCTCGCCGGTGGCGCTTGCGGGTCCGGGAAACCACAGCACCACGGCATCGTCGATCGCTTCGCCGCTGCCATCGCGCAGCAGGGCGCGTGTTGCAGTCCTCGGCACCGGCAATCTTCCCGCCAGCAGCCGAAGGGCAGATCCCGCATGTGAGCCAGAGAGTCTGACAATCGCAATCGCGCTCGGCAGCCGTCCCGAGGACAATGCAAAGATGGTCTGATCGTGAGGATGCATCATCCTCAGTTGGGCTTGCCGGCAGCGAAACACAATCGGTTTGCAGCGGCATGCTTTACGCCGGATGCCGCCGACGAGCGGTGGTGCCCGCGCCTGATCCAGTCCCGCAAACAAAAAGGGCGCTCCGAAGAGCGCCCTTTCCAGATCGAGACCGTGGTCCAATCAGGTGTTCATGGATTCGAAGAACTCGGCATTGCTCTTGGTGCTGCGGAGCTTGTCGAGCAGGAAGTCGATTGCGTCCATGGTGCCCATCGGATTGAGGATGCGGCGGAGGACGTACATCTTCTTGAGGTTCTGCGGCTCGGTGATGAGCTCTTCCTTGCGGGTGCCGGACCGGGCGATGTCGATCGCCGGGAAGGTCCGCTTGTCCGCGACCTTGCGGTCGAGGATGAGCTCGGAGTTGCCGGTGCCCTTGAACTCTTCGAAAATGACCTCGTCCATGCGGCTGCCGGTATCGACCAGCGCGGTGGCGATGATAGTGAGCGAGCCGCCTTCCTCGATGTTGCGCGCGGCGCCGAAGAAGCGTTTCGGCCGCTGCAGCGCGTTCGCATCGACACCGCCGGTCAGCACCTTGCCGGATGACGGCACGACAGTGTTGTAGGCGCGGCCGAGGCGGGTGATCGAGTCCAGGAGGATGACGACGTCGCGGCCGTGTTCGACCAGGCGCTTGGCCTTCTCGATCACCATCTCCGCGACCTGGACGTGACGGGCCGCCGGCTCGTCGAAGGTCGAGGACACGACCTCGCCCTTCACCGAGCGCTGCATGTCCGTGACTTCCTCGGGGCGCTCGTCGATCAGCAGCACGATCAAGTAGCACTCGGGATGATTCGCCGTGATCGAGTGCGCGATGTTCTGCATCAGCACGGTCTTGCCGGTGCGCGGCGGCGCGACGATCAGCGCGCGCTGGCCCTTACCGATCGGCGCGACGATGTCGATGACACGCGGCGACAGATCCTTGCGGGTCGGATCCTCGAGCTCGAGCCGGAAGCGCTCGTCCGGAAACAGCGGCGTGAGGTTGTCGAAATTGACCTTGTGCTTGGACTTTTCGGGATCCTCGAAGTTCAGCGTGTTGACCTTGAGCAGCGCGAAATAGCGCTCGCCTTCTTTCGGGCTGCGGATGTGGCCCTCGATCGTGTCACCGGTGCGCAGGCCGAAGCGGCGGATCTGCGAGGGCGAGACATAGATGTCGTCCGGACCGGGCAGGTAGTTGGCATCGGGCGAGCGGAGGAAGCCGAAACCGTCAGAAAGAACCTCGACGACACCCTCGCCGATGATGTCGATCTCCTGAATGGCGAGCTGCTTGAGGATGGCGAACATCAGCTCCTGCTTGCGCATCGTGCTGGCGTTCTCGACCCCGTTTTCCTCCGCGAAGGAGACGAGCTCGGCCGGCGTCTTTGACTTGAGGTCCTGTAGTTTGATTTCCCGCATTGGGGTGGTCCTGTGGAAGCGACTTGGGAGGGATGCGAGGTGGCTGTGGGAAGGCGGACGAAAATGAGGTCCGCAGGTCTGAGCAAGGTTGGCGCCGATGAGGCACCAGACCTGATGCGGCGGCCGGTCAAGCCGGAACGCAACCACATCCGCCTGCGTGGGGTGGGATATCTACAATATAGAAAATCGCGCCGTTGTCCGCAAGGCGTCTGCGGCGGAGCGGTATTCCCTGGGAGACGGTCAGAACGGCTTGACGATCACGAGAATCACGATGCCGATCATCAGAACCGTCGGTACCTCGTTGACATAGCGGTAGAATTTCTGGCTGCGCGTGTTCTTGTCGGCGCCGAATTCCCTGACCCAGCGGGTGAACAGTCCGTGGACTCCCGACATGATCAGCACCAGGAGAAATTTTGCATGAAACCAACCGCTGGTATACCAGTGGCCGGCCCAGACCAGATAGAGTCCGGCAAGCCAAGTCACGGTGATCGCCGGATTGATGATCGCCTTCAGCAGGCGCCGCTCCATGACCTTGAACGTCTCGGACTGCTTCGAGCCGATCTCGGCCTCGCAATGATAGACGAACAGCCGCGGCAGATACAGCATGCCGGCCATCCACGCGATGACAGCGATGACGTGCAGGGCCTTGATCCACTCATACATCGGAAACGCGCGATCCTCTCAGCCAGCGATCAGCTTGCGTGCCGAGACATATCCGCTCGCTCAGTCCCCTCCAAACCAAATAATTTTAGAATCTTAAGGTTTGAGTCTAGGTAGCGGTGGATTGGACTCATGCAATGTCATCCGCAGTCTGCCCGCAGCTTGTTCACATCCCTCAACATGCGAGCTGCACACGCCGGATCGCCCCAGAGTCTGATGTGATTCAGACGCTTGTCGAAATCCTTCGACAGCTTATCCAGAGACAAATGGGCCTCGTCCCGATATCATCGCGCTGCTGCCTGACGTTGTCCCGGACGGCGACCATGTGCAGAACAATCGGGGTTATACAAAGGGAGCGGTCCGAGGCGACTTTTTGGCCCCATCCTTCACAGGGATTCACAGATCGTTAAGGATTTGATGCCCACCACCGGCAACTACTTTCACCTCCATCTGGTTTCCGATTCGACCGGCGAAACCCTGATCACGGTCGCGCGAGCAGTCGCCGCGCAATACACCAATGTGACCCCGGTCGAGCACGTGTACCCGCTGGTGCGGAGCCAGAAGCAGCTTGACCGCGTGCTCGACGAGATCGAGGAAGCGCCGGGCATCGTGCTGTTCACCCTGCTCGAGAAGGACCTGGTCAGCCGGCTCGAAGGCAAGTGCCAGCAGATCAACATTCCGAGCCTGTCGATCATCGGTCCGGTGATGCAGCTGTTCGAGGCCTATCTCGGCGCGTCGACCGCCGGCCGCGTCGGTGCGCAGCACGTGCTCAATGCCGAATATTTCGCCCGCATCGATGCGCTGAACTACACGATGCTCCACGATGACGGGCAAATGGTCGACGGCCTCGAAGACGCCGAGGTGGTGCTGGTGGGCGTCAGCCGGACCTCGAAGACTCCGACCTCGATCTATCTCGCCAACCGCGGCGTGCGCACAGCCAACGTGCCGCTGGTCCCGGGCATTCCGATCCCGCACCAGCTCGAGACATTGAAGAAGCCGCTGGTCGTCAGCCTGCATGCGACCCCGGAGCGGCTGATCCAGGTGCGGCAGAATCGCCTGCTCAGCATGGGTGCGGAATCCGGCAATGAGAACTATGTCGACAAGCAGTCGGTGACCGACGAGGTCGCCTATGCACGCAAGCTCAGTGCGAAGTTCAACTGGGTCATGCTCGACGTGACGCGGCGCTCGATCGAGGAGACGGCCGCCGCGATCCTGAAACTCTATACCGACCGGCAGCGGCAGCGGCTTCCGGACTAGTGAGCGGATCAATGTCCATCTGGTGCAGTGACGAGCCTCTCATTCTGGCATCGCAGAGCCGCGCGCGGCGGATGCTGCTCGCGAACGCAGGACTCGCGTGCGAGGCGCTTCCGGCCGATATCGACGAGCGCGCGGTCCAGGCCGAAGCCGGCCTGGTCGCGCCCTACGAGATTGCGTTACACCTCGCCAATGCGAAGGCCGCTGCGGTCTCGGCAAGCAGGCCCAATTCCTATGTGGTCGGCGCGGATCAGACGCTCGCATTGGGTGAGCGCATGTTCAACAAGCCGGCCGGCCGCCAGCATGCCATGCAGCAATTGTTGGCGCTGGGCGGGCGCACCCATGCGCTACACTCGGCCATCGCGGTGGTCCGCAACGGCGAGGTGCTGTTCTCGCACGTCGCCGTCGCCTGGATGACGATGCGCGCCCTCTCTGAGGCCGAGATCGCCGCCTATCTCGATGCCGCCGGTGACGCCGTCACATCCAGCGTCGGCGCCTATCAATTGGAGGGGCTCGGGGTGCACCTGTTCGACCGGATCGACGGCGATCACTTCACCATCCTCGGCCTGCCGTTGCTGCCGCTGCTCGCCTATTTTCGCGAAGCGAAGCTGCTCAGGATCTGATGCCGACCGCAGCCACGCGTAAGGGGAGTGACCGCGGATGAGAGTGCTGGGTCTGACCGGCTCGATGGGCATGGGCAAGTCGACGACTGCAAAGCTGTTCGCCGAAGCCGGCGTCCCGGTCTACGACGCCGACGCGACCGTTCATAAGGTCTATGAAGCCGAAGCCGCGCCGGCGATCGAAGCCGAATTTCCCGGGACCACGGTGGACGGCAAGGTGGATCGGGCCAGGCTCTCGGCCAAGGTCGTCGGCGATCCCGCCGCAATCCGCCGGCTTGAAGCGATCGTGCACCCGATGCTGCGCTCCTATCATCAGAAGTTTCTCGATGACGCCGAGCAGTCCGGCGTGCCCGTTGCCGTTGTTGATGTCCCCTTGCTGTTCGAGACCGGCGGCGACAAGCGCGTCGATGCCGTGGTGGTGGTGTCGACCTCGCCCGAGATCCAGCGTCAGCGCATCCTGGCGCGCGGCACGATGACGGACGAAGCGCTCGATGCGCTGCTCGCACGGCAGATGCCGGATGCCGAGAAGCGCAAGCGCGCCGATTTCGTCGTGGATACCTCGCACGGGCTCGATCCGGTGCGGGCACGCATCCGCGACATCCTGGCGGAGGTCGTTAGAATGCCGCAGCGCCGGGGCTGATTCGCAAATCCGGCCGCGCGGAACTTCGACGGACCAAGTCAGACGGATCAAATCAGATGCGTGAGATCGTTCTCGACACCGAAACCACCGGCCTCGACGCCCTGCGCGGCGACCGCCTCGTCGAGATCGGCTGTGTCGAAATCATCAACCGCATGCCCACCGGCCAAGTCTACCATCGCTACATCAATCCCGAACGGGACATGCCGGCGGAAGCGTTCGCGGTTCACGGCCTGTCGAGCGAGTTCCTGGCCGACAAGCCGTTGTTTCACGAGGTCGTCGAGGAGTTCCTGGAGTTCATCGGCGATGCCCCGCTGGTGATCCACAACGCCTCGTTCGACATCGGCTTCATCAATGCCGAGCTCGATCGGGTCAAGCGCGCGGCCATTCCCAGGGATCGTCTGGTCGATACGCTGCTGCTCGCACGTCGCAAGCATCCTGGCGTGTCGAACCGCCTCGACGACCTCTGCTCGCGCTATGCGATCGACAACTCACGCCGGACCAAGCACGGCGCGTTGCTCGACGCCGAGCTGCTGGCGGAGGTTTATGTCGATCTGGTCGGGGCGCGGCAGTCGCAGCTGATCCTGACCCAGGACAGCCAGGAGATCCGCATCGGGTCCGCCGGCGAGACGCCGCGCCGTCAGCGAGAGCAGCCGCTGTCGCCGCGGGTCACGGAGGCGGAGCGAGAGGCACATCGCGCCTTCATCGCTACCCTCGGCGACAAGCCGATCTGGATGGAGTTTCTCGCCGGCACGTGATCCGCCCGATCGGCGGCGGATCACGCCCTGCAAACATCAAATTTTTAAAGAGCGAAACGATCAGCTCGACAGCACCTGGCCGCCCTGGGCCGCGGCCTGACGCTCCATGTTCTGGCGGTACAGGCCGACGAAATCGACCGGGTCCAGCATCAGGGGCGGGAAGCCGCCGTCGCGCACCGAGTTGGCGACGATCTCGCGGGCGAACGGGAACAGCAGGCGCGGGCATTCGATCAGCAGCATCGGCGACAGGTTCTCGCGCGGGATGTTGACCAGCCGGAACACGCCGCCATAGACCAGCTCGAAGCTGAACATCACCTGGCTGCCGCTCTCGGCCTTGCCCTCGATTGTCAGCGTCACCTCGTACTCGGTGTCATTCAGCGCATTGGCGCCGACATTGATCTGGATGTTGATCTGCGGCGGCTGGCCCTGCGGCGCCAGGGACTGCGGAGCGTTCGGATTCTCGAACGAGAGATCCTTGATGTATTGCGCCAGCACGTTCAGTTGAGGAGGAGGAGCCGCGTCGGGAGTGGCGCCGTTACCGTTGGTCATCGCAGTGTTCTCCAGGCAAAAAGGGCGGGTCGTTGCGGCGCGTGGCTACCATAGGGCCGGCTTGTTCCACAAGGACGAGCCACCGACGCCGTCAAGGGCCGAAGCAACCGCTCGATCCGGCCAGTATGCCTCTATTTGTCGCATCGGCCGTCGGAGGGAACCGGAGACCGGCCTCCCCTGTTCCAATCCGGGGCCGATCGGATTTCCCCTTGAGGGGGAAAAGGGTTAGGATCGGCGCGCCACAATGCGCCATTGGCCGGGCCCAATTCGATGACTACATCCGGGTCGACCAGGGATTCACGGGTCTTAACCTGGATCCTGTAGAACGGGTGCCCGGTGGCCGGGCTCCGCGTTCGGCTCGACAAGTCAGAAAGCGATCACGACGTGGACATTTATACCATCATCTTCCTGGCGCTGGCGGTCTTCATCTTCATCCGCCTGCGCGCCGTGCTCGGGCAGCGCACCGGGAGCGAGCGGACGCCGTTCGATCATGCCGCTCGAAACGCGGTCCAGGGCGCGCCGGACAACCACGTCATGCCGGTTCCCAACAAGCCCATCGACCCCTCGGCTGCGGTCCCCGGCGGCGAGATGCCGGCGCCGGGTGATCGCTGGCGTGGTCTGGCCGAGCCGGGCACGCCGCTCGCCCGTGGCCTCGATGCGATCGTCGCCGACGACTCCTCGTTCGATCCGCGCCATTTCCTGACCGGCGCGCGCAGCGCCTACGAGATGATCGTGCTGGCGTTTGCCAATGGCGATCGCCGCGCGTTGCGCGACCTGTTGTCGTCCGAGGTCTATGAGAGTTTCGACGCCGTCATCAAGGAGCGTGAGAAGCAGGAGCAGAAGACCGAAACCCGCTTCGTCTCCATCGATACCGCCGAACTGGTCGGCGCCGAGCTGCGCGACCGCACCGCGCAGGTCACGGTGCGCTTCGTCTCGCAGATGATCTCGGTGACACGCGACAAGGGCGGCAACATCGTCGACGGCAATCCGGACAAGGTCGCCGACATCACCGACATCTGGACTTTCGCCCGCGACACCGGCTCGCGCGATCCGAACTGGAAGCTGGTCGGAACCGGCAGCCATTGATGGAATAGGCTGCCGCCGCTGGCGTTACATTGGGAGATCGCCTGCTCCCGTTGTCGACCGGCTGCGTGAGGCGCGTGAAGAGGCGCATCCTCGATTTTTGACACGGATCTTTTCAGCATCCCGTTTTCTCTGAATTTCGCGTTGAGTGGTACTTTGATGGTGCAAGCATGGTTCGCGAAATTTGGAAGCGGGGTTTTACCGCCCGCCGCCTGACCTACTGGACGCCGGCGCTCGCCTTGAGCCTCGCTGCCGTGGCGCTCGCCCCCTATGCAGCCGAGGCGGTTCGCGCGCGCCATCGGGCGGCGACGCCGCCGGTGCGCCACCTGCCCTACCCGCAGCTCGACTGGCCGCTCGAGATCAGCAACAGCCAGTACCTGCCGATGGATTGGACCGACGTGCCCGGCTGGAACGACGACGATCAGCTCGCGGCCTATCGGACGTTCCGCGCCAGCTGCAAGCCGATCGCCGCGAAGACGGATGCAGCGCCGGATGGCAGGGTGGATGGTAAGGCGCTGGGTGATTCGCTGCGCGACCCCTGTCGCGATGCTCGGGCCACCGATCTCGCCGACAATGCTGCGGCAAGGGCTTTTTTCGAACGGCACTTCGAGCCGCTGAGGATCTCCAAGCTCGGCGATGCCGACGGTTTCGTCACCGGCTACTACGAACCCGTCATCGAGGGCTCGCGGACCCAGAATGAGGTCTACAACGTTCCAGTCTATCGTCGGCCCTCCAATTTGTTTGTCCGTGGTTTCAAGCAGGATGCGACGAGTCTGCCCAACAAGGGCCCCGTCTATCGCAAGATCGGACGGCGCAAGCTGGTCCCCTACTACGACCGCGCCGAGATCGAGGACGGTGCCATCGAGGGGCGCGGCCTGGAGATCGCATGGCTCAGGAACCAGACCGACCTGCTGTTTGCCCAGATCCAGGGATCGGCGCGCATCAGTCTCGACGACGGCTCGACCATTCGCATCAACTACGATGCCTATAATGGCCTTCCCTACACACCGGTCGGCCGCATCCTGATCGAGCGCGGCATCATTCCACGCGAGCAGATGTCGATGCAGCGCATCCGCGACTGGATGGAGCAGAATCCGGAAGGTGCCAACGAGCTGCGGCGGATGAACCGCTCCTACATCTTCTTCCGCGAGGTGCAGCTGTCGGAGAAGGACGAGGCGGTCGGCGCGCAGGGCATTCCGCTGACCCCGGGCCGCTCGATCGCGGTCGACAAGTCGCTGCACGTCTATGGCACGCCGTTCTTCATCACCGGCGAGCTGCCGATCGAATCCGAGAAGTCGAAGACGGCGTTCCACCGGCTGATGATCGCGCAGGATACGGGCTCGGCGATCGTCGGACCTGCGCGCGCCGATCTCTATTTCGGCGCCGGCCAGGACGCCGGCAAGGTCTCCGGCCGTCTCAAGCACAGCATCCAGTTCGTGATGCTGGTGCCGAAGAGCCTCGATCCGGTTGCGCGTGGCCGCAAGATGCCGCTGCCGGATGCACGCCCGTCGGAGAAGATCGCAAAACTGTTTCCGCAGGTGCTGCCGAAGGAGGCAGCCAAGGATCAGGTCAAGGATCAGGTCAAGGATCAGGGGCAGGCCAACCAGGCCAACAAAGCCGCCGCCTCTCCGGTCAACGATGCGAAAGCCTCTGCTCCCGCCGCGAGCGCAAGCCCGGCGACCACGGTGGCGCAGAACGTCGTGGCACCACAGCCCGTGCCCCTGCCCGAGGCCCGCCCCCGTATCGAAAGTGATCGCAATATCCGCCGATTGCGTTATGGCAGGCGCCACCGCAACCGCCGATGACAAGCCGTCGCCATGTCTGAAGATCCCGAGCCGCCCCGCGGCCGTCGCAAGCGTGGCCTCTCCGAGGACGAGCGTACGCTGTGGGAGACGGTGGCGCGCCAGGTCAAGCCGCTGCGCAAGACACCGCGTCCGGTGCGGCCGCATCCGCCGATGGTGACGGCCGAGCCGCAGCCGGACAAGCCGATGATGACGCCGCGGCCGGTCGCGCCGGTGGTCGTGCCGAAGCCGGCCCGGCCGGCCATCCCGCCGCTGGTCTCGCTCGGCCGCAAGGAGCGCTCGAAACTGTCGCGCGGCCGCAGCGAGATCGATGCGCGGCTCGATCTGCACGGCATGACCCAGAGCCGGGCGCACCAGGCGCTGCATCATTTCCTGCATCGCGCCCAGCATGACGGGCTCACCTTCGTGCTCGTCATCACCGGCAAGGGTACGATCGGTGCGGATCCCGAACGCGGCGTGCTCCGGCGCCAGGTGCCGCATTGGCTGAGCCTGCCGGAATTCCGCTCGCTGATTGTCGGCTTCGAGGAGGCTCATGTGGGACATGGCGGTGCCGGCGCGCTCTATGTCCGGATCAGGCGCGCCCGGGGCTGAGCGTCAGAACGGCCGGATGATGCCGACGCGCGGGATGGCGGTGACGATCCAGCCCAGGATCGTGGTCGTGCGGTCGCCGGCGTCGATGAGGGCCACAGGCTTTGTGGTGGGCAGCGTCTTCACCGCGTGCAGCATCAGCACCATGCAGACCACCCAGCTCGAGATCCAGCGCGAATAGTCGAACACCATCGCGAACATCACGAGGTAAGCGAGAGTGATGACAACCAGCGCGGCGATGACGATCTGGCGATGGCGCTGCTCTTCCAGCGCGCCAATCAGGTCCCTGAAAGTGCGCCAGAGCGGCGCGTGAAGCCAGAGCAGCAGCGCATAGACGGGCAAGCCGAGCAGGTTCGACGGCAGTCTTGCCCAGGTGTCCTGCACCTCCTTCGTCAGCGGCTGGTACCACACGTAAGCAAACTGCAAGAGTTCGGTGCGTGTCGGATCGGCCATGCGGGTCCGCAGATATGCTGTGAAGTCCGCTTCCGGCAGCGGCATCGTGCCGAGGAATTGCGCCGTCAGGAACAGCGCGCCGAGTCCGATCAGTGCGGCTCCGCCGACGGCCATGTCGAGGCGCGTCGTCCTGCGTGGCAAGTAGTAGCGCAGCACGACGATGGCGGCGATGGTGGGCACGTACATCAGCAGATGGATGTGATGGATCAGCACCAGCACCGCCGAGGTCAGCGCAGCGAGCAGGACGTAGCCGAGCGAGCCCGCCGGCACCAGCATCAGGATGATGGCACCAAGACAGCCATAGACGTCGAAGTGCCCGAGCGTGAACAGGAAGTTCTTGAACACGAACGGCGAGCCAGCGGTGAAGACGAACAGCGGGAGCTGTGCGCTGTTCAATCCGAATGTTCGGCGGAATAGCTGGACGAACAATCCGAACGTGATCAGCCAGACGAGGCCTGCCAACGCGAACACCAGCCACACCGGCACCTTCGTCGTGAACAACCCGACGATGGCCCCGATCAGCGCGCGCTTGATGAAGCCGTGGTGATAGTCGACAAGCAGGTGGATGTAGGGAATGTAGGGCGGCAGCGTGAGCTTGTGCAGGAACACGCCGAGCATGACCGCGGCGTTGACGGCGAGCATCGTGCGCCAGTGCCGGCTGTAGGCGGCCGTCATGCGATGTCCGAGCGGTGAGAGATGGAGGCAAGCTCGCCGCCACACCCACCGCTGTCGTCCCGGCCTTGAGCCGGGACCCGTAACCACCGCTGTACGTGATGAGGCAGGGCTGGAGCCGCCATCTTGAGTGACAATCAGCTTCGGTGGTTATGGGTCCCCGCCTTCGCGGGGACGACAGCGGAGGGTGACGCTACGCCTGTGCGAAAGAGCGCAGAGGCTGAAGGGCGACGCCTCTTACAAAATGAACCGGCTGAGATCCGTGTTCTTGGCGAGGTCGCCGATGTGTTGCTGCACATAGGCGGCGTCGACACGCATCGTCTCGCCGCCGCGGTCGGAGGCGTTGAAGGAGATCTCGTCCAGCACGCGTTCCATCACCGTCTGCAGCCGGCGCGCGCCGATGTTCTCGACCGTGGAATTCACCGCAACCGCGATGTCGGCGAGCGCGTCGATCGCATCGTCGGTGATGTCGAGCGTCACGCCCTCGGTCTGCATCAGCGCGACATATTGCTTGATCAGCGATGCCTCCGGCTCGGTCAGGATGCGGCGCATGTCGTCGCGGGTCAGCGCCTGCAGCTCGACCCGGATCGGCAATCGTCCCTGCAGCTCCGGCAAGAGGTCCGAGGGCTTGGCGATGTGGAACGCGCCCGAGGCAATGAACAGGACGTGATCGGTCTTGACCGCGCCATGCTTGGTCGAGACCGTCGTGCCCTCGATCAGCGGCAGCAGGTCGCGCTGCACGCCCTCGCGCGAGACGTCGCCGCCGGCGCGGTTCTCGCGCACGCAGATCTTGTCGATCTCGTCGAGGAACACGATGCCGTTGTTCTCGACCACGCCGATCGCCTCCTGCACCAGCTGGTCGCTGTCGAGCAGCTTGTCGGATTCCTCCGCGATCAGGATGTCGTGCGAGGCCTCGACCGTCACGCGCCGCGTCTTGGTTCGGCCGCCGAGCTTGCCGAAGATGTCGCCGATCGAGATCGCACCCATCTGCGCGCCCGGCATGCCTGGGATTTCGAACATCGGCATGCCGCCGCCCGAGGACTGCGTCTCGATTTCGATTTCCTTGTCGTTCAGTTCGCCGGCGCGCAGCTTGCGGCGGAACGAGTCGCGCGTCGCAGCACTCGCATTGGCGCCAACCAGCGCATCCAGCACGCGCTCCTCGGCGGCGAGCTGGGCGCGGGCGGCGACGTCCTTGCGCTTGCGCTCGCGCACCTGGACGATGGCGACCTCGACGAGGTCGCGGATGATCTGCTCGACGTCGCGGCCGACATAGCCGACCTCGGTGAACTTGGTCGCCTCGACCTTGAGGAACGGCGCGCCCGCGAGCTTGGCCAGCCGCCGCGCGATCTCGGTCTTGCCGACGCCGGTCGGGCCGATCATCAGGATGTTCTTCGGCAGCACCTCCTCGCGCAGGCCGGCATCGAGCTGCAGCCGGCGCCAGCGGTTGCGCAGGGCGATGGAGACGGCGCGCTTGGCGTCGGCCTGGCCGACGATGTAGCGGTCGAGTTCGGAGACGATTTCGCGGGGGGAAAAGTCGGTCATGGGCTCTAGCTAGGGTCGGACGGGGATGAGGGCAAGCCGGATTTCCGTCGTCACAGGAGCGGCGGCCCGGCCTGCCACTGCCGGATCGCCTCGGTTGGATGGATCAGCATCAGGATGTTCAGGGTCAGGTTGTCACGGATGTGCAGGCCGACCCCGATCTCGAACGCGATTGCGATCACGACGGTCAGCCAGACCGGCAGCACCCGCGCCAGCAGGAAGCCGGTCATCATCGCCAAGGTGTCGCCGATGGAGTTCACGATGCTGTCGCCGAAATAGTCCAGCGAGATCGTGGCGGCGCGATAGCGCTCGATGATGAAGCTGGAGTTCTCGACCAGCTCCCAGGCGCCCTCGATCAGCATCGCGATGATCAGCCGCCCCTGCCACGGCAGAAACGGCAGAACCAGCGCGGTCAGCGCATAGAACAGGAAGCCGTGAATGACATGGGAGAACGTGTACCAGTCGGTGAGATGCTGGGAGTTCTCCGAGCTCTGCACCACGCCGTGCCACAGCTTCACGGTGCCGCAGGCGCAGATCGGCAGCCGGCCCATCGCGAACAACAGTGCGGCCTGCAGCACCAGCAGACCGAGCGCCAGGATGAGCCAGGGTCCGGACCAAGGCCGGGACGGGGCGCCGATCTCGTCCGCGGTCATCGTCTACTCGGCCGACAGCGCTTCGATGGTGATGTTGCGGTTGGTGTAGACGCAGATGTCGGCGGCGATGTCGAGCGAGCGGCGCACGATGCTCTCGGCGTCCTTGTCGGTGTCGATCAGCGCCCGCGCGGCCGCCAGCGCATAGTTGCCGCCGGAGCCGATCGCCATCACGCCGGCCTCCGGTTCCAGGACGTCGCCCGTCCCGGTCAGCACCAGCGAGACCTCCTTGTCGGCCACGATCATCATCGCCTCCAGCCGCCGCAGGTAGCGGTCGGTGCGCCAGTCCTTGGCGAGCTCGACCGCGGCCCGGGTCAGCTGCCCCGGATATTGCTCCAGCTTGCTCTCCAGCCGCTCGAACAGGGTGAACGCGTCGGCCGTGGCGCCGGCGAAGCCGCCGATGACGTCGCCCTTGCCGAGCTTGCGCACCTTGCGGGCGTTGGACTTGATCACGGTCTGGCCGATCGAGACTTGGCCGTCGCCGCCGATCACCACCCTGCCCCCCTTGCGGACGGTCAGGATCGTGGTGCCGTGCCAGACGGTGGGCTCGTTCGAAGATGCGTGCATGGGGGATCCCTGGTTGATGCCCTGATTTAGGGGCTGAGGCGTCGGGATACAATTACCGGGTCCCTGCCCTGCCCTGCCAGGCCTTGAAATCCGCTCACCATGGCCCGAGATCAGGCGTCCGGGGCGTCATCCCGCAGTAGCTAAGGTGTCATCCGCCTGATAAAAGGGCCGCGTTTTCAAGGGAAAGCTGACCCCATGCGTAGCGCGACCATCAGGCGCAAGACCAAAGAGACCGAGATCGAGGTGTCCGTGAACCTCGACGGCACCGGCGTGGTTGATATCGCGACCGGGATCGGCTTCTTCGATCACATGCTGGATCTGCTTGCCCGGCATTCCCGCATCGACATGACCGTCAAGGCGGTCGGCGACCTGCATATCGATTTCCACCACACCACCGAGGATGTCGGCATCGCCCTCGGCCAGGCCGTGCGTCAGGCGCTCGGCGACATGGCCGGCATCACCCGCTACGCCTCGATCCACATGCCGATGGACGAGACGCTGACGCGCGTCGTGATCGACGTGTCGGGCCGGCCGATGCTGGTGTTCCGCACGACCTTCGCGCGCGACAAGATCGGCGAGTTCGACACCGAGCTGGTGCGCGAGTGGTTCAACGCCTTTGCCATGAACGCCGGCATCACGCTGCATGTCGAGACGCTGTACGGCGAGAACGCCCATCATATCGCCGAATCCTGCTTCAAGGGTCTGGCCAGGGCGCTGCGAACCGCGCTCGCGATCGACCCGCGCAACAAGGGCGAAGTGCCATCCACCAAGGGTCAGCTCGGCGGCTGACCTCCCTCCTCCCAAGGGAATTTCGACATGCCCGTTTATACGGTTCACGCTCCCCTCGCCGCCGGAGCCGATCTGCGCTCGACCGATCGCTTCGTCTTCATCCGCGACGGCTTCCATTTCTGGGCCGCCGTGCTCGGCGCCGTCTGGCTGGCCTGGCATCGCCTCTGGCTTGCGATGCTGGTCTGGGCCCTGCTGATGATCGCGCTCGACGTCGTCCTGGTACGCGTCGGCGTCAGCGGCGCCGCGATTGCCGGAATCGATCTGTTGCTTGCGATCCTGCTCGGGCTCGAAGCCTCGAGCCTGAAGCGCTGGAGCTATTCGCGCGGCAATTGGCGCCAGCTCGACGTCGTCGTGGCCGACGATCTCGATGCCGCCGAGCGCCGCTTCTTCGAGCGCTGGGCCGCCCGGCGCAGCGATCTCGGCTACAGCAACTACACCGTCGATCGCGGCGCACCGCCGCCCTCGCGTGACAATGGCAATGGGCAGCACCCGCCGCCGCTGCCGCATGCCAGCATCATTGGCTTGTTCCCAGAACCCGGAGGTGGACGATGAGTGTCGCGATCATCGATTACGGCTCCGGCAATCTGCATTCCGCCGCCAAGGCGTTCGAGCGCGCCGCGCGCGGCATGGCGGATCCGCAGAAGGTCGTGGTGACGCGCGATCCGGACACGGTGTATCGCGCCGACCGCATCGTGCTGCCCGGCGTCGGCGCCTTCGCCGACTGCCGCCGCGGACTCGACTCCGTCGATGGCATGCTGGAGGCGATGACCGAGGCCGTGCGCCACAAGGCGCGGCCGTTCTTCGGCATCTGCGTCGGCATGCAGCTGATGGCGACGCGCGGCAAGGAGCATGTCACCACCGACGGCTTCGACTGGGTCTCCGGCGACGTCGAGAAGATCACGCCTCGCGACGAGAGCCTGAAGATCCCGCACATGGGATGGAACACGCTCGATGTGCTGCAAGAGCATCCGGTGCTGGAGCGGCTGCCGCTCGGGCCGAAGGGCCTGCACGCCTACTTTGTGCACTCCTATCACTTGAATGCCGTCAACGAGAACGACGTGCTGGCGCGCGCGGACTACGGCGGTCCGGTCACCGCGATCGTCGGCAAGGACACCGCGATCGGCACGCAATTCCATCCCGAGAAGAGCCAGCGTTTCGGTCTCGCCCTCATTTCCAACTTCCTGAAGTGGAAGCCGTGAGCGCAGCGCGCCTGTCCGTCCAGGAGGCGGGCAGGGCGCTTGCCTGAAAGACAGCTCCGATGATCCTTTTTCCTGCCATCGATCTGAAGAACGGCCAGTGCGTGCGCCTGGAGCAGGGCGACATGGCCCGCGCCACCGTGTTCAATCTCGATCCCGCTGCGCAAGCCAAGAGCTTCGCCGACCAGGGCTTCGACTATCTCCACGTCGTCGATCTCGACGGCGCCTTCGCCGGTAAGCCGATGAATGCGCACGCCGTGGAAGCGATGTTGAAAGTCGTCAACATGCCGGTGCAGCTCGGCGGCGGCATCCGCGATCTCAAGACGGTGGAGGCCTGGCTCAGCAAAGGCATCACCCGTGTCATCATCGGCACCGCGGCGGTGCGCGATCCCGAGCTGGTGAAGACCGCAGCCAAGGCCTTCCCCGGCCGCGTCGCCGTCGGACTCGATGCCCGCGACGGCAAGGTCGCCGTCGAGGGCTGGGCCGAGACCTCCGAGGTCACGGCGCTCGACATCGCCAGGCGTTTCGAGGACGCCGGCGTCGCCGCGATCATCTTCACCGACATCGCGCGCGACGGCCTGCTCAAGGGCCTCAATCTCGAGGCCACGATCGCGCTCGGTGATGCCATCTCGATCCCCGTGATTGCCTCCGGCGGCCTGGCCTCGATCGAGGACGTCAAGGCGATGCTGGCACCACGGGCGAAAAAGCTCGAAGGCGCCATCGCTGGCCGCGCGCTCTATGACGGCCGCCTCGATCCCGCGGAAGCACTGGCGCTGATCCGCGCGGCGCGTGCGTAGGAGAAAACAGGATGTTCAAGGTCCGCGTCATTCCCTGCCTCGACGTCAAGGACGGACGGGTGGTCAAGGGCGTCAACTTCGTCAATCTGCGCGACGCCGGCGATCCGGTGGAGGCGGCGATCGCCTATGACGCCGCCGGCGCCGACGAGCTCTGCTTCCTCGACATCACCGCCACCCATGAGAACCGCGGCATCATGCTGGACGTCGTCCGGCGCACGGCGGAGGCCTGCTTCATGCCGGTCACGGTCGGCGGCGGCGTGCGCACCATCGACGACATCAAGACCCTGCTGCGTTCCGGCGCCGACAAGGTCTCGATCAATTCGGCCGCGGTGAGCAGGCGCGAATTCGTCAAGGAGGCGGCCGAGAAGTTCGGCGAGCAGTGCATCGTGGTCGCGATCGACGCCAAGTCCGTGTCGCGGCCTGGCGGCGGAAGCCGCTGGGAGATCTTCACCCATGGCGGCCGCAAATCGACCGGCATCGATGCGCTGGAATATGCCCAGGAGGTGGTATCGCTGGGGGCAGGGGAGATCCTGCTGACCTCGATGGACCGCGACGGCACCCGCCAGGGCTTCGACCTGCCGCTGACCCGGGCGGTCGCCGACAGCGTCCCGGTGCCGGTGATCGCCTCCGGCGGTGTCGGCAACCTCGATCATCTGGTGGACGGCATCCGCGAGGGCCGCGCGACCGCGGTGCTGGCCGCGTCGATCTTCCATTTCGGGGAATTTACCATCCGGCAGGCCAAGGAGCACATGGTGCGCCAGGGCCTGCCGATGCGGCTCGATCCCTGACGACATTGCGTCGCAAAAATGTTAGATGAACGCTGGTCCGGCCGCCGTGGTCGGGCAGGCGTTCCGAGTACCGGCTGATGTCCCGCTTCACGCTTCACGATCTCGCTGCCATCATCGACGCGCGCGCCGCGGCGGGCGGCGAGGCGTCCTATACGCGCAAGCTGCTCGACAAGGGGCCGCCGCAATGCGCCAAGAAGATGGGCGAGGAGGCGGTCGAGACCGTCATTGCCGCTGTTGGCACCGACCGCGAGCATCTGATCTCCGAAAGCGCCGATCTGCTGTTTCATCTGTTGGTGTTGTTGAAGTCGCGTGACGTCCGGCTCGAGGAGGTCGAGGCGGCGCTCGGCAAGCGCACCGGTCAATCGGGACTGGAAGAAAAGGCGTCGCGCAAGACGGAGTAGGGCGCGACGGCGGGGAAACGAAGGGCAGCGTCATGGATATGCGCACCACCGAACAACAATATAATCCGTACCGCGTTTTTACCCGCGAACAATGGGCCGAGTTGCGCAACGACACGCCGATGACCTTGGAGCCCGGCGAGTTCTCCAAGCTGCGGTCGATGCACGATCGTCTCGACCTTCAGGAGGTCGAGGACATCTACCTCCCGCTATCGCGACTGCTGTCGATGTATGTCGACGCGGCGCAGCGGCTGTACTACGCGCAGCGTCAGTTCCTCGGCATCCGCGACCGCAAGATGCCCTACATCATCGGCGTCGCCGGCTCGGTGGCGGTCGGCAAGTCGACCACTGCGCGCGTGCTGCAGGCGTTGCTGACCCGCTGGTCGCCGCGGCCCAAGGTCGATCTCATCACCACCGACGGCTTCCTGTATCCGAACGCGGTGCTGGAGCGGCAGGGCCTGATGCAGAAGAAGGGCTTTCCGGAAAGCTATGACCTGCCGCGGCTGCTCGGCTTTCTGTCCGACATCAAGGCCGGCCGCCATCCGGTGCGCGCGCCGGTGTATTCCCATCTGAGCTACGACATCGTCCCCAATCAGTGGACCGAGATCGACCAGCCGGACATCCTCATCGTCGAAGGCGTCAACGTGCTGCAGACCGGTCCGCTGCCGCGCGACGGCAAGGCCGTGCCGGTCGTCTCCGACTTCTTCGACTTCTCGGTCTATATCGATGCCGACGAGGCGATCCTGCGCAAATGGTACGTCAAGCGCTTCCTGTCGCTGCGCGACACGGCGTTCCATGATCCCAGGTCCTACTTCAACCGCTACGCGCTGCTGTCGGACGAGGAGGCCATCGCCACCGCGATCGCGATCTGGGAGCGCACCAACCTGGCCAATCTCGAGGACAATATCCTCCCGACACGGCCGCGCGCGACCCTGATCCTGAAGAAGGGCGCGGATCACGAGATCGAGACGGTGGCGCTGAGGCGGCTGTAAGCGGAGCCGCCGAGGCCGGCCCGGCGCGCTGATGAGTGAGTGAGATCGCCCGCCTACGATGATGGAAGCTCTCGCGGCTTGCGAGATGCTTACCTCGCCCCGCTTGCGGGGAGAGGTCGGATTGCATCGCCAGATGCAATCCGGGTGAGGGGGTACAGGTCTCACCATTCGCACTACTCGTGCAGCTGCCCCTCACCCCAGCCCTCTCCCCGTAAGAACTAGGGCTATCGCATATGGTGAAAGAGGCTGGGGCGCGCAGTCTTTTCGCGACCATCCTTCGAGACGCCCGCCTTCGGCGGGCTCCTCAGGATGAGGGCCTTCTCCGCCGCAAAGCTATTGATCCTCATGGTGAGGAGCGTCGCTCTCGCGACGCGTCTCGAACCATGAGGCCATGAAAGGTCCGCCCAGGAAAGCCATATGCGATCGCCCTGCCGTAAGAACGGGGAGAGGCAGCGCACCGTCGGTGCCGCAACTAACGACTTACGCGGCCACCTGCCGGGCCGCCGCCAGATTCGCCAGCGCCTCGTCGAGCTTGTCGCGATCGATCGGCTTGACCAGGAACCCATCCATGCCGGCCTCGAAGCAGGCGTAGCGGTCCTCGACCAGCGCGTTGGCCGTCAGCGCCAGAATCGGCGTGCGCCCGCCGGGCTCGCTGGCCTCGATGGCGCGGATGCGCCTGGCGGCAGCGATGCCGTCGAGCTTCGGCATCTGCACATCCATCAGGATCAGATCGTACGGCGCGCCGGCCGAGCGCGCCGCGAGCCAGGAGTCGAGCGCCGCTTCGCCATGCACGGCGATGTCGGCGTGATGGCCGAGCTTGGTCAGCAGCGAGCGCATCAGGAGCGCGTTGATGTCGTTGTCCTCGGCGACGAGGATCGACAGGCCCGCGCCGGCCTGAGCCGCGATCGGCGGCGCGATCGTCGGGACCGGATCGTCGGCGAGGACCGTGCCGTCGGTATCGAAGCTCACGCGCGCGGCGAGCGAGGCGGCGCGCAGCGGCTTGACGAGATAGCCGTGAAACGGCGCCGCCGGTGCCAGCTCGTGGCGGCTCGCCGGCGTCACCAGCACGATCAGCCGTGTCGTATGGTGGTGCGCGACCCGGCCCAGACGCAGCGATTCATCGCTGCCGATGGCGTCGTCGACCAGCACGGCATGCCAGGCGCGTTCGGGCAGCAGGGCTCGCGCGACCTCGGCCTCGGCGACCAGGCAGGTCTGCGCGCCCCAGTTCTGCAGGCGCCGCTCGATCAGCTCGGCCTGCAGCCCGGCCGGCGCGACCAGCATGATCGACTGTCCGGCGAGGTCGGGGCCGCGGAAGCTGTTCTGCTCGCCGCGCTCCAGCGCCGGCGGCAGCGGCACCGCCACCTCGAAGGTCGAGCCGGCGCCGAGCTGGCTTTGCAGCGAAATGCGCCCGCCCATGCGCTTGACGATCCGGTCAGAGATCGCAAGGCCGAGCCCGGTGCCGCCGAAGCTGCGCGCCACGCTGTCGTCGGCCTGCTCGAATTCGCGGAAGATGCGGTCCTGCGCGTCGGCTGCGATGCCAATGCCGGTGTCGCGCACCTGGAAGCTGATCTCGTTCGGCCAGATGCCGGGCTCGGCGATCAGGGCAACGCCGCCCGTCGCGGTGAACTTGATGGCGTTGCCGGCGAGGTTGAGCAGCACTTGGCGCAGCCGCGCGGCGTCGCCCGTTACCCAGGTCGGCAGGCGCTCGTCGAGATAGGCCGCGATCTCCAGCTGCTTGGCCTGCGCGCGCGGCGCCAGCAGCTCGGTGATCTCCTCGATCAGCGCTGCCAGCGAGAACGGCTGCGCCTCGAGCGCCAGCTTGCCGGCCTCGATCTTCGAATAGTCGAGCAGCTCGTCGATCAGCGACATCAGCGCTTCACCCGAGGTGCGGACCGCCTTGGCGTAGGTCGTCTGCTCCGGCGTGAGCTGCGTGTCGAGCAACAGGCCGCTCATGCCGAGGATGCCGTTCAGCGGCGTGCGGATCTCGTGGCTGGCCATCGCCAGGAAGCGTGACTTGGCGCGGTTCGCGGCGTTGGCCTGGTCGCGCGCCTCCGCCAGCGCGCGCTCGGTTTCGGTGCGGTCGGTGACGTCGCGGCCGACACATTGCAGCAGGGCGGGCTGGCCGGCGTCGGAACGCACGAGCGCCTCGCGCCACGCGATCCAGCGCGGTCCGATCGCGCTCTCGATGCGCTGGTCGTGGACGCGCGTGCCGTTCGGCTCCAGCGCGCTGTCGCCCTGCTCGATCAGCTGGAAGGTGAACGCGCTGCCGAGCAGATTGTCGCGGTCGAGACCCGCCATCCGGCAATAGGCGTCGTTGACGAAGACGATGGTGCCGTCGCGGGCGCGCATGACGATGAGATCGCCCTGCTGCTCGAACAGATTGCGGGCGCGCTGCTCGGCTTCCTGCAGCTCCCAGTTCCGGTCGGCCAGCACCTCGTTGTGGAGCGCAATCTTGTGCAGCTTCCTGGCGACGAAGCGCAGCCGCATGCTGAGCGTGGCCAGGCCGACGCAGGCGAGCGCGAACAGGAAGCTGGCGCCGATCGCGAAGGCGTGCGGATTGTAGCCGGAGTTCGGGGAGATGCTGGCCTTGATGAAGCCGTAGGCGCCGCCGAAGCCGGCGGAGAAGATCATCAGCGAGCGCAGAATCGCGAAGATGGTGCGGTGACGGCGTATGAACCGGCGCAGGCGCAGCCTGACGTGAAAAATCGGTCCCATCTCGATCACCCCCAGCTTCCGATCCCAATGTCCTCGCCGACCCGCACCATGCGGCGTCGGTATTGCTGAGACTTTGAAAGGTCATGCCCACGCCAGCCGGCGGTGCAGAGATGGTGAACCGGGGGTTAGCCCGAGTCACAGAACCGGATTGGCCGGCGATGAGGAATGATTGCGGGCCGCGACGATCAGTGCGGCAGCGTCCCCGGCCGTCATGTGGCTGGAGCGGACGTAGATGCGATAGTCGGCGCGGCCATCGGCATCATCGCGGGCGAGATAGATCCGCTGCGAACCCGCAAGGCGATCAGCCGCGATCGCGACGACCTGGGTGGCGGCCGTGATGCCGCAACCCCGATCCTCTTCCACGGGCGCATCGTCGACCACGACGACATCGGCCGCCTCCGGACTGTCCGCCAGGGCCACGCGCACCGTGGCGAGCGCGGGATCGTCGGTGAAGTCGACATGCAGATCGGCGTGGAACGGCGCCGAGCCGAGCGAGGCGCTGTCGGCGCCGACGGCAATGCAGGGCTGCGGGGAGGGTGCCAATTCGACCTTGGCAATGACCACGGCCGCGATCAGCGGCACGGCCGAAACGATGACCTTGAAACGCAACATGATACGCACCGACGCGGCAGGCCTGAGGACGAAACGCGGGCCTTATGGTTGTCGGAGCGTAAAGAGAAGTCGTTACCAGAGTGTTGAAGGGGCGGGCAGTCACGCCGCGTGACGATTGTCCTCCGCCAGCGCGCGATACGACAGCGCCTCGGCCAGATGCAGCCGGCCGATCGCCTCGGCGTGGTCGAGATCGGCGAGCGTCCGCGCCACGCGCAGCACGCGGTGATAGCCGCGCGCCGACAGCCGCATCGTCTCGGCGGCCTCGCGCAAGAGCTTCTGGCCGGGGGCGTCGAGCCTGGCGACCTCGTCGAGCACGGCGGCGGGCGCCTCGGCGTTGGTGCGGATATGCGGTAGGCCGGCCTTGGCATAGCGGGCGCGCTGCAGGTCGCGCGCGGCGGCGACGCGGGCGGCGACCTCGGCCGAGCCTTCCTTCGACGGCGGCAGGATCAGGTCGGCGGCGGTGACGGCGGGGACCTCGATGCGCAGATCGATGCGGTCCATCAGCGGGCCGGAGATGCGCGTCTGGTAGTCGGCCGTGCAGCGGTCGATGCGGCCGCGCTTGCAGGCGTAGCCGGGCTCGAAGGCGTTGCCGCAGCGGCACGGATTCATCGCGGCGACCAGCATGAAGCGGGCAGGGTAGGTGACGCGGTGGTTGGCGCGCGAGATCGAGACCTCGCCATTCTCCAGCGGCTGGCGCAGCGAATCCAGCACGCGCGGATCGAATTCCGGCAGCTCGTCGAGGAACAGCACGCCCTGATGCGCCAGCGAGATCTCGCCGGGCCGGGCGCGCAGGCCGCCGCCGGTCAGCGCCGCCATGCTGGCGGAATGATGCGGGCTGCGGAACGGCCGCCGGTTGGTCAGCGCGCCGCCCTCGATCTCGCCGGCGACCGAGGCGATCATCGACACTTCCAAGAGCTCGGCCGGCGACAGCGGCGGCAGGATCGACGGCAGCCGCGCCGCCAGCATCGACTTGCCGGCGCCGGGCGAGCCGATCATCAGCAGATGATGCCCGCCGGCGGCGGCGATCTCGAGCGCGCGCTTGCCGCTCTCCTGGCCCTTGATGTCGCGCAGGTCGAGCAGGCTCGCGGGCGCCTCCTGGATTTTCGGCTGCGGCCGCGACAGCACCTGCGTGCCCTTGAAGTGGTTGGCGATCTGGATCAGCGAGCTCGCCGCGATGATCTGCAAATCGGGGCTCGCCCACGCCGCCTCGGCGCCGCAGGCTGCCGGGCAGATCAGGCCTTCCTCGCGGCCATTGGCGCCGATCGCGGCCGGCAGCACGCCCGCCACGGGCGCGATCGAGCCGTCGAGGCCGAGCTCGCCGAGCACGGTGAAGCCGCTGAGCGCATCCGGCGGAATGGCGCCGATCGCGGCCATCAGGCCGAGCGCGATCGGCAGGTCGTAATGGCTGCCTTCCTTCGGCACGTCGGCCGGCGCCAGGTTCACGGTGATCCGCCGCGCCGGCAGCGCCAGGCCGGAGGCGATCAGCGCCGAGCGCACCCGCTCGCGCGCCTCCGACACCGCCTTGTCCGGCAGGCCGACGATCGCGAAGGCCGGCAGTCCGGGTGCGACCTGGACCTGCACGTCGACCGCGCGGGCCTCGATCCCCTCAAAGGCGACGGTGGAAACGCGCTGGACCATGATGCCCCTCCCGTCTGGGACGCTAGCGGAAGCAGGCATTGTTCGCAAGAACAATACGGGAACATTGTCGTTGCCGCGCTCTGCTGCAATCCATTAACGACAGCCGCGTGAGGTTGCAGCTCCGGCCGCTGGGCTTAACGCGCCTTTAGTCCGGCCTTCGCATTCTTCCGCAATTGATGATCGACCCGCGCCTCCGTCACGGCCGAGAGGCGCCCAACGAGGGACGTGTGATGCCTCCAGCGCCCGCGGCAGCTCCAACCGCCAAGACGCCCGCCGGTGATGCGCGGACGGTGTCCGAGCTCGCCACCGACATGCTGCGCCGGACCACCAGCCTGTTCCTGGCCGGTCCGCGGCCGGCGTCCGCCGAGCAGCTCGATCTCTACGACCAGATGTTCGCCAGGCTGATGCCGCAGGTCGCGACCGAGCTGCTGGCCGAGCTGAGCATGGCGCTCGCCGGCGTCGAACGCGCGCCTTACGCGACGGCGCGGATGCTCGCCGTTCATCCCGAATTGCGCGTCGCCGGGCCGATGCTGGCCAAGGCGGCGGTGCTGACCGAGCGCGACCTCGCCGAGTTCATCCGCACCGGCAGCCCGGCGCATCTGGCCGCGATCGCCAGCCGCAGGGGCATCGGCGACGCCCTCACGACGCAGCTGATCGCGCGCGGCTTTCCGGCGGTGCGCATGGCGCTGGCGCAGAACCTCACGTCAAAGCTGTCCGAGGACGGCTATCGCAGCCTGTTCAAGATCGCCGAGCGCGACGAGGATCTCGCCGAGAAGCTCGCGCTGCGCACCGACCTGCCGGCCAAGCTGTCGCGCGCCTTCGTCGCCGCGGCCAGCGAGGGCGCCCGCGCCCGCTTCATCAAGGCCGCACCGCCGGCGACCCGCGCCACCCTGCAGGCGACGCCGACCCGCTCGCCCGGTGCGGCGATGCGCGCGATCTGGGACTATCAGCAGGTCAAGGCTGAGGTCGCCGCCCTCAGCCGCACCGGCAAGCTCGGCGACTCCGCCGTCAACCGCTTCTGTGCCACCGGCGATTTCCCTGCCGTGATCGCGGCGCTGGCGCTGCTCTGCGTCGTCACCATCGAGACGATCGAGACGCTGCTGGAGGAGGATCGCCTCACGGATCTGCTGCTGGCCTGCAAGGCGGCACGGCTGAGCTGGGCGACGACGTCGATGATCCTGCGCGAGCGGCCCGGCTGCGACGCGCTTCCAGCCGATGACCTCGAGGAGGCGCGCAAGCGCTTCGAGAAGCTTGCGCTGTCCGAAGCGCAGTGGAAGGTGCGCGGGCTCGAATCGCGCTGAGCGAGCGCGGGAAGCGGCGTCAGCCCGGCGGGGTCGACGGGTAGGCCGTGAAGTCGATCTTGAACATCGCCGGGTCGAGCTTCTTGGTCGTATCGAGATTGTAGACGGCAATCGTGGTGTCGTAGCCCTGCGGATCGGTCACGGTCCACTGCTTGAGCTGGCCGTCCTTGGCGCCGAGCATCAGCATCAGCCGGCTGGTGCCGATCAGGGCCTGCTTCTCCTCGATCGTGATCGTGACGTAGAGGTCGTCGGCGGCGACCGCGATCACGTTGGTGTCCTTCAACAGGTCGATGCGGTCGGACAAGAGGTAGCGCAGCGGCGTCTGCGACAGCGGATAGACGTCCTGGGTGGCGAGCTTGCGGTCGCGCACCACCAGCGAGGAGCCGTCGGCGATGATGTCGATCGGGGTCGGCGGGTCATATTCGAAGCGGACCTTGCCGGGCTTCTGGATGTAGAAATCACCCTTGGTCTTGCTGCCGTCCGGGCCGACCTGAACGAAATTCCCGACCAGCGTCTGCAGCGACGACAGATAGGCGCTGACCTTGGCCGCCTGCGCCTTCTGGTTGGCGTCGAACGAGGTGAAGATGCTGGCCGGCACGTTGCGCCGGGGATCGGGAATGACCGGATTGGGCGGGGCCGTCTGCGTGGTCGAGGGGCTCTGGCCGGCCCGCTGCTGGTCGGAGGCGCTGAGCTGGGAGCCGCTCTTCGGGCCTGATTTCGGAGCCGGCGTGCCTTGCGCGGCGGCGTGACCGGACGCTCCGGCGATGGAGCATGTCGTCACGGCGCAGGCGACCAGCCAGGCGCCGATCCGGCGCCCGCGCCAAGCTGCGTGATACGAAAACGTGCTGTTCAACAAGGAGCTTTTCAAAACGACGTCCTGAGGTTTTACGCGTTCTATCCCGGTTCGGCCGGGCAGCGTGATCGTAATCGCGTGAAGATCGGGCACCGAAGCGGCGTTTCTGCGGCCATCGGGCCGTCAGAACCCGCCTTCCTCCTCGGGCACCAGGATCTCGCGCTTGCCGGCGTGGTTGGCCTGGCCGACGATGCCTTCCTGTTCCATCCGCTCCATCAGCGAAGCGGCCTTGTTATAGCCGATCTGCAGCCGGCGTTGAATGTAGCTGGTGGAGGCCTTGCGGTCGCGCTTCACCACGGCAACCGCCTGGGAAAACAGATCGTCGCCGCCGCCACCGCCACCCATGCCGGTGGCGTCGAACACGGCGCCATCCTCCTCGCTCGGCTCCTCGGCGGTGACCGCCTCGAGATATTCCGGCGAGCCCTGGGCCTTGAGATGCTTGACCACCTTCTCGACCTCCTCGTCGGAGCAGAACGGGCCGTGCACGCGGCTGATGCGGCCGCCGCCGGCCATGTAGAGCATGTCGCCCTGGCCGAGCAGCTGCTCGGCGCCCATCTCGCCGAGAATGGTGCGGCTGTCGATCTTGGACGTCACCTGGAAGGAGATGCGGGTCGGGAAGTTGGCCTTGATGGTGCCGGTGATGACGTCGACCGACGGACGCTGCGTCGCCAGGATGACGTGCAGGCCGGCGGCGCGCGCCATCTGGGCGAGGCGCTGCACCGTGCCCTCGATGTCCTTGCCGGCGACCATCATCAGGTCGGCCATCTCGTCGACGATGATGACGATGTAGGGCAGGGGATCGAGGTCGAGCTTCTCTTCCTCGTAGATCGCCTTGCCGCTCTCCTTGTCGAAGCCGGTATGGACGGTGCGGGTCAGCTCCTCGCCCTTGGCGCGGGCTTCGCCGAGACGGGCGTTGTAGCCGTCGATGTTGCGCACGCCGAGCTTGGCCATCTTCTTGTAGCGCTCCTCCATCTCGCGCACGGCCCATTTCAGCGCGACCACGGCCTTCTTCGGGTCGGTCACGACGGGCGTGAGGAGATGCGGGATGCCGTCATAGACGGAAAGCTCGAGCATCTTCGGGTCGACCATGATGAGGCGGCACTGATCGGGGCGCAGCCGATACACCAGGCTCAGGATCATGGTGTTGATCGCGACCGACTTGCCCGAGCCGGTGGTGCCGGCGATCAGCATGTGCGGGGTGCGGGCGAGATCGATGATGATGGATTCGCCGCCGATGTTCTTGCCGAGGCACAGCGGCAGCTTGGCGACGCTCTCGGTCGCCTCCTTGGCCACCAGCAGCTCGCGCAGGTACACCTTCTCGCGATGCACGTTGGGCAGCTCGATGCCGATGGCGTTGCGGCCGGGCACGACGGCGACGCGCGCCGACAGCGCGCTCATCGAGCGGGCGATGTCGTCGGCCAGGCCGATCACGCGCGACGACTTGATGCCGGGCGCGGGCTCCAGCTCGTACAGCGTGACGACCGGGCCGGGATGCGCCTTGACGATCTCGCCGCGCACCCCGAAATCCTGCAGCACGCCTTCCAGCGCGCGCGAATTGGCCTCCAGCTCGCTCTTCGACAGCGGCTGGCGGTCGGAGGATTTCGGCGCCGCCAGCATCGAGACCGAGGGCAGATCGTATTTGTCGTTGGACTTTTTCGCAGGAGTCTTCGGCGCCGGCTTCTTGCGCGACTTCGGAGCGGGCTCCTCCTCCTCTTCTTCGTCCTCGCCCTCCTCGGTTTCTTCCTCGTCGCCGCCGTCCTCATCCATTTCGGGCGCGAGCGTCGGCTTGCCCTGGCCGCGGCCGAGGCTCGGCTCCTGCCGGCCTGCGGCGGCGGCGCGCGGCTGCGGACCTGACGACACCAGCGCGCGGTAGGCCGTGCTGAGGAACCAGACGACCTGCGCCTTGGCGCTCATGATGGCGTGGAACACCCAGCCGAGCCGGATCGCCTTGCGGTCGTCATCGTCCTCAGGGTCGGCCAGCGGCGTGTCGTCGTCCTCCTCCGCGAGCAGGCTCGGATCGGCTTCCTTTGCGCCCATGCCGCCGGCCACCAGCAGGCAGCCGATCATCGCCACCAGAAGAAGGGCGCCGAGCACCAGCCGATAGATCACGCCGGGCGGTCCGAACACCACGGCCGGTGCGCGCACCAGGGCATCGCCGACGACACCGCCGAGACCGGTCGGCAGCGGCCAGGCATGCGAGCGTGGCCAGCAGCTGGCAAAGCCGGCGGCGATGACGGCGCCGAGAATCCAGGCGCCGAAGCGCAGCGCCTCGCGGTCGAACGGCCGGTGCGTCATCATCCGCCAGCCGCGGATCGAAAGCGGCAGGATCGCCATGATCGAGCCGAGACCGAGGATCTGCATCAGCAGATCGGCGCTGATCGCGCCGGGATAGCCGACGATGTTGCGGATCGCGCGCGAGGTGGCGTGGCTCAGGCTGGGGTCCCGCACCGACCACGTCATCAGCGCCGCCGCGGCCACGCCGCACAGCGCGATCAGGCAGAGGCCCGCGAGCTCGCGCAGCCGCCGCACCAGCGCGTCGCGCAGCGACGTCGGCAGGTGGTTGACCAGGGGAATGACTCGTTCGATCGCCGGCATCTGCATCAGCCCCGCGATTATCCCAGGACCTCGACCAGCCGGTGCAACGCCTCACCGGTGGATTCGGCATCGGCCACCAGCGCCAGCCTGATGTAGCCGAGGCCCGGATTGAAGCCGTCGGCCTGCGGCCGCGCCAGGTAGCTGCCGGGCACCACGCGCACGCCGGCGTCGCGATACAGCCGCAACGTCACCTCCTCGTCGCCGCCGCGCTCAGTGACGTCGAGCCAGACGCAGAAGCCGCCATCGGGCCGCCTGTAGCCATAGCGGTTGCCGATGATCTGGTCGGCGAGATCGAACTTGGCGCGGTACAGCCGCCGGTTCTCCTCGACATGGGCCTCGTCGGCATAGGCGGCGACCGCCACGTGCTGCAGCGGCACCGGCACCTGCGGCGCCGCGACATTGCGCAGCTCGTGAAAGCCCGCGAGGAATCGGCGGTCGCCGGCGGCGAAGCCGATCCGCATGCCCGGCACGTTGGAGCGCTTCGACAGTGACTGGAACGCGACCACATTGGTGTAGTCGGGCCCGGCATGCTCCAGCATGCTGCCGGGCGCCGCCTTCGTGTAGATCTCCGAATAGCATTCGTCGCTGAAGATCAGGAAGCCGTAGGCGTTGGCGAGCCGGACCAGCTTGCGCATATAGTCCGCTGATGCCACCGAGCCCTGCGGGTTGGCCGGCGTCGCAAGGTAGAACGCGATCGTGCGCGACAGCGTCGCCTCGTCGATCGCATCGAGGTCCGGCAGAAAGCCGTTCTCGCGCGTCGTCGGCAGATAGATGGAGTCGCAGCCGGCGGTGCGCGCGCCGACGCCATACACCGGATAGAACGGGTTCGGCATCAGGATCGCGGGCTTGCCGCGGCGCGGGCCGACGTGGCGGAGCGCGGCATGGGCGGCGAAGAACAGGCCCTCGCGGCTGCCGTTGAGGACCAGGATCTCGTGCTCGGGATCAACAGCGCGCGGCAGCGCGAATCGGCGCGACAGCCAGCCGGCGGCCGCCTTGCGGAACGGCTCGATGCCCTTGGCCGCGGGGTAGCGGCCGAACTCGGCGATGTGCTGGGCCAGCACCGGCCCGACGAAGCCCGGCACCGGATGCTGCGGCTCACCGACGGCGAGCGTGATCATCGGCTTGCCCGGCTTGTAGGGGGCGAGCAGCTCGTTCAGCCGCGCAAACGGCGAGCGTTCGCTCTCCGAATGGCTGGCGCCAGCGGGCGCGGGGGATGAAGCGGTCATTGCCATACGTAAAACGCGCGCCAAACCAGTGGAAGCCGCCGATCGCCCATGAACCGGTGCCTTTAGCGGTCACCATAGGTGGGGCGAGGTTAAGACGCGATTAACCATCGGCGCTGCCGCCCGTTTTGATCGGTTTTCCTGCCCCGATCCAGAGGCAATTTCGCAACAGCGGCGGACATTGTGGTGATTCGGGTGGGGCGGCGGGAACCGTAGGAGGGCAAGGCGACCGCCGAAGGCGGCGGCCTGCACACCGCCGCGCCGCGCATTCACGCTCAGACCGTGGGCATGGCGCTGCCGCGACCTCGGATGGAGCCGCGGCACTACCGCGCCTCTGCCCATCCTACGGGCCATCGGCTCGCGCGCGAGGGAAAAAGGGGCGGCCCGGTGCGCCGGAATATCAATGGGAATCTACGCGCACCGGGCCTTGGCCGAACTACTTGGGGGCTTAGTTCGGATGACGATCAATTAGCACCCTCGTTTTTCCCTCGTATTGCCAATTTCCGAAGATTTGTAGAATTTGATTTCGGAAGCCACCGAATGCGGCGCGGCCGGGCCGATTGCTTAACGGAGATGTCCGTCTCAGCCGTGGCTTTCCGGTCGCAGCGCGGGCGACGCACTTATTATCTGCTCATGCCCTCTGCCGCTCGGTTGGCCCGAGAATCTTGTCTGACCGGAAACACTCAGTCACATCCAGCATCATCAGACATTTCACGAAACGAGATCGGCGCATCGCGACCATCTTTGACGGGCATCAGCGATTCCGGTGGCGTGCCGACGAACGTCTGCGCGCCGAGGACTCTGACTTTCGAAAGAGCGTCGATGATGCGTCTGAGACTGCTGGGCGTGCTTGCCCTGATGCTGCTGGCCATGCCCGTTTCCTCGCTGCCCCGCATGGCCGCGGCGGCACCCGCCGTCGCCAGCGCGATCACCGTCGAGGGTAACAGGCGCGTCGAATCCGACACCATCCGCTCCTACTTTAAGCCGGGTCCCGCCGGCACGCTCGATGCCGGCCAGGTCGACGACGGCCTCAAGGCCCTGGTCCAGACCGGCCTGTTCGCCGACGTGAAGATCGACCGGCAGGGCGGCCGGCTGATCGTGCGCGTGGTCGAGAATCCCGTGATCGGCCGCGTCGCCTTCGAGGGCAACAAGAAGGTCAAGGACGAGCAGCTCACGGCGGAAGTGCAGTCGAAGCCGCGTGGCACGCTGTCCCGTCCGATGGTTCAGTCGGACGCGCAGCGGATCGCCGAGATCTACCGCCGCTCCGGCCGCTACGACGTCCGCGTCACGCCCGAGATCATCGAGCAGCCCAACAACCGCGTCGACCTCGTCTTCACGATCGAAGAGGGCGTCAAGACCGGTGTGAAATCGATCAGCTTCGTCGGCAACAACGCCTATTCCGCCGCGCGCCTGCGCGACGTGATCAAGACCCACCAGACGAACTGGCTCAGCTTCCTCGGCAACAACGACGTCTACGACCCCGATCGCGTCGAGGCCGATCGCGACCTGATCCGCCGCTTCTATCTGAAGAACGGCTATGCGGACGTTCAGGTCGTCGCGGCGCTCAGCGAATATGACCCGGACCAGAAGGGGTTCCTGGTCACGTTCCAGATCGAGGAGGGCCAGCAATACCGCGTCAGCTCGGTGCAGTTCCAGTCGAGCGTCGCGGCGCTCGACGCCAACACGCTGCGCGGCTATTCGCGCGTCAATGTCGGCGCGCTCTACAACGTCGAGCAGCTCGAGAAGTCGGTCGAGGAGATGCAGATCGAGGCCTCGCGTCGCGGCTTTGCCTTTGCCGTCGTGCGTCCGCGCGGCGACCGCAATCTGGAAGCGCATACGGTCGCGATCGTGTTCCAGGTCGACGAGGGCCCGCGCACCTATATCGAGCGCATCACCATCCGCGGCAACACCCGCACCCGCGACTACGTGATCCGGCGCGAGTTCGATCTGTCCGAGGGCGACGCCTACAACCGCGCGCTGGTCGATCGCGCCGAGCGCCGGCTGAAGAACCTGGATTTCTTCAAGGACGTGAAGATCACCGCAGAGCCGGGCTCGTCGAGCGACCGCGTCATCCTCGTGGTCAATCTGGAGGAAAAGTCGACCGGCGATTTCTCGATCTCGGGCGGCTATTCCACCACCGACGGCGCCCTGGCCGAGGTCTCGATCTCCGAGCGCAATTTCCTCGGCCGCGGCCTGTACGCCAAGGCGGCGGTCACCTACGGACAATATACCCGCGGCGTGTCGCTGTCCTTTGTCGAGCCCTATCTGCTGGACTACCGCGTGGCGCTCGGGCTGGACGTCTCCTATCGTCAGCAGCTCGCCAACAGCTATACGAGCTACGGCACGCGCACGATCGGCTTCAGCCCGCGGCTCGGCTTCCAGCTGCGCGAGGACCTGTCGCTGCAGCTGCGCTACTCGCTGTACCGGCAGGAGATCACGCTGCCGTCCTATCTGGCGAACTGCAACAACAACAACGCCAACGGCCTGCTCGCCTTCAATCCGACCCCGGCCTATATCCAGAGCGTGCTCGGCGGCGTCGATCCGACCAACGCGACCAGCTCCGGCGTCTATGGCTATGGCTGCTACGGCGACGGCGAATCCAGCCTGGCGGTGCGCAAGGAGCTGAATGACGGCGCCGCGCTGACCTCGGCGCTCGGCTACACTCTTACCTACAACACGCTCGACAACACCAAGAACCCGACCGACGGCCTGCTGATCGACTGGCGGCAGGATTTCGCCGGCGTCGGCGGCAATGTCAGCTATCTGAAGTCGGCGGTGGACGCGAAATATTACACCCCGCTGGTCGCCGATATCGTCAGCGTCATCCATCTGCAGGGCGGCATGCTGAACAAGATCGGCGACAAGGACCTGCGCATGCTCGACCACTACCAGATGGGCCCGACGCTGGTGCGCGGCTTCGCGTCCAACGGCATCGGGCCGCGCGACATCACCTATCGCAGCCTCGGCGCCACCGGCGATTCGCTGGGCGGCACCAAATATTGGGGCGCCTCCGCCGAGCTGCAGATGCCGTTCTGGTTCCTGCCCAAGGAAGTCGGCCTCAAGGGCGCCGTCTATGCCGACGCCGGCTCGCTGTGGGGCTATCAGGGCCCGACCTCCTGGGCCGCCACCGGCGAGGTCAATTCGGCCGCCTGCAAATGCGGCATGCTGTATGACGACAGCAAGGTCGTGCGCTCCTCCGTCGGCGTCGGCCTGATCTGGGCCTCCCCGTTCGGCCCGCTCCGCTTCGACTACGCGGTGCCGCTGTCCAAGGGCAAATACGACGTCACCCAGGAATTCCGGTTCGGCGGCGGCACGTCGTTCTGAGGGCGGGTGCAGATTGCCTGATCGATCCTTGAGCGTTTGAACCTCGCCCGCCAATTCCAACCGCGGTGCGCACCCCTCCCCCTTGCGGGGAGGGGTCGGGGGTGGGGGGTCCACGAATTCCGCTGCCGATGAGAGTCGATGCCCATGTCTTGATAGCGACGGGCCAGCCGTTTTGCTGATCGTACGACGCGCGCCACTGGATTCATCGCCCTGACCGACCGGGTTGATCCCTGACATTTTGGACCGGGCTGACTCCTGACAGTATTCGATCACTGCTGTTTTGTCTCCGCCGTTTCCTGCGCGACGCGGAGCCGCGCACGCGGCGGAGCAAAGCGCAGGAAACGGCGGTCGCGGTCGATGAGGCCGAGGTCTCGGCCGTAGAAGCGGACGATGTGGCTGTCGGTCTCATGCGAGATCGCGTGACGTCGCCCGCATTCCTCCCATGCGCAAACTGCCCGTCGTGTTAGTTTGTCGCGATATTCGGCCTTGTGCCGTCGGGCAAATCACCTGCACATTTCCGCGCGTCCCTGCTGCCGCATGAGGGGCGTGTCGCGACCGTCACGAGACGTTGGCAGTGGGATGCGATGGGCGTGTGTTGCTGCAGCGTGGATCAGTCTGCGCGGACGAACGGCGATGCACGCACGGTCAAGTCGCGCGGTCCTGATATCCCGACGCTGATATCAAGCGGGTGGCGATGCCCTGGCGTGTCGCGCTCGTGATGGTGGCCAGCAAGCCGGCGCACCAGGGAGAACGCGAAGCAGCCGTTAAAACCGTTGCGCAGGGAGGGCCGGGTGTGTTCGGCCAGACCTGTGGTACCTGCCGCCTGCATTTTCTTTCGCAGGCGGGCCACGGGCGCGGCCAGCGCCCGGCCTTCCCTGCGCCCTCTGTTTGTTTGAGGGCGATGAGTTTCAGCACAGCTCGGGCGCACCGTGTCGCGAGGATGAGACCGCACGATTTCAATCTGCTTTTCGGAGGCGGCGCTCGATGCGCCAACCTCCACTGTCGTCCCGGACAAGCGCGAAGCGCGCAGATCCGGGACCCATAACCACAGGGCTAAATTGTCGTGCTCGATACTGGCCGCCTGCCTGTTTCAGACATCACGCGGTATGGGTCCCCGCGTTCGCGGGGACGACACCGGTGGGGTCGCGCGTGATAGGCCCGCCCGACAGTGGTTATCCCGTGAGACCAGGCCCGAGGTCCTCTGTCGTTGTAGGGAACGTTCGGCATGTTTGATATGCAAGCCCCCTCAATCCCTGTTGCCCGGCGTCTGGATGAACCCACGATTCCAAGTCGGGCTGATCAGGATCTCGTTGATGCACACGCGCGGCGGCATGTTCGCGACGAAAGCAATGGTGCGGCCGAGATCCTCCGGCTGCAGCATCCGCGCCTGCTCCTCCGCGCTCGGCACCACCGGGCGCTGCTCCAGGATCGGCGTCGCGACTTCGCCCGGCATCAGGCAGCATGCGCGCAAGCCATTCACACATTCTTCCATGTTGAAGGAGTGCGTCAGCGCGAGCACCGCGTGCTTGGTCGAGGTGTAGGCCGGCCCCGGCATCTTCGAGACGTGGCGCCCGGCCCAGGACGAGACGTTGATGATGGTGCCGTCCGCTTGCGCGCGCATCGCCGGCAGCACCGCCTTCATGCAATACAGCACGCCGTTGAGATTGATCTCGACCAGCTGGTTCCAGCCGTCGAGCGTCATGTCGTCCCAGCGCCGCCTCGGCACGTTGACGCCGGCGGAGTTCACAAGGAGATCGATGCGGCCGTGCCGCATCAGGATGGCATCGGCGGCGGCCTGCACGTCCGCCGCCTTGGCGACGTCGAGCACGACAGCCTCGGCTGTGCCGCCGCTCGCCGCGACTCGCGCCACCACGGAGTCGAGCGCCGCCTTGCGACGGCCCGACACCACGACCGTCCAGCCATCGGACGCCAGCGCCAGCGCGCCGGCCTCGCCGATCCCCGTGCCGCCGCCCGTGATCCACGCGATCCGTTTCCCTTTGGTCATATCTTGGCGTCTCCCGTTGCCTTTGAAAGGGCGTTTTTGCTAAGGCAGCCTCGATCAGAGACGGCAACCCTGGCGACATCGCCGGTGCCATCCGCCGTCCCAGCCCTTTTCGTCTTCGTCGAGCATCATGTTCCGCAGGCTGGCACTGCCGGCGGGCCACCGCTCCAGGGGAATGTCGCATGAACCAAGCCGCCAACGCCAACCTGTTCTCCCGCCTGTTCGACGGTCTCGACGATCCCAGCCGTCTCGCGATCGAGACCCATGACGGCCAGCGCATCACCTACGGCGATCTGATCGCGCGTGCGGGCCAGATGGCGAACGTGCTGGTGGCCCGTGGCGTCAAGCCCGGAGATCGCGTGGCGGCGCAGACCGAGAAGTCGGTGTCCGGCCTGGTGCTCTATCTCGCCACGGTCCGCGCCGGCGGCGTCTATCTGCCGCTCAACACCGCCTACACGCTCAACGAGCTCGACTATTTCATCGGCGATGCCGAGCCGACCGTGGTGGTCTGCGATCCTGCCAAGGCCGAGGGCATCGGTGCGCTCGCGGCCAAGGTCGGCGCCAAGGTGGAGACACTGGATGCCTCCGGCAGGGGCTCGCTGACCGAGGCCGCCGACAAGGCGGAGACCGCGTTCACCACCGTGCCGCGCGGTGCCGATGATCTGGCGGCGATCCTCTATACGTCGGGCACGACCGGCCGCTCGAAGGGCGCGATGCTGTCTCACGACAATCTCGCCTCGAACTCGCTGACCCTGATCGACTACTGGCGCTTCACCAAGGACGACGTGCTGATCCACGCGCTGCCGATCTATCACACCCACGGCCTGTTCGTGGCCAGCAACGTGACGCTGTTCGCGCGGGCCTCGATGATCTTCCTGCCCAAGCTCGATCCCGACCTGATCATCAATCTGATGGCGCGCGCCACCGTGCTGATGGGCGTTCCGACCTTCTACACGCGGCTGTTGCAGAACCCGCGGCTGTCGAAGGAGACGACCAGTCACATGCGTCTCTTCGTCTCCGGCTCGGCGCCGCTGCTCGCCGACACGCACCGCGAATGGTTCGCGCGCACCGGCCATGCCGTGCTCGAGCGCTACGGCATGACCGAGACCAACATGAACACGTCGAACCCGTATGAGGGCGAGCGCGTGCCCGGCGCGGTCGGCTTCCCGCTGCCCGGAGTCTCGGTGCGCGTCACCGATCCGGAGACCGCGAAGGAGCTGGCGCGCGACGAGATCGGCATGATCGAGGTGAAGGGCCCGAACGTGTTCAAGGGCTATTGGCGCATGCCGGAGAAGACCAAGTCGGAATTCCGCGACGACGGTTTCTTCATCACCGGCGATCTCGGCAAGATCGACAAACAGGGCTACGTCCACATCGTCGGGCGCGGCAAGGATCTCGTGATCTCCGGCGGCTTCAACGTCTATCCGAAGGAGATCGAGAGCGAGATCGACGCCATGCCCGGCGTGGTCGAGTCCGCCGTCATCGGCGTGCCGCATCCTGATTTCGGCGAAGGTGTCACTGCCGTCGTGGTCCGCCATCCCGGCGCCGACGTCACCGAGGCGGGGGTGCTCGAGGGTCTCGACGGCCGACTGGCGAAATTCAAGATGCCCAAGCGCGTATTCGTGGTCGACGAGCTGCCGCGCAACGCGATGAGCAAGGTGCAGAAGAACGTGCTGCGTGATCAGTACAAGGACATTTATACGAAGTGACGGCGGCCTAGCGCCGTCGTCCGATCGCGAGGCCGGCGAGCGCGGCCAGCGGCGGCGCGGCGCAGATCAGCACGAATTCGAGCACGGCGAGCGAGGCAATCTCATGCTGGATGGCCAGCGCGAGACAGGCGGCGAACAGGCCGGCGGCGGCGAAGCCGAGCACGCAGGTCAGGGGCTCCTCGACGGGCTCGTGCGACGACACCTTGCGCGCCGGCAGTTCCGCCGGGCGTTCAGTGGCTGTCGGTCGCACCGTCGGCAGCGGCATCGAGGCTCCCTGCACCGCGTCTGTTGCACCTCGTCGAGACTAGGCTGCTTCGCCGGGTGGCGACATGCGGCAAAATCGACCGGCGGAGGGCCATGTGCGCGGCGAGGAACGCGGGAGATCGAGGCGCTTTTGCTGCCGCGCGGGCCGGCGCCGAGACAGGTTGTTGCTCCGCGTATCGCTCCGGGCAGGTTTGCAGAATCATCAGATGGCGCTGGCTGTTGTCGCGAAACCGCTCGCTCAGGACCATCGTTAAGCGGTGAATCAGTGCTCGGCGATCGGCGCTATTCAGCTGTTCCGCCACGTTGGCAACGGCCGGGGAGAGGAGGTAGCAATGAATAGTGGTTCGCTGCATCCAGTCGCGACCGGTTTCTGGTATACCACGGCGGCGATTGATCCTTTTCCTTCGGGCCGCCTAGTACTGAATCTGCGTTCTATTTTGAGCGATTTGTTCGTTGCAACGCCTGTTCCTTCTCCGTAAATAAAGGCCGCCTTGCCGATCCACACGGCCGCAAGCCCCCCGCGTTCACGGCCCACAAGAAATCATCAAAGCAACCAATGACAGCCAGGATCGAACGACCGCTTTCGCCGCATCTGCAAACCTACCGCTGGACGTTGACGATGATCCTCTCGATCGTCCATCGCGCCACCGGGGTTGCACTATATTTCGGGACGCTGCTGCTGGCCTGGTGGTTGATCGCCGCCGCGTCTGGTCCCAGCGCCTACTCCTACGTCCAGGGCTTCATGGGCAGCTTCCTCGGCCGCCTGATCGTGTTCGGCTACACCTGGGCGCTGCTGCACCACCTGCTGTCCGGCATCCGCCACTTCGTCTGGGACCTCGGCTACGGCTTCAAGCCCAATGAGCGCGAGGCGCTGACCTGGGGTGCCCTGATCGGCGGCATCACCTTGACCGTCCTGGTGTGGATCGTGGCTTACGCGGTGGGAGGCGGCCGATGAGCAACGCACGCGCGAAATCGATGCGGACCCCGCTCGGCCGCGTCCGCAACCTCGGCGCAGCGCATTCCGGCACCGGCGACTTCTGGCGCCAGCGCATCACCGCCGTCGCCATGACCCTGCTGATCGTGCCGGTCGTCGTGGTCGTGATCATGCTGCTCGGCCGCAACCAGGCCGGCGCGGTCCAGATCCTGGGCTCGATTCCGATCGCCGTGATCATGCTGCTGTTCGTGATCGCGAGCTGCTGGCACATGAAGATCGGCATGCAGGTCGTGATCGAGGACTACGTCCACAGCGAGCCGCTCAAGCTCGTTGCGATCATGGCCAACAACTTCTTCGCGGTGACCGTGGCGCTCGCCTCGATCTACGCCCTCATCAAACTGTCCACTGGAGTCTAGCCCATGGCCGGCGGAGCAAATGGCAGCGCGAACGGCGCGCCCGCGACGAACGGAAAAGCCTATCCGATCGAGGACCACACCTACGACGTCGTCGTGGTCGGTGCCGGTGGCGCGGGCCTGCGCGCCGTCGTCGGCTGCAGCGAGGCGGGCCTGCGCACCGCCTGCATCACCAAGGTGTTTCCGACCCGCTCGCACACCGTGGCGGCGCAGGGCGGCATCTCGGCCTCGCTCGGCAACATGCACCAGGACGACTGGCGCTGGCACATGTACGACACCGTCAAGGGGTCGGATTGGCTCGGCGACCAGGACGCGATCGAATACATGGTGCGCAACGCGCCCGAGGCCGTCTATGAGCTCGAGCATTGGGGCGTGCCGTTCTCGCGCACCGAGGACGGCAAGATCTACCAGCGGCCGTTCGGCGGCATGACCCTGGACTACGGCAAGGGCCAGGCGCAGCGCACCTGCGCCGCCGCCGACCGCACCGGCCACGCGATGCTCCACACGATGTACGGCCAGTCGCTGCGGCACGCCGCGGAGTTCTTCATCGAGTTCTTCGCCATCGACCTGATCATGGACGACCAGGGCGTCTGCCGTGGCGTCATCGCGCTGAAGCTCGACGACGGCACGCTGCACCGCTTCCGCGCACAGACCACGATCCTGGCGACGGGCGGCTATGGACGCGCCTTTGCCTCCTGCACCTCGGCGCACACCTGCACCGGTGACGGTGGCGGCATGGCGCTGCGCGCCGGCCTGCCGCTGCAGGACATGGAGTTCGTGCAGTTCCACCCGACCGGCATCTACGGCTCCGGCTGTCTGGTCACCGAAGGCGCGCGCGGCGAAGGCGGCTATCTCGTCAACGCCGAGGGCGAACGCTTCATGGAGCGCTACGCGCCATCCGCCAAGGACCTCGCCTCGCGCGACGTCGTCTCCCGCGCGATGACCATCGAGATCCGCGAAGGCCGCGGCGTCGGCCGGAAGAAGGACCACATCTTCCTGCATCTCGACCATCTCGATCCGAAGGTGCTGGCCGAGCGTCTGCCCGGCATCTCTGAATCGGCCAAGATCTTCGCCAATGTCGACGTCACCCGCGAGCCGATCCCGATCGTGCCGACGGTGCACTACAACATGGGCGGCATCCCGACCAACTATCACGCCGAGGTGCTGACCAAGAAGGACGGCGACGACAACGCGATCGTCCCCGGCCTGATGGCGGTGGGAGAGGCCGCCTGCGTCTCCGTGCACGGCGCCAACCGGCTCGGCTCGAACTCCCTGATCGACCTCGTGGTGTTCGGCCGCGCGGCGGCGCTGCGACTGGCGGAGAAGCTGACGCCGAACGGCAAGCAGCCGGACCTGCCGAAGGACTCCGCCGACAAGGCGCTCGGCCGGCTCGACCATTATCGCCATGCCTCCGGCGGCACGCCGACCGCGAAGCTGCGCGAGAGCATGCAGAACGTGATGCAGACCAACTGCGCCGTGTTCCGCACCGGCGAGGTGCTGCAGGAAGGCCATAACCTGATCCACAAGGTGTATGGCGGCATCGGCGACATCGCCGTGTCTGACCGCTCGCTGGTGTGGAATTCCGACCTGATCGAGACGCTCGAGTTCGACAATCTGATCGCGCAGGCGGTCGTGACGATGGACTCGGCCGTCAATCGCACCGAGAGCCGCGGCGCCCATGCGCGCGAGGATTTTCCGGATCGCGACGACACGAACTGGATGAAGCACACGCTGGCGTGGATCGACAGCAAGGATGGCAAGACGACGATCGATTACCGCCCGGTGCACAACTACACCATGACCAACGACGTGCAGTACATTCCGCCGAAGGCGCGCGTGTACTGATCGCGTGTGACCTGAGCCCGACCGTCAAACCCAAGAAGGCCTTCCGAAATGGCTGAGTTCGCACTTCCAAAGAATTCTCAGATCACCGGTGGCAAGACCTGGCCGAAGCCGGCCGGTGCCACCGAGGTTCGCGAGTTCAAGGTCTATCGCTGGAATCCGGACGACGGCAAGAATCCGAGCGTCGACACCTACTACGTCGACGTCAACGATTGCGGCCCGATGGTGCTCGACGGCCTCATCTGGATCAAGAACCACATCGATCCGTCGCTGACCTTCCGCCGCTCCTGCCGCGAGGGCGTGTGCGGCTCCTGCGCGATGAACATCGACGGCCAGAACACCCTGGCCTGCACCCGCTCGATGCACGACGTGAAGGACGGCGCGGTCAAGATCAATCCGCTGCCGCATCAGCCCGTCGTGAAGGACCTGGTGCCCGACCTCACCAATTTCTACGCGCAATACGCCTCGATCGAGCCCTGGCTGAAGACGACCTCGCCGACGCCGCAGAAGGAATGGCGGCAGAGCCACGAGGATCGCGAGAAGCTCGACGGCCTTTACGAGTGCATCCTGTGCGCCTGCTGCTCGACCTCGTGCCCGAGCTACTGGTGGAACAGCGAGCGTTATCTCGGACCCGCCGCGCTGCTGCAGGCGACGCGCTGGGTCAAGGACAGCCGCGACGAAGCCACCGGCGAGCGGCTCGACAATCTCGAGGACCCGTTCCGGCTGTACCGCTGCCACACCATCATGAACTGCGCCAAGGCCTGCCCGAAGGGGCTGAACCCCGCCGAGGCGATCGCGGAACTCAAGTTCAAGCTGGTCGAGCGGCAGATCTAGCCGGGCGGACAGCTTTACCGATCATGCGCCCGGAACCGGCACAAGTTCCGGGCGCAGCGAGTTTGTAGCCGCCGTCGATTGCGTTAAGCTCGTGGCCCTTTGAGGCCGGAGCGACCGTGCAGACCGCACAACGCAAATCGCTGACGATGCTGCGCTGGATGATGGTCGCGTCACTTGCGCTTCCTGTCGCTCTGTTCGTGATCGCGGCCTACGTCTCCCACGGCACGACATATGAGGAGGCCGATCGCGAGATCAGCCGCTCGCTCGAAATCGTCCACGAGCACGCGCTGAAGGTGTTCGAGACCATCGAGCGCAGCCTCTCGGAGATCGACGAGGTCGTCCGCGACCTGTCGGATGCCGACATCAAGGCGCGCGAGCAGGCGCTGCATGCCCGGTTGCGACAATTGTCGGACGCGCTGCCGCAGATGAAGTCCGCCTGGGTGTTCGACGCCAATGGCCGGCCGCTGGTCAACAGCATGATCTATCCGGCGCCGGACATGACGTTCCTCGACCGCGACTACTTCAGCGCCCACGTCAAGGACAGCATCGGCACCTTCATCGGCGCGCGGTTGACGCCGCGGCCGCCCTATCAGGGCGCGCCGTTCTTCAGCATCAGCCGCCGCCGCCAGAGCGACGACGGCAGCTTCACCGGTATCATCCAGGCCTCGGTGCTGCCGGATTATTTCGAGCACTTCTACGCCCGGATCGGCCGGGCGCCCGGCAGCTACTTCGCGCTGCGCCGTTTCGATGGTCTCATCCTGGCGCGCTTCCCGGGCGGCGGGAGAGGCGCGGCTGCAGGGCCCAGCGACATTCCCGCCGGGGCCGCAGATGCGGAGCAGCTCGTCACCGAGATCTCGCCGGTCGATGGCGTCGAGCGTCTCGTCGGGTATCAGCGGCTCGGCGGCTATCCGGTCTACGTCTCGGCGGGGCTGGCGACGTCGACCATCCGCAACCGCTGGCTCGGCACGATCGGCCGGCACCTCATCTTCGGCATCCCGGCCACCGCGCTGCTCGTCGTCTTCCTGACCCTTGCCCAGCGGCGGACCGAGCGCCTGCATGTCGAGGCCGCCCGCCGCCTCGAGGCCGAGGATGCGCTCAAGCACGGCCAGCGCATGGAGGCGCTGGGACAACTGACCGGCGGCGTCGCCCACGACTTCAACAATCTGCTGACCGTGATCCGGGCCTCGGCCGACCTGTTGCGCCGGCCGGATCTGGCTGACGAACGGCGGCAGCGCTATATCGACGCGATCTCGGATACGGTGGCGCGCGCATCGAAGCTCACGGCGCAGCTCCTCGCGTTCGCCCGGCGCCAGACGCTGAAGCCCGAGGTCTTCGACATCGGCCGCAGCGTCGTCGCCCTGCGCGACATGACCAAGACCCTGGTCGGGTCACGCGTCGAGGTCGTGATCTCCGTTCCCGACGAGCCGTGCTACGTCAATTCCGACGCTGGCCAGTTCGAGACGGCGCTGATCAACCTGGCCGTCAATGCCCGCGACGCAATGGCCGGCCAGGGACGTCTCAGCATCACCGTCGCCCCCGCAGCGGCGCTGCCGACTCCGGCGGCGCCGCATGACCGTCCGCCGCTGGGCTATGTCGCCATCAACGTCCAGGACACCGGCGTCGGCATCCCGTCGGAGCATTTCGGACGCATCTTCGAGCCGTTCTTCACGACCAAGACCATCGGCCAGGGCACCGGCCTCGGCCTCTCGCAGGTGTTCGGCTTCGCCAAGCAGTCCGGCGGCGAAATCGGGGTCACGAGCGAGAAGGGCCGCGGCGCGACGTTCACGCTCTATCTGCCGCGCGTCGCTCCAGCCCAGGTGCAGCGCGGCGAGGACGGCAGCCCTGCCGAGCCGATCGGCGGTCGAGGCATGTCGGTGCTGGTGGTCGAGGACAACATCGACGTCGGCAGGTCGGCGACCGAAGCGCTGGCCGAGCTCGGCTATCGGACCACGCTGGTCGACAACGCCCGGGACGCGCTGGAGGAGCTGATCGGCGGCACCAGCCGGTTCGACGTCGTCTTCACCGACGTCGTGATGCCCGGCATGACCGGGCTGGAACTTGCCGAGGAAATCAGGCGGCTCGAGCTCAACGTGCGGGTCGTGCTCGCGAGCGGTTACAGCCATGTGCTGGCGCAGCACGGCACGCATGGCTTCGAGCTGTTGCGCAAGCCCTATTCGATCGAGGAATTGTCGCGCGTGCTGCACAAGGTCGTTCCGGTGCCGCTGTATCGCGCCCCACCCATGGCGCCGAACACGCAGGTGCCGTGAGACCGGCACGCATTGCGCGGGAACCCGGACGGGAACCTTCTGGTTGCGTTGCTGTTATCGCGCCATGGGACAGGTTCAGGACATCGCGCGGCCGGGGGCACAGGCGCCCGAGAAGGCGCCGATCATCGAGATCGCGGCCGAGAATGGCGCTGAGGTCGAGCCGCCGCCGCCCGAATTGGTGGAGCCTGATCCGGAGCTGTCGCCCGAAGAGGCCGAGCAACTGCGCAAGCGCTATCTGCTGACCCGGTTCTGGATCAGCGCCCGCGGTTATTGGGGCCGGAGCGGCGACCGTCTGGCGTGGGCGTTCACGATCGGGCTGCTGGTCCTGATCGTTGCGACTGTCGGATTTCAGTACGGCATCAACGTCTGGAATCGGTCGATCTTCGACGCGATCGAGAAACGCGATTCGGCGACCGTCTTTCATCTCACCGCGATCTTCTTTCCGCTCGCGATCGGCAGCGTCATCCTCGGCGTCGCCCAGGTCTATGCGCGGATGGCGATCCAGCGGCGTTGGCGCGCGTGGCTGACCAACAGCGTCATCACCCGCTGGCTGACCAGCGGGCGCTACTATCAGCTCAATCTCGTCAGCGGCGACCACAAGAATCCGGAATACCGGATCGCCGAGGACCTGCGCGTCGCAACCGATTCGCCGGTCGACTTCATCGCCGGCGTGACCTCTGCGCTGCTGTCGGCCGCGACGTTCATCGTCGTGCTCTGGACCATCGGCGGCGCGCTGACGTTGCATCTCGGCGCGACCGAGATCACCATTCCCGGTTTTCTGGTCATTGCTGCGATCGTGTACGCCGCCATCGCCTCGGGCTCGATCATGACGATCGGCCGCCGCTTCGTGCAGGTGTCCGAGGACAAGAACCAGGCCGAGGCCGATTTCCGCTATACTCTGACCCGCGTCCGCGAAAACGGCGAGAGCATCGCCCTGCTCGGCGGCGAGACCGAAGAGCGCGCCGGCATCGACCGGACGTTCGGCAACGTGCTGCAGCAATGGGCGCGGCTCGCCGGCCAGCACATGCGCACCACGCTGGTGTCGCAGGGCTCCAGCCTCATCGCTCCGGTCGTGCCGCTGCTGTTGTGCGCGCCGAAATTTCTCGACGGCAGCATGACGCTCGGGCAGGTGATGCAGGCCGCGAGCGCGTTCACGATCGTGCAGACTGCGTTCGGCTGGCTGGTCGACAATTATCCGCGTCTCGCGGATTGGAACGCCTGTGCCCGCCGCATCGCCTCGCTGATGATGTCGCTCGACGCGCTGGAGCGTGCAGAGCGGGGCGACGGCATTGGCCGCATCAAGCGCGGCGAGACCACCGGCGAAGCGATGCTCAGTCTGAATGATCTGCAGGTGACGCTCGACGACGGCACCGCCGTGGTCGGCGAAACCGAAGTCGTCGTCGATCCCGGCGAGCGACTCCTGGTCGCCGGCGAATCCGGCACCGGCAAGAGCACGCTGGTGCGCGCCATTGCCGGCCTGTGGCCGTGGGGCGGCGGCAGCATCAACTTCCATCCCGACCGGCGGCTGTTCATGCTGCCGCAGCGCCCCTACGTGCCCTCGGGCAGCCTGCGCCGGGCCGTCGCCTATCCCGGCGCCGCCGAGGACTGGAGCGTGGCGCAGGTCGGCGAAGCCCTGCACAAGGTCGGGCTCGATCATCTCAAGGACAAGATCGAGGAGGAGGCGCCGTGGGACCAGACGCTCTCGGGCGGCGAGAAGCAGCGCCTCGCTTTCGCGCGCCTGCTGCTGCACAGTCCCGACATCGTCGTGCTCGATGAGGCGACGTCCGCGCTCGACGAGAAGAGCCAGGACAAGATGATGGAGATGGTGACGAGCGAGCTGCCGAAGGCGACCATCGTGAGCGTGGCGCACCGGGTGGAGCTGGAGGCCTTCCACAGCCGCAAGATCGTGCTCGAGCGGCGCAAGGGCGGCGCCAAGCTCGTCAGCGACATCGACCTCATTCCGCGCAAGGGGAAGCGTCGCCTCATCGGACGTTTCCTGCGCCAGCGCAAGGCGGCCTGAGCGCCTCGCGCCCCTGCCGCAGCGCTGTCCCGGTGACGACACAATGCGGACACGCCGCCTGCATTGGAGATCGCAGCGAAACCGGCTATCACACGTCGCCTTCAGCCCAGGACGCGACCTTGACGCCCGACAACGATCCTTCTCCGCCTCCCTTTGGTGCCTTCGCTCCCAACGCCGCCCAGGCGCTGGTGATCCGGCTGGCGCACGGCTCCGGGCTCAAGCGCGGCGCGTTCCGGCCGATGTTGACGCGCGTCGTCAATGTGCTCGGGGCGGGCCCCGTTGACGTCGGCTATCAGGGCGCCAGTTTCCGCTTCTACCATCAGCTCAGTGCGACCGAGCGCGGCGCGCTGTTCAATCCCGACTACAATCGCGAGGAGCTGGATTTCCTGCGCAGCCACGTTCCGCAGGGCGGCGTGGTGGTGGATATCGGCGCCAATGTCGGAACGTTCGCCTTGCCGCTGGCCCGTCACGTCGGGCCCGACGGCCTCGTGATCGCGGTGGAGCCGCATCCGGTCACGCATGCGCGGCTGAGCTTCAACCGTGCTGCGTCCGCGCTGTCCCAGGTCAGGCTGGTGGCAGCGGCCGCAGGCGACAGCGACGGCGAGGTGATGATCGAGACGGACGGTGACAATCTCGGCGCCAGCCATATCGTGATCGGCGAGGCCGGAGCGGAGGCATTCAAGGTCCCATCGTTGCGGCTGCAGACCATCCTCGAACAGGCCGGAGCGACCAAGGTCGACGCGCTGAAGATCGACGTGGAAGGTTTCGAGGACCGCGTGCTGACCTGCTTCTTCCGTGACGCGCCTGCCGCCTTGTGGCCGCGGGCGGTGGTCATCGAACATCTGTCGCGCGACGAATGGCAGAACGACTGCCTCGCCGACATGCTCGGCCGCGGTTACCGCGAGAGCGGCCGCACCCGCAGCAACACGCTGCTGCTGCGCGGCTGAACCGCGCATCCGTCCGCTTTCCCTGCTACGTCCGGAACGCGGCGCCCCACGCTGCGTTGTCGGCCCTGACATCAAGGGAGCCGGCCATGAGCAATGACGACGCGCGCGATCAGGATCGCGTTTGGGACCTGATGAAGAAGATCGGATTTGCGATGCTGGTCACCCGCGACGGTGACAGGCTGCGAGCACGGCCGATGAGCGCCTATCTCGCGCGCGACGAGAACATGATCTATTTCCTCACCGACGCGCGGCGTCACAAGGACGAGGAGATCGCGCGGTCGCCGCAGATCAATCTGTCGTTTGCGGACGCCGGAGCCCAGAAATACGTCTCGCTGACGGGCACGGCAGCTGTCTCCAACGATCGCGGCAAGATCCGGGAGCTCTTCTCGGCGCCGGCCAAGGCCTGGTGGGACAGCGCCGAGGATCCGAACATCCGCCTGTTGAAGATCACGCCTGACGACGCCGAGTTCTGGGATTCGCCCGGCACGGTCGTGAGCTACGTCAAGATGGCTGCGGCCGCGGTGACCGGCACGCGTCCCGACCTCGGCGACAACCGCAAGGTCGCGATGTGATGCCGATCGAACCGCCAGAGATTCCGCCGGCGACGCCGGGCCATCCGGTCGAACCGCCGCAGGAAGACCCGGTCGGCAATCCGCAGCCCGACATTCCGCCGCCGGTGTACGAGCCTGATGCGCCGGCGCCGCCGCGCGAGCTGCCAGGGCCGACGCCGGACGAAATCCCCGGCCGAGGGCCGCTCGGTCCCACCACACCGAATCCGGCCACGGATTGACCGCGATTGGACGGTCATGATGATCGCCTGCCGAGGGCTTGGCCGCGAGCCGGTCCGCATCTCTGCGGTTACGCCAAGCCCTTGAAAATCAAGGCTGAATGAAACCTGAATGGCGGCCCTGCGGTGGTGGCTTCGCGTCGAAATAAATCCGCCTGCGGATTTGAACTGCGCCACAATCCGGCCTAACCCATACTCGTTGATCTCTCCGTGCTTGAAAAAGATCGTTCCGGGAAAACAAGACACATGAGCAAACTTCGCGTCCTGCTGCTGGCGACGACTGCGCTGTCGGCGATGCAACTGATGAGCTCCGGCTCCCACGCGCAGAGCGCGCCGATGATCATGGCGCAAGGTCCAGGCGGCCCCGGCGGCGAGGTCGGCCCGGACGGTCGGCCCAAGCAGCCGCCGCATGGTCAACCGCCAGGCCCGCCTCAGCGGCCGGCTGGCCCGCCGCCGGCCGCTGCACCGCCCCATCAGGCACCGCCTGCGCCGCCGCCCGCGGCGGCTCCGCCGCGTCCTGCTCCCCCACCGCCTCCCCCGGCTGCGGCACCGCGTCCCGCGCCGCCGCCTCCCCCGCCGCCACCCCGTGCGGAGCCACCGCGCCCCGCGCCCCCGCCGCCGGCGGCTCCCCCGCGTCCGACACCGCCGCCGCCCCCGGTCGCAGCGCCTCCGGCGCATCCGCCGGCCCCGCCGCCCGTGGTGCGCGAGCCTCCGCGTCCAGCAACTCCGCCCGCTCCGCCGCCGCCCGCGGCGGCACCATCGCGGCCAACGCCGCCTGCGCCGCCCGTGGTTGCTCCGCCCCCGCCGCCGAGTGCTGCGCCGAATCAGCGGCCAGGAACCCCGCCGCCTCCGGCTGGCGCAACACCGCCCCATTCGCCGCCACCCGCCGCGGGCCCGTCGCCGCAACCCTCGGCCGCGCCTACTCCACCGTCCGGTGGACCAGGAGGCCGTCCGGGCGCCGGCGGCCCGCCGCCCGGTTCCCCGCAAGGCGGACCCCCGCCGCGCGGGGCTCCGATCCCGCCCGCCGGCACCGTCGCGCCTGCTCCGGGAACTCCGCCGGCGCCACCCGCGCCTCCGGCCGCCCAGACGCCAACACAGCAAGGCACGCCGCCCGTCGCTGGCAGCCCGCCCGGCGGACGTCCGGGAACGGCCCCGGGTGCCCCGGGGGCGGCGCCCCCGGCGGCAGGTCCCGGTGCTGCTGGACCCGGACCGGGACCCGCCGGCGCGCCGCAGGCCGGGCCGGGCGCCGTGCCGCCTGCCGGTCCCCCGGCCATGTCCAATCGGACGCCGCCGCAGGTCGCAGCGCCACTTCCGGCGCCGCCCCCGCCGACGCCCCAGCAGCTCACGCCGATCGCACCGGGCGCTCCGATGCCCGGGCCGCAGCGGCTGGAAGACTTCCGCGGCCAGCGCCGCGAGGTCCAGGAGGGGGGCCGCACGGTGATCTACGAGCCGGGCCGCGTCATCGTCCGCGATCCGAGCGGACAGGCCTTCGTGCGTCACGACGAGCTCGAGCGCTTCCGCTACGGCGCCCGTGACATCCGCGTGCAGCAGGAGCGGGGCGAGACGCGCACCGTGGTGATCCGTCCCGACGGCAGCCAGATCGTCACGATCACGGCGCCCGATGGACGGCTGCTGCGCCGCATCCGTCGCGACGTCGGCGGCCGCGAGATCATCATCATCGACAACACCTTCCGCGATCCTCAGGCGGTCGGCGGCTTCTATGTCGACCTGCCGCCGCCGGAGATCCGCATCCCCTACAACCGCTACATCGTCGACGCCGAGGAGGCGCCGCCGGATGTCATCTACGACACGCTGATGGCCCCGCCTGTCGAGCGCGTGCAGCGCCGTTACTCGCTCGACGAGGTCCGCTACTCGCCGTCGGTGCGCCAGCTGATGCCGTCGATCGATCTCAACACGATCACTTTCGATACCGGATCGTGGGAGATCGGACCGGAGCAGGCGGCGAAGCTGCAGGTCATCGCCGACGGCCTCAACCAGGCCATCCAGCGCAATCCGCGCGAGGTCTACCTGATCGAGGGCCACACCGACGCGGTCGGCAACGAGACCGACAATCTGTCGCTGTCGGATCGCCGCGCCGAGTCGGTGGCGACGCTGCTGACGCAGCAGTTCGGCGTGCCGGCCGAGAACCTGACCTCGCAGGGCTATGGCGAGCAGTACCTGAAGGAGCAGACGCAGGGGCCGAGCCGCATCAACCGGCGCGTCACGGTCCGCCGCATCACGCCGCTGCTGAATGGCGGCCAGGCCGCGCTGCCGCCGCCGCCTCCGGGCGTCGCGCCGCCGCGCTGAGGCGCTGCGACTCAGTAAAGAAAATGGCCGGGAGCAATCCCGGCCATTTTTTGTTGGAGGCAATCTGTCGCGGCCAACTCGATGTCTTCCCGCGAACGCGGGGACCCATACTCCCAGGATCCAGTTTTGCGATGGTTGGAGCTACAGCCAGCTCTCACCACGTCAGCCGGTGGTTATGGCTCCTGCGTTCGCAGGGACGACGCCGGTGGAGACGGCGCCGTATCTTGTTTGAGACGTCGCTCAACCCTTGTCGTGGCCGAGCTGGAAGATCTCCGCGCCGTCCGAACCCGACAGCAGCCCGGTGTCCGAATAGAGCTTCAGCTTGGAGCGGGTGTCGGTGATGTCGAGATTGCGCATCGTCAGCTGGCCGATGCGGTCGGCCGGCGTGAAGGCGGCGTCCTCGACCTTCTCCATGCTCAGCCGCTCCGGCTGGTAGGTCAGGTTGGGGCTCTCGGTGTTGAGGATCGAGTAGTCGTTGCCGCGGCGCAGCTCCAGCGTCACCTCGCCGGTGACGGCGCGCGCCACCCAGCGCTGCGCCGTCTCGCGCAGCATCAAAGCCTGCGAATCGAACCACCGGCCCTGGTAGAGCAGGCGTCCCAGGCGCATGCCGCTGATGCGGTACTGTTCGATCGTATCCTCGTTGTGGATGCCGGTGACGAGCCGCTCATAGGCGATGTGCAGCAGCGCCATGCCCGGCGCCTCGTAGATGCCGCGGCTCTTGGCCTCGATGATGCGGTTCTCGATCTGGTCGCTCATCCCGAGACCATGGCGACCGCCGATCGCGTTCGCCTCCAGGAACAGCGCCACGGCGTCGCCGAAAGTCTGGCCGTTCAGCGCGACCGGCTGGCCCTCCTCAAAGCGGACGACGACGGTTTCCGGCTTGACCACACAGTCCTCGCGCCAGAACGGCACGCCCATGATCGGGTTGACGATGCGGATGCCGCTGTCGAGGCTCTCGAGATCTTTGGCCTCGTGGGTGGCGCCGAGCAGGTTGCTGTCGGTCGAGTACGCCTTCTCGGCGCTCATCTTGTAATTGAAGCCGTTGGCGGTCAGGAACGCCGACATCTCGGCGCGGCCGCCGAGCTCGTCGATGAACTGCTGGTCGAGCCAGGGCTTGTAGATCTTGAGGTTTGGATTGGTCAGCAGGCCGTAGCGATAGAACCGCTCGATGTCGTTGCCCTTGTAGGTCGAGCCGTCGCCCCAAATGTTGACGCCGTCCTCCTTCATCGCGGCGACCAGCATGGTGCCCGTCACGGCGCGGCCGAGCGGGGTGGTGTTGAAATAGGTGATGCCGCCGGTCGAGATGTGGAAGGCACCGGACTGGATCGCGGCGATGCCCTCATGCACCAGCTGGGTGCGGCAATCGACCAAGCGCGCCTTCTCGGCGCCGAAGCTCAGCGCCTTGCGCGGGATCTCGTCATAGTCGGACTCGTCCGGCTGGCCGAGATTGGCGGTGTAGGCAAAGCAGCGCGCGCCCTTCTGCTTCATCCAGAGCAGCGCGGCGCTGGTGTCGAGGCCGCCGGAAAAGGCGATGCCGACTTTCTCGCCCTTGGGCAGGCTTTTCAGGATCGTGGTCATGGGGAGTCCAACCGGTGTTGATGGCCGTATCGTTCAGAAATTCGGGCGCGGATAGCAGATTTCGCCCCGATCGGCACGCGATTAATCGGCTTCCGGCTGCGCTCAGGCCGCGGGGCTGGTGCCGGGCTGGCGGCGGCCGAACAGCCGGCGCATCAGCCGGAAGCCCGGCCAGGCGAAGCGGGTCAGGGCGGCGTCGATGCCGGCGTCGGTGAGCCGGGTGGACGGCCAGCGGTAGATGTAGCCGTGCAGCAGCCAGATCACGATGAAGGTGACGAGGCCGGCCGCGGCGATATCGGTGAAGAAATGTCCGCCGAACGCCATCCGCAGCACCGAGGTGGCGATGCCGAACAGGACGGCGGCGCCGTAGGCGACGGGCCGGATGGCGGGCGGCGTCAGCGCGGCCGGCGCCAGGGTCCAGAACGCGGTCGCGCCCTCGCCGGAGAAGAACGAGCAGTTGCGGCCGCAGCCGCCGCGCGGATCCCACCACGGCACGAACTGCATGTCGCCGCCGAACTCGGTCACGACGACCGGGCGCGGCCGGCCCCAATAGGATTTGAAGGTGAAGTTGGTGAGCACGCCGGCCGACAGCGACAAGGTCAGCAGCAGGAACGCCATGGTGCGGCCCTTCACCAGCAGCGGCCGGTCGGGACGGATGAGCTTCACCACCAGCGCAACGATGGACGGCAGCGCGATGCCCCAGGCAACCCACATCGCGGCATCGCGCGCGAACCCGGCATAGCCGTCGAGCTTCACGGGGAAGCTGCGCGTGTGGGAATCGTAGAACAGCGCGGCGAGCTTGAGGTCGAGCTCGGGATAGACGCCGAACAGCACGCCGATGACGAGCGCGAGCGACAATGCGATGAAGAGTCCAGTGCGGTTCATGGCGCGCGGTTTAGCGAAAGCGGGTGGCGATGGAAAGGCCGCGCGCTCACCGCGGCGACCCCGACGGAAGCGGAGGGGGCGGCGGGAGAGGCGGCGACGGCTCGCGCCAGCGGCCGGCGTTGCGACCGGCGATCAGCCAATAGGCCAGCCCTCCGACGATGCCGGCGCCGGTCAGGATCTCGAGATGGCGGCGCACGATGCCCTCGAACCGGAAGGTCTCGGGATCGAACGGGACCAGGCCAAGATAGCAGGCGGCGCCGACCACGCCGCCGCCGATCGCATAGGCGAGCACGCTGCGGATCGAGAACGCCTCGGTGATCAGCGCGATCAGCAGCGCCGGGATCAGCGCGAACCCCGACACGAAGATGAAGCCGAAGCCGATGATGACCTCGAACGCGCCCTGGTCGATCGGGCCGTTGCCGAGATCGGAGAACTCCGGGAACAGGATCGCGGTCACGACGATCAGCCCGGCCAGGAAACACGCGGCGAAAAAGGCGAACGCGATCACGATGAGACGGCCGATCAGCGCCATGGCTCTAGACCCGCGTTAGACAAGCAAGGCTCCGTTTTCTTCGCTCGTCATGGCCGGGCTTGACCCGGCCATCCATCACTCGATCAAGATCGAGTCATGCTGGCGGATGGATGGCCGGGTCAAGCCCGGGCATGACGAGTTGCTTGAAGTCGCCGAGGATTAGAAGAATCAATCCGTCATTGCCATCGCACGCAGCGCCTGACGCTCCCGTGCGGACAGCTTCTCCGTCTCCGACTTCAACTGGCCGCAGGCGGCGAGGATGTCGCGGCCGCGCGGCGTGCGCACCGGTGAGGAGTAGCCGGCGTTGAAGACGTATTCGGAGAACTTCTCGATCTGCTCCCAATCCGAGCATTCATATGCCGAGCCGGGCCAGGGATTGAACGGAATCAGGTTGATCTTGGCCGGGATTCCCTTCAGCAGCTTGACCAGCAGCCGGGCGTCATCGAGCGAATCGTTGACGCCCTTGAGCATCACATATTCGAAGGTGATGCGGCGCGCGTTGGAGGCGCCGGGATAGTCGCGGCAGGCCTGCAGCAGCTCGGCAATCGGATATTTGCGATTGAGCGGCACCAGCTCGTTGCGCAGCTCGTCGCGCACGGCGTGCAGCGAGATCGCCAGCATCACGCCGATCTCCTCGCCGGCGCGCTTGATGTTCGGCACCACGCCCGAGGTCGACAGCGTGATCCGGCGGCGGGAGATGCCGATGCCCTCGTTGTCCGAGACGATCAGCAGCGCGTCGCGCACCGCGTCGAAATTGTACAGTGGCTCGCCCATCCCCATCATGACGATGTTGGTGATGAGCCGGTTGCCGAGCGGGGTCTCGCGGTCGGCCCAGTCGTTCAACCGGTCGCGCGCCACCATGACCTGGCCCACGATCTCGCCCGCGGTGAGGTTGCGCACCAGCCGCTGCGTGCCGGTGTGGCAGAACGAACAGTTCAGCGTGCAGCCGACCTGCGACGAGACGCACAAGGTGCCGCGATCGGTCTCGGGGATGTAGACGCACTCGACCTCGTGGGCCTTCTGCAGATTGTCGCCGCTCGGCAGCCGCAGCAGCCATTTGCGGGTGCCGTCGTTGGAGATCTGCTCGGCCACGACCTCGGGACGGTCGACGGTGAAATGCTCGGCCAGCGCGGTGCGTGTGTCCTTCGACACCGACGTCATCTCGTCGAACGAGCTGGCGCCGCGGAAATAGATCCAGTGCCACAACTGCTGCACCCGCATCTTCTGCTGGCGCTCGGGTACTCCGACCTCGCCCAGTCTCGCGGCCAGCTCCGCGCGCGACAGGCCGATCAGCGAGGGCTTCGCCGGCGGGACGTAGGTTTCGAGCGGAGTCTTTTCGAGGGGCGCAGATGAGTCGCGCAGCCCGGCAGTCGTTGCCATGTCGAGGAGCCCAAAGTGCTGCCCGGCCGCGGCGGCCGAAGGCGTTCAGCGGGTTTATATAACGATCCGGCCGGCAAATGCGACCCGCCTGACGAGCGGTACCGGCGGCCGCCGTCTACCGGCGGCAATCCTGCGCGATGCGGTCGAGCGCCTGGGCGAGCCCCTTCAGCGAGAACACGTCGGTGGTCTCCGTGCCCTTGGCCGAAACGCCCTTGACCACCGCCTCGGGCGCCTTGCGCATGGCCTCGACCATCCGCTCTTCCTCGGCGGCGTTCTTGATCCAGAGCCCGTCACCCTGGGTATACATGGCATAGGAGGCACCGCCGACCTCCACCGCGGCGTCGGATCCGGGCTTCAGCGCATAGCCGATCATGATCGAAACCTCGTTGAAGACCTTCTCGGAGGGCCGGGTCGACACGAAGGCATAGGCGGGATCGCGCGGACGGTTGGGCGGATTGGTCTTGGAGGTTGTCGGCTTGGCCAGCGCGAAGCAGACCTTCTTGCCGCCGGGCATCGCGGTGTAGGCGCCCCAGCCGCCGAACTGTCCGATCAGCGTCGGTTCCGCGCCGCCGATGCTGGGAACGGCCGGCTTCGATTCCGATTTCGGTGCGGCCTTCGGATGCGGAGCTGCGGCCTTTGGCGCGGCGCTCTGTGCCACGACGAGGCTCGGAGCTCCGAACAGCAGCACGCCGCCGACCAGCGTTGTCAACAATCGCCCGAACAACATGATACGTTGAGTTCCCCCGCGACTTCGTTCCACCAATATTGTGACTGGAAAATGGCCCGGAATCGCTGACCGTGGTCGCGATGGATAGCGGCTAAATGCACCGCTTGCAAAGGCCGCAGAGCCGGATTGTCCGGCGCTTCGCGTCCTCGGGCCGGCGTCGCGCCCATGCCGCGGCCCGATGATGATTGTGGCGCGGCGGCAAATCCGGCATGACGTTCCCAAAGCCGGACCTCGATCCGGCGGCAACGACCAAGGAGCGCCCATGAAAGCCATTCTCTGCTCGCAATTCTGTCAGCCCGACGATCTCGTCCTCACCGAGGTGCCAGATCCGGTGGCCGGTCCCGGCGAGGCCGTGATTGCGATCAAGGCGGCGGCGCTGAACTTCTTCGACATCCTGATGATCCAGGGTAAGTACCAGATCAAGCCGCCGTTCCCGTTCTCGCCGGGCGCAGAGGTCGCAGGTGTCATCGAGAGCGTTGGCGATGGCGTCACCGACCTGAAGGTCGGCGACCGTGTCGTCGCCTCCTGCGGCCACAACGGCGCGCGCGAAAAGATCGCGCTGCCGGCCGCGTCGATCGTCAAGATTCCGGACAATCTCGATTTCGATCGCGCCGCGGGCATCATCATCATCTACGGCACCGCGCTGCATGCGCTGGAGGATCGTGCCAGTCCGAAGCCGGGCGAGACGCTGGCGGTGCTTGGTGCCGCCGGCGGCACCGGCCTTGCCGCTTGCGAGCTGGGCAAGCTGATGGGGCTGAAGGTCATCGCCTGTGCCTCTTCGGACGAGAAGCTCGAATTCGCCAGGCAGCACGGCGCGACGCTGACGTTGAACTACGCCAAGGAGGATCTCAAGGAGGGGCTGCGGCGGCTCACCGACGGCAAGGGCGCCGACATCATCTTCGATCCCGTCGGTGGCACCTACGCCGAGGCCGCGCTGCGCTCGATCGCTTGGGAAGGCCGGTTCCTGGTGATCGGCTTCGCCGCCGGCGACATCCCGAAGATGCCGCTGAACCTCGCGCTGCTGAAGGGCTGTGATATCCGCGGCGTGTTCTGGGGCGCCTGGACCCGACTCAACCCCGCCAAGAACCGCGCGAACCTCGAAAAGCTCGTGCAGTGGACCGCGGAGGGCAAGCTGTCGTCGCATGTCGACCGCACCTTCCCGCTGGCGCAGACCGCCGATGCCTTGAAGGTGCTGGCCGGCCGCCAGGCGATGGGCAAGGTGATCCTGCACCCCTGAGGACGTCGCGCAATGAAGGCCCCCGGGGTTGCTGTATTCCCCCGGGGTAGCCTCGCCCTGATCCGCGCAACCAAACCGGGCAGAGCCCTGTCTGTTCTGCGGGCGCAAGGCTCGAGCCGAGCCGGCCCGAGGTCGCTGTGACATCCGCGCGATGCGCGGCGGTCGCAAATTTGTTCGGCGGGCTGCCGCGCCGGCGTCACGGATTCGCAACCGGAAGCAGAAAATCCGAAAACGAGCGTTTCTTGGTTAACGCAACCGCGCCACATTATGGCATGGTTAATTGTAGGGCTTTGCCGTTGTTATCTCGACGTTTCTGGATTTGGTGCCGTGCGATGTCGCACGTGCGTCGCCACAATCAGATCAAAATATTTCCAGAATCATGCCGGCTCTCGTCCACTTTTAGTCGGATTCAATTAGTCAATTAGTTGTCGGCAGTGGGGTGCCTCTGGCAATCGTGACGTGTCTCGAGCTTCTGACGGGCTTGGGACCAAAAGTATGTTGCGTGAAGTTGAGATGGGGATGAAGGCCATGGCTGAGCGGACGACGCGCGGACGTTTCAACAACAGAACTCCTTCGGAGCCTGACTTCAGGCCTTTCCCCGACGAACTCCCTCAGGAGCGCCCACCGAACTATCGTTTCGGCCGGTCGACCCAGGACAACTATCCAAACGACGAATCGATGCCGATGTTCCTCTCTGAGTATGAGAGCGGCAATCAGATCGACAGCACGCATTTCGAGGACCAGTGGCCGGCGCGGACCCGCCGCGTCTCGATCTCGTCCCGGATCCTTCTCGCCGTGGTGGCTGCGGCCGGCGTCGCGGTGCTCTTCGCGCTTGTCACCTCGGATGCGACGCGCGACCTGATCGCCAGTGCCAAGGCTTCCATCATCGGCGCCACGCCGGATCCGACGGCCCCGCCGCAGGCCACCAACACGCAGCTCACCGCGCGCGACATGCAGCTGAACGAGCCGGCGCGACTGCCGCCCGAGCCGCCGGCTGCCGCTGCGGCGCCGGTGCAGACGGCAGCCGTCGCCCCGACGCGTGACGACATCGCCAACGCCTACCAGACAGCGCTGCAGAATCGCAGCGTGACGCAGCCTGCGCCGGTTGCAGCGCCGCCGAGCTTCGCCACGGCACCGGCCGCGCCGGCCCCGAGCGCGATGGAGCCGTCCTCGATCAATTCGCCTGGCGCGGGATCGGCAATCGTCGCACCCGGCCTCGGCGCCGTGACCGCCGCTCCGCCGCCCGCGCAGGTCCGCCGGCTCGATCCCGACGAACTCGCTGGCATCATGAAACGCGCCAAGAGTCTGCTGGCCGCGGGTGACATCCCGCCGGCGCGACTGCTGCTGGAGCGCGCCGCCGAGGCGCAAGAACCGGCCGCGGCGCTGATGCTGGCGCAGACCTACGATCCCCACGTGCTGGGAACGAAGGACATCCGCAATATCAATGCCGATCCGGCTGCGGCTCGCAACTGGTACCGCCGCGCCGCCCAACTCGGCTCGTCAGAGGCGCAGCGCAGGCTCGATCAGCTGCAGAACTGAACGCTCGTGACGGCAGCGATGCCGCCCCGTTTCATTTTTTTGTTTCACGCATGATTTTCGGGTCCGTTCAGGGGCGACGCCAGCCGAGACTTGGCGCTGCCCGCGTCCGGCTCGCAACCATGTGCCAGCCTTACATCAAGGGGGACAGATGCGACGTCTTGTTGGAGCGGCCCTAGCCGCAATGATGATAGCGTGCGGTTTTGCTGCCCACGCCGAGGAAGGCGAGTTCGACCCGGCCAAGGTGAGCGACAGCCTCAAGGCGATCTTCCAGTTCGGCTCGGTGCAGACCAAGCAGGCGCTGAACGCCAACACGGTGACGCTCATCACCGGCACGATCGGCGGCACCTATGTGCAGTTCGGCGCCGACCTGGCCTCGCTGCTCGACGACGGCAACAATCTGCGCGTCCTGCCGATCGTCGGCCGCGGCTCGGTGCAGAGCGTGGCCGACATCCTGTTCCTGCAGGGCGTCGATCTCGGCATCGTCCGCGCCGATACGCTCGACTATCTCGAGCGCAAGGGTTTCGCCAAGGACATCAAGCGGCAGTTCACCTACGTCACCAAGCTCTACAATGAAGAGATGCAGGTGATCGCGCCGCGCGCGGTGCGCAACCTGCGTGACCTCGAGGGCCGCCGCGTCAGCGTCGACCTGCCGAATGGCGGCACCTTCGTCACGGCGCTGACGGTGTTCGAGCGGCTTGGCCTGCGCGCCAACTTCGCCTACATCGAGCAGCGCATCGCGATGGAGAAGCTGAAGCGCGGCGAGCTCGATGCCGTCATCGTGGTCGGCGGCAAGCCCTACAAGTCGGTCTCGACCTTCGTGAACGACGGCCGCTTCCATCTCGTCAACGTCGATTACGATCGACCGCTGCAGACCGACTATCTGCCCGCGACCCTGACGGCGAAGGACTACCCGAACCTGATCGCCGAGGGCGAGAAGGTCGACACGATCGCGGTGCCGGCCGTGCTCGCCGCCTACAATTGGGCGCCGAACACCGACCGCTATCGCAAGCTCGCAACCTTCGTCGACGCCTTCTTCACCAAATTCCCGGCATTCCAGAATCCGCCGTTCCATCCGAAGTGGAAGGAGGTTTCGCTGTCGGCCCCGCTCGCCGGCTGGCAGCGGCTGCCGTCCGCCAGCAAATGGCTGGAGAGCCATGCCATGGAAGGCGCGCAACGCGACCGCTTCGACGACTTCCTGAAGCAGAGCAGCGCCGGCAGGGCGATGCCCAGCCAGGCCGACCGCGAGGCGCTGTTCAAGCAGTACCAGGCCTGGGAGGCCGAGAAGACCGGCAGCGCCCGCGCCCAGGCGCGCGGCCAGCGCTGAGCTCGGAGCGTTCGACGACGTCCCATCAAGAGAAAAGCCCCGCGGATGCGGGGCTTTTTGCTTTTGCGCCCTTCCGAGGCGCTGACTGCGGGCGCCCGGCTTGCCCGGCCGGAGCCGTCGTCAGCCGATCGTCTCGCCGTCCTTCGCGACGTCAGCGTTCTTGTCTGCCGCCAGCCGCGCGAGTACGGCGCGGGCGGCGGCATGATGGTCGGGCGTGATGTTCGAGGCGACCATGCGGATGGCGGTGGCGAGCACCGCCGCGTCGTCGGTGAAGCCGAGGATGGGCAGCACGTCAGGCATGAAGTCGAACGGCACGACGAAGTAGGCGATGGCGCCGAGCAGGGCGACCTGTACGTGCCGGGGTGTCTCCTTGTCGAAGGCGCAGTAATACGCCGCAAGCAGCTCCTCGGCGAATGGCAACCGCGCGACAACCTTCTTGAACTTGATCCAGAAACGACGGCGAAGGGTCTCGCGATCCCGGGCCAGCCGCTCCGCGGGCTCGAAGCCAACGCTGTAGTCGGTCGCATCCGACATGATGTCCGATCTCCGGTTCCAGACGGCGCCGGGGGCGCGGTCCTCGCCCTCGGATGTGGTGATGGCGACGCCGGCCGCAAGGCGCGTGCCGTCGTCGCCAAGGCCTCAGCCGCGCATCGTCGCGGCGATCGCGTTCATCGCCTTGGCGAGCTCGATGTCGCGCAGGGTCACGCCGCCGGCGTCATGGGTCGTGAGGACCACCTCGACGGTGCGGTAGACGTTGCGCCACTCGGGATGATGGTCAGCCTTTTCGGCGACCAGGGCGACGCGGGTCATGAAGCCGAAGGCTTCGTTGAAGTCTGTGAATGTGAACGTGCGGGCGATGGCCTCACGGCCCACCGCCTCGGACCAGCCGGGAAGCTCCCGCAAGGCAGTGGCGCGTGCCTCCGCCGACAATCGTTGCGGCATCTCGATCTCCTCTCGTGGTGCAATCGACCGGACACGTGGCAACATCCGGGCGATTGCGGGGTCTACCTCCAGCCGGATCGCGCTGGGGTCCGCCCGATCAGAGCCTTGTCACAGGCCGTTGCCGGAGGGGCTCGGACCTGTCCCGATCCCCCGGTGGCTGGTGCGATGGTAACCATGACGCAGATGTCACCCCGGGCGGACAAGAAATTTGCTACAGTTCAGCTCTATCGAAGGACGACGTGGCCAGACGAAGCCGCCTGTGGCATCGCCCGGGCCCAGGACCACCGGAGGACAGAATCTGGTAGATGCTCAGACCACGCCAGCGCAGCGCTCACGGATGCGCCCTGCCGTGTTCATCGTCATCGCCGGGATCCTTGCGGTCGTCGGCGCTTTGACGGGTGCCTACTATTTTGCGATGCGTCCCGTGGTGCTCAAGATCGCGGTCGGTCCGCCCAACAGCGACGACCTGAAGGTCGTCCAGGCCCTGACCCAGGCCTTTTCCCAGTCGCACGCCTCCGTCAGGCTGCGGCCGGTTCCGACCGAGGGCGCCGCCGAGAGCGCGCAGGCGCTGGCCGCCGCCAAGGTGGATCTTGCGATCGTGCGGGGTGACCTCGAGGTCCCAAAGAACGCACAGGCGGTGGCGACGCTGCGCAAGAACGTCGTCATCCTCTGGGTGCCCTCGTCCGGCAAGGGCAAGAGCCGCAAAGGTGGCGCCAAGATCACGAAGATCTCGCAGCTCGCGGGCCACAAAGTCGGCATCATCGGCCGGACGCCGGCGAACGCGAACCTGCTGAAGGTCATCCTGCGCCAATATGGCGTCGACCCCAGCAAGGTCGAGATCGTCCAATTCCCGATCACCGAGGCCGCCGAAGCGGTCCGAAGCCAGAGGGCCGATGTCTATCTGGCGGCCGGTCCCATCAACAGCAAGATCACGGCGGATGCGATCGCCGCCGCCACCAAGGAAAGCGGGCCTCCGACGTTCCTGGCCATCGATTCCGCCGCAGCCATCGCACAGAACCATCCCGAATACGAGGCCACCGAGATTCCGGCCGGCGCGTTCGGCGGGGCGCCCGATCGCCCCGAAGATGAAGTGAAGACGATCAGCTTCAATCACCACATCGTGGCACGCAAGGGCCTCACCGACTCGACGGTCTCGACGTTCACGCATCAGCTGTTCTCGGTGCGCCAGCAATTGCTGTCGGAATTTCCGCTTGCCGCCAAGATCGAGACGCCGGACACCGACAAGGACGCGGCGATCCCCGCTCATCCCGGCGCGGCGGCGTTCGTCGACGGCGAGGAGAAGACCTTCCTCGACCGCTACAGCGACTACATCTGGTGGAGCCTGATGGCGCTTTCGGCGATGGGTTCGGCCGGTGCGTGGTTCGCCGGCTATCTCAAGCGCGACGAACGCACCATCAACACCTCGCTGCGCGATCGTCTGCTGGAGATGATCACCATCGCGCGCAGGAGCGATTCGACCGAGGAGCTCGACCAATTGCAGAGCGAGGCCGACGAGATCCTGCGCAACACGCTGACCTTCTTCGAGGACGGTGCGATCGAGCACGCTGCGTTGACCGCGTTCAACATCGCGCTCGAGCAGTTCCACAACGCGGTGGCCGATCGCAAGCTCATCCTGATGAGCATGCCCGCCAATCTGCAGCGAACCGGCGCGCAGTTGCGTGCCGCCGGCACCTGAGGTCGGACCACGCTTGCGCTGCGGCCGTGTCACGCGGCGGCCGGGGCGCGATTGTAATTCCAGCGTCATCAATCTTTCCTAGGTCTGCCGGGCCGTGACTCGCGCCTGCTCCCGCGCGCGATCCGACCAGGAGATCCGCATGACGCTTCGCATTCCTCGACCGCACACAGCCCTGTCCCGCCGCCGCTTCCTGTCGACGGCCGCCGCAGCCGGCGTCACGACGCTGGCGATGCCCTATCTGAGCCGCGCCGCCGACCGGCCGCAGATCACGCATGGCGTGCAGTCCGGCGACGTCGGCATGGATGGCGGCGTGGTCTGGGCGCGTGCCGATCGGCCGTCGCAGATGCTGGTCGAGGTGGCGACCACCGAATCGTTCAAGGACGCGCGGGCGCTGCCACCGATCGCCGCGCTTCCGGAGAGCGACTTCACGGCCAAGATGCTGATCGAAGGCCTGCCGAGCGGCCAGGACATCTTCTACCGCGTCAAGTTCCGCGACCTGTCGCATACCGCGGTCGAAAGCGAGGCCGTGGCCGGCCGCTTCCGCACCGCGCCCGGCAACAAGCGCGACGTCTCGTTCGTCTGGGGCGGGGATGTGGCGGGGCAGGGCTGGGGCATCAATCCCGATGATGGCGGCATGTTCACCTTTGCGACGATGAAGAAGCACCGCCCGGATTTCTTCCTGCATTCCGGCGACACCATCTATGCCGACGGCCCGATCAAGTCCGAGGTAAAGCTGCCGGACAACAAGGTGTGGAAGAACCTCACCGTGGAAGAGAAGGCCAAGGTCGCCGAGACGCTCGACGAATTCCGAGCCGCCCACAAATACAATTTCCTCGACGAGAACGTTCGCGCCTTCAATGCCGAGGTGCCGATCTTCGTGCAGTGGGACGATCATGAGGTCACCAACAACTGGTCGGCTTCCAAGGAGCTGCCGGCGAGCTACAAGGAGCGCAACATCCAGCTGCTCGCGGCCCGCGCGGCGCGCGCCTTCCACGAGATGTATCCGATGCGCGAGAGCATCATCGAGCCGGGCCGCGTCTATCGCACCATCAACTACGGTCCGCATCTCGACGTGTTCGTGCTCGACGAGCGCAGCTACCGCGGCGCCAACGGTCCCAATCTCGAGGACAAATATGGCCCGGCGTCCTACTTCATCGGGCCGGAGCAGATGCGCTGGCTGAAGCAGGCGCTGCTCAATTCGCGCGCGACCTGGAAGGTGATCGCCTCCGACATGCCGCTCAGCATCATCGTCTATGACGACGCGGCCAACAAGAAGGGCTCGGAAGCCATCGCCCAGGGTGACGGCCCGGCGCGCGGCCGCGAGCTCGAGATTGCCGAGATCCTGCGCTTCATCAAGACGGCGCCGATCCAGAACACGGTGTGGCTGACGGCGGACGTGCACTACGCGGCCGCGCATTATTACGATCCGAACAAGGCGCAGTTCCAGGACTTCGAGCCGTTCTGGGAGTTCGTCTCCGGTCCGTTGCATGCCGGCACGTTCGGTCCGAACGAGCTCGACAACACCTTCGGCCCCGAGGTGCGCTTCATCAAGGCGCCCGGCCTCGACAAGCAGAACCTGCCGCCATCGGCCGGGATGCAGTTCTTCGGCCACGTCAAGATCGAAGGCGCAACGGGCCAGATGACCGTGACCCTGCGGGATCGCGCCGACGTCGCGCTGTGGTCGACCACGCTCGATCCGAAGCTCGGCTGAGGTCTTGTTGCTCGGCGGCAACACGATCGCGTGCTGCGACGGCAACTAATCGCGTCGCCGCAGCACGGCCTCCAGCGCCTCGGTCGGGCACGGCTTCGGCAGCCGCGGCCGGTCGGCGAATGCGGCCGGCACGCGGTCGGCGCCATAACCGGTCGAGAATGCGAAGGGAATGCCGAGCGCCGCCAGCCGCTCGGCAATCGCAAAGCTCTTCTCGCGGACCAGGCCGACATCGAGGAGTGCGAATTGCGGGACACGCTCGGCGATCATGGCGAGCGCGGTGGCGACGTCGGCTGCGATCCTGATGTCGGGAACGCCGAGGTCGGTGATCGTGTCTTCCAATCCGAGCGCAATGATGGGGTCGTCTTCGACGACCAGCACATGCTGATAGAACTCGGGCACGCCTGATTGCGAGCTGGTCATGGGATCTGCGGGTTCCAGGAGGAGGGACGGACCCCGCGGCCGGCGCCTCCTCTCGAGCGCGCTGGCGGGTTCCTGGAACCAAGGCAGCATATCAGAGTTCCTCTGTCGGTGCACTTGTGAACACAAGGAGCACGGATCACGCACATGCGTTGCGCACGGGGGATGACGATGCTGAGCCAGGGTGTGACCACGCTGAGCCGGGAACGGCCCTACAACAACCTGCTGCGGCGGCTCAGTCCGGCCGACTACGCGCTGATCTCGCCGAATCTGGTCGAGGACACGGCAACGCCGAACGAGCTGCTCTACAGTCCGGGCGACGACGTGCAGATCGTGCATTTTCCCTGCGGGCCGGCGCTGACGTCCTATCTCGTTCCCAATGAGGACGGTCGCGACGTCGAGACCATCCTGGTCGGCCGCGAGGGCGCCGTCGGCGGGATCGTCAGCGAGGGCTTCCTGCCCGCCTATACGCGGATCGTCGTCAAGTTCGGCGGCCCGTTCGCCCGGCTGCCGTTGTCCCGCCTGGCGGCCGCCAAGCTGCAATCCAAGACGCTGCGCAACGTGTTCGCGCGCTACGCCGATTGCATGCTGGCGCAGATGTTCCAGTCGACCGCCTGCAACGCGATCCATTCGATCGAGCAGCGCACGGCGAAGTGGATCGTGGCCGCGATGGACCGCACCGATGGCGAGCCGATCGTGCCGCTGACGCATGAGCAGCTGGCCACCCTGCTGGGCGTCGGCCGCAGCTACGTCAGCCGGGTTGTCCAGACCTTCAGGGCCGAGGGCATTCTCGAAACCCGCCGCGGCGCCTTCATGGTGCGGGACTTCGACGCGCTGAAGCGCCGTTCCTGCCTGTGCAACGAGGCCGTGAAGACCCATTTCGAGGAGGTCCTGCGCGGTGTCTATCCGACCGAGCAGGCCGAGGCGGGCTGAGCCCGCAGGCGCCATTGACTTTCCGCGCATGGGCGCAGCGGCCGCGTCGGCCGTCAGCGTTTTCTCCCGCGCGGCCGGAGGCGCGTGGCGGCGGAGGCATTAGCCAGCCGCCCGGAAACTGCTCCTCGCTCCTGAAAGCAGTCATTGTTTTTTGGCATTTTCTGCCTATATTGCGCCGCAACGCGCGAGGTCTGCCCGGTCGATTGGCCGGGCTTCCTATTTGGGGCTGCCGGCCCCTGCCGCCGAACGAGTTTCGCGAGCGCGCGTCGCAAAGCTAACAGCTTGATTCGACTATCATAAAGCGCGCGCCCCGCCGGGGACAGAGCACGGGCTCTTGAGAAAGCTTAGAAGACACCGACCATGAACCTCCGTAACATCGCTATCATCGCCCACGTTGACCACGGCAAGACGACCCTGGTCGACAAGCTGCTGCAGCAATCCGGTACCTATCGCGAAAACCAGCGTCAGGTTGAGCGCGCGATGGATTCGAACGATCTGGAACGCGAGCGCGGCATCACCATTCTGGCCAAGTGCACCTCGGTGCAGTGGAAGGATACCCAGATCAACATCGTCGACACCCCCGGCCACGCCGATTTCGGCGGCGAGGTCGAGCGCATCCTGTCGATGGTCGACGGCGTGATCGTGCTGGTCGATGCCGCCGAAGGCCCGATGCCGCAGACCAAGTTCGTGGTCGGCAAGGCGCTCAAGCTCGGCCTGAAGCCGATCGTCGCCATCAACAAGGTCGACCGGCCCGACGCGCGCATCACCGAAGTCGTCAACGAGGTGTTCGACCTGTTCGCCGCCCTCGATGCCACCGATGAGCAGCTCGATTTTCCGATCCTCTACGGGTCGGGCAAGAACGGCTGGATGGGCACCTCGCCCGATGCCTCGCACGAAGACGGCATGCAGCCGCTGTTCGATCTCGTCATCAAGCATGTGGCGCCGCCGGTGGTCGAAGAGGGCCCGTTCCGGCTGCTCGGCACCATTCTCGAGGCCAACCCCTATCTCGGCCGCATCATCACCGGGCGCATCGCGTCCGGCACGGTGAAGCCGAACCAGGCGGTCAAGGTGCTGTCGCGTGAAGGCAAGCTGATCGAGACCGGCCGCATCACCAAGATCCTGGCGTTCAGGGGTCTCGAGCGCCAGCCCGTGGACTTCGCCGAAGCCGGCGACATCGTCGCCATCGCGGGCCTCACCAAGGGCACCGTGGCCGATACGTTCTGCGATCCGGTCGTCGAGAGCCCGCTGCAGGCGCAGCCGATCGATCCGCCGACCGTGTCGATGTCGTTCATCGTCAACAATTCGCCGCTCGCCGGCACCGAAGGCGACAAGGTCACCAGCCGCTTGATCCGCGACCGCCTGCTGCGCGAGGCCGAGGGCAATGTCGCGCTGCGTGTGGTGGAATCGCAGGACAAGGACGCGATGGAAGTGTCCGGCCGCGGCGAATTGCAACTCGCGATCCTGATCGAGACCATGCGCCGCGAAGGCTTCGAGCTCTCCGTGTCCCGTCCGCGCGTCGTGTTCGAGAAGGACCCGGCCACCGGCCAGACCCTGGAGCCCATCGAGGAAGTCGTGATCGACGTCGACGAGGAGCATTCCGGCGTCGTCGTGCAGAAGATGAGCGAGCGCAAGGCCGAGCTGATCGAGATGCGGCCGTCCGGCGGCAACCGTCTGCGGCTGGTGTTCTACGCGCCGACCCGCGGCCTGATCGGCTATCAGGGCGAGCTGATGACCGACACCAAGGGCACGGCGATCATGAACCGCCTGTTCCACAACTACCTGCCGTACAAGGGCGCGATCCAGGGCCGCCGCAACGGCGTCCTGATCTCGAACGACCAGGGCGAGGCCGTGGCCTACGCGATGTTCAAGCTGGAGGACCGCGGCCCGATGATGATCGAGCCGGGCTGGAAGGTCTACAAGGGCATGATCGTCGGCGAGCACACCCGTGACAACGATCTCGAGATCAACGTCCTCAAGGGCAAGCAGCTCACCAACATCCGCACCACCTCGAAGGATGAGGCCGTCCGTCTGACTCCGCCGATCCGGATGACGCTGGAAAAGGCGCTGGCCTATATCGAGGACGACGAGTTGGTGGAGATCACGCCGAAGTCGATCCGCCTGCGCAAGAAGCACCTCGACCCGAACGAGCGCAAGCGCGCGGAGAAGCAGAAGGAAGCGGTGGCGTAAGGCCAGCCTTTGCTCTTTCCTTCGTCATGGCCGGGCTTGACCCGGCCATCCACGGTCTGGCGCCGTGGAAGCGACGGCGTGGATGCCCGGGCCTTCGCCGCGCCGAAGCGGCTTCGGCCGCGCAGGCGGGTCAAGCCCGGGCATGACGACGGAGTTGGATGAGCCAATGTCCTTTCCACTCTCCACCGACATCGCCATCATCGGGGCCGGCGCGGCCGGCCTCGGCGCCGCGCACGCACTGAAGAACGCGGGCGTCTCCTTCATCGTGCTGGAGGCGCGCGACCGCATCGGCGGGCGAGCCCACACCATCATGGCCTCGCCCGAGGTGACCTTCGATCTCGGCTGCGGCTGGCTGCATTCGGCCGATCGCAATTCGTTCGTCGCCATCGCCGAGAAGCTCGCTTTCGCCATCGACAAGTCACGTCCGCCGTGGCGCGACCAGGCCTATGACGCGGCATTCCCGCAGCCTGAGCGCGAGGATTTCCTTTGCGCGCTGGAGTCGTTCTTCACCCGCACGGCAGATGCTGCCAAGAGCGGCCGCGATGCGCCTGCGAGCATCTGCCTCGAGCCCGGCAATCGCTGGAACGGCATGATCGATGCGATCTGCACCTATCTCAACGGCTGCGAGCTCGAGCAGATGTCGCTGCTCGACTTCGAGGCCTATGAGGACACCGAGCTGAACTGGCGGATCCGCCGCGGCTATGGCGCGCTGGTTGCCGCCTACGGTGCCGGCCTGCCAATCGCGCTGAACTGCGACGTCACGCGGATCGATCACAGCGACAAGCCTATCCGTCTGACGACATCACAGGGCACGCTGACCGCCGACAAGGTGATCGTCACCGTGCCGACCAATCTCATCGCGGACGAGGCGATCCGCTTTACGCCCGGATTGCCGGCCAAGGTCGAAGCCGCCGCCGGTCTGCCGCTCGGCCTCGACAACAAGGTGACGCTGGCGCTCGACGGCTGGGAGCACCTGCCAAAAGATTCCGGGATGCGCGGCCGCAGCAGCACCGCGCGGGTCGGCAGCTTCCAGCTGCGCCCGTTCGGCCAGCCTTGCATCGAAGGCTTCTACGGCGGCAGCTTCGCCCGCGACATCGAAGCGGCCGGCGAGGGCGCGCTCGCGGCCCAGGCGATCGATGACGTCGTCGCGCTGCTCGGCGGCGACATCCGCAAAAGTCTCAAGCCGCTCGCCGAGTCGCGCTGGGGTGCCGACCCGTTCGCGCGCGGCGCCTATTCGCATGCGCTGCCGGGCCATGCCGACAAGCGCGCGGTGTTCGCCGCGCCGGTCGATGACCGCCTGTTCTTCGCTGGGGAAGCGACGCCATCGGACTTCTTCTCCACCGCCCATGGCGCGCGAGACTCGGGCGAGCGGGCGGCGCGGGAAGCGTTGGCATCGTTACGTAAGCCCTAGTCCTTCCTTCGTCATTGCGAGCGCAGCGAAGCAATCCAGGGTCACGCAGGTGGTCGCAGTTCTGGATCGCTTCGCTGCGCTCGCGATGACGGAATTCGTTGATCCAGATTCGATTCTCTCTGTGATTTTCGCGGTTCAGCCGTCACCGATGAGTGTCGACAGCCGCGGTCTCCCCTGCGATTCGCAGGAACTCCCGCGCAGCCTGGGTCTGATGGTGCTCCTTGTGGCGCAGGCTGTAGAAGCGGCGCTTGGGCAGTTCGATATTGGCGACAGCAAGCAGGCCCGCCTTGACCGCGCGCATCACGACGAGGCGCGACAGCACCGTGACGCCGGCGCCGGCCTCGACGGCGCCGCGCACGGCTTCGTTGGACGGCAGATCGAACGCCACGTCGAGCTCGGCTGGCGCGATCCCGAACCCGCCGAGCGCTGATTCGAGCACGGCGCGCGTGCCGGAGCCCTGCTCGCGCAGCACCCAGCGTGCCGTCTTCAGGTCTCTGGTTGTGACAGACGCGCCGCGGCACAGGGGATGATCGATCGGCCCGACCAGCACCATTTCGTCCTCGGCGACCGGCTGGGCCGCGAGCGCGGGATCGTCGACGTCGCCCTCGACGAAGCCGAGATCGGCGGAGCCTTCGCGCACCCGGTCCGCCACCTGCTCCGTATTGCCGATCGACAGTTGCAGCTTGATGGCGGGATGCGCCGTCTTGAAACGGTGAATGAAGGCCGGCAGCCAATAGCCGGCGATGGTCTGGCTCGCGGCCAGCGCCAGCTGCCCCCGCTTCAGGCCGGCGAGATCGTTCAGCACGGTCTCGGCTGCGGCCGCGCGCGCCAGCACCGCCTTTGCTTCGACGAGAAACGCCTTCCCGGTCGCCGTGAGCACGATGCGGCGTCCGACACGATCGAACAGCTTGGTCTCGTAGCGGGCTTCGAGCGCGGCCACGGCCGCCGATGTCGCCGACTGGGTCAGATTGAGGTCGCGGGCCGCCTGGGTGACGTGCTCGCGGGTCGCGACCGCAACGAAAATCCTGAGCTGTTCGAGCGTCACATGCGTCCTACGTGGTCAGCTTCACCAGGGCCAGGCTGAAGCCTGCGATGAACAGGAAGGCGAGCAGGCCCAGCGCCAGCGGCCGCAGGCCCTTTGCCTTGAGCTTGGCGAAATCGGTTTCCAGTCCCATCGCGGCCAGCGCCATCGACAGCAGGAATGTGGTCGCCGTCACGATCACCGTCTTCATCTCGGCGGGAATGCTGATCACGCTGTTGAGGCCGACCAGCGCGATGAAGCCGAACACGAACCAGGGCAGTGGCGGCTGCGCATTGCCCCGGGTCTCGCCGCCATGGCGCACACGCCGCGTTGCCAGCAGGCCGAGCGTGAGCACGACCGGCGCCAGCAGCATCACGCGGGCCAGCTTGGCGATGGTGCCGAACTCGCCGGCCTGCTGGCCCTGCTGAAACGCGGCCGCGACCACCTGGGCGATCTCGTGAATGGAGGCGCCACTCCACAGGCCGAAGGCGTGCGCGTCGAGATGCAGCAGCGCCGGAAGCAGCGGATAGATGAACATCGCGATCGAGCCGAACACCGTGACGCAGGCCACCGCATAGGCGACGTCCTCGTCATGGGCGCGCGTGACCGTGTTGGTCGCGATCACGGCGGACGCGCCGCAGATCGAGGTCCCCGCGGCGATCAGCTCCGCCAGCTTGCGGTTGACGCCGAGCAGCCGTCCCATCCACACCGTGAACAGGAAGGTGCCGGTGAGGCTCAGGGCGATCACGGCGAGACCACGCGCGCCGACCTCGACGATCTGGGCCGCCGTCAGCTGCAGGCCGAGCAGGATGATCGCCAGCCGCAGGACGCGGCGCATCGAGAAGGCGACGCCGGGCTTTGCCCGCGCCGGGGTGCCGACCACGTTGTGCAGCGCCATCCCTGCCACGATCGCCAGGATCATCGGGCTGAACAGGCCGAGGCCCGGCAGCAGCCGCAGCCCGAAGGCGCCGGCCGCGAGCGCGGCTGACAGCGCGAGCCCGGGCAGCAGCGCCGATGCCGCCGGCGCGTGCGCAGGTCGATGATGAACGGCAATGGGCGCATCGGCGATCAGATCATGCGAAGGGGCAGTCATGGAAATCTCTCCCAAACCAAGTCTGGGGAGAAGAATTTCATGCTGTTATCAATCGATCCAACAGATTATATTGTATGTATCATTCGTTTCAATCGATTAATTGGCGGCTCGCTGCCGCATCTCAGCGCCGACCCGATCACTGCTCCAGCACCCGATTGCGCAGCTCGGCATCCGGCACGAAGCAGGATTCGTATTTGCCGAAGATGTGGTAGCGGTTGCGCGCGACCACGCTGTAGACCACATCGCGCAGCGGCTTCGGAATGGCGAGCAGCGCGCGCGTCCAGCCCCAGCCCGGCAGGTTCGACAAGACGGTCAGCGCAGCATCGGATTTCAAATGCGCCGTGCCGCCATGCACGACGGCGTTGGTGTCGGGATCCCGGGGATCGATGCCGAAGGCCTGCGCCAGCCGGGTGCCGTATGGCGACTGGATCGGCGTGAACCGGAAACGCTTGGCGGCGTCGCGCGCGATCACGAACTGCACCCAGCGGGAGCAGAACACACAGACGCCGTCGTAGAGAATCACGTCGTCGTCGGGCCAGTTGGTCATCAGCGATTGTCCATCATGAGCAGCGCGACCAGCATCAGCACGATCGCCGGTTCCGTCTTCACCAATGCGCCGAGCGGTTCGAGCCAGAGATCAGGCGTCAGCACCGCGCAGCCCACCATGTAGCCGAGCGAGACGAAGATGCCGGTAGCGAGGCCGAAAGTCGCCGTTTTGCGGAACGCGATCAACACGCCGACCGAGATGTCCATCATGCTGGTGATCGCCGCGAACGGAACGGCGAACCAGTCGGGCCAGCCGCGCGTGGTTAGGATCGCCGTGGTCGCGGGAAACGAGATGAACAGCGCAATCGACCCCGATGCGACCCAGAACAGCACGAGGCTCGCGATGATCAGCGCCTTGATCAGGAACAGCCGCGCGAACCATTTGTCCTGAATGGTGGCGCCATGCGCGCCGACGGCGCGGTCCAGCGTCGCGGGTGTGATGCCGGTTGCCGCGATCCACGGTGCGGGATCGCCTTGCACCCCGCGGCGAAGCTCGGCGATCGCGGTGGTGCGCATCGGCGGCATCCAGCCGAGCCGGCTGCAGAGGTCACCGGCGAAAGCGCCGAGATTGATCAGGGTCGCAGGCACGGCAACGCGTGGCCAATCCATCGTGCCGAAACTGCGACGAAACGCGCCGATGACGTCGCCGAGCGTCACCGCCTCCGGCTGCATCAGGTCCCAGCTCACCGCGCGCGTCGCCTCGTCATCGGTCGGCTGCATTGCAAGCCAGGCGATGGTCGTGGCGATGTCCGCCACCGCCACCGGCTGGAACGGCGTCGCCGCATCCTTCGCCGGCAGGTCGACCGGGAGCGCTGCCAGCGCGCGGACCATCGCGCTGCCGCCATAGGCCGACGGTGCGATCACGAAGCCCGGGCGCAGGATGGCGTGGGCAATGCCTGAGGATGCAATCAGCCGCTCCGCCTCGCGCTTGGTGGTGGCGAAGGCGGTGTGATCCTCGTCGGCCATGCCGGGGATCGAGATGTGGATGAAGCGCACGCGACGGCCGCAGGCCGTGATCGCCGCGAGCAGGCGCGCGACGAAGTCGCGATGCACGGCAGCGGTGTCGCTCCCCGGACCATCCTGCAGCACGCCGAGGCAATTGACGACGACGTCGCTCTCGTGAGCGCGGATCAGGCTCGCCAAGGCCGGCGCATCGAGCGCCATGATCGGCAGCTCGATGTCGAACGGCGACGCGCGTTGCGAGGGCGAGAACGCGCGCGCGACACCGACCGTCGTACAGCCACGCTGGCGCAGATCGTCGGTGATGAAGCGTCCGATCAGGCCGGAGGCGCCGAGCACGAGGATGCGGGAGTTGACCGAACGGATCATGCGCCTGTCCTCAGAACGGCTTTGCGATCATCAGCCACAGGATGGCCATGACCGCGCCGAAACCGGGGATGCCACACAGGAACCAGCGGCGGAAGACGATGAAATAGCGCGGCGGCAGCTTCTCGGCGCCGATGTCCGCGAGGCGCGCCAGGTCGCGCAGCTCGATCTGCATGAAGATCACCGGCACCCAGAACAGGCCGGCAACGGCGTAGAGCGCGAGCGAGGTGAGCAGCCAGCCGTCGGTGACGGCCGTCGACGACAGCCACATCAGCGTGCCGCCGGTGATCGGCTGCAGCAGCACGGCCGACAGCGTGAACAGCATGTCGGCGATCACCACGACGCCGGCGGTGCGCGCGATGAACGCGGCCTCGCCGCTGAGATGCGCCATCAGCATGAAGAATGCGATCCCCGTGCCGGTGCCGAGAATGACGATGGCGCCGAGCACGTGGAGATATTTGACCAGGAAATACAGCGTCATCGTGTCCTGCTAGTTCGGCGGCATCGGATGCGTCGACCGACGAGTCGTTGTCAGCGCCTTCAACAACAAATTCGCCGCCAGTGCCACGCCGTCGTCGTGCTCGATCATCCAATGCCCCTCCGCGCCGGAAGCTGGCAACAGCTTGAAGCCCGCCCGGCCTCCGGCCGAATTGAAGGCCTCCGCGAGCCGACGCGAAAGCGCTGGTGGAAAGTAGCTGTCATTGGTCGCAACCAGCCACGTGACCGGAGCACGCGCGCCGAGTCCGAACACGCGGGCCGTATCGAGCAGGCGCGCCTCTGCACAGACGCGCCCTGGCACGTCGTCGGCATGGCCGCCACGGCCGGGTGCGAACACGATGATTGCCGAGACGATCTGCGGCGGCTGATCGGCGAGTGCCAGTGCGCCCCAGCCGCCGGCCGAATGGCCGATGACGACGGCGCCGCCCTTCGCCGCGAACGGCTGCTCGCGCATGTAGGCGAGCGCGCGCGAAATCTGCGCCGCCGTCGCGCGTCCTGCCTTCTCGTAGTCCGCGTCGGCGCAGCCGCCCTGGTCTTCGACATAGGGACCGCCGGTGCGGCCGTGCCCGAGCCGCTCCGGGACCAGCACGGCATAGCCCCGGCCGACCAGGAGACGCGCCAGCGCCGTGTAGGTGGGCTGCGGCAGCTGTGCCCGCCACAGCGGATTCTGCGTCGAGGCATGCGCGATCACCGCCAGCGGAAACGGTCCATCGCCAGCAGGCCGATAGAGGATCGCATGCGCGGGAATTTCTGGCTCGATCGACGGAATCAGCCATTGCTGCCGGCGCGCCGGCTCGGTTTCGGGCGACGCGGGACCGAACGGCTGTGCCGTTGCGCCGGCTGCTACTGACAGGACGACTAGCGCGAGCAACCATGAGACGCAGCGAAGCAGCACCATTCAGCCGAACGGGAAGATGTTGAGCCCGCGCCACACTAGCCGAGGCCGCGGCCCGTCGGATGCGATTTCTCGTTCGACGTATGAACGCGCGGTGACAGGGCACCGCCGACCCTCAACAATGTTGCGAAATTGTCCCTTTTCGGCACAGCTTTCCGCCACGGTGATGCCGAAAGTCCACAGGTTAACCGATCTTTAACGTGGCACCTTGAAGGCGGACCGCCGACTTGCTTTGATCTACTCATGAGCACAACCCTGATCGAAGTCCGTCCGGCCAAGGCTGCAGATGCGGCTGCGGTGGCGTCAGCCCATGATGAAGCTTGGCGTTCCGCCTACCAGGGGATCATCCCTGGCGCTGAGCTGGAGAAGCTGATCAACCGGCGTGGCCCCCAATGGTGGGACAGCGCGATCCGCAAAGGCAGCCGCGTCAGCGTGCTGGTGTTCAACGACAAGGTCGCAGGCTATGCGAATTACGGCCGCAATCGCGCCCGCAGCCTGCACTTCGACGGTGAAGTCTACGAGCTTTATCTGCGACCGGAATTTCAGGGGCTGGGGTTCGGTCGCCGGCTCTTTCAGTCCGCCAAGCGCGACCTCGCGCAGAGCGGCCTGAAGAGCATGGTGGTGTGGGCGTTGTCCGACAACGATCCCGCCACCGAGTTCTACCGCGCCTTGGGCGGCCGCATGGTCGCGCGGTCGTCGGAGCGCTTCGGACCGAAGTCGCTCGACAAGGTTGCCTTTGCCTGGACCAACTGAGCCTGGACCGGCTGTGCTCTGGGCGCGTTAAGCGTTAACGCGCCGGTGAATTGAACTGAAAGTGTTGGCTTGAGGTAGCTGTTGCGCAGCCGCGTTTTTTTTGCGACTGCGAATGCCAGCGCTCATTCCTCGGGCGTCCGACCCTGAAACGTTCAAGTTCTACGGAGCATCCATGCGCATCGACGCCATCCCGATCGGGAAAGATCCGCCGCGCGAGGTCAACGTCGTCATCGAAGTGCCGGTCGGCGGCGAGCCGATCAAGTACGAGCTCGACAAGGAAGCCGGCACGCTGTTCGTCGACCGCTTCCTCTATACGGCGATGCGCTATCCCGGCAATTACGGCTTCATCCCGCACACGCTGTCCAATGACGGCGATCCCTGCGACGTGCTGGTCGCCAACACCCGCGCGATCGTGCCGGGCGCGGTGATGAGCGTGCGTCCGGTCGGCGTGCTGCTAATGGAGGACGAGGCCGGCGGCGACGAGAAGATCATCGCGGTGCCGTCCTCGAAGCTGACCCAGCGTTACGACAAGGTCCGCACCTACAGCGACCTGCCGGACATCACGCTGCAGCAGATCCAGCACTTCTACGAGCACTACAAGGATCTCGAGCCCGGCAAATGGGTGAAGGTGCTGCGCTGGGGCAATGCCGACGACGCCCACCAGCTGATCGCCGAGGGCATCGCGCGCGCCAAGGCGGCGAAGAAGTAAAACGATTGACGTCATCCCGGGGCAGCCGCGCAGCGGCTGAACCCGGAATCTCGAGATTCTCAGGTGCGCAACTGCGCACCTCAGCTCGATGCTGCGCATCGCCCCGGAATGACGGTGAGCTCAGACCGCCGGCTTCGGCAGCCCGGCAATGGCGCAGGCGGCGCGCAGCGTGTTCACCAGCAGGCAGGCCACGGTCATCTGGCCGACGCCGCCCGGCACCGGCGTGATCGCGCCGGCGACCTCCGACACCTCTGCATAGGCGACATCGCCGACCAGCCGCGTCTTGCCCTCGGCCGTCGGGATGCGGTTGATGCCGACGTCGATCACGGTCGCGCCCGGCTTGATCCAGTCGCGCTTCACCATCTCCGGGCGGCCGACGGCGGCGTAGACCAGATCGGCGCGCGCGGTCAGCGCCGGCAGGTCGCGCGAACGGGAATGCGCGATGGTCACCGTGGCGTTCTCGTTGAGCAGCAACTGCACCAGCGGACGGCCGACCAGGTTGGAGCGGCCGATCACGATCGCGTTCAGGCCCTCCAGCGAGGCGTGAATGGTCTTGCTGAGGATGATGCAACCGAGCGGCGTGCATGGCGCCAGCGCCGGCTGCCCGCCGGCGAGGCGGCCGGCATTGTGCGGATGCAGCCCGTCGACGTCCTTCGCCGGATCGATCGCATTGATCACGACCTCGGTCTCCAGCCCCTTCGGCAGCGGCAGCTGCACCAGGATGCCGTGCACGGCGGGATCGCGGTTGAGCTTGCCGATCAAGGCCAGCAGCGCGTCCTGCGACACGTCGGCCGGCAGTCTGTGCTCGAACGAGGCCATGCCGGCCGCCTGGGTCTGGGTGTGCTTGCTGCGGACATAGACCTCGGACGCCGGGTCGTTGCCGACCAGCACCACGGCCAGCCCTGGCGTCAGGCCATGTTCGCGCTTGACCCGCTCGACCTCACGGGCGACTTGCGCGCGCAGATCCGCCGCAATCACTTTTCCATCGATGATGCGCGCCGTCATGTCTGCTCTCTGCCTCGTCGTTCGCCGCTGGTCGCGCGAGCGCGGCCCGCTCTAGGATTTCCCGGTCGGCTTATGGGCTGCAATGAGGTCGCGCAAGGCCTGATCGAGCTTGGCGGTATCGCCATCGATGGCAACCTGCTTCAGCCGCGAGGTGGTGCCCGAGGTGATTCGCACCGAGGCCTTGGTGACGCCGATCGCCTTGGCGAGCAGCTCGGTCACCGCGCGATTCGCCTCGCCGCCATCGGCGATGGCCCGGACGCGGACCTTGAGCACGCTGCGGCCGTCGGACAGCGTTTCGACGCCGTCAATCGCGTCGCGGCCGCCGCGCGGCGTCACGCGAAGCGCGACGGTCAGGCCGTCCGAGGCTGGACGCCAGGGAGGCGAGTCCATTCCTTGAGCCTACGGCACGAAAGGATAGACGTAGTCAGCCAGATACATCTGGAGGAGCATAAGCAAGAAGAACACGATGATCGGCGAAATATCGAGCCCCCCGAAATTCGGCAGGCGGCGTCTGATCGGGCCCAATACTGGCTCGGTGATTCGGTACAGGAACTCGGCGACACCCGCGACGAATTGATTGCGCGTGTTGACCACATTGAAGGCGATCAGCCACGACAGGATCGCCGAAGCAATCAACAGGTACATGTAAAGTGTGATGATCTGGATCAGAACGTAAATGATCGGCTTCATTCGGGGGACTTCTTGGGCCGGGGGGAGGGCTATTCGCTAGATATCGGTTCCCCCCGGCGCAAACAAGGGAAGCTGCCCGTCAAGGCTAACGGGCGATGTGACCGTTCTTGACTTGACCTCGGCACCCACTGTAAATGGCGCCCGATCTGCCGGCCGCCTTTTCCCAACATCGAAGCGGTCGTGTTACGGGGCCATAGCTCAGCTGGGAGAGCGCGTCGTTCGCAATGACGAGGTCGGCGGTTCGATCCCGCCTGGCTCCACCAACCTTCGCTCGCTTCGCAAGCTTCGGCTCGGCAAGCCGATTTCAACAATCCGATAGCGAAGCGAGCGAAGGTTGCCGCGCCATAGCCCGAAGGGCGGCGGCGGGCCGTCGTCCGCAGCCGCGCAAGTAGCCTGAAGGGCGAAGCGTGGTGCCCGGCGAAGCCCCTTGGCGAAGCCGGGCTGTTTCAGCATCGCCCAAGCCAATCCGCTCAAATCACCGGTCCTACTCCGCAGCCTCCGCCATCGCCGCCACCGGCTCGCGTGCCAGCCAGCCATCCAGAAAATGCGCCAGCCAGGCCCGCTCGGCGGCGTCATGCACGGCGCGGCCCTCGAAATGATGGTGGCGCAGGCGGGCGCCGGGCGTGTCCAGCCGGGCATGGCCGCGGGTGGTCCAGCGGCACATCATCGCGTAGGTCACGTCGGGGTGGAACTGCAGCCCGGTGGCGTTCTGGTATTGATAGGCCTGGACCGGAAAATCGCCGCCCTCGGCGAGCAGCTCGGCGCCGTCGGGCAGGTCGAAGCCTTCGCGGTGCCAATGATAGACATGGTCGGGCCAATGCGGGCACAGCTTGCGTCCGGCCCGGGTCGGGCGAATCGGATAATAGCCGATCTCGGCGCGCCCCTGCGGATGCGGCGCCACCTCGGCGCCGAGCTGGATCGCCAGCATCTGCGCGCCCAGGCAGATCCCAAGAAACGGACGCTGCTCCCGCAGCGGCACCTCGATCCAGTCGATCTCGCGGCGGACGAAATCATCCGGATCGTTCGCGCTCATCGGACCGCCGAAAATAACGGCACCCGAATGCCCATCGAGCGTCTCCGGCAGCGGATCGCCGAACCGCGGCCGGCGGATGTCGAGCGGATAGCCGCGGGCGCGCAGCGCATTGCCGACCCGGCCGGGGCTCGAGGTTTCCTGGTGCAGGATGATGAGGACCGGCCGATGCGGCGCAGCCGCCATGGCCGGCTTCGGATGGAGCTGCCGAACGTCCGCCTGGGGCCCGTTCGGATGGAACGAAGGGTCTTGCCTGAGCATCACCTGGCGATCATAGCTAAGCAAAGGTTAACGGCGCGTGAGCGAGCGCACATTGCAAAGCAAGGGCCGGGCCAGCGCGATCAGCTCCGCTTCAATTGCAGCCGCCCGACCGCATCGAGGATGAAGCCCCGCGGGAACCAGCGCAGCAGGAACGGTACGATCTTGATGCCGAGCCCGGGCAGCACCACGCGCTTGTCGGCCATCAGGCCGCGGTAGCCGGCCTCTGCCACCGCCTTGGGCGAGACGTTGAGGATCACCGAATCCACGCCCGGTTTGAACCCGGCGCGATCCTGGAATTCCGACGGCACCGGACCGGGGCACAGCACGGTGACCCGGACGCCATGCGGCGCCATCTCCTTGCGCAGCGCCTCGGTGAACGAGATCACATAGGCCTTGGAGGCGTAATAGACCGCCATGCCGGGCCCCGGCAGGAACCCGGCCACCGAGCCCAGATTGAGAATGCCGCCCTTGTTGCGGATCAACTGCTCGGAAAAGCGCAGCGACAGCTCGGTCAGGGCGCGGACGTTCACCGAGATCATGTCCAGCTGCTCGGCGCGGTCGAGCTGCACCGCCTTGCCGAACAGGCCGAAGCCGGCATTGTTGACCAGATATTCCAGCTCCACGCCGGCGGCGGCCAGCGCGGCCTCGATGGTCGCCCCGGCGACGGCGGAGGTGAGATCACAGGGGATCACCAGCGGCGCCGGGCCGCCTTTGGCCGCGATCTCCTGCGCCAGCGCGGCGAGCCGGTCTTCGCGCCGGGCCGTCAATGCGAGCCGGTGCCCGTTCGCGGCAAACACGCGCGCCAATTCGCTGCCGATCCCGGCCGACGCACCCGTTACCAGCGTGACACGTTCACCCACAATCCTGCTCTTCGATCACAATCCACACATCATCCAATAGCGGCGGACGAGAGCATAGGCGGACGGGAACATGCAAGACGCCGCGATCGGCAGTCCTGCACCAGATTGCAGTAATAGTTTCGGATTCACATAGGTTTACATGCAGGGGCGAGGTTCGGAACAAAATTAAAGTTTGTTCATCTCCGGATCACGCCGGTTCCGGCCGAGACAGAGCGGTTCACGCGGGAGCGCCGGACTTGCGCGCCGCGACCCGGTGCTTGATGTCGATGCGGTCATGCGTGGAGATGCCGAGCAGCTCCGAGGCGCGCCAGACCACATTGTCCTCGAACTCGGTCACCTTGCCGTCGGCGAACACCAGCTCCCACATCATCTCGACGATGCGCAGGCGGCCGGCTTCATCGACCTCGCGCATGATCACGCTGGTGAAGCGATAGAGATCGACCGCTTCGCCCTCGGCCAGCATGGCCTGGGCGATCAGCCGGTCGGCGGAGCCGTGGTCGAGCCCGAAGCGCAGCTCGATCAGGCCGTGCAGCTTGCGCCGCTCGATCTCGCTCGGCTCGCCGTCCAGCGAGATCACGTGGATCAGCAGCGCGGTTGCCGCCAGCTGATAGCCGTTGTCGTCGAAGGCCGGGGTTTCGTGCGGCGAAACCACGTCGGCGATGAATTGGCGCAGTCCTTCGAGCATGGCGTCCTTCGCTGTTGGATCCCTTGGCGGCCGCAAGCCGGTCGGCAACTGCTCATTATATGCAAATGCCACGCGCCGCCGGCAATCCGCCGCGGCCTGCGCAGCGCATGACATTTCGGTAAGGCCTCAGGGGATTTCGTACACCATCATCCGGTCGGCGATGCCGCGCAGCGCCGCGTGCTTCTGGATCGGCGCGATCTTTGCGCTGCGCAGGATGTCGGCGACGCCGGGGCTCTCGACCACGGGCGCGGTGAGATGGATCTCCTGCGCGGTCGACAGGCTCTGCACGCGGGCGGCGATGTTGACGGTCTGACCGAAATAGTCCTGGCGGTCGTTCAGCATCACCGCGAGGCACGGCCCCTCGTGGATGCCGATCTTGACCACGAGGTCCTCGGTGCCGCGCTCGGCATTGAGCCGCTGCATCGCCGCGCGCATGCGCAAGCCGGCGGCGAGCGCATGCTCCGGCTTGATGAAAGTCGCCATCACGGCGTCGCCGATCGTCTTCACCACTGCGCCCTTCTCGGCGTTGATGATTTCCAGCAGCGCGCGGAAATGGGCGCGCACCAGGTCGAACGCCGCAAGGTCGCCGACGCGTTCATACAGCGCGGTCGAGCTCTTGAGGTCGGTGAACAGGAAGGTCAGCGAGGTGATCTTCAGCCGCTGGTCGATGTTGAGATTGTCGGCCTTGAACACGTCGCGGAAGGTCTGGTTGGACAGGATGCGCTTGGCGGTCAGGAACGGCCGGCGCTTGCCGAGGAGATGGTGGAGCGCATCGCCGGCGATGAACACCGTCGGCAGCGTCCGTACGCCGGCCTGATTGTCGAGCGCCAGCCGCAGCGGGCCTGGACGCAAGGTGACCGAACCGGTCGGAGGATGCGTCTTGTTGAACAGCAGCCCGAGTTGCTGGCGCTCCCTGGTCGGCTCGCCCTGAACGTCGATGAAATGCGCAGAATGCGTCACCGGCTCGAAGATGATGATGAAATCCGACGGGAGCTGCAGCGATAGCACCGCCTTCTCGCCGGCCGGCAGCTCGAGGGCATCGAGGGTCACTTGCTCGCTCAGCGAAGCAAAGGACTCCCGGTCGAGGTCGATGCCGGAGCTCCAGAAGATCTGCTTGTAATACTCCCAGAGCGTCAGCGTGTTGGGATCGTGGGCTGCGATGCGCCTGACCTTGGAGGTCACGGTGAAGGCAACCTCGACCTGCTCGTCGACGGAGGGCTCGTAGCCGCACGCGCATAATCCGCAATGGTAATCGTCATGGCGGAGGGATTTCAGCGTGGCGTGCGCATCGAGCACGCCGCTGCAGCCGGGACACAGGACGTTCCAGGTGAGATCGAACAAGCCGATCCGTGCCGCATGGAGGAAGCCGGAGATGACCTGCTCCTCGTCGAGACCTGCGCGCGCGGAGAACTCGAGGGCGTTGATACGGTTGAGCTCGTGATCTTCGCCCGACTCGATCAGCCGTATGATCGCGTCGGCGACGGCCGGATGGGCGGTCTGCTTCAGAACCGAAAGCTGGGCCTGGATGTCGCTCATGCCCGGCTAAGATGGGACTTGGCAAACCCGCAAGCAAGTGCCGAGCGTGGCTGCCGCGTGGCGGTCAGACCTCCATCCTGGGCGTGATCTTGAACAGCGGCGACCGGTCCGGCTGCGTCGTCACCACGCCCACCGGCAGCACCGGCGCGCGGTCGACGAGCTCGATCCTGAAGGCGCCGACCAGCCGCGCCAGCGCCAGCACGGCTTCGACGAGCGCGAAATGCGCCCCGATGCAGACCCGCGCGCCGGCCCCGAACGGCAGATAGGCGAAGCGCTCCGGCGGCGGCGCGCCCGGCACGAATCGCTCGGGCTTGAAGGCGTTGGGGGCATCCCACAGCTTCTCGTGCCGGTGCAGCAGCCACGGCGAGATCAGCACGACGTCGCCGCGCTTCACGGGGAACGCGGCGATCCGGTCCGGGCCGCCGGCGGCGCGCGCGATCAGGAACGCGGGCGGATAGAGCCGCAATGTCTCGTCCAGCACGGCGCGCGTGAACGGCAGTTGATCGGGGTCGCTGAGATCGGTCGCGGCGCGCGCCTCCTGCGCCAGCCTGTCCTGATTGGCTGGATCGAGCGCGATCAGATACAGCGCCCAGAACAGTGCCGTTGCCGTGGTCTCATGGCCGGCGAGGATCATGGTCGCGACCTCGTCGGCGAGTTGTGCGTCGGTGAACGCCGCGCCGGTCTCGGGATCGCGTGCCGCGCCCATCAGGTCGAACAGGTCGCGCGGCGGTGCGTCCTCCAGCTTGCCGGCGGCGCGGCGCTCCGCCATCAGCATGGCCACGAAGGCGGTCCAGCGCTTGCGGAACCGCCGGCGCGCGACATCGCGCGGTGTCGGCCAGGACAGCGGCAGCACGATGTCGAGCAGATGCGGGCTGGCCAGCCGCGCGCCATATTCGTAGACGAAATCGCGCAGGGTGGCGCCGTGGCGGCCCATCTCGAACGAGAACATCGTGCGGCCGGCGATGTCGAGCGTCATGCGCTGCATGATCTCGCGCAGGTCGAGCGGCTGCCCGCACTGCTGCCTCAGCCTGGCGACGGTCTCGTCGCTCACCGCGACCATGTGCGGGATGAGGCCGGAAACGGCGCGCGGCGTGAAAGCCGGCGCGAGCGTCCGGCGCTGGTGCTTCCACGCCTTGCCTTCGGCGATCAGCAGCCCCTCGCCGAGCACCGGACGCAGCACGCGGATGGCGCCGACGGTGCGGCCGTAGTTCTCCCAATTGTCGACCAGCACATGCTTGATCGTATCGGGCGTATTGAGAATGTAGCTGGAGCTGCCGAAGAAGCGGCCGCGAATGATGTCGTCCTCATAGGCGCGCTGGCTCCAGGTCGCGATCGCGTTGTCGCCCATCATCAGCACGCGGCGCAGCGCGCCCATGCTGTCCGGCGCCCGCGGCGGTGTTGGCGGTATCAGCGGCAATCGTGCCTGCGGCAGATAATGGACGTCGGCGGTACTCATTCACGGCCTCTTGACGCTGTCACGAGCCTGGAACCATCGATCGGCTGCATTGCGACCAACCGAGCCCCCGGCTGCAGGCCGCGCCGGGCCGCCGCGCAGGGACGGTCTTCCGCCAGAGGTAACGCTGTCATCTCGCTCGCAACGCGAGAGGGAGAGCGCGATTCCGCGCTCTTCGAGGCTGTGATGTACCATCATACTCCGGCAACTAATTAGTCAGCTCGATCATTGCAATCCTGCTCTCCGATGCTGGCCAAAGACGGGCGGCGATGCGTTCCTCGTTGAACAGTCCGGTGACGCTGCGTCCGACGTCGCCCGCCGGCAGCCGCAATGTCGTTGCGGCATCGGTCGGTATTCCCTTCTGTATGTCGGCAGGTTCCTTGCCGTCGAGCAGCACGATGTCGCGGGGCAGGCCGAAATAGCCGCGCGGCCTGATCATGATGAGGATCGCTCCAGCGCCGGCATCGGCCTTGCCGAGCGGCCGCGCCGCGCGCAGATGCACGACGTCGGACGAACGCGGGAATGGCGAGCGGTAGAAATGCGTGATCGGCGCGCCCGGCGAAGTCAGCACGATCTCGAGATAGGACGTCGGATCGACCTCCGCGGGACCCCAGCGTCCGTCGGCGCCGGTCTGGCCGCGATACACCGGCTCGCCATTGCGTGCGCCGGTCTCGCTCGAGACGCGATAGACCTCCACGCTTGCGCCCGCCACCGGGCGATTGGTCGGCGCGCCGCCCGGCGTTGCCGTCACGAGGCCGCTGATCCGCACCTGCGGCTCGGGCTGGATCGCGATCTGCGTCGGCTCACGGCCGGCGATGAATTTGTAGATCTCGCGGAACGCGCGCGGGTGGAACGCCACCTCGCGATGGTCGAGCGCTCCGATCACGAGATTGGTCGCGCCCTTCAGTGCCGGCCCCTCGGCCGTGATGCCGGTGGGGACACCGGGCTTGCCGACCAGGCGGCCGTCAGCCTGGGCATATTTGTCGAGGCCATCGCTGCGCAGCGTCAGGAAGGCGGTGCCCTCCGTCACCTCGCTGTCGCCGGCATTCAATCCGCGCAGGAACGGGCCGCGGCCGTTGAATTCGCTGCCGGGGCTATCCTCCCAGTCGAACACGCCATGATTGGGCGTGCCGCACAGCACGGCATGACTGACATCGGCGCCGCCGCCGTTCTTCACCACGTTGCGGATCGCGTTGCCGCCGCGCGAGCTGCCGACCAATGCGATGCGCGCCGCGCCCGTGCGCTCCTTGAGGGCCTTGATCGCTTCGGTCAGCTCGCGGCGCTGATCCTCGGTCGACGAGCGGCTCGGCTGCGCCACGGAATCGTCGTTGCGCGCCAGCGGGTCGGTGAAGTCCAGCGCAGCGAGGCGCGTGCGCGGCACGCCGTCGGATTCCATCCGCCACAGCGTGGTCATCCATAGCGCCGCGTGATCGCCATTGCCGTGGACGAACAGCACAGGCGGCATCTCGCCGGCCGCGGCTGCCGCCGTTTGCGCGCGCGCTGGTAAGGTCAGGCCGCTCGTGAGCAGGGGCAAGGTTCCCATGCTCTTCAAAATGGTGCGGCGCGTCAGATTCATCGGCGGTCTCCCTTTGGTCTTGTTCATGTCGTGTTCGTTGGCCGCGGTCCCTGATGCGAGCGCTCTGGGCACTGGACAGCGGCAGACATTCGCAGGCATCACATAGGTCCGGCCGGAATCAAGCGATAGTTCGATGCGATCTTATCGGAGGCGACCTGGCGACGTGGACGGACCCGCATGAATGCGCCGCAGAAACGTGAGCTGTTCGCGGCCGAGAGCATCGCCGCGCCGCTCCGGCACGCGGTGTTCCGCCGCATCTGGCTGGCTAGCCTGCTGTCGAACCTGGGCCTGCTGATCCAGGCGGTCGGCGCCGCCTGGGCGATGACGCAGATGACGTCGTCGGCCGACAAGGTGGCGCTGGTGCAGACCGCCTTGATGCTGCCGGTGATGTTCATCTCGATGCCCGCCGGCGCGATCGCCGACATGTACGACCGGCGCATCGTCGCGCTGGTCGCGCTCGCGGTGGCGCTCGGCGGCGCCATCACCCTGACGGTGCTGGCATGGTACGGGCTGGTGACGCCCGAGCGCCTGCTGGCGCTGTGCTTCGTCATCGGCAGCGGCATGGCGCTGATGGGGCCGGCCTGGCAATCCTCGGTCAGCGAACAGGTGCCGCCGGAGACGCTGCCCGCCGCGGTCGCGCTGAACGGCATCAGCTACAACATCGCGCGCAGCTTCGGACCTGCGATCGGCGGCGTCGTGGTCGCGGCTGCCGGCGCGGTTGCGGCGTTCGCGGCCAATGCGCTGCTGTATCTGCCGCTGCTCGCGGCGCTCTTCCTGTGGCGGCGCGTGGTGGAGCCGAGCCGGCTGCCGCGCGAGCCGCTCAACCGCGCCATCGTCTCCGGCGTCCGCTACATCGTCCATTCGCCGTCGATCCGGATCGTGCTGATCCGCACGCTGGTCACCGGCATCATCGGCGGCTCGATCTCCGCGCTGATGCCGCTGGTCGCGCGCGACCTGCTGCATGGCGGCGCGCAGACCTACGGCATCATGCTCGGCGCCTTCGGCATGGGCGCGGTGGTCGGCGCGCTCAACATCGGCGAGATCAGGAAGCGGCTGTCGGGCGAGGCCGCGATCCGCACCTGCGCGCTCACCTTGGGCGCGGCCACCGCGGCCGTCGCGCTCAGCACCGCGCCGGTGCTGACGGCGGCGGCGCTCGTCATCGCCGGCGCGGTGTGGATGCTCGCGGTGGCGCTGTTCAACATCGGCGTGCAGTTGTCGGCGCCGCGCTGGGTCGCGGGCCGCGCGCTGGCGGCATTCCAGGCGGCGATCTCCGGCGGCATCGCGATCGGCAGCTGGGGCTGGGGACGTCTCACCGACGCCGCCGGCGTCGAGGTCGCGCTGCTGGCGTCGGGAGCGCTGATGATGGTGTCGCCGCTGCTCGGCCTGTGGCTGCGGATGCCGCCGATCGGCGCCCGCAACGAGGACGGCGAGACCCTGGCCGATCCCGAGGTGCAGCTCGAGCTGACGCCGCGCTCGGGCCCGCTGGTGGTCGAGATCGAGTACCGCGTCGCCGAGGACAATGCCCGCGCCTTCCACGACCTGATGCAGGACGTCCAGCTCAGCCGCCAGCGCAACGGCGCCTATGGCTGGTCGATCGCGCGCGACATCGCCGATCCCGAGCTCTGGACCGAGCGCTATCACTGTCCGACCTGGATCGACTATCTGCGTCAGCGCAACCGCTCGACGCGCGCCGAGCGCGAGCTGCACAAGCGCGCGATCGATTTCCACATCGGGGCCGACCCGGTGCGCATCCGCCGGATGCTGGAGCGGCCATTCGGCTCGGTCCGCGCCAAGGAGGACATCGACCGCACCGCCGAGCAGGCGCCGGCCGTGGCGACCGGGGCTCGCAGCGGGCCTTAGTTGGGCGCTTACTGCCCGTGCTCGGTCAGCACCTTGTCGCAGGCCTTGGACAGCTTGGCGCGGTGTTCCTTGAGACAGGCCAGCACCGCCTGGTCGCCGTTGTTCATCACGGCGCGGCAATGCCGTGACACGTCGCGCGCGCACGCGTCCTGACCGGGCTGCTGCTGGGCCGAGGCGGTCGACGCGATCAGCACCAGGGGGATGATCAGTGTGAGTTTGTTCATGACTGGCGCCTCGCTCCCGGCATTGAAGGTTTGGCGGCGCTTTTAGTGCTCACAACCGGGCCTCGCAAGCGCCCCGGTCGCAGCCGGGGCGCGCAGGCGGGAGCCGGAAGCGTTCTCAATTGGCGTCGCCCGCCTCGGCGACCTTGCCGTTGCGCCTGGACAGCTCGCGGTCGAGCACGACGCGGCAGCCGGAGCTCAGCGACGAGCGGTTCTTGATCATGCAGGCGGTGATCGCCGGGATGTTGGGGATCTCGCTGCTGCACAGCCGGAAGGCGTCGCCGGTGCACATCTGCTGCGCCTCGGCGCTGAAGGCGAAGCTCGCGGTCGAGGACAAGGTCGAGACGGCGGCAAGGTTGACGACCGTCAGGACGGCCTTGCGCAGCAGGTTGGTCGAATTCGTCATGGCTGGCTCCCATTGGCGCCGCATGTCGCGGGCCGCGTTTCAATGCGCCCATCATGGTCCGATCCCGCTCGAGCAACCGTGATGCCGGTCACGCCAGATCCGGCGGCTCAACCCTGCCCGGCAGGTTCGGCAGGCCGATGGCCGCGGCGACATGTCGCTCCGGTCAACTGCCGGTCTCGCGCCGGCATCATCCTGGAAATCTTGGCTGATCCTGCCCGTGTTGGCACCGCGTTAAGGATTCGTTGGCACTAATGGAAGCTAATCGAAGCAGGCGGACAGCGTTGCGTCCGCCATCGAGTGTCTCGCGTTTTCGGGAAGAGTAACCATGCGTCATGCGTTAGGCTTGCTGCTGGCCACCGTCGTCGCGGCGTTGGCGATCACCGGTGTCTGGTACTACGTATCGAAGCCCAGCGCCGCCAAGGCCGCCGCGCAGAGCGCAGCGGCGAAGCCCTCCGAGCCGGCGCCGCCTCCGGCGCGCGTTGCCGCCAAGGCCAGCGCGAAGGATGATGTCGAGACCACCGGCACCATTCCCACGCGCACGGCCGCAAGCGTGCCGGCGCCGGTGCAGCCCAGATCGACCTGCGCCAATCCGGACGCGCTCGGCATCTCCCGCACCGTCCTGGTCGACACCACCGGTGGCCCCGGCTTCGGCCTCGACCATTTCAAGCAGTTCGACTTCCTCGCCGACCGCGAGGTGGTGCTGACCTTCGATGACGGCCCGTGGCCGGTCAACACGCCGGCGGTGCTGAAGGCGCTGGCCGACGAATGCACCACCGGCATCTTCTTCACGATCGGCAAGCATGCGACCTATCATCCGGAGATCCTGCGCCAGGTGCTGGCGGCCGGTCACGTGGTCGGCGTGCACACCTGGTCGCACGCCAATCTGAACGGCAAGAAGATGACCGACGAAACCGCCAAGGAGGAGCTGGAGAAGGGCTTCAGCGCGGTCAAGTTCGCGCTCGGCACCAACCCGGCGCCGTTCTTCCGCTTCCCGCAGTTGCAGCACCGGCCGTCGGCCGTGGCCTATCTCGGCAGCCGCAACGTCGCGATGTTCTCCTGCGACGTCGACAGCTTCGACTTCCGCTCCAAGGATGCCGACCAGGTCGTCAACACGGTGATGACCGGGCTCGACAAGAAGGGCAAGGGCATCATCCTGATGCACGACTTCCAGAAGAACACCGCGCTCGCATTGCCGACCCTGCTGCGCCGGCTCAAGGCCGGCGGCTACAAGGTGGTCGCGATGAAGCCGAAGGGCACGCTCGACACGTTGCCGGAATATGACGCGATGATCGGCCAGGATCCGAAGCTGCCGACCACGATGACCAATGCGCGGCCGATCTCGAGCGTGATCCAGACCATCTCGCAGTGATGGCTGCATGACCTCTGCGCGCGAAAGGCCGGGCGTTCGCCCGGCCTTTTTCGTTTGTCCTCTGTTGCCGGCCGCTCACCAATAGATGCCGTGGCGATGCAGCTCGCGGACGATGCGGGCTTCGGTCCAGCCCTTGCGGCGCGTCCGGTCCGAGCGCGCCGATGTCGACCGCCGCGATGATCGCTGCACCGAGCCCGGCTGCGGTGCCGGCGCCGCGGTGGCGGCGGGCTGCGGCGGCGACGGCACGGCGGCCGGGGCCGCTGGCGCAACCGGTGGCGCGGCGGGCGGGTCGATGGGCTGGGTCTGGGCCGCGACGGCCGGAACTGGCGCCGGAGTGACGGTGACCTCGCCGGCTTGCTGGACGTAGGTCGGACGCGGCGCCCGCGCGGCGGCGTCGTTCGACGACAGCGACAGGCTGCGTGTTCCTTCGGCCTGCGCGACGGTGGCGGAGGCGAGCACCATGGCTCCGATCAGGATCATCTTGCGCATCGAGTAAGCTCCCCTTTGTTGACTGCGGGAAGGTCTAGGCGCCGGCGTGGCCGCCCGATGTGACCGAGGTCACGCTCCGCGTTGCAGGCGCGAATGGAGCGCATGCCGGCACAGCGCAGTGCGGATCGGCGCAGCATCTTTCTCGAAACCTTTCCGCCGTCGCGGCGACGTCCGTTCAGGACGAGGGGAGCTCGGGACGAGCCCATCCGGAAATCCACCGGCCGCAGCCCTTGGGCGGTGGGCACCGAGGCGATCCGGCACACCCGGCTGTGGCTACCAAATTACCGTCATGACGAGGTGCTCCCATGATGCCGGTGAGATGCTGGACTTGAGGTATGATCGTATGCCTATGTACTGTTCGTTGGTGCTGTTCAGAAGATTCGCCGAATCCGATAGGGAGAGCGATCGATTCGGAGGAAGGATGCGCGCATGCGCCGGGTGATCGTTGCAGTGTTCTTGGCGGCCGTGACGCCGCTGACCGCCAGCGGGCAGGGCCCGGCGCAGTCCGGCGACAATGTCGAGGAGATCTACATCGCGCGCAGTGTGCGCCAGGGCCGTGTCGTGCCGTCGGATTTCTGCGCGCCGACCAAGACCGGCTTCGCGCCGGCGCTGGAGGATCAGCTCTCGATCCGCTCCGTCGGGGTCCGGCCCGCTGACGGCCGCATGACCGAGACCGGTGACAAGAGCATCGGCGAGATGCGGGTCTGTATCGGTCAGGCGATGGATCCGACCCTGCTCGGCACCTACACCGAAGGCCAGCTCAACGGCATCGCATTCACCGGCATCGGCGACTGCCGGCTGGTGCGCGGCAATCTGCCGGAGGACGGCCTGCTCACCCACCGCTGCTTCCTGGCGCTGTCGGGCTTGCCTGAGCCGTATGTCGGCGGCTTCCTGGTCTCGAGCTCGCTGTATTCGAAGACGCCGTTCGGCACGGAAAGTTCGCCGCCAGGCTACGCCCAGGCCGGCATCCTGATCATCCGCCTGTGGAAGAAGCGACTGCCCTGAGGCAGCCGCCTTCGATCGCCGTCCCGACCAGCGCTCAGGCCGGCGAGAAGGTCTGCACGAAGGCGCGGACGGTCGCGGACACCTTGTCCTCCGAGACGTGCCAGGCGGCGCCGTCGTCGGCGGCGAAGAAGCTCGACGCGTTCGAGCCGGCCCAGCGGAACACCTCGAACGACGGCCAGTACCAGATGTCCGCGAGGTTCGAATTGTTGACGACCTCGTGCGCGACCAGCCGCATCGTGCTCTTCGACAGGCAGTCGGCCTGCACCACCGATTCATATTCGAACGAGGTCAGGAGCGGCACCGGCGACACGGTGACGATCACCTTGATGTCCGGCCGGATGCTGCGGATGAACTCGATCAGGTAGAGGACGTTGTCGACGTTCTCCTGCACGCTGGCGGTGCGGAACTTGTACTTCTCCGCCAGCGCCCGCGAGTTCAGCGCGGTCGGCCGCGGCAGCACGAAGGCGCCGGTCTCGCGGTCGAAGAAGGCCGCGGCGACGCCGAGCGTCAGGATGAACACGTCGGCCTGCTTGATGACCGCCAGCGTATTCTCCGGGCTCGATCCCGGCGGCAGCAGCTCGACGATGCGCTCGCGGATCTCCGGATCGATCTTGGCGCCGCGCAGCCAGTCGACGAACACGCGGTTGGCGAAGGTCGTGTTGATGTACTCCGAGATCTCCATGTGGTGGCTGTTGTAGCCGCTGTCGTTGAGGCTCTTGGAGAGGTTGCGCGCGAAGCACGAGCCCATGGTGAAGAAGCGCGTGCTCTTGTCGAGGAATTTGGGCGCGGCGGCGAGGTTGACGGCGATGTGGCTGGTGATCAGCGTCTGCAGGTCGCCGAGGAAGTCCTTGGTCTCCGGGTAGCGGCCGACCTTGGCGCGGCCCTTGGCTTCCTTGGCCTTGTTGCCCTTCTTGGCGTTCGTGCGCGCCAGATCCAGTGTCTCGCGGTTGAGCGGGTTGTCGTAGGCGGGGTTGAGCTTGATCGCCTTCTCGAGCGCCGCGACCGCCTCTTCGAACTCATTGTTCTGAGTCAGGATCTCGCTGAGCGAGAAATAGTCGGCGGCCTCGTTGGAGGCTGCCGCGAGCTTGCGGAACAGCTCCATCGAGCGCGTGAACGGGCCGACATGGCTGCAGCGCACGGCGGCGCTGCGGATCAGGTGCAGATTGCCTTCGGTGGCCTGCTCGAAGATCTCGGGGTTCTCGTCGAGGATCGCCAGCATCATGTCGCGCGCCTCGGCCCGCTTCTTGTGCGAGCCGTCGTCGATCAGCTGCGCATAGATGAAGCGCGCGTTGATGTCCTTGGGGTCGAGCTCGAGCAGCTTCTGGAACGCGAGCTGCGCGCTGACGAAGTCCTTGTCCTCGATATATTTGTAGGCGAGCGTCCGGATCTGGCCGACGATCGATTGAAACTGCGTGTGGCTGTCGAGGGCAGTGGTGCTCATGTCGCGGGTTCGCCTTTGTCTCGCGTTGCGTCTTCGGCCGTTGGTCCGGCGCCGTAGCCGGCAGCCGGTGCATCGCCAGTGCCGGTCGAATCGTCACGCGCGCAGGCGCCGTGCCCTCGCGAGAGACGTCCCACCATGACCGCTGGATACTGATCGCCACCGGACCTGCCGCTGGCGTACGCCCGAGCGCAACCGGCACCTGCGGGATTCGAACGCGACGGACGTGCCCGTCCGGATCGCCGCCAGCCGCCAGTGCGGGCATTCATCCCGCCGCTCGCGCCGGACGTTGGCGCGATTTGGGTTAAGCAATTCTTAACCGGCAAATGGCGCGTAGCGCGTGGAGGGGGGGCAGGACAGGAGAGACGGGGAAGGAGGGATAGGCCGGTCCCGCAGAAAGGACTCGAACCCCCGACCCCGTCATTACGAATGACGTTGGGCGGCTATTGCGACGAAGTGCAACAAGGCGCACGCATGCGCGTTCAAGTGGAAAAGTTTGATCAAGAGATTGGAAAATGGCTGACGTAAGCCCGCTGGAGTTCCTCCGAACGGTCTATCAAAACGAGTCGGTGGTGAATACGGGGGGCGACTTTGGGTCCTGCTCTCGCTGAAGGTGGCCAAGCTCACCCAAGCAGCGAGGGGCAACCGGTGGGGACATTGGAATGCGACTATGATCCTCGTGGCCTACCGTCACGGCCTACGGGCCTCCGAATTGGTCGACCTTCGTTGGGACCAAGTGGACTTCGAAGCCGCGACCTTGGCGGTCCGCAGGGGCAAGAAGGGGTCACCGAGCACGCATCCGATCCGTGGCGATGAATTACAGGCGCTGCGGCGGCTCCGCGTCGATCAGGTACTCGCGGCTGCGCAACTCGGCATTGGTCTGCCGCTGCGGTCGGACTGTTCGGCTTTGGGCGGCCGGCCTCACCAGCCTCAGCTGTGATTCTGCCAAGGAATTCGTGCCACCGTGATCAGGACTGTTCGGATAATAATTCATTTGCGAACAGTCGCCAACGGCGCGCCTCTCGATTCCAGAGCGACTGCGGCCGGGGGGCGGGGGCCAAAATTGCGCGACGTGGATCGGCCCTATAGTGCTCCGCGCGAAAAATTGCGAAAATCGAGTGGCGCAAAGCGATCGACCAATCATGTAAAGTTTCGGCCGCAAGTTCAGTCTTGAAAGGTCTGTTTCGCGCAGCGTCTATAGCGGCCCAAATCCAAGGGGGACCACTTTATGAATACAGAGTACCCGAAGATCCTGGACTCCAGAGAGCAATCAACAATGGTCAGCAACTGGACCGAATACCTCCGGCTAAGCAAACCGGACAACGAGAGGGCGCTGCTTGAGATTTGTCAGTACGAATCTTTGGGGGAGCAGACGTCGGACGACGAAGGCGTGCCGGAAGAGCCTCCAGATGAAATCGATGGAAAGAGAGTGATCGGGGTTGAGGACGGAATAATAATAGGAGGGGCTCTCGTCTGCTACAACGACTCAATATCTTTCACCAAGCAAACACTGCCGGATGCGATCAGTTGGCTGGACGACTATTGGCATAGCAGCGACGAGCTAGTTGGCGAGTTGGCCAGAGCAGTCGGAGCCTAGATAGCAAAGACCACAGTACCCGGATCCCGGTGATCACTAGGGCTCCTCGATTGTCGCGTCATGCAGATCACCATCAAAGCCCACTCCCGCTTCGCCATACTCCACCAAGAGAGCGCCATTGAGGCCCCCAGCAAAGCTCCAATATTCCCACTGGGGGCCCTCTTCTGAGAACCCCCGTGATCTAATCTTGAGCTTGCCGCCCCGTTTGACCGCAGACCAGTTACGGGGGCTGAGGACAATTTCGTGACGACAGTTTCCCCATATAACCGCGATCCGCGCTCCGCCAAGCTTAAGGGTCATCTCGGTCGTCCTCCTTCGCTGTACGCTCAGGCACAAGACGGCTGGGCGCGGACCAAAAATCGTCGGCGCCGATTGGCCCCCATACTCCTTCGCGCAAATGCGCGAAATTCGCGAGCGCATTACGATACATTTTTCGGGGATTTTGAGAGCCGCGGCGCTTAGCCGTTCGATTAACTACTGGTCAGCAAGCGGCGAGGCAGAACGCCCGGTTTACTTGCACCATCTTACGCGGTCATGAAACCAAGCGTAGAGCGCGCGATCTTTGTTCCCATATGTTATTGAGATTCGGGAAATTCCTGCCGAATCTTCTTCAACAAGGCGATTCTTGTGAGCTCCTCCATAGACCCATTTGATCTTCAGATCGCCATCTTGAAATAGGGTCACTGTCATATCAGCAAGTTCTTTTTGTCTCAATTCTTCGATTCTTCGAAGGGATTCGGCCCGACGCTTGCTGACGCCAACCGTTGTCGGAAGCGGCTTACCGATAGACTTCGTTCTTTCCGGGTACGCCGCGAACTTTACTAGCGTCTTTCGTGCTTCTAGTTCGTCCACGGTAGGCTTGCGGCGCGTTGCCATCGCGCTAGTAGGCAAACCCGTGCGGAGCGCCTCCACTTCACCGTAGCGATACCCGCCGCTAATAGGCGGTCCATCTTTGGACATAACTCGCCTCCCTGCGTCCGACACCCCCAGATGTATCATCTAGGGAGCAGTTCCTGAAAGCCAAGGTCGCCTCTCCTAACAGCTGTCCATTTTAGGAGCGCTGATCGGTCCTAATCGTCCACTACCAGGGGGCCACAATCGTCGGCCCGGACTCGCTCCATTTGGGAGCCTGGGAAGGCGCTGGCCTCCAACGGCCGAAAGCTGGGCGGCGGATCGTCGAGCTACCGTTGAAACAGCTTGGAGCGAGCATGGAGGGTCTCAAGATCAGTCTGTCTGTTGAATACGCATAGCCAAAATCCCGAACAGATCGCGCGCTTCACGGATAATCGTGATCCCAAGCCTCGATGGCACGACTAAGGGATCAATCTCGATTTCGGGCAATTGGCCCGCTTCTCCAGATGGGGCTTATCTTGAACAACTTGGGCGCGACGGCTTTTCAAGTCTTCAAGGAGATATAGTCGCTCGTGGCGTCACGCCGCTGGTGACCCGAGATTTTGAGCGCCCACCTCCGAAATATGGGAAATGAGCCAACTGTCCCTTGCGGAATCGAATGATTCGCCTGAGAGTCCGGGCGCGACTCAGTTCCGATTGAGTCGCATTGTGAGGAGCAGGGCCGGACGAACTTCCCGGTTGGTCGGCCCCGCCCCCTCACTGGCGATCCAGGTAGAGAACCTACCGGGACCAGCAAACGGCTCGTTGGAGAAATCCGGCGGGCCGTTTGTCTTTAGGACACAACGTCCCAAATCAAGCGACACTTTACGCGTATTGTGATTCGCGTGAAGGGGATAATTATCTCCACGTCCAATTTAGTTAGGGAGAGATTAGTCCGTCGGCGAGGCCGTACCTGTGCCGTACCTCGGAACTGCCGCCGAAATGTCTGATGAGAGATAAGTGCTTGAAAATACTGGTGCCGCAAGAGGGACTCGAACCCCCGACCCCGTCATTACGAATGACGTGCTCTACCAGCTGAGCTATTGCGGCGAACCATAGCGGCGAGCGCCCGGCACGGGGACGGACGACGCGAACGTGCTCCTGATATCGGGCGGACGGCCCGTTGGCAAGGACAACGCGCGCCGCCGCGGCCTGGAATCGAACCGGTGTGGCCGGGAACAGCGGGAGGGCCTGGGCCCTCAGCCGCCGAACCGCGACCAGAACCCGCGCCAGCCGCCGGCCTGCGCCTTGGGCGCGATCTGCTCGGCGAACTCGTCGCGGGGCTGGTCGTCGTCGTCGACGCCGGGATCGTCCGGCGGCCGCATGATCGGGACGATCGCCTGGACGGGCGTCTCGGCCGGTCGGGCGAGATCGTTGCGGGTGCGGAACAGCGGCGTCGGTGCGGTCGCCGCGGTCTCGGCCGGTTTGGCGGCCACCGCGTCCGGCTCGGCCTCCGTGTCCGGCTCGGCTTCGGTCTCGGCAGGGCCCGCGGCCTGCAACGGCGGCGCCGGCTCAACGGCGACCGCGGTGGCTTCGATCAGCTTGCCGTCCTCAGCCGTGTCCACAGGGATATCCACCGGCTTGTCGACAGGCTTGTCCACGGCCTCCTCGACCGGCTTTTCGGCCTGTTCGGGCTCGGCGGCCGCCGCCGGGCGAGGCGGCTCGTTGTCCTGCACGGCCGGCGTGATGACCACCGGCTCGCTCGCGGGTTCGCTTGGCGGTTCGATCACGGCTTCGGCGGCGGCCGGACGGGCCGGCGGGGCCAGCACGGCCTCGGCGAAGGCCGAGCTTTCGATGACGCTGCTGCGCTCCGAGGGCAGGCTCGCCACCGGCGTCTGCCACTGGAAGGCGTCGAGCCGGCCGGTGACCGGCGAGATCGGCTGCCAGCGGTCGCTGACATAGCCGTCCGCGGTCCAGGCCGGGTCGTGGCGGGCGCGCACCGCGCGCAGCGCCCATTCCCGCGCCTTGCCGGCATCGCCATGCTCGGTGCGCTCCAGCTCGGCCATCAGCATCGCCACGCGCTGGGTCGGATCGTCGGTGAACGGCGCCAGCGCCGCGCGGGCGCGGCCGTACTCGGCGGCGTCGATCGCCGCGCGCGCCACGGCCAGCGCGCCCTCGACATGGCCGGGCGTGCGCGCGGCGAGGTTCTCCACCCGCGCCAGCCGCTGGGTTGCGGAATCGCCGAGCCGCACATGGGCGTAGGCGTCGGCAAGCTCCGGATGCGGGCCGGCGGCCCAGGCCGCCTCGATGATCTTCATCGCGCGCCGCACCTGGTGCGCCTCGCTCTCGAACTTCGCCGCCAGCACCGCGGCCGGCACCAGGGTGGGCGCCAGCTTCACCGCCTCCATCGCGCTCGTGCGCGACAGGTCGCGATCCGCAGTCTCCAGCGCCAGCGCGCGCGCCGTCAGCAGCACGCCGCGCTGGCGGCGGTAGGTCGGCTTGTCGATCATCCCGGCGGTGTAGTTGCTGTCGAGGATCGCCAGCGCACCGTCCCAGTCGGCCTCGGCGCAACGGAAGCCGAGCACGGCATGCGAGGCCCAGGTGGCGTTGGGCGCCAGCTTGAGCGCCTCGTCGGCGATCATGACGGCGGCGTAGGCGTCATCGGCGCGCTGCGCCTCGATGAACAGGCCGCGCAGGCCGAGCAGGCGGGTATCGTGGCGTTCGGCCATGGCGCGGAAGGCGCGCCGGGCGCCGTCGCGGTCGCCTTCGAGCTGCGCCGCCTGGGCGTGCAGGAGAAGCGTCAGCGGATCGTCGCCGGCGAGCCGCCTGGCGGTGTCGGCGTGCTGGCGCGCCGCGGTCGAATCGCCATGGCCGATCGCGAGCAGGCCGTGGGTGATGGCGTGCCGGCCGCGCTGATGCCGGCGGGCGCGATGCGCCTTGCGGATCCGGCCGGGCGCCCGCAGCAGCGCGCTGAACAGGTTCCAGACCAGCACGCAGGCGGCGATGGTCAGGCCGAGCGCAAGCACGAACACCGGCAAGGTCATGGCGATCCGCCACGGACCCCAATTCAAGACGACGTCGCCGGTCTGCTCAGCGACCCAGGCCGAGCCCGCCGCGGCGAGCCCGACCAGGATGAGGAAAATGACGATCCGGAACATGTGCGTCCTTGGGCGTCCTATTGCGCGGGTTTGGCGAGCGCGGTCATCGCGTCGTCGGCGAATTTACGGGCGGCGGCCAGCGCGGCGTCGCGGGCGTCGGCACGTGCGAGCCAGTCATTGGCGGGGGCGCGATCCTCCGGCGAGAGACCCTTCAGCTCGCGGCGCGCCTCGGCGAAATCGTTGCGCAGCGCCGCCGCGGTGATCCGCGCCACCACCGCGCCGCGATCGGTGCCGGCGCCGTCGGTGCGCTCGACCTTGACCAGGCTCGAGGCGCCGGCCGAGAGCTTGCTGAGGATCGAGGTTCCCGTGGTGCTCTCCGGTGCCGGCGGCGAGAGCTTCGGCACGATGGTGAGCAGCTCGCGGCTCAGCGCCGCGGGGCTCGGCACGCCGCTGGTGGCGAAGACCTCCAGCGGCTTCAGCGCGGCCGGATCGGGCGCCAGCGACTTCGCCGTCGACAGCGCCGGCCCGTAGGGATCGCCGTGACGCACGGCGACGTCGAGCAGGGTCGCGGCGACCACACGGCGCAGCGGCGCGTCGTCGGTGGGCTTGGCAGCCGCGGCCTCGGTGATCTTGCGGCTCTCCTGCGCCAGCGCCGCGCTCTGGCTCTTGCTCGCCTGCTCCAGCGCATCGATGCGGGCGGTCAGGCCGGAGAGATCGACCGGCTCGGGTGCGGGCGCCGGCGCGGCGCCGTCGCGCGGCTGCGCCCTGACGTCGTTGAGCGCGGCCACCGTCTTGTCAGCCTGCGCGCGCAGGCCGGCGATATCGTTGCGCAGCGCTGCAATCGCCTTGTCGGCGGCCTCAAGCCGGCCGGTCACGGCGCCATCCGGCTTGCCGATGCGCTGCTCCAGCCCGGCGACGCGGGTGGCGAGCGCCTCGACCGCCGCGGCCTGCGGTGAGACGGCCGACGGCGGTACGACCTGCGGCCAGCCCAGCATCCAGCCGACGCCGATCACCAGCGCGGCCGCGGCCGCGCCGGAGAATGGCGCGATGATCCAGGGTGAGACCGGGCGGGGTGGCGGGGGCGGAGGAAGGTCGGCGCGCGGCGGCTCGGCCGCGGCGACGGTCTCCTCGGGCGTCTCGCTGGCAGCAGATTCCGGTTCGGTGTCACCGGCGGCATGCGGATGCGACTGGCTCGCCGCGCCCGACGACCCCTCGGCCAAGGCTTCGGCCGGCGCGGACCATGGCGAGGCAGTCGGCCGCTCGGCCGCGCTCTCGCTGGCCGACGGGCGCTCCTCGCGCGAGGTCGGCTCCAGGTCGATGGTCGGCGGTGGCCGTTTCGGCCGCCCGGTGTCGGAGGCCGGTGCAGCGGTGTCGGGTTCATCGACCATGGTGGAAGTTCCCTGGCTGAGGCAAGATTGAGCAGGCCCTCTTACGCCATTCACGACCGTAGCGCACGGGTCAGGCCCTCCAGCATGTCGTTTTCATCCGGATGCGCCGCGATTGTGACCTGGGTCGCGCCAGCCTCTCGAAGAACCTCGGCGACATTGGCCGACAGGCAGGCATGCGGCACCGCCAGCGCCGAGATTTCGACGCCGTCGGCCCGGATCGCCGCCACGAACGCCGCCGCGCTCCGCCGCGAATAATGCAGCACCGCACGAATCGCGTTTGCCGCGAACGCGTCGCAGACCTCGCGTGGCAGGCTGGTCACCTGTGCCATCTGGTAGACGGTCTGCGTGACCACGTCGTAGCCGCGCGCGGCGAGCTCGGAGGCGAGATCGCGCGAGATGTCGGCGCCCGCAAGATAGAGCAGGGTGGCCCCGGCGTCGACGACGCCGCCATTGGCGATCAGGTCGCGCAACGCCGTCGCATCGCCCGCGGCCGAGATCACCTGCGTGAAGCCGGCGTCGCGTGCGGCCGCCGCGGTCTGGTCGCCGACCGCGAACAGCGGCAGGCGCAGCAAGGCGGACACTCCGAGCTGCGGCGCGGCCGCGCGCAGCGCGTTCGATGACGTCACGATCAGTCCGGCGGCGTCGCGGCCGGCGTCAGGCGGCAGCGCGACCGGCTCGAAGCGCAGCATCGGCGCCAGCAGCACGTCGAAGCCGCGCGCGCGCAAAGCCGCGGCGGTGCGTTCATTGTCGGGGGCGGGACGGGTCACCAGCACGGCCATGTGCTATGCTCCCGTCGAATACGGATCGGCCGGGCTGCAACGGACGGGTGATTGCACCTGGCGACCTCGTGGTGTTAGGCGGTTCTGCGCACTCATAATGACCAAAAGGGTTGAGATTGGGTAACGAATCGCAAACGCTCGTGCTGGGCATCGAAACCACCTGCGACGAGACCGCCGCCGCCGTGGTGGCGCGTGATTCGGATGGCAAGGGGCAGATCCTGTCCAATGTCGTGCGCTCGCAGACCGACGAGCACGCCATCTATGGCGGCGTGGTTCCCGAGATCGCGGCGCGCGCCCATGTCGACATGCTCGACCATCTCATCGACGCAGCGATGCGCGAAGCCGGCATCGACTATGCCGCGCTCGGTGGCGTCGCCGCGGCGGCCGGCCCAGGACTGATCGGCGGCGTCATCGTCGGCCTCACCACCGCCAAGGCGATTGCTCTCGTCCACAATACCCCGCTGATCGCGGTCAACCATCTCGAGGCGCATGCGCTGACGCCGCGCCTCACCGATGCAATCGACTTCCCCTATTGCCTGTTCCTGGCCTCCGGCGGCCATACCCAGATCGTCGCGGTCGCCGGCGTCGGCGACTACATCAGGCTCGGCACCACCGTCGACGACGCCATGGGCGAGGCGTTCGACAAGGTCGCGAAGATGCTGGGCCTGCCCTATCCCGGCGGACCTGAAGTCGAGCAGGCCGCGCGCAACGGCGACGGTCAGCGCTTTGCGTTTCCGCGTCCGATGCTAGGCCGCAGCGATGCGAATTTCTCGCTGTCGGGATTGAAGACCGCGGTGCGCAACGAGATCGGCCGACTGGAGAGCATCACCGACCAGGATGTCGCCGACCTCTGCGCCAGCTTCCAGGCGGCGGTGCTGGAGTCGACCGCCGACCGTCTGCGCGTCGGCCTCGATCTGTTCAAGCAGCGCTTCGGTGCGCCAACCGCGCTGGTCGCCGCCGGCGGCGTCGCCGCCAACCAGGCGATCCGCGGCGCGCTCGACGATGTCGCGCAAGCCGGCGGCACCCGCCTGATCATGCCGCCGCCGGCGCTGTGTACCGACAACGGTGCGATGATTGCCTGGGCCGGACTGGAGCGGCTCGCGCTCGGCATGGTCGACGGCATGGACGCCGCCCCGCGCGCCCGCTGGCTGCTGGATGCCAATGCCAGCGTGCCGGGCAAGTTCGCGAATACGCGCGCGGGGTTTTGACCGTGGCAGAGTTGCTGGCTGCGCCGAGCACCCGCCATCCATTGGCTCGTTCTCTTGTACGCCATAGCGCAAGCTGGCGCGTCAAACTCGGTGCGCCCCTCTACCCCCGCGCGAAGCGGAGCTTCGCTAGGCGGGGAGGGGTCGGGGGTGGGCGTAGCCCCACGAACGCTCTCGCCCGTGGCACCCCCCTCCCCAGCCCTCCCCCACAAGGGGAGAGGGAGCGCAGCGGCGGTTGCCGCGCATGATCAGTTTCCAAACCATCAGCATCATCGGCGCCGGGGCGTGGGGCACCGCGCTCGCCGCCGTCGCGGCACGCGCCGGCCGTGACGTCACGCTGTACGCCCGCGATGCCGACCACGCCGCGCGCATCGCCAGCGCGCGCGAGAATCCGCGCCTGCCCGGCATTCCGCTCGCCGACAGCATCGCCGTCACCGCCGATCTCGCCCGGGCCGCCCGCGCCGACGCCGTTCTCATCGTCGTTCCCGCGCAGCACCTGCGCGGCGCGGTCATGCACCTCGCGCCGCTGCTTCGGCCTGGCACACCGCTCATCGCCTGCGCCAAGGGCATCGAGCACGGCACCCACAAATTCATGACCGAGGTCATCGCCGAGGCGGCGCCGAATGCGATCCCCGCCATCCTGTCCGGCCCGAGCTTCGCCGACGATGTCGCGCGCGGCCTGCCCACGGCGGTGACGCTCGCCGCCCGCGACGAGCCGCTTGCGGCGGCGCTGGTGCAGGCACTGGGCTCGCCGACCTTCCGGCCCTATCACGCGACCGACGTGCGCGGCGTCGAGATCGGCGGCGCCGCCAAGAACGTGCTGGCGATCGCCGCCGGCATCGTCGCCGGACGGCAGCTCGGCGCCTCGGCCCTGGCGGCGCTGACCACGCGCGGTTTCGCCGAGCTGGTCCGGCTCGGCCGCGCCTATGGCGCGCGCAGCGAGACCTTGACCGGCCTGTCCGGCCTCGGCGACCTCATCCTCACCTGCGCCGGCCCGCAGTCGCGCAACTTCGCCGCCGGCCTCGCGCTCGGCCGCGGCGAGCCGCTGCCGGCGGGCAAGCTCGCCGAGGGACAATACACCGCGCCCGTGCTGGTCGAGCTCGCCACCTCGCGCGGCGTCGAGATGCCGGTCGCGCTGGCCGTGGCCGCCATTCTCGCCGGCAGCGTCACGATCGACGCTGCGATCGAGGCGCTGATGCTGCGCCCGTTCAAGGCGGAGGAGTGAGCGGTGTAGGCGCGGCGCTACCGGTCGCGCAGCCACCTCCGCCGTCATGCCCGCGCTTGTCGCGGGCATCCACGTCTAAGATAATAGAGCTGGCGGTGAGACGTGGATGGCCGGGGCCTTTGACAACAGACGTGCTTCGCACTTTTGCCCGGCCACGATGAATGGAAAGAGAAAAGAGAACTGCATCATGAACTACTGGCTGGTGAAATCCGAACCCTCGGTATGGTCGTGGGACCAGCAGGTGGAGAAGGGCGCGAAGGGGGAGGCCTGGACCGGCGTGCGCAACTACACGGCGCGGCAGAACCTGGTGGCGATGAAGAAGGGCGACCTCGCCTTCTACTATCATTCCAACGAGGGGAAGGAGATCGTCGGCATCGCCGAGATCATCAAGGAAGCCTATCCCGACCCGACCGACAAGACCGGCAAATTCGTCTGCGTCGACATCAAGGCGCACAAGGCGTTCAAGACCCCGGTGACGCTCGCCGCGATCAAGACCGACACGACGCTCAGTGAGATGGCCCTGGTCAAGCAGTCGCGCCTGTCGGTGCAGCCGGTGACGCCGGAGGAATGGAAGCACATCTGCAAGTTGGGCGGAGTATAACCGATCGAACGGCGTAAGATGCCGGCTCAGCAGCGCCCGGCCCTGGCGCGGCTCAGAGATCCAGACCTTTCTTGCGCGGCTCGTCGACCATCTGGTTGCGATCTCTTCGCCGAGCGCCTGCCCATGGCCCTCAGGTCGTCAGTCGAGAAGTTCCCGGCGTAGAGGGCCGCGATCGCATCTGAGAATAGGAAATCCTGCCCTGAAAGGCTGGGTGAACTTCGGGATCAATACTCTGCCGAGCGCTTCCCGTGTTGATGTCGTGATGCTACGCTCGGTTGTGGCAGGAAGCTCCTGCTTCCTGCTTCATACCGAACAGGAGAACGACATGTCTGACAGCGTCTACAAAGTCATCGAGCTGATCGGTACCAGCGGTGAATCCTGGGAAAAGGCGGCCGCGAATGCGGTCGAACAGGCGGCGAAAACACTCCGAGACCTCCGCGTCGCGGAAGTCGTCAAGCTGGACATGCAGCTCGACGCGAAGGGGAAAGTGGAAGCCTATCGGGCCAAGCTCAACGTGTCGTTCAAGTTCGAAGGTGCATGAGCCGTCCATCGGCTTGCATTGCTCGCAGCGCCCATCGGCCAGAGCAACGGCGGACGTGCTATTCGGCGTCACGCCCGTCATCAGGGCGCGGTGATCGCGAACTAACTACTCCGTCATGCCCGGGCTTGTCCCGGGCATCCACGTCTTCCTTTTGAGCAAACAAGGACGGGGATGGCCGGGCTCACCGTAAAGCCGAGCGGGATGGACGTGACCGCAAGCCTGCCATGGGCAAACTGCCCGTCGTTTTAGTTTGCCGCAGCATTTCCCCTTGCAACGTCGGGCAAATCACATTTCCGCGCGCCCTGCTGCCGCATGAGGGGCGTTTCGCGACCGTCACGGATCGTTGGCAGTGGGATGCGACGGGCGTGGGTCAACGCAGCGTGACTTAGTTGCGCGGACGAACGATCGATGCACGCACGGTCAAGTCGCGCGGTCCTGATATCCCGACGCTGATATCAAGCGGGTGGCGATGCCCTGGCGTGTCGCGCTCGTGATGGTGGCCAGACAGCCCGGCGTACCAGGGAGAACGCGAAGCAGCCGTTAAAATCGTTGCGCAGGGAGGGCCGGGTGTGTTCGGCCAGACCTGTGGTACCTGCCGCCTGCCCCTTACAAAGATCACGCGGTATGGGTCCGCGTTCGCGGGGACGACACCGGCGGTGTGGCACGCGATCGGCCTCTACGACCTGTCCGCAGCGCTGCGGCTGCCCATCTCGGACAAAAGACAAGCCCAGTCGAAAGGCCAAAAAAGAAAGGGGCCCCAGCTTGCGCTGGAGCCCCTCAACGGTCAGGGCATTGCCGGGTATTTGCCCGAACCGAAGTTGCGGACCTGGTCGCTTACGACCAAGTCCCGGGAGAACTCAGTAGTTGTAGGCGCGCTCGCCGTGGTCGGTGATGTCCAGACCCTCGCGCTCCTGCTCGACGGTCGGGCGCAGGCCGATGATCACGTCGACGACCTTGTAGAGGATCGCCGAGCCGACACCCGACCACACCAGCGTGGCGACGACAGCCTTGATCTGCGCCAGCATCTGCGTGGCGAAGTCGTAGGTGCCGGCGTTGTTGCCGGTGATGTTGGTGTAGTCGGTGATGCCGACGCCGCCCAGCGCCGGGTTGACCAGGATGCCGGTGGCGAGAGCGCCGACGATGCCGCCGATGCAGTGCACGCCGAACACGTCGAGGGCGTCGTCATAACCCAGCGCGTTCTTCACGGTGGAGACGAAGAACAGGCAGATCGGGGAGACGATCAGGCCGAGCACCAGCGCGCCGATCGGGCCGGCGAAGCCGGAGGCCGGCGTGACGGCGACGAGGCCGGCGACCGCACCCGAGCAGATGCCGAGCAGCGAGGGCTTGCCCTTGACGGCCCATTCGCACAGCAGCCAGGACAGCGCCGCACCGGCGGTGGCGACCATGGTGTTGACGAAGGCCAGCGCGGTGACGCCGTTCGACTCCAGGTTCGAGCCGGCATTGAAGCCGAACCAGCCGACCCACAGCAGCGCGGCGCCGATCATGGTCATGGTCAGCGAGTGCGGAGCCATCAGCTCCTTGCCGTAGCCGGTGCGCTTGCCGATCAGGACCGCGCCCACCAGGCCGGCGATGCCGGCGTTGATGTGAACGACCGTGCCGCCTGCGAAGTCGAGAGCGCCGGCGCCGGCGAGCCAGCCGACCGCGCCGGTGACTTCGTCGAGCTTGGCCTGGGCGGCCGTCTTGGCAGCAGCGTCGCCAGCGGCAGCGAGAGCCTTGGCAGCGGCAGCGACGTCATCGGGAGCGGCGATGTACCAGACCCAGTGCGCGATCGGGAAGTAGATGAAGGTCACCCAGAGCAGGATGAACAGCATCACGGCCGAGAACTTGATGCGTTCGGCGAAGGCGCCGACGATCAGGGCCGGGGTGATCATCGCGAAGGTCATCTGGAACACGAAGTAGGCGAGCTCCGGGATCACCACGCCGTTCGAGAAGGTCGGAACGGTCGAGTTGGCGTCGACGCCGTGCAGGAAGGCCTTGGAGAAGCCGCCGACCCACGAGGTCATGCTGCCGCCGTCGGTGAAGGCCATCGAGTAGCCGTAGAGCGTCCAGATCACGCCGACCATGGCGACGATCGCGAACACCTGGGTGAGGACCGAGGCCATGTTCTTGGTGCGGACGAGACCGCCATAGAACAGCGCGAGGCCGGGGATGGACATCATCAGCACGAGGGCGCTGGACACGAGCATCCAGGCGACGTCGCCCTTGTTGGGAACGGGGGCGGCTGCGGCAGCGGCGGCCGGCGCGTCCTCGGCGAACGCCACGTCGGCGAGGCCTGCGACGCAGAGCCCGGCGATGGCGAGCGTGATCCATCCCGCGCTGGTTGGACGTTTGAACGTCATTTTATTCTACTCCGTAAGTGTTCTGGTTTGAGCGCGAAATCAAAGGGCCGCAGCGTCCGCTTCGCCGGTGCGGATGCGCACGGCGTGGTCGAGGCTGATGACGAAGATCTTGCCGTCGCCGATCTGGCCGGTCTTGGCGGCCGAGGAGATGGCATCGATGGTCTTGTCGACCTGGTCGGAGGGGATCGCGACCTCGATCTTGATCTTGGGCAGGAAGCTCACCGCATATTCAGCGCCGCGGTAGATTTCCGTATGACCTTTCTGACGGCCGTACCCCTTCACTTCCGTCACCGTGAGACCATGAACGCCGATGGCGGTCAGGGCGTCCCGGACTTCTTCGAGCTTGAATGGCTTAATGATCGCCATAACAATTTTCATGGGTCCAATCCCCGCTTGGGCCCGGTACGGACATTACCGAGCGCTTCCTGTCGACTGAGGTTCACCACGCGGAGAAAATCTTCACGACGCGGGCACAGCCGGGGGCGATAGAATCAAATGCCGTGCCAGACGGCTGGTCAGGGCTAACGAGCGGTGAATCCTGACCTTTTCAGCCCTCAGGGGGGGCATCAGGGGCTGCGCCATTCCGCCGCGCTCAAGGAATGGGCAGGCATGCGCAAAAGTTGCGCATGTCAGGCTCAAGACACAATGCTGCCCACGGCGCGGGCAGAATCCCGCGACGCCGAACAGGTCAATTGGCGCCGTTTGCTGCAGCTATTGCAGCGCCTCGCCGTGCTGGGAGATGTCGAGCCCTTCCAGCTCGTGCTCGCGCGACACCCGCAGCGGCACGAAGGCGCTGACTAGCTTCAGGAGACCCCAGGTCACGCCGCCCGACCACACCAGTGTGACGGCGACGCCGTAGAGCTGGGCCGCAAGCTGCTTTGGGTTGCCCTCGATCAGCCCGGTGGTGCCGCCGATCGCGGCCGTCGCGAACACGCCGGCCAGCAGGGTCCCGGTCAGGCCGCCGATGCCGTGGACGCCGAACACGTCGAGCGAATCGTCATAGTTGAAGCGGTGCTTCAGCGAGGTGCAGGCCCAGTAGCAGATGATACCGGCGAGCGCGCCGATCACCAGGCCGTGCCACGGCGCGACGAAGCCGGACGCGGGCGTGATGGTGCCGAGGCCGGCGACCGCGCCGGAGATCATGCCGAGCACCGAGGGCTTGCGCCGGGTCGACCATTCCAGCGCGCCCCAGGTGACGGCGCCGGCGCAGGCGGCGAGATGCGTGGTCAGGATCGCCATCACCGCATGTGCATTGGCCCCAAGCGCCGAGCCGCCATTGAAGCCGAACCAGCCGACCCAGAGCAGGCCGGTGCCGACCACCGCGAGCGACAGGTCGAACGGCGAGAGGTTCTCGCTGCCATAGCCCTGGCGCCGTCCCATCACCAGCGCGGCGACCAGCCCGGCAGTGCCGGCGGAGAGATGCACGACGAGGCCGCCGGCGAAATCGACCACGCCGGCCTGCGCAAGGAAGCCGCCGCCCCAGATCCAATGCGCCAGCGGGACATAGACGAAGATGAACCAGGCGATGCTGAACAGCAGATAGGCCGAGAATCGCATGCGGTCGGCGACCGAGCCCGCCACCAGCGCCACCGTGATGATCGCAAACGTCATCTGGTACAGCATGAACAGCGACTCGGGGATGGTCTTGGCGCCAGGATGGACGCTGTCCATGCCCATGCCGGCGAGGAACGCGCGGTCGAGCGAGCCGATCCAGGTGCCGTCGCCGACGAACGCCAGCGAATAGCCGAACGCGACCCACAGGATCGAGATCAGCATCACCGCCGCGAGGCTCTGCGCCATGGTCGCCAGCACGTTCTTCTTGCGCACCATGCCCGAGTAGAACAGCGCCAGACCGGGAATGGTCATCATCAGCACCAGCGCGGTGGCGACGATCATCCAGGCGGTGTCGGCCGGATCGATCGTGGACGGCGCTGCCGCCCGTGCGGGTGTAACGAAGATGATCGCGGCCGCCGCAGCCAAAGCAGCAGGCGCGCGCAGGCAACGAGACGCGCAGGTCCCCATGACAGTCCCCCCGGCATGTCGGATCAGTTTGAGAATGTTCGCTCCGCCGCGCCGTTGCGGCGGGCGTGCAGCCGTCGCGGCTGCTTGAACGGTTTACAGAGCGTCGGTGTCGGTCTCGCCGGTGCGGATGCGGCGGGCATGATCGATCGGCGTCACGAAGATCTTGCCGTCGCCGATCTGGCCGGTGCGCGCATGCGTGGTGATCACCTCGACCGCCTTGTCGGCCATCTCGGAGTTGACCGCGATCTCGATGCGCAGCTTGGGCAGGAAGTTCACGATATATTCGGCGCCCCGGTAGATCTCAGTGTGGCCCTTCTGGCGGCCGTAGCCCTTGACCTCGGTCACGGTCATGCCGTGGACGCCGATCGCGGTGAGGGCCTGGCGCACCTCGTCGAGCTTGAAGGGTTTGATGATCGCGACGACGAGCTTCATGGGCGGGCCTTGGTTTCCTCGGAGCGAAGCAGCCTGTTTCGGAGGCAGGCTTGGGACGGCCGTTTTGGCCTGTTCCTAGGCAAATGGCACAAAATCAGCGCAGCGTTAAGCGAAAACGTCAAGGAGTGACGGATATCACTGAACGGAACGCGACATCGCCCGACAGACTGAAGACGTGTTCCTGCCATCCTCTATTCAAGGACATCCCATGTCGAATCGTTCCTGGTATTACGCGGCGCAAGGCCAGCAACAGGGTCCCATTTCGGAAGACGAACTGCGCGACCTGATCGCCCGGGGCGTCGTGACCGCCGAGACGCTGCTGTGGAGCGACGGCATGGCCGGCTGGGAGAAGGCCGGGCGCATTCCCGGCCTGATGTCGGGCGTGCCGAGCATGTCGCCGGCCACGCCGCCCGCGTTCGACGCCGGCACCGCCGCGTCGGGCGGCGCGCTCTCGGTCAAGCTCGACATCTGGTCCTATCTCGGCTGGACGCTGCTATATGTCGTCGGCCAGTTCCTGATCGTCATCACGCCCTGGACCGCTGTCTATCTCTACCGCTACGTGATCGAGCGGATGAGGGTGCCCGGCCGGCCGAACCTCACCTTCACCGGTCAGCCGCTCGACATCTGGTACGTCTTCGTCGCGATGGGCGTGCTGGCCTATGTCAGCCTCAGCGACCGGCCGATCCTCAACCTCATCTCGCTGGTTGCCCCGGCGTTCCTGGGCTGGATGGTGCTGCGCTGGCTGCTGAGCAACCTCGCCTCGAATGGCGAGCGGTTGCCGATCCATTTCGAAGGTAGCCCCGTCGTCTATGCCGGCTGGTACCTGCTGATGATCGTGTCGGGCATCACCGTCATCGGCTGGGCCTGGGTGCTGACCGCCTGGATGCGCTGGGTGTGCCGCAACATCCAGGGGACGCGGCGCGAGGTCGTGTTCACCGGCTCGGGCCTGCAGGTGCTGTGGCGCACCTTCGCGTTCGTGCTCGGCAGCTCGGTGATCATTCCGATCCCGTGGCTGCTGCGCTGGTACAGCGCCTGGTACGTGTCGCAATTCGCGGTCGTGCCGCGCACCGCGCAGCCGATGTGATGCGGCTAGGCCCGGCGCTCGCGGATCGATCCCTCCTGCGCGACGGAGGCGACCAGCGTGCCGTCGGGCTTGAAGATCGAGCCGCGGGTGAGCCCGCGGCCGCCCTGCGCGCTCGGCGAATCCTGCGCATAGAGCAACCATTCGTCGGCGCGGAACGGGCGGTGAAACCACATCGCATGATCCAGCGAGGCCGGCATCATGCGCTTGTCGAACAGCGTGCGGCCGTAGCGCGCCATCACGGCGTCAAGCAGCGAGAAGTCCGACGCATAGGCTAGCGCGCACATGTGCAGCGCCGGATCATCGGGCAGCTTCGCCGCCGTCCTGATCCAGACATGGATGCGCCCGTCGTCGATCTTCTGGCCGAAATAGCGGCTGAGCTCGACCGGGCGCAATTCGATCGGACGATCGGATTCGTAATAGCGGCGGATGAAGTCCGGCATCCGCTGGAAGACCTCCTGGAACATCGGCTGCTTGGAGATCTCCTCGGCCGTCAGCTTCTCCGGCGGCGGCACGTCCGGCATCCTGTCCTGATGGTTGAACGCGCTCTCCTCGTCGCTGTGGAACGAGACCATGATGGAGAAGATAGCGTTGCCGTGCTGGATCGCGGTGACGCGGCGCGTCGCGTAGCTCTTGCCGTCGCGGAGGCGCTCCACCTGGTAGATGATCGGCACCTGCGGGTCGCCCGGCAGGATGAAATAGCAGTGCAGCGAATGCGGCAGCCGGCCCTCGACGGTGCGGCACGCCGCCATCATCGCCTGGCCGATCACCTGGCCGCCGAACACGCGCTGCCAGCTGGTCTTCGGGCTGTTGCCGCGGAACAGGTTCACCTCGATCGGCTCGAGATCGAGGATCGAGATCAGGTCGATCAGTCCCTTGGACATGGCGTGTTGCTTTCGCTGGCTCGGCCGTCCGCTCCGGCCCCGTTCGGGCGGGATCAGGCATCCGGAAATGACGGCCTGGGGTGGCAGCCCTTGGTTCACGCCCCTGTTTCGCCCAGCTATAATCGCCCCGCAAGAGTAACCGTGAGCAGGGTGCCATGACGACACAGCGAAGCATTGTCATTTGTGGCGGCGCCTTTGCCGGCCTGGCGCTTGCGCTGGCGCTCCGGCAGGGGCTCGGCCCCGAGGTGCCCGTCATCGTGGCCGATCCGGCGCTCGCCAACCGGCCAAGCCGCGATCCACGCGCCAGCGCCATCGTCGCGGCCTGCCGCAAGCTGTTCGACGCGATCGGCGTCTGGGCGGACGTGGCGCCGCAGGCGCAGCCGATCCTCGACATGGTCATCACCGATTCCAAGCTCGAGGATGCGACGCGGCCGTCGTTCCTGACCTTTGCGGGCCAGGTCGAGGCCGGCGAGCCGTTCGCGCACATGGTCGAGAACCGGCACCTGATCGACGCGCTGGTCAAGCATGCGGAGGCGGCGGGCGTCGAGCTCAAGGCGATGCCGGTGACCGGTTTTGAGACGCGCGGCGACAGCGTTGCAGTGACCCTGGGCGATGGCAGCCGCTGCGAAGCCAGCCTGCTGGTTGCCGCCGACGGCGCGCGTTCGAAGCTGCGCGAGCGCGCGGGCATCCAGACCCATGGCTGGGACTATGATCAGTCCGGCATCGTCGTCACCATCGGTCACGAGCGCGACCATGGCGGCCGCGCCGAAGAGCATTTCCTGCCGCCCGGCCCATTCGCGATCCTGCCGCTGACCGGCAAGCGCTCCTCGCTGGTGTGGACCGAGCGGCGCAAGGAAGCGAAGCGCCTCGTGGAGCTGAGCGCGGACGAATTCCACGCCGAGCTGGAGAAGCGCGCCGGCCTGCATCTCGGCGAGCTCAAGGTGCTCGACCAGCCCCGGGCGTTTCCGCTGTCCTATTTCGTTGCCCGCTCCTTCATCGCGCCGCGGCTGGCGCTGGTCGGCGACGCCGCCCATGTGATCCATCCGATCGCGGGGCAGGGCCTCAACATGGGGCTGAAGGACGTCGCCGCGCTGGCCGAGGTCGTGGTCGATGCTGCGCGCATGGGGATCGATCCGGGGCAGGTCGATGTGCTCGAGCGCTACCAGCGCTGGCGCCGCTTCGACACGATGGCGATGGGCGTCGCCACCAACTCGCTGAACTTCCTGTTCTCGAACAAGTCGACCTTGCTGCGCGCCGTGCGCGACATCGGCCTTGGGATCGTCGATCGCGCGCCGCCGCTGAAGGAGTTGTTCATCAAGCAGGCCGCGGGCCTCACCGGGGAGATGCCGCGGCTGTTGAAGGGGGAAGCGTTATAAAGCATGATCCGGAAAAGTGGGGACCGGTTTTCCGAAAAGATCATGCTCAAACAAAGAGCTAGCGCGGGCCTGCGGCCGTGATGAAACCGGCGACGGCTTCGACCATGTCGGGGTCGAGCGGACGCTCCGTGTCGTTGTAGGAGGCGAGGTTCTCGTCCTCATTGGCGACGTCGACCAGGACGTGGTTCATGTCCGGCAGCCACAGCGACTTGGCGGCCGGTGCGGCGGCGGCGAGCGCGACCATGTCGAGGCGTGCGATCTGGTGATCGCGGGCGCCGCCGACGATCAGGATCGGGATCGTGAGCTGCTTCAGCGGATCGATCGGGTCCTCTGCGAAGGCGGAGCCGATGCTGGGCTGCATGCTCGGCGCGACCGGCAGCTCGGGCGGTGGCGGGTCCACGACCTGCCCGGCCATTATGGCGTCGATCGCCTTGGCGACCGGCTCCATCTTCGCCGCCGGCAGCTTCTTCTCGAGCTGCGCCTTGAGCAGATCGCCCTGCCGCCGCGCCGACGTCGTGAGCAGCACGAGGCGGTCGACCGGGGTGCGGCGGGCGGTGAGGATGGCGACCAGGCCGCCCTCGCTGTGGCCGACGAGAACGATGCGGGCGAACTTGCCGCGCAGGAAGTCGACCAGCGAAGCGGCGTCGTCGACATAGTCCTTGAAGCGGAAGTCCTCAGGCTTGCCGAATTCCGCCTTCCAGCCGCGCGCGCCGCGCTTGTCGTAGCGCAGGCTGGCAATGCCCTGGAGGGCGAGCTGCTCGGCGAGCTTCTTCAAGGTCGCCGGCTTGAGCTGCGGCCCGTTGCCGTCCCGGTCCGTCGACCCCGAGCCGGCGATCAACAGCGCCACCGGCGGGCGCGCGACACCCGCTGGCGTCGTCAAGACGGCGTCGAGTGGGCCAATGCGGACGGCGCTCTCCTCGGCCGAGACCGCCGAAGCGAGGGCCATCAGCGCCAAAGCGAGCGCGCAGCGGATCACGACGGACCGCATCGGTCAGTCGATCTTCCGCGCTTCCTCGGGCAGCATGATCGGGATGCCGTCGCGGATCGGGTAGGCGAGCTTCGCCGACCGGGAGACCAGCTCCTGCTTCGCCGCGTCGTATTCCAGCGGGCCCTTGGTCACCGGACAGACCAGGATCTCGAGCAGCTTGGGATCGACGGAATTGGCGGGGCGTTCGAGCGGGGCGTTCATGGCAAGGGTCTCCGGCGGGCGCCTCTGTAGCATATCGCGCGCCTGCTTGTCGTCCATCAAGGCCTGTGCAGGGCGATCCGGATCAGTTCGTCGATGACCGTGTCCAGTTGCTGGGCCGGCAACGGCCGATCCGACAGCGCATGGCCGAGAAAAGCCCAGTACAGCACCTGGGCGCGTGCGTGTGCGATCGTCGGCGTCAGTCCCTCGGCTGCAAGCAGGCTCTCGACATAGCCCAGCCGGCGCCTATCGATGGCCTGCACCGCCTGGCGCGCGGCGGGGTCGGATCCGGCCCAGTTGCGCACGGCGCGCTCCAGAACGAGCTTGACCGTGAACGTGCGCCGGAGGAGCACGGCAATCGCCGGCTGGTCGCCGGCGCTCGCCTCCACCCCGGTGATGATCTGCTCGGCCGCAATCTCCCGCCACGTCTTGAGGAGGGCGGCGTGAAACGCAGCCACGTCGGCGAAATGCCAGTAGAAGCTGCCGCGTGACACGCCCAGGGCTTTTGCCAGCGGTTCCGCCTTCAGCGCGGTGAAGCCTTGGCTGGCCAGCACCTTCAATCCCTGGTCCAGCCAATCGTCGGCCGAGAGCTGATCGGTCATGTCGTCTCCATGAGACGACCATACACAACTGTATTGACGGCCGCCAGGACGTCGTGCATCCTCCATACAGAACTGTATGGAGGGTATGCCATGCGTGATGTGCTGCTGGTATGCGCGGGGCTGCTGGCGATCACCGTCGCCGTGATCCATGGCGTGCTCGGCGAGACGATGGTCTTCGCGCGTGCCGCCATCTCGCCGGAGCGGCTGCGAACCCTGCTGCGGCTGGTCTGGCAGACTGGCACGGTGGCGTGGATCGGCTGTGGCGTGCTGCTCGCCGTCGCCCCGCAAATGGCGTCGGAGCCGGCGCGGCATTGGACGGTGGCCACGGTCATCGTCGTGTTCGCTTTCGCTGCAGGCGCCAATGCGCTGGCGACGCGCGGGCGGCATTTCGGCTGGGTCATGCTCGCCGGCGTGGTCGGTCTCGCCATCGCCGGCTACTGATGCGGGGAATTCCGGTCGACCGCAGCGCCGCCACGTACCCGGCCAGAGGAAGGCACCGTGACGCTCCGTCACCGCCGCGTCGCCTCAACTGCCGTTCGGCCGCACTCCGTTCACCGCGAGGCCACTGCCGCGACACATTCGCCAAGAATGGTTCCAACTTAGAAGGAGTCTCTTTGCAGACACGGCGACGAGCCGCTTAGTTGTTCGTCGTCGCGAACGGGTGCCCGGTGTCGACATCGATCCGGGGCGCGCAACCGTTCTCCGATTTGCTTGTCTGGATAGGAGAGGGGACGGATCGATGTTGGTCGACGTGGTGCGGAAGTTGGTCGTCGTAGGTGGAAGCGTCGGCATGCTCGTGATGGCAGCGCAGGCGCACGCCGGCGGATCGAACGAGATCTGCCTCACCTATGCCAATGGTCAATTCGAGCCCAAGGAGCCGACCGTTCCTGCGGACGCGCCGCTGACCATCCGCGTCAGGAACATGGAGGGCAAGGCGATCGAGTTCGAGAGCGAGACCCTGAAGGTCGAGAAGGTGATCGCGGCCAACAGCGAGGCGGTTCTCAACGTCCGCGCGATGAAGTCCGGGCGCTACGAGTTCTATAACGACTTCAACGAAAAGGCCCGCGGCTTCGTCAACGTCCAATAGGTCCAGATCCCATGCTCGCCGCCCTGATCATCGTGTTCCGCGAAGTGTTCGAAGCCGGCCTGATCGTCGGCATCGTGCTTGCCGTCACCAGCGCGGTCCCGCATCGCCTGCGCTGGATCGGCGCGGGGCTGTTTGCCGGCCTGGTCGGCGCATGCATCGTCGCGGCGTTCGCGGGAACGCTGACTCAGCTCTTTGAAGGCATGGGACAGGAATTGTTCAATGCGGGGATCCTGTCGGCTGCCGTGATCATGCTGACCTGGCACAATGTCTGGATGGCCCGGCACGGCCGCGAGATGAGCAACGAGCTGCGGACGATGGGCCAGGCGGTGGCCGAAGGCGCCAAGCCGCTGGTCGCGCTGGCGACCGTGATCGCCATTGCCGTGTTGCGCGAGGGCAGTGAGGTCGCGCTGTTTCTCTATGGCGTGGCGGCCTCCGGCGACGGCGGCGGGCGGGCGCTGCTCGGTGGCGGCGTTCTTGGCCTGCTGCTCGGCGTCGCCGTCTGTCTCGCGACCTATCTCGGTCTGATGCGCATCCCGCCGCGCGCGCTGTTCAAGACCACCACCGTGCTGATCACCCTGTTGTCGGCGGGAATGGCCGCGCAGGCGGTGTTCTTTCTCGCCCGCGCCAACTGGCTGACGTCATTCGACCAAGTGGTGTGGGATTCGAGCGCGGTTCTGCCCGAGCGTGGCGTCGCCGGGCGGACGCTCAAGGCTCTGATCGGCTATACTGATCAGCCTACCGCGATGCAGCTTGCAGTCTACATCGGGGTGATCGTCGCCACCATCGCGCTGATGCGTCTGACGGCGGCTCCGCCAGCGCCGCGTGCGGCTCCCGCCGAATGATCATTGCAGCGGCGGATCGCCCGAGGTCCGCTTCTTGGCGAGATCCATCTCGGTCACGGCGATGAGGATTTCGGCGCGGGTCTTCAGGTCCGGCGCCTCGAGCATCGCCTGCTTCTCCGCCGGTCCGTAGGGCGACATCATCGCCAGCGCGTTCACGAGCGCTTCGTTCGGCGCCGCTTCGATGCCGGCCCAGTCGACCTTGAGATTGTTGGCCTTGAGGAAGTCGGTGAGCACCGCGAGCAGCGCCTCGCGGTCCACCGCGTCTTCACCCTTGCGCGCCGTGAAATCATCGACGAACGGGAAATAATCGACCTTGCACTGCCGGTAGGGCGTGAGCACCGTCATTTCCTCGACCACCTTGAAGCGGGACACGCCAGTGAGCTCGAGGATGTAGCGGCCATCGCCGGACTCGGCGAGCTGCGTGATCCGGCCGACGCAGCCGACCTTGAACAGCACCGGCCGCTCCTCGCTCGAGGAATGCGTGACATCGGGCTGGATCATGCCGATGAGCCGATGGCCGTCACGAAGCGCATCGTCGACCATCGCGAGATAACGCGGCTCGAAGATGTTGAGCGGCATTTGGCCGCGCGGCAGCAGCAAGGCTCCCGCCAACGGAAACACCGGAACGATCTCCGGCAGCTCGGCGGGACCGCGATATTCGGCATTGATCGGCATGCGATACCTCGTGTCCGCTGGAACGAGCGCGCGTCCCGCCCAGCCGGGTTACGAAAACAGGATCGTCGACAGCCGCTTGCGGCCCTCGATGGTGGCCTCGTCGGCGCCGCCCCAGGCTTCGAAGAACTGCACGAGCTGCTTGCGCGCGCCGTCCTCGTTCCATTTGCGGTCACGCTTCACGATCTCGAGCAACTGGTCGGTGGCTTCCTTCCGCTTGCCCGCGGCGTTCAGCGCGGTCGCCAGGTCGAAACGCGCCTGGTGGTCGAGCGGATTGGCGGCGACCTTCTGTTCGAGCTCGCCGACCGGCCCGAGCGACTGGGCCTGCTCGGCCAGATCGATCGCGGCCTGCACGGCGGAGACCGCCGAATCGCTGCGCTTGGAGTCCGGGACCATCGCCAGCGTCTGCTTGGCCTCGTCGATCGCGCCGAGCTCGACCTGGCACTTGGCAAGCCCGGCGATCGCCGGGATGTTGGCGGCGTCGACCGCGAGCACCTCGGCATAGATCTCGGCCGCGCCGGCCGCATCGCCCTCGGCCAGCACGGCTTCGGCTTCCTTGAGGATCTCGGCGATGTCGGGCTCGCCGGCGCCGGGAACGCCCTTGGTGATCTTTTCGATGAAGGTGGCGACCTGGCTCTCGGGCACGGCACCCATGAAGCCATCGGCGGGCCGTCCGCCGACGAACGCGATCACGGCCGGAATCGACTGGATGCCCATCTGGCCTGGGATGGCCGGATGCTCGTCGATGTTCATCTTGACCAGCTTGACCTTGCCCTTGGCGGCCTTGACGGCCTTTTCCAGGATGGGCGTCAGCTGCTTGCACGGTCCGCACCACGGCGCCCAGAAGTCGATGAGGACCGGCTGCCGCTTCGATTCCTCGATGACGTCCTTCACGAAGCTCTGCGTCGTGGTGTCCTTGATCAGATCCGGCACCTGCGGCGCCGCTCCGCCGCCCTGTTCAACAATGGTCACGGGGTCCCTCGTCCGAAAAAATTCCGATGGACGGCGACCGGGAACCGACCGCCGCCGCGCCTCAATACACGTTTTCTTTCACTTTAAGTGGCGGTCCAGCCGGAAATTTCAATCAGCGCCCATCGCGGTCCGGTGATGGGCAGGTTTTGGCCCGGTTCGGCCGGTCCCGACCGCTAAAATTTGAACGTCGCCGGCGTACGAAACCTGTCGCAGACCTGTTGCATTCGTCCGCGGCATTTGGCATAGGTCTGCCCGTCGCTGGCGGCCACGCCGCCAAGGCGTCACGGATGCGGGTGTAGCTCAGTGGTAGAGCACGACCTTGCCAAGGTCGGGGTCGAGGGTTCGAACCCCTTCGCCCGCTCCAAAAATTCCGCTCCGTTGCTCTCTCGCTTTATGCCTCATCGTTTCGTCGCCGGGGATTTGTCCCAGGCCGCGAGTGCGTCGGCAAATATCCGATCCCCACTTGGACCTTTGCCGATTGCGAGGATGCCCCGGCGCTGGTTCGCATAGACGACCGGGATGTCGAACCATTCGCGCCGCGCGAGAAGCTCCTCATTGCGTGCGCGATCGGCCTCGACGTTGGACAAGCCGACCAGGAACGAGCCTTCGGTGATCTTGACGGAGAGCCCGGCGAGCGGCGTCCCGCGCGACTTCTCATCCGTCTTCATCAGCATTCCCGGCACGTTGCTGACGCCGCCACCGACGAAATCGGCGGCGGGCCTGAAGGTGAGCTCGGCGACATGGCTGGCCGGCAGGCTGGGATCGTCGTTGCGGCGCAGCTGCAGGCTGACCTTCAGCTTGCGCTCGGGAAGGTCGATCTCGCCACGGATCACCGGCGTGGGCCGCCCTGATTGTGCATTCTTGACCGTCTCGGTCCGCCAGGTCACCGAGCCGGAATACCGCTTGCCGTTGGGGTTGGAGAGATCCTCGTCATACAGCACCGCGAGTCCGGGCGTCCGCGCGTCCGGCGCGTCGGAGGATGCGGTCGGGCTGGGCAGGGGAGCGCTGCTATGTCCGGCGCCCAGGCCAGCGGGCTGCGCCGGCTTCGCCGCAGCGGCGCTCAGTTGGGCGCTGCCGTCGATCGACGTGAACATCACGAGCGGGCGCTGCGCTCCGTCGGTGGCGCGCTCCACCGCTGCGTTGGTCTGGTTGAAGGTCTCGATCAGGCGTTGGCCAGGCTGCTGGAGCGCTTCTGCAAGGGCGGCGGCGAACACGCCGTGACCGTCCGGACCGCGCTGTCCCGCCGTCCCGGCCTGTGCGGCAAAGGAGATCACGGTCTGTGCGGAAACGTCGACCGGGACGAGGCCGGCGGCAAGACCGGCGATGCCGCGCCCGGAGAACGGATTGGAGCGGAAGGCGTCGAGAATGATCACGTTTTGCCGGGAGCTCGATCCGCTCAGCTCGCGCAGAATGCCAGTCAGGTCGCGCAGCTCGGTGGTCAGGTCCGCGGGCGTCGCCGGCGCCGCGTCGACCGGGACGAGATAATCGGCGCCGCCCAGGTTGAGTCCGTAGCCGGCGTAATAGACCAGCGCGACGTCGGCGTCGGCGATCCGGCCCTTGAACTCGGCCAGCGCGCGATCGAAGCCGCGTCGGTCGAGGTCGATCTGCGCAGCACCACCGCTCAGGGTGAAGCCCAGCCGCGACAGGCTGTCGGCGATCAGCCGGGCGTCCGCCGCCGGCTCGTCCAGCAGCGGCGCGCGCTCGTGGATGGAGTTGCCGATCACCAACGCCACCCGCTTGTCAGCGGCAGCCGGCCCCGTGGTGATCAGGATCGCGCCGACCCAAAGGATGATTGCAGACAGCAGCTGCCCAACTCGGCCGATCACCCGACGCATGCCAACGATCTCCTGCCATCCGATCCGAACGCTCGCGGTGGTAATACCGCAAGTCGAACAAAACCGGAACAAGAATCGTGGCAGAAAAGAGAAAATTGCCGCCGGGTGTTGGCCGCCTAGACGACCACCGGCGTGCGCACTCGCCCGGCGTCGCCGAACACCCGCAGGTAACGCGCGATCTCGGTGGGGTCGCCGGTCGCCTTCTCCGGGTTGTCGGACAGCTTCACGGCGGGATGGCCGTCCGCCGACGTCACCTTGCAGACCAGCGAGATCGGATCGAGGTCGACCGAGCCGTCCGGCGAGCAGCCGACGAAATCGTTGGTCAGGTTGGTGCCCCAGCCGAACGACAGCCGCACCTGGTCGGAGAAGCGATGATGGATCTGCTCGATGGATTCGACGTCCATCGCGTCGGAGAACACCAGGAGCTTCTGCTTGGGATCGCGTCCCTTCGATTTCCACCAGGCGATGATCTCCTCGCCGGCCTGGATCGGCGGCGCGCTGTCGGGCCGGAAGCCGGTCCAGTCGGCGACCCAATCGGGTGCGTCGCGCAGGAAGGCCTTGGTGCCGAATGCGTCGGGCAGCGCGATCAGGAGGTTGCCGGCATAGGTCTGCCGCCACTGGTCGAGAATGCGATAGGGCGCGAAGCGAAGCTCGTCATCGTCCTTGGCAAGCGCCGCCGCGACCATCGGCAGCTCATGCGCGTTGGTGCCGATGGCTTCGAGATCATTGTCCATCGCCAGCAGCACGTTGGAAGTGCCGGTGAACGACGAGCCGAGACCTTCCTTCACGGCCTCGACGCACCAGCGCTGCCACAGGAAGCCGTGACGGCGGCGGGTGCCGAAATCCGACAGCCGCAGGCCGTCCAGCTTGCGCAGCCGCTCCACCTTGGCCCACAGCTTGGCCTTGGCGCGAGCGAACAGTACGTCGAGCGCGAACCGGCCCTGGCCCTTCATCGCCTGGCGCGAGCGCAGCTCGTTGACGATGGCGAGCGCCGGGATCTCCCACATCGTGGTGTGCGTCCATGGCCCATGGAAATGCAGCTCGTACTGGCCCTCGGACTTGCGCAGCTCGTATTCGGGCAGGCGGAAATTGGCGAGCCAGGCGATGAACTCCGGCGAGAACATGTGGGTCTTGCCGTAGAATGTGTTGCCGGCCAGCCAGATCAGCTCCTTCTTGGAGAAGCGGATGGTGCGGGCGTGATCGAGCTGGGCGCGCAACTCGCCTTCGTCGATGACGTCTGCCAAGCGTACACGCTTCGTCCGGTTGATGACCGAGAACGTCACCTGCTGACTCGGGTAGAATTCCCGAATCATCTGCAGCATCAACAGCTTGTAAAAATCGGTATCGAGCAGGCTGCGCACGATCGGATCGAGGCGCCAACCGTGATTATAGGTCCTGCTCGCGATGTCTGTGACTGTCATGTGATCGTTCTACAGCGCCGGCCGCAAACCCGCCACTGGGCTTGTCGCAGGTGAACCTTGTGGCGCGGCGGCATCCTCGCTCGCACTTTTTGAGGGCTATTCGCGCGCCAGCAGCGGTACGCCGGGATCGAACGCCAGCACAGCTTCGGCCCATTTCGCGACGCGGAGCACGTGGAGGTCGTTGCGATAGGGGCCGGTGATCTGCACGCCGAGTGGAAGGCCGTCATGGCCGAACCCCGCCGGCAGGGAGATTGCAGGCGCTCCGACGAAGGTCCAGGGCGCGCAATATTCGGCATCGCCGGTCCAATCCAGGCCGCGCGGCGCTTCGCCGAAGGCCGGCAAGGTGAGCACCGCATCGAACCCGTCGAGCTCGGTTGCGAGCGCCCTCTGCCGGTGGGCCTGGGCCGCCTTGGCGGCGAGATATTCCATGGCGGTCTTGCTGCGGCCGCTCTCGACATGGTCCTTCATGACTGCGCTGACGCGATCCGGATAGCGCGCGATCAGGTCGGAGAAGATCGTGGTCGCCTCGCTGAGCATGATGGTGGTGACCGCCTTCCCGTTTGCCGTATCGAGCTCTCTCAGTTCGATCTCGGTGATCGCCGCGCCGGCGCTGCGCAACGTGTCGACGACCGACTCGAACACCGCCTTCTGGTCCGCCTCCGCGCGCTCCCATTTGGCGAAGCGTACCACCGCGAGCCGCGGCCTGGAGAGCGGCGCGACGCCCTGCGCAACATCCACCGTGAAGCCCGGCAGCGGCCGGCCGTGGCGATCGTCGGCGCTGCTGCCGGCCAGCAGCGAGAGGGCGAAGGCGACGTCGTCGACGCGGCGGGCGAAAAAGCCGACATGGTCGAGCGACGGGCTGAGCGGATGCACGCCGACGCGGGGAATCGCGCCGAAGCTCGGCTTGAAGCCGACGACGCCGTTGAACGCCGCCGGCCGGATCACCGAGCCGAGCGTCTGCGTGCCCAGCGCCAGCGGCACCAGGCCCGCCGCAACCGCCGCGGCTGATCCGGACGATGAGCCGCCCGGCGTGTGCTCGGGGTTCCATGGGTTGACGGTCGGGCCTGGATGACGCCACGCGAACTCGGTCGAGACCGTCTTGCCGAAGATCGTCGCGCCGAGATTGCGCAGCCGCTCGACCACCCAGGCGTCCGCCTCCGGGACGTGATCGCGATAGATCTGCGAGCCGTTGGTGGTCGGCATGTCCGAGGTGGCGATGATGTCCTTGATGGCGACGGGAATTCCGCCCAGCGGTCCGGCCTTCGCCGTGACGTCGCGCGGCAGATATTCGAACGCCTTCAACTGCGGCTCGATCGCTCGTGTCCTCGTCAGACATTCTTCACCATAGCCCGCCGCCGCGGCCGGGTCGGCGGCGAACCGGCGCAGCAGCTCGAGAACACCTGCACCGGCCTTCGGCGTCTGAAGTTCGGACTGTCGCGACATCGGGCATCCTGTTTGGCACGAGTTTTGTTCGGCACGAGTCTTGGAGGTTCTCGCACGGCCCGCGCCCGCTCGTGCTGCCGCAGAGTAGCGACTGGCGATGCGGCCGCCAGTCGCGCCTGCGATCAGTGCGTATGAATACAGCGCATGGCCGTGCTTGCCGTCAGCGCAAAAGCGATCGATGGGTTGCAAGAGCGCGCACATCAAGCGCGCATTTGGCATGCTTTGAGTGCAGAGGCGGCTCGTGAGTGCCGCGCAAACTTCGCCGCAATCCGCTTCTCACCCGCTCAGGATGTGCTACCATTTTCGCGCAGGACCACTCGACGTGGCCGGCCAAAGGACGTCCTCAGATACGTTCCGAAAAGTAGACGCAGCCAGACGAGCTGCCTCATGGGAGTGAAGCGATGACATCGGCTTTCCACCGAAGCATTCTTGCGCTTGCAACAATCGGTCTTCTCGCCGGCACCAGCATTGCCGGCGCGCAGCAGAAATCCGACGCGGGTAAGCCGCTCAAGAAGTACGAATCGGGCACCAAGGAATTCTGGACGCATCCGCCGGACGACTGGTTCCTCGGCGACGAGACCGAGGCGCAGAAGGGGTTGGCGCCGCCATCGGGCCCGCCGACCGGCGCCTCCGATGCCGAGCTCGCCAAGATCGTCAAGCAGGTGAAGCTGCCCGACGGCTTCAAGATGGAAGTCTGGGCCTCGGGCGTGCTTGCCGCGCGGCAGATGGCCTGGGGCGACAAGGGCACGCTGTTCGTCGGCTCGTTCGGGCTCGGCAACGTCTATGCGATCAGCGACAAGGGCGGCAAGCGCGAGGTCAAGACGGTCCTCAAGGGCCTGAACATGCCGACCGGCCTCGCCTTCCAGGACGGCAATCTGTACGTCATCGCCGTCGACAAGCTGATCAAATATGAGAATGCCGAGGCCAATCTCGACAATCTCGGCCAGGGCAAGGTCGTCTATGACGACATGCCGTCCTATGCGGCGCATGGCTGGAAATACATCGCGGTCGACAAGGACGGCTGGTTCTATATTCCCTTCGGACCGCCCTTCAACATCGGCATTCCGCCGACATCGGTGTCGCAGATCCGCCGCGTCGATCCGCGCACCGGCAATGCCGAGATCTATGCGCTCGGCGTGCGCAACAGCGTCGGCGGCGACGTCGATCCGCGCACCGGCAAATACTGGTTCACGGAGAATGCGCGCGACTGGGTCAGCGACGATCTGCCGAGCGACAAACTCAACATGATCTCGAAGCTCGGCGAGCATTTCGGCTATCCCTATTGCCACCAGGGCGACCTGCCGGATCCGAAATTCGCGATGGGCCACAAATGCTCGGAGTTCACGCCTCCGGTGCTGAACCTCGGGGCTCACGTCGCGCCCCTGGGCATGAAGTTCTATACCGGCGACCAGTTCCCGGCGGAGTACAAGAACAACATCCTGATCGCCGAGCACGGCTCCTGGAACCGGCACAAGTACCAGGGCGCCCGGATCATGCGCGTCATCGTCGGTCCCGACGGCAAGGACGCCAAGCAAGAGGTGTTCGCTTCCGGCTTCATCGAGGGCGACCAGGGCTACCTCGGCCGTCCCGACGACATCATCCTCGCCAAGGACGGTTCGATCCTGGTGGCGGACGACTGGGCCGGCGCGATCTATCGCATCAGCTACGAGAAGAAGTGATCTCGTCGTGAAAGCGGGGCTGCGCGCTGCCTTATGGCGGCCGCAGCCCCAACTATTTTCGGGGCTGCGCGTTGATCTGAGCGTGGCGATCCCGGCCGCGCAGGCGAAGCCGGGCATTCGGAGGATTTGACATGCGTCATGGAGTTGCCGCTGCGGCATGCGTGCTGGCGCTGGTGTTGATGAGCCCCTCCGCGCAGGCGGCTGATGTCGAAGCCGGCAAGGCAAAGGCCGAGCTCTGCGTCGGCTGCCATGGCGAGAACGGCATCTCCCAGACCGAGAACATTCCTTCGCTGGCCGGCCAGCAGGACCAGTTCATCCAGTGGCAGCTGGTGTTCTTCCGGGCCGGCACCCGCAAGAACGAGGCGATGAAGCCGATCATCGATCAGCTGAACAACGAGGACATCCGCAACCTTGGCGCCTATTTCGCTTCGCTGCAGCCGGCGAAGTCACCGCCCGACGATAATCCGGAGCTGTCGAAGAAGGGCGCCGAAGCCGCCGCCGGTCGCCGCTGTGCCTCATGCCATCTCGACAGCTATGCCGGCACCAAGGGCGTGGCGCGGCTCGCCGGCCAGCGCGAGGAATATCTCGTCAAGGCGCTGCACGACTACAAGAGCGGACAGCGCGTCGGCGGCAGCCAGGCCGCGATGACGGATGTTGCCTATCCGCTGAGCGACGAGGAGATCACGGCGCTGGCGCATTATCTGGCGCATTTGTAGTCGGGATGGTTGCCAAGACAAAGGCCGTCGTCCCGGACGACGGTCCGGGACCCATACCGCGGAATCTATCGAGGGACTTCGCTCATCGTTGCCGCCTCATCGAGGCTACTTCCCCCGCTGTGCCTCGTAAACCTTGAGCTGGGTATAGGCGATGCGCAGCCGCGGCACCGGGACCTTGGCGGCATCGGCGCGGGCGACGAGATCGCCGATGACGTGATCGGCCTCGACCGGCAGGCCGGCGCGCAGATCGCGGAACATCGAGGCGGTCATGGGGGAACCCTCCGCCGTGAGCATGCCGGAAACGCGCTGAAAGAACGCACCGGCCGGAGGGTAGCCGGCAGCAGCAGCGGTGGCGCTGCATTCGTCGAGCATGCCGAGCAGGAAATCCTTGCCGCCCGGCGCGGTCAGGATCACGCCGACCGGCCCGCGCATCAAGGTGGTCGACGCCGCGAGCGAGGACAGGAAAACCCACTTCTCCCACATGTCCTGCATGATGTTCTCGCTGGCCGACGCATTGAAATTGCCGCGCTGGAAAATCTCGAAGATCGCGCGGACGCGCTCCGATGATCCGCCGTCGCGTTCGCCGAAGCTCAGCGACTGCATCGGCTGCAGCTGCACCACCTCGCGGCTCTCGTTCAAGGTCGCGGCGATGGCGCAGAGCCCGCCGAGCACGCGCGCGCGACCGAACCTGGCGTCGAGCACGTCGAGGTGCCTCATGCCGTTCAGCATCGGAATGATCGCGGTGTCAGGTCCCACCGCGGGTGCAAACGAGTCGATCGCGTCGTCGAGATCAAACGCCTTGCAGCTCAGCAGTACGACGTCGAAGTGCTGCTTCAAACCGTCCGCCTGCACCGTCTTCGGATTGGGCAAGGTGACGTCACCGGTCGGACTGCGGATCACGAGGCCGGCACTGGCGAGCTCAGCCGCGCGGCGCGGGCGGACCAGGAAGGTGACATCGGCACCGGACTGCAGCAGCCGGCCGCCGAAATAGCCGCCGATGGCACCGGCGCCGACGACGAGAATACGCATGGGTGGATCCCTCTGTGAGCGGGCCGCATCATGCAGAAGCGAGTGACGAATGGCGAGCAGCGAATGGGAATAGGCTCCATTCCCTATTCGCTACTCCCTATTCGCCATTCGCCTCTACCATTTCTCGCCGAACGGCCGGATCTCCATTTCGAAGGTCCAGGCGCTCTTCGGCTGCTGGTAGAGCTGCCAATAGGCACCGGCGACCGACGCCGGCGGCATCAGCAGGTCCGGATTGTCGAGCGCCTCCTGACCCCAGAGCTGGGCGCGGCGCTCGCGGACCCAGGCGGTATCGACGCCGGAATCGATGATGAGATGGGCGACATGGATGTTCTGCGGCATCAGTTCGCGCGCCATCGCCTGCGCCACGGCGCGCAGTCCGAACTTGGCCGAAGCGAAGGCGGCATAGCCGGAGCCGCCGCGCAGCGACGCGGTCGCGCCGGTGAAGAAGATCTTGCCGCCGCCGCGGGGCAGCATCAGCCGGGCGGCCTCGCGCCCGGTGACGAAGCCGGCCCAGCACGCCATCTCCCAGACCTTGCGGAACACCCGGTCCGTCGTCTCGAGGATCGGGAAGTTCACGTTGGCGCCGACGTTGAAGATCACGACCTCGAGCGGCGCATGCCTGTCGGCGTCGTTGAGGAAGGCGGTGGTCTCGTCCTCCTTGCGGGCATCGAGCGAGCGCGCCACGATCCGCCCGCCGGCGGCCTCGACCTCCGCGACCAGCGGCGCGAGCTTGTCGCCATTGCGGCGGCCGGCGAACACCGTGAAGCCTTCCGACGCGAACTTCTTGACGATCTCGGCGCCGATGTAGTCGCCGGCCCCGACGACCGCGACGGTGGCGTTGCGCTGTTGCATGCTTTGTCTCCCGATCTCACTTCAGCGTCATTGCGAGGAGCCCCGGGTCTCGCCTATGGCGAGCCCGTCGGGCCGTGCTTCGAGTGGACCCGTCGGCTCGCGATGATGGCGATCACTTGCCCAGGATATATTCCTCGACGTCGCGCAACTGCTCCTTGCCGAAGAACATCTCGTTGCCGACGAAGAAGGTGGGCGAACCGAATGCGCCGCGCTCGACGGCGGCTTGCGTGTTCTCCATGAGCTTCGCCTTGACCTCGGGCTCCTGGGCGCGCGCGAACAGCTTGGCCCCGTCGAGCCCGGAGGATGTGATCGCAGCGATCGCGATCTCGGGATCGTCCATCTTCTTCGGCTCGCGCCACATGTGGTGGAACGCCGCGTCGACATAGGTCTCGAACACGCCTTCGAGCTGGGCGGCGATGGCCGCGCGCATCAGGTTCAGCGTATTCACCGGGAAGTATGGATTCCAGACCCAGGGCTGCACGTGGTAGCGCTTGAGGAAACGCTGCGTCTCGACCTCGTGGAACTCACGCTTGTTCCTGACGCCGGCGAGCGACTCGGCGGGCGACTTGTTGTTGGTCGCCTTGAAGATGCCGCCGAGCAGCACCGGGACATAGTAGAACTGGACGCCGATCCGCTGCACGATCGCCGGGATCGCCTCGTGGCTCAGATAGGCGTTGGGACTGCCGAAGTCGAACATGAATTCTGGCGCTGGACGGCTCATGGGCGGTCTCCTCGGTTTCTCACATTGTGGTCCAGCGCAGCAGCCCCGTCCAGGGTTTTATGACGGTCATCATATTCCAGCGGCCGGGAGGCATCGGAGTGCATCAGATCATCCTGTGCACCGTCCGCTTGCGCCAGACCACGAGATAATAGCTCATCTGCAGCAGCATCATCGCGGCGAATGTGATGGGATAGGCGAGCCAGACGCCGTCGAGTCCGATGCTGCGGCTGAGCCAGGTGGCAGCCGGCACCTCGATCGCGGCGATCGCAAACGCCGAGATCGCCAGCGGCATCCACACCGTTCCGGACGCGCGCATCGCCGACGAGAACGTGATGGACATGCCGAACAGCACCGAGCTCCACAGCACGATGTGCAGCGAATGCTGCGCCACCTCGATGACGGCTGGGTCGGTGATGAAGAAGCCCATCAGCACCCGTGAGAACAGATAGCCGATCGCGACGAGGCCGCCGGTCAGCACGACATTCATCTCGATGCCGGTCCGCACGATGTCGCCGATCTGCCCGGCCTGGCCGCGGCCGATCGCCTGAGCGCCGAAGATCGAGACCGAGATCGCGATGGACAGCGCCGGAAACTGCACATAGCCGAGCACCTGGTTGACCGCGCCATAGGCCGCCGTCGCGTCCGAGCCGAAGCCGTTGACGAGTCCGATCAACACCATCTCCGCCAGCGACATCACGATCATGCCGATCGCGGCGGGAATGCCGAGCCGCAGCACCGCCCGCAGCAGCTTCGCATCCGGCAGCATGCCGCGCAGGAAAGCCGCGTCGATCGCCAGCGGGTGCTTGCGCCGGCGCAGATGGAGATGGAGCCAGGCCAGCGTCGTCAGGGTCGAGATCGCCGAGGCCCAGGCCGCGCTGGCGACGCCGAGCACGGGCGCGCCGAGCCATCCGCGGATGAACACCGGCGTCAGCACCAAGCCGAGCGTGGTCGATGCGGCGAGCGAGGCCAGCGGCGTCACGGTGTCGCCGACGCCGCGCATCTGTGACGACAGCAGGATGTAGGCGAAGGTCAGCGGCATCGTGATCATCATGATGCGGGCATAGCCCGCGGCGGCATCGAGGATGTTGGCGGGCGTGGCGAGCGCGGTCAGCAATTCGCGGCTGAACACGCCGCCCAGCACCGCGATCAGGCCGCCGAGCAGCAGCGCGATGCTCAGGGTCGTGCCGGCGATCTGCTTCACCTTGGCCGGCTCGCCGGCGCCCCAGGCCTGTCCGATCAGGACGCCGGCGCCCGAGCCGAGGCCCATGACGAAGGAGACGAAGAAGAACATCGCCGGGAAGAACACCGAGACGGCGGCGAGCGCGTCGACGCCGATCATCTGGCCGAGATAGACATTGTTGATGGTGCCGAACAGCGATTGCAGGATGTTGCTCAGCATCATCGGAACGACGAACATCAGGAACGGCTTGCGCAGCGAGGCGGTTGGCGGCGACACGGCATGGTTCTCCGTCGACCGCTCGTCGTTCGACGCGCGGTCGCGTTGCGAGGAATGAAGGCGAGAGCGAACGGCCGCTCTCGCTGACTGTCGAAATCAGCCGATCTCAATCGGCCCTGTGGCGATGCGCGAGCGCCACGGCATGGTCGCGGATGTCGGCCGGCCAGTCCGCGATCAAGCCGGCGAAGCGGCCGAGATCGCCGGCGAACAGCGCCCGGGAGGCCTCCTCGAACTGTGGCAGGTTGCTGCCGATCCCCGACATGAAATGATAGGCCGCGTCGCGCGCCTCGCGGGCGCGGTCGCTGTCGCCGTTGGCGCGGCGGGCTTCGTGGACCAGCTTGCGCAGGGCGACCGAGGCGCCGCCCGGCTGCGCATTGAGCCATTCCCAGTGCTGCGGCAGCAACGTGACCTCGCGGGCCACGACCCCGAGCTTTGGCCGGCCGCGGCCGCGCGGCCCGGTCGGCGGCTGGTCTGCGACCACGCCGGCGTCGACCGGCAGGCGGGCCAGGATCTCCCGGTCGCTGCCGCGCAGATCGATGTCGATCGGTTGCCCGGTGCGGTCGTTGAAGATCACGATCGGCTCGGTGTTCGGCGCGGCGTGTTTCAGCACCAGCGCCACCTTGGGCAGGGGCCCGGCGGCGATCCGGGTCTGGCCGGCAAATGCGGTGAAAGTGTCCATGGCTTGGTCCCCTTTGATGCGCCTAATAAGACCCGGATGAAATTAAAGTCAATATTACCCGGATAATTATTGTGGCCCTGCTCCGGTGCCGAGGACGCCTCGCCGAACCCGTGCCGTCCTGCTACGGAACGGCGCCCGCCACCCGATCCGTCCCTGGGAACCCCATGCTGACCGTTCACCACCTCAACAATTCCCGCTCGCAACGCGTGCTCTGGCTGCTCGAGGAGCTCGGCGTCCCCTACGAGATCATCCGCTACGAGCGCCAGCCCGACATGCGCGCGCCCAAGGAGCTGCGCGCCATTCATCCGCTCGGCAAGTCGCCCGTGATCACCGACAACGGCAACACGGTCGCCGAGTCCGGCGCGATCGTCGAATATCTCGTCGAGACCTATGGCGAGGGACGGCTGATCCCGCCGCCGAAGACGCCGGAGCGGCTGCGCTATTCGTACTGGCTGCATTATGCCGAGGGCTCGGCGATGCCGCTGCTGCTGCTGAAGCTGCTGTTCAACATCATGCCGAAGCGTGCGCCGGCGCTGCTCCGTCCGATCGTGCGCAAGGTGTCGAACCAGGCGCTGACCACGCTGGTCAATCCGCAGCTCAAGCAGCACATGGCGTTCTGGGAAAGCGAGCTGCAGAAGAGCGAGTGGTTTGCCGGCGAGGCCTTCACCGCGGCCGACATCCAGATGAGCTTTCCGCTGCAGGCGGCGGCATCGCGCGGCGGTCTGGAGCAGGGCCATCCGCGGGCGATGGATTTCCTCGCCCGCATCGAGGCACGGCCGGCCTACAAGATCGCGCTGGAGAAGGGCGGGCCCTACGAGGTCGGCCGCTGAAGCCGGCGTCTATTTCGATTGCGCGGCGGTGGCTTCCGTCGCCGCGATCACCTCGCGCACCAGGCGCGCGACGCCCTTGATGTCGCCGTCGGGGTCGATGGAATCACCGAGCCTGGCCACCACCATGCGCTGGCTCGGCATGATCACGAGCCGCTGGCCGAGCAGGCCAAAGGCGAAGAACGCATCCGCCGGAATGCCGGCGCGCGCCCGTCCCTGCGCGTGAACGTGCTGGCTGCGGTTGGTCCACAGTCCCGCGCCATAGTCGGTGTCCAGCGTCGCGGTCGCCGACATCGCCACCCAGCCCTCGGGCAGGATACGCTTGTCCCCGGCGACGCCGTCGCCGAGATAGAGCAGCCCCAGCTTCGCCCAGTCCCGCGCGCTCGCCAGCATGTTGCCGTAACCTTGCAGCGTGCCGGTGCCGTCGAACTGCAGCGTCGCGCTGCGCATGCCGAGCGGGTGGAACAGCTCGCGCCACGCGAATTCGATCGCCTGCTCGGGACCGCCGGCGGCGTCGCGGATGATGCGCGCCAGGATCTGGGTGCTCGCGCTCGAATAGGCCCAGCGCTGTCCCGGCGGCGCAATCAGCGGCGCATGCACCGCGAACGCCGCCATGTCGCGGTGGATGTCCATCTGGCTCGACGGATCGAAGCCGGAATTGGTTTCGTCCAGCGCCAGGCCTGACGTCATGCGCATCAACTGCTCGATGGTGATGTCGTGGCGCGGATCCCTCGGCTCGCGCCATTCCGCGACCGGCGCCGGGATCGACGGGCTCAGTCTGCCCTGCCGGGTGAGGATGCCCAGCAGCGCATTGGTGACCGTCTTGGTCATCGAGAACCCCATGAGCGGGGTATCGACGCCGATGTTCGGCGCATAGCGTTCCGCGATCAGGCGACCGTCCTTGACGACGACGATCGCCTTGGTGCGGCGGAATGGCGGGCTGGCCGGCTCCTCGAAGGCGTGATCGAGCGCCGCCTTCAGCGCGGGATCGCTGGGCTCCACCGCAGCGTCTTCGGCGAAGTCGGGCAAGGCGGGAGCAGGCGCGGCGGCGCGCAGCGCAGCGACGTCGGTGTGGGGCACGTAAGGCGGCTTCTGACCCTGAAGCGTCACGCAACCGAGACCGTCGTGATACGAGGCCCGGGTGGCGTGCAGGCCGAGCAGCGACACCTCCACCATGCGCATGTCGGGCTCCACCCGGTAGCGCATCACGGCCCGCAACCGGCGCAGACCGGGCCGTTCCATGGTCTCCGCAAACACCGTCTGCGGATCGAGGCCGGAGACGTAGGTCTTGGCGCAGATCATCTCGGCGACCACGGTGGTCGCGACGCGCAGCGCCCGGTCAGGCCGATAGGTGAGCCATCCCGCCACCAGCAGGGCCGCAAACACCAGCAGACCGACCACGAATCTTCGCAAATGCACCAGAACGTCCGACGCCGTCTCGCGGGCGAGCCTCGCTGCGCCCTGGTATGCTTCTAACGCGCCTCGGTCACCACGCCAACGGAGGGAAGCTGGTGCAGGGCCCCGCCGGGCGGCGGCAAATCGTCATCCGGGCCACGATCTCCTCCTATCGGCCAGGAACCGGGCGCCTCAGCGCCCGGCTGCGGTGGCGCCCTTGCTGCGCGGATCGGGCGCGCCGACGAATCCATCCGGCGTCACCAGGATGGAGTTGGCCGAGGTCCGTCCCATCGGCTCCTCGATCTTGTGGCCGCGGGCGCGCAGACCGGCGAGCACGTCATCGGCAAAGCCTTTCTCGATTCTAACCTCGTCGGGCATCCATTGGTGATGCAGGCGAGGCGCGGTGACGGCCTGGCGGACGTCCATCCGATAGTCGAGCACGTTGACGATCACCTGCAGCACGGTCGAGATGATGCGGCTGCCGCCGGGCGAGCCGGTGACGAGCACGGGCTTGCCGTCCTTCAGCACGATGGTCGGCGACATCGACGACAGCGGCCGCTTGCCGGGGCCCGGCAGATTGGCCTCGAAGCCGACCAGTCCGAAGGCGTTGGAGGCGCCGGGCGCGGCGGTGAAATCGTCGAGCTCGTTGTTGAGCAGCACGCCGGTGCCGTCGGCGACGAGGCCGACGCCATAGGGGAAGTTCAGCGTGTAGGTGTTGCTGACGGCGTTTCCGTCATTGTCGACCACCGAAAAATGCGTGGTGTTGCTGCCCTCGCGCAGCGGCTTGGTGTTGAGCACGTCGCCGGCGCTGGTGGCGTGCGCGGGATCGATGCCAGCGCGCTGGCGCGCGGCATAGTCCTTCGACAGCATCGCGCGCACCGGCGCGTCGACGAAGGCGGGGTCGCCGAGATAGCGCGCGCGGTCGGCATAGGCGCGCTTCATTGCCTCGATCAGCAGATGCAGCGATTCGGGCGAGCCCTGCTTCAGCTCAGCGAGCGGAAAGCCCTCGAGGATGTTCAGCATCTCGACCAGCACGGTGCCGCCCGAGGACGGCAGCGGCATCGACACGATGTCATAGCCGCGATAGGTGCCGCGCACCGGCGTGCGCAGCACCGGCTGGTAGGATTTGAGATCGTCCGCCGTCATGATGCCGCCGGCATCCTGGATCGCCTTGGCGAGCTGGTTGGCGACCGGCCCTTCATAAAATCCGCGCGGTCCCTGCTCGGCGATGGCGGTGAGCGTCGCCGCCAGATCGCGCTGGATCAGCCGGTCTCCATCCTTCAGCACGGTGCCATCGGGCCGCATGAAGATCGCGGCCGATGATTTCCATTTCGCCAGCCGCGGCGCCATCATCGGCAGCGTCACGGCGACGTCGTCGGCGACGGGGATGCCGTCGCGCGCCAGCACGATCGCCGGCTGCAGCACCTGCGCCAGCGTGAATTTGCCCGAGCCGTATTTCTCCAGCGCCAACGCGAGACCCGCCACCGATCCGGGGACGCCGATCGACAGCGCCGAATCGCGCGACTTGGCGTTGTCGGGCTTGCCGTCGGCGCCGAGGAAGATGTCGCGCGTGATCGCGGCGGGACCGGTCTCGCGATAGTCGATCGCGATATCCTCGTTGGACTTGGCGATGTGGATGACCATGAAGCCGCCGCCGCCGATGTTGCCGGCAACCGGATAGGTGACGGCCATCGCAAAGCCGGTGGCAACGGCGGCATCGACCGCGTTGCCGCCGAGCGCGAGAATGCGCTGGCCGACTTCGGCTGCGATCCTCTCCTGTGCCACCACCATGCCATGGGCGGGCGGCTGCGCCGGCGCGGTGATACCGGGTGGCTGCGGGATATCGAAGGTTTGCGAATCCAGCGCCCGCGCGGGCAGGCAGCCGGCCAGCAACAGCATGAAACCCGCAAGGAGCCGTCGTCGATCAATCGTGAACGTGGTCATCGCAATTCTGCCGTTGCTGACATCCGCCTGGGATCGTCAGATGTTATAGGGCCGGGTCGCCGGCGTAAAACGCAACGCCGTGATCGTCGCGAGACGCGACGCTGGGATTGCAGAGGATTTTCGAATGGCCGTCATCACGATCGAGACCTCTGGCACTGCCGACGGCCGAATCTATCCCGGGCGCGCGGCCGTCGTCAGCTGGATCTTGTTCGATTGGGCGGCGCAGCCCTATTTCACGCTGATCACGACCTTCGTCTTCGCGCCCTATTTCGCGGCGCATGTCGCGCCGGACGCGGCGAGCGGCCAGGCGCTGTGGGGCTTTGCGACCGCCGCGGCCGGCATCGTCATCGCGCTGCTGTCACCGGTGTTCGGCGCCATCGCCGATGCCACCGGGCGCCGCAAGCCGTGGATCGCGGCGTTCGGCGCGCTGCTCGTGATCGGCGCCTCGCTGATGTGGATCGGGCGCCCCGGCGCGCCCGAGCTGATCCCGCCGCTGCTCGCGGCCTATGTGATCGCCACCATCGGCGTCGAGTTCGCCACCGTGTTCAACAACGCGATGATGCCGACCCTGGTGCCGCCGGAACGCATCGGCCGGCTATCCGGCACCGGATGGGCCACCGGTTATGTCGGCGGCATCCTCTCGCTCATCATCGTGCTCGGCTTTCTCGCCGCCAATCCCGACAGCGGCCGCACGCTGTTTGGATTCAAGCCGCTGTTCGGGCTCGATCCCGTGAGCCATGAAGGCGACCGCATCTCCGGTCCGCTCACGGGGCTCTGGTTCATCGTGTTCGTGCTGCCGATGTTCCTGTTCACACCGGACTTTCCGGCACGGCACCGGCTGGGCGCGGCCGTGCGCGAGGGGCTCGGTCAACTGAAGCAGACGCTGCGCAGCCTGCCGCAGCAGCGTGACGTTGCACTCTTTCTCCTCGCCAACATGATCTACACCGATGGGCTGGTGTCGCTGTTCGCTTTCGGCGGCATCTATGCCGCCGGCACATTCGGTTGGAACACGATCCAGATCGGCACCTTTGGCATCATCCTCGCCGCCGCCGGCACGTTCGGTGGCTGGCTCGGCGGCAAGCTGGATGATTTTCTCGGGCCGAAGCGTGTGATCGCCGGCAGCATGACGCTGCTGCTGCTCGCGATCGTCGCGATTCTCATGGTGAGCCGTGATTCGGTTCTGTTCATTCCGGTGACGCCGGCCGTGCCGGGCGGCCCGCTGTTCGCCTCGCTGCCGGAGCGCGCCTATCTCCTGCTCGGCTGCGTCATCGGCGCCTGCGGCGCGCCGCTGCAGGCGGCCTCGCGCTCGCTGCTGATCCGCATGGTGCCGAAGGAGCGCGTCGCGCAGTATTTCGGCCTGTTCGCGCTCACCGGCAAGGTGACGTCGTTCATCGGGCCATTGCTGATCGGCACCATCACCGCGGTCACTGCGAGTCAGAAGGCCGGCATGGCGGTGCTGGTGCTGTTCTTCGCGACGGGGCTGCTGCTGCTGGCGCGAGTGAACGCAGTTGGTCGTGCAGGGCAGGGCGCTTGAAACTTATTCCGCCGTCATTCCGGGATGCGCCGCGTAGGCGCAGGCCCGGAATCCATACTCACGATCGTGGTTATGGATTCCGGGCTCGTCGCTACGCGACGCCCCGGAATGACGACGGAGATTGTCGGGCCGATCAGTGCCGGAAGTGCCGGACGCCAGTGAGCACCATGGCGATGCCGTGCTCGTCGGCGGCCTTGATGACCTCGTCGTCGCGCACCGATCCGCCCGGCTGGATCACGGCGGTGGCACCGGCCTCGATGCAGGCGAGCATGCCGTCGGCGAACGGGAAGAACGCGTCGGAGGCGACCACCGAGCCCTTGGTCAGCGGCTCGGCGAGCTTGAGCGCGCTGGCCGCATCCAGCGCCTTGCGTGCGGCGATGCGCGCCGAATCCACCCGGCTCATCTGTCCGGCGCCGATGCCGACGGTCGCCGAATCCTTGGCGTAGACGATCGTGTTCGACTTGACATGCTTGGCGACGCGGAAGGCGAAGCGCAGGTCGCGCAGCTCGGCGTCGGTGGGGGCGCGCTTGGTCACCACCTTCAGCTCCATGTCATCGACGACGGCATTGTCGCGGCTCTGCACCAGCAGGCCGCCGGCCACGGTCTTGGCGGTGAGGCCGGCTTCGCGCGGATCGGGCAGGGCGCCGGCGAGCAGCAGCCGCAGGTTCTTGCGCGCTGCGATGATCGAGATCGCCTCATCGGTGGCGTCGGGCGCGATGATCACCTCGGTGAAGATGCCGGTGATGGCGCGCGCGGTGGCGGCGTCCAGCTTGCGGTTCATCGCGATGATGCCGCCGAACGCCGAGGTCGAGTCGCAGGCCAGCGCCTTCTGATAGGCGGTGACGAGATCGGGGCCTTCGGCGACGCCGCAGGGATTGGCGTGCTTGACGATGACGCAGGCCGCGGTGCGCGCCGGGTCGAACTCGGCGATGCACTCATAGGCCGCATCGGTGTCGTTGATGTTGTTGTAGGACAGCTCCTTACCCTGCAGTTGGCGCGCGGTGGCGACGCCGGGACGGCGGCCGGGCAGCGCGTAGAACGCCGCATGCTGGTGCGGGTTCTCGCCATAGCGCAGCGACTGGATCAGCTTGCCGCCGAAGGCCCGGTAGTCGGGCGCGTCGTTCTGGATGGTGGCGGCGAACCAGTTGGAGATCGCAGCATCATAGGCGGCGGTGCGCGCATAGGCCTTGGCGGCAAGCCGGCGGCGCAGCAGCAAGGTGGTCGAGCCCTCGTGGCGCGCGAGGTCCTCGAGCACGGCCTCGTAGTCGTTGACGTCGACGACGACCGCGACGTCCTCGTGGTTCTTCGAGGCCGCGCGGATCATCGCCGGGCCGCCGATGTCGATGTTCTCGATGCAGTCGCTGAACGACGCGCCGCGCTCGGCGGTGGCCTCGAAGGGATAGAGATTGACGACGAGGAGATCGATCGGCGCGATGTTGTGCGTCTTCATCGCCTCGGCGTGCTCGTCATTGCCGCGGATGGCGAGCAGGCCGCCATGTACCTTGGGGTGCAGCGTCTTGACGCGACCGTCCATCATCTCGGGAAAGCCGGTGAGGTCGGAGACGTCCTTCACCTTCAGGCCAGCCTCGGCAATGGCCTTGGCGGTGCCGCCGGTGGAGATCAGTTCGACGCCGCGCGCGGCGAGCGCCAGCGCGAAGTCGGCGAGGCGGGTCTTGTCGGATACGGAGAGCAGAGCACGGCGAACGCGACGAAGCTGGTTTGTCATGGCAAAGAGTCCTGTTGCAGGAGTTCAATTTGCCCAGGCGCACGGCGGTTGATCCCGCGCTCCCCGATGGTGCTCCATCCAAAGTCGCCAGTCGCGCGAGAGCGGGCCTCATATCAGCTTTTGCCGATGGCGACAACGGGTGGGCGATCGAACGATCATCTTGGCCGCATGTCTCACCATGAGCCTGCCGAACATCGGCAGCGTCCCGAGGGCCCCCCGAAGGTGGCCATCTCGACGGACGGTGATGTGAGGTGATCTGAGGAGCGAGTGGCCGGGGCGTTACAGCGGCAGCTCAGGCTCTCTCCGCCCGTTGCGGCGCGCGTTAGTCTCGGTCGGCGACGCCGACGAGCGGACGAAACTCCAGCGGATCGACGGGACCTGCTGCGCGTCCTGCCGGATCACCAGTTGCGTGGTGCGGCGCGGACCGTCATTGCCGGCGAGAAACACGCTGTCCTCGAGGTCGACGCGGTCGTCGAATGTCTCGAACGTCCAGACCTCGCGATTGGGCAGCACCAGCATGGCGCCGCGGCCGTCGCTGAGCCGGCTGGCCTTGACCGCTGGATGCAGATGGAAGCGCAACGCGTAGTCCGAGCCGCCGCCACGCAGCCGCGCGCCCTGCGCCGGCGTCACGGTGTCCTCGCCGTCGAGCCGCGAGCCGTCCTCGGCGGCCACCAGCACGCGGCGATGGATCAGGCCGAATTTGGCCGCGTAACCGTTATGCGAGGTCGACAGCACGGTGCCGTCGGGCACGATCTCGCGAAAATTCTCGACCCGCGTCGGGCCCGATACGATCGGCGCGCCGTGCAGCAGGCGCTTCATCGCCGACATCTCGACGAAGGTGCAGGACGAGGTGTTGTGATAGGTCAGCGTCGAATGCGCCACCGTGCTGCGCGCGAAGGCACGCCAATTGTCGCGACCGGTCGACGGCATGCCGCAATTGATCACGATGCGGCACGGTCCGGAGGACATCTCGAAGGCGAGGCAGCCGGCATGGGCCTCATGGCTCAGATGCGGTGGCGGCGGCGGACCGGTGTCGACGATGACCGTCATCGGTCCGGCGTCGAGCCGCTGGAAACCGGAATGCGGCATGCTCGCCATCGGCGTGCCGTGGGTATCGTCATAGGCGAGCAGGGTCGCCAGCAGGTCGGACGGGGTGCCGCCCATGCCGTTGAACAGCGCCATGTTGCCGTCGCCGTGCCGGAAGAAGCGCAGCATCGGCATCATGCGGTCGATGGCATTGAGCAGCGCCGGCGGCGGCGCGATGTTGCGGGCCGCAAACGTCTGCCGCAGCGGCAGCAGGTCGATCAAGAGCTCGATCAGCGCGCCCGGATTGCGCGAGACGTGGCCGCCATCGGGCAGGATCTGGCGCTGCAATTCGTCCGAGAGTTTCCGGGTCGCGCTGCGGATGTGCTTGGCCTGGTTGGCGAGGCACAGCGCCGCGTAGCACAGCGCAATCAGCACCTGCAGCCGCGGCGCGCCATCAGGAATGTCGATGGTCGAATAGCGCAGATAGCGGATCTCGCGGGTCAGCCCGCGCAGGTAGCGGCGGTAGAACTTGCCGTCGGAATCGGCCAGCACCAGTGGCGCCTGCGACAACAGCGAGATCACCCGCCGCGCCAGCACGTCGGCGCGCCGGCTCAAGGGATGGCGGCCGATCTGGTTGGTGATCCAGTCGTCGACCAAAGCGCGGGCGTTGGCGCGGGTCAGCGCGGTATCGGCTGCGCGCAGATGTCGCAGCCAGCCGAAGCCGAGCAGGGCCACCTCCCAGTCCTCGGACGGCGGCTCCAGGTCGAAGATCGAACGGCCGTGGCAGGTCACGATCTTGCCGGCGAAGACGAAGCGTCCGGCATAGATCTCGGCCGCCCGCGTCGCGTCCGACGTGCGCAGGTCATGCGGCGCAATGATGAGCCGGTCCGCGCGTCCTGGCCACAGCCCGGACACGGATACCGATACACCGCTGACGTTGGACATCAGGCTGCGCGCAAAGCGGCCCATCACCAGCGTCGATATGCGTCTGCGTTGAGCGGCGGACACGCCAAGCCTTGGATTCAGAGGGGGATTCGGTTGCGCATCCTTCATAGATCGCAACTGCCGCCGATACACCATTTTTGGCCCCGGTGCAGCACCATCGCGGGACCAGAATCTGGTGCAAAATCAGGATATAAACGGACTAACGCAACGCCGACGCCCTCAAAGCGCGGCCGACGCAGGGCCGGCGCAGAGCGCACACGATGACACGCTCACGGCCGCCGCTCCAGTCTCGCCGCATAAAAACCGTCGAGACCGCCAAGCCGGGGGTCCTGGTGCGGCAAATGACAGGGCAGGGTGCGCAGGTCGCCGGCCGGCGTGACCAGCTCGGCCAGTCCCGCCACCTCGCCGGGGCTGACGGGGATGCGGCGCAGCTCGGTGGTTTCGGCGAGCACGCGCTCGACCACCTGCTCGCCCTCCTCGGGCTCCAGCGAGCAGGTGCAGTAGACCAGGGTTCCGCCCGGCTTGAGCAGGCTGGCCGCCCTGGTCAGCAGCCGCGTCTGCAGGCCCGACAATGCGGTGATGTCGGCCTCGCTGCGCAACCAGCCGACGTCGGGATGGCGCCGGATCGTGCCGGTCGAGGTGCAGGGCGCATCGAGCAGCAGGCCGTCGAAGCCGCCGCTCTCGGCCGGCTGCCATTCGGCGGCATCGGCCACGACCGTCTCGGCCGCGAGCTGCAGCCGGGTCATGTTGTCCTTCAGCCGGTTCATCCGGGCCGGCGACCGGTCGACCGCGGTGACGCGGGCGCCGGCATGGGCGAGCTGGGCGGTCTTGCCGCCCGGCGCCGCGCAGAGATCGGCGACGGCCTGGCCGCTGACGTCGCCGAGCAGGCGCGCAGGCAGGGCGGCAGCGGCGTCCTGCACCCACCATTGTCCCTCGGCGAAGCCCGGCAGCACCGTCACCGAGCCATGCAGCACGGTGCGCACGGTGCCGGTCGGCAGCACCTCGCCATGCAGTCGCGTCGCCCATTGCGCCGGGTCCGACTTGACCGTGAGGTCGAGCGACGGCTCCTGCCCGAGCGCTGCGGCGATGTCCTTGGCGGTGGCTTCGCCATAATGATCGATCCAGCGCTTGAGCAGCCAGGGCGCGATATCGAGCGGTTGCCCGGTGGCATCGTCGAGCAGGCTCGCGCCCTCGCGCGCGCAGCGCCGCAGCACCGCGTTGACCAGCCCGGCATATTTCGCGGCACGACGGTCGGCCTGCACCAGGCGGACCGAGAGATCGACGGCGGCGTGGTCGGGGACGTCCATCCAGAGAATCTGGGCGGCGCCGATCAGCAGCGCGCTCTGCGCCCGCGGCGCGTCGGTCGGCACGCCACGATCCAGCAGCCGCGACAGCACGTGGCCGAGCGTTCCGAGCCGCCGCAAGGTCGTGGCGACCAGCCGGCGCATCAGCGCGCGGTCGCGGTCGGCGAGATGCTTCAGTCCGGGATGCGCGCCGGTTCCGTCGAGCTGATCGTCGAGGGTGCGATGCTTGTGCAGCACGCCGTCGACCACGTCGGCGGCGATGCGTCGTGCCGCCAGGCCTGGGACTTCGGAAGGGGTCGCAAAACGCGGCGGAGGCATGCCTGGGAATTACTCGCGAAAGAAGAAAGGCAGTTCCGCGACCATCGGGTGCATGCCATCAGCTTGCGGGTCCTCTGTCACCGGAATATGCCAAATGTAAGAATCGGCTCCGCTTTTTTTAGACCTGTTTTCCCCGGCGTGCTCACACGATCTGATGATGTCGGGAAGGATCCGGTGCAACGGTGGAATGGTACGATGAGCAACGAACCCAACAACGAGCGCAAGCCCGCATTGTCGGTGGTCGCCAGCAACGACAATCCGCGCAAGCCGCTCACTCCGGCCGCGCAGCGTGCGCTGGCCGAGGCGGAGGAGCGGCGTCGTCTCGCGGCCGAGCAGGCGACGCCGATGCCGAGGGAGCTGCAGGGTCCGAAGGGACCGGAGCCGACCCGCTACGGCGACTGGGAGAAAAAGGGAATCATCTCGGACTTCTGATACATCCGCCGGGCGCGCGCCGTCAGGCATGGTGATGGCGCGGGGGACGGAGAATCAGTTCGGCCGCTTCGGCTTCAGCGGGTCACGACCACCGTGGTGCCGATCGACACGCGCTCGTAGAGGTCGGTGATATCGCTGTTCAGCATGCGAATGCAGCCGTAGGAGACGTAGCCGCCGACCGAGTTCGGCACATTGGTGCCGTGGATGGCATATTCGCCGCCCGCGAGCGTCATGGCGGCGACGCCCATCGGATTCTGCGGCGAGCCGCCGGGGATCACGTCGGGGATGTTGGGCTTGTCGCGCTTGACGTCGGCCGGCGGCGCCCAGGCCGGATTCCTGTACTTGCCGTCGATCTTGGTGGTGCCGGCCCATTGCCGGCCGGCCTTGCCGACGCCGACCGTGTAGCGCATGGCGTGGCTGCCATCGAGCACGAGGTAGAGCTTGCGCTCGCCGGTCTTCACCACGATCGTGCCGGGCGAATAGTCGCCGGCGATGCTGACCAGCTCGGGACGGGCGGACGCAGAGTCGGCCGTCGTGACCATGGCTCCGACCACCGACGCGGCCATCATCGCCGCCTTCACGGCCGGCCCGATCGCTCCAATCGGTCTCGCCATTCCTCTTCGCCCCATCGCTGCGACCTCCGCTCTTGCGGGAGCACTCGGATGGCTGGAGGAAATGAAAACTTCCTCTGCAAGTAAATGACCTGAAAACAACACTCGGCCGGAATCCGGCCCGCAACACGGATTCGCCGGCGGGGCCAGCGGAGCGAACCCGGCCGGGCACGTGCAATCTATTTGAGGCGGGTGATCGCCGACAGCGCCCGGACGGCGAATGTGCGCGGATGATCGTGGATGTAGTCGGACGTCGCCTGGCGGACGTAGTCGTGCTGGCGCACGTTCGATCCGATGGCCCACAGGGCTGCGGCCGCGACCACCATCCGGCCGCGCTGGGCCGCGTCGTAGCGCTGCTCCAGCGTGTCGTAGATGTCCTTCGGACCGCCAACCATGGCCACCGTGAGACGGGCGGTGTCGAGCGCGATGAGCTCGGACTGATTGGTGATGGAGGCGAAGAAGTCGAGGATCATGCGCACATAGCGGCCGTCGCCTTCAGCGAACGAGGCGCCCCACAGCAGGTCGAGGTCGGTCGGGGTCCTGATCGTGATGTCCTCGAGCCGGGCGGGAGCGCTGCCGAACTGATCCTCCAGCGTGGCGTCGAGGGCGCTGGCGCCGAAACGGCCGCGAAACCTGCCAGCCTCAGCGGCATGTCCCGAGAGCCGGACCGCGGCCAGGAAGGCCGAAGCCGCCTTGCCGTCTCCCTCCGGCGGCGCCAGCCGATCGATCCAGTCCGGATGCAGCGCGAAGGACCGCGCCAACAGCCCGGTCACCGGCGGGTAGGCGGTCCAATCCCGCCCTTCCGACTTCAGGGTCGCGAACACGTGGACCAGGCCCTCGATGCGCGGATCCCGGTAGAAGAACGCGACCGAACTCTTCAGCTCCGGCGACTGCGGCATGAGCTGCGCCGTCGAAGGACCGATCCCGCCCGCCAAAGCGAGGAGAACGCAGCCCAGCCGGGCCGCGTTCTCCAACCGTCTCCTGAGAGGTCCAGCGGACATGCGCTAGGCCTGCTTCTCCTTGCGGTTCTGCCGGTGCTGGACGAGATCGTCGACCACGCCGGGATCGGCAAGGGTCGAGGTGTCGCCGAGCGCGCCCGGCTCGTCCTCGGCGATCTTGCGCAGGATGCGGCGCATGATCTTGCCGGAGCGGGTCTTGGGCAGGCCCGGCGCGAACTGGATCTGGTCGGGCGAGGCGATCGGGCCGATCTCCTTGCGCACCCAGGCGACGAGCTCCTTGCGCAGCTCCTCGCTCGGCTGCTCGCCGGCCATCAGGGTGACATAGGCGTAGATGCCCTGGCCCTTGATGTCGTGCGGATAGCCGACCACGGCCGCTTCCGAGACCTTGGCGTGCGCGACCAGCGCGCTCTCCACCTCGGCGGTGCCCATGCGGTGGCCGGAGACGTTGATGACGTCATCGACGCGGCCGGTGATCCAGTAATAGCCATCGGCGTCGCGGCGGCAGCCGTCGCCGGTGAAGTACTTGCCCTTGTAGGTCGAGAAGTAGGTCATCTCGAACCGGGCGTGATCGCCGTACACGGTGCGCATCTGGCCCGGCCAGGAGCGGGTGAGGCAGAGATTGCCCTCGGTCGCGCCTTCCAGCGTCTTGCCGTCGGCATCGACGATCTCGGGCACGACGCCGAAGAACGGCCGCGTCGCCGAGCCCGGCTTGAGCTTGGTCGCGCCCGGCAGCGGCGTGATCAGGATGCCGCCGGTCTCGGTCTGCCACCAGGTGTCGACGATCGGGCAGCGGTCGTCGCCGACGACGCGGTGATACCACTCCCAGGCTTCCGGATTGATCGGCTCGCCGACCGAGCCGAGCAGGCGCAGAGACGCGCGCGAGGTCTTCTTCACCGGCCCGTCGCCACCCTGCATCAGCGCGCGGATCGCGGTCGGCGCGGTGTAGAAGATGTTGACCTTGTGCTTGTCGATGACGTTCCAGAACCGCGAATTGTCCGGATAGTTCGGCACGCCTTCGAACATCAGCGAGATGGCGCCGTTGGCCAGCGGTCCATAGAGGATGTAGCTGTGGCCGGTGACCCAGCCGACGTCGGCGGTGCACCAGTAGACGTCGCCCTCATGATAGTCGAACACGTATTGGTGCGTCATCGCGGCGTAGACGAGATAGCCGCCGGTGGTGTGCAGCACGCCCTTGGGCTGGCCGGTCGAGCCCGAGGTGTAGAGGATGAACAGCGGATCCTCCGCATGCATCGGCTCGCACGGGCATTCGGTCGTCACCATCTCCGCGGCCTCGTGATACCAGAGGTCGCGGCTCGGGTTCATCTCGATCTTGCCGCCGGTGCGCTTGACCACGACGACCCAGTCGACATTGTCGACCTTGTTCAGCGCCGCGTCGACATTGGCCTTGAGCGGCACCTTGCGGCCGCCGCGCAGGCCCTCGTCGGCGGTGATGATGATCTTGGAATCGCAGTCCTTGATGCGCTGGGCGAGCGAGTCCGGCGAGAACCCGGCGAACACCACCGAATGGATGGCGCCGATGCGGGCGCAGGCCAGCATCGCATAGGCGGCCTCCGGGATCATCGGCAGATAGATGGTGACGCGGTCGCCCTTCTTGACGTTGCGGTTGCGCAGGATGTTGGCCATCCGGCACACCTCGTCGTGCAGCTCGCGATAGGTGATGTGCTTGGACTGCGAGGGGTCGTCGCCCTCCCAGATGATCGCGGTCTGGTCGCCGCGGGTGGCGAGATGGCGGTCGACGCAGTTGTAGGCGGCGTTGAGGACGCCGTCCTCGAACCATTTGATCGAGATGTTGCCGGGTGCGTAGGAGACGTTCTCGATTGTCGTCGGTGCCTTGACCCAGTCGACGCGCCTGGCCTGCTCGGCCCAGAAGCCGTTGGGGTCCTTGATCGAGCGCGCGTACATCTCCTGGTACTTCGCGTCGTCGACAAAGGCGCGTTTCGCCCATTCGGCCGGAACGTCGTAGATCTTCTCGGACATTTCACACCCTCCACATGCGGCCCGCCGTGGTCCGGCGCAGGCCATCGTTGTTCCCACTATGCGTCCGCGTAACCGGCGGCGACAAGGCAAGACAAGTAGGACCTTCGGCGGGGAGGCGGTCTGCGCAGGATCAAAGAATTGTGCGCGGAGGTTGAGCGCGCCGGTCACACTTCGGAGGTCGCTACAGTCTGCAGCATCAAGGTTACCCGGAATCGGGGCGCGCACCGGTATTTTGCAACCGTTCTGCCCAAAATTAGGGACTCGCTATCCGGCCCGTCACGCCCTAAATCGCCTTGAAGGTGTGGATAACCCGGCCGGAACCAAACCGGACTCCGGGGCATTGAGCGGATGAAAACGACGGCAGGGCGTCTAAAGCAATGATGGACCAGCAGAATTTCGAGAGCCCGCGGGTCGGCCCGGCCGATGCCGATGTCGCGCTCGCGAAGGCGCTGGGCCAGTGGCCGCCCAAGCCGCCGCGCCGCAAGCTGACCTTGAAGGATCTCGCCCACGCCAAGACCGCCGACGCGCAAGGCAACGCCAAGACCTCGGTCGAGGAACTCGCCAAGCGCATCGGGCTGAAGCTCGGCGACCAGACCGCGCTGACCATCCGCCGCATCAGGCGGGGCAAGAGCTATACCTTCATCCGCGCCAACGGCACCCCGATCCGCCACGCCGGCACCATTCGCCGCCTGCATGCGATGGCGGTGCCGCCGGCCTATCGCGAGGTGCGCTACGCCCCCGATCCGAACCTGCATCTGCAGGCGGTGGGTGTCGACGCCGCCGGCCGGCTGCAATATCGCTATCACGCCGATTGGGAGAAGGTGCGCGAGCATCGCAAGGCGCATCGTCTCGCCAAGCTGGTCGGCGCGCTGCCGCGCATCCGCCGCGCGGTGTCGAAACATCTCGCCGGCGACGAGCCGACGCGCGAGTTCGCGCTGTCCGCCGTGATCGAGCTGATCGCGCGCACCGCGATCCGTCCCGGCAACGAGTCCTATGCGCGGCTGAACGGCACGCGCGGCGCCACCACATTGTTGAAGTCGAACGTCACGCTTGAGGATGACTCCCTGGTGCTGACCTTCAAGGCCAAGGGCGGCAAGGCGGTGCGCAAGGAATGCGACGCCGCCAAGCTGGTGCGGGCCGTCGGCATCCTGCGCGGCGTCCCCGGCCGCCGCATGTTCCAATACCGCGACGCCCAGGGCGTGGTGCGCGCGGTCTCGACCACGCAGGTCAACGCGTTCCTGCGCGAGATCGCCGGCATCAAGATCTCGCTGAAGGATTTCCGCACGCTGATGGCCTCGGCCGTCGCCCTGGAGACCTTGTCGCGAATCACGCCCGCGGCGAGCGCGCGCGGCCGCAAGAAGCAGATCCTGGAAGCGATCCGCGCCGCCGCCGACGAGCTCACCAACACGCCGGCGATCTGCCGCAAGAGCTACGTGCACGACACCATCGTCACGGCGTTCGAGGACGGCATCCTCGAACGCTTCGCCGCCACCATGAAGGGCCAGCGCTCGCAGACGCGGCGCGAGCAGTTGCTGGCGCAAGTGGTGACGGCGGTCTCGGCCTGACGCCTCAAACGATCAAGCCTGGCACCGCGGCCCGATCTTCGCCGAGGCGAGGAAGCGCGCGATCGGGTCGAGCTGCTTGCACGACGCCGCCGACGTCTTCACGGGCTGCGGATTGCGCTTGGCCGGCCGCAGCACAGCGGCTTTGCCGGACGCCTTCGCCCGGCGCGCCGGCGACCCGCTACGCCCTTCCGCCCGCACGGCCCGCGAGACCAGTGGCAGATAGACGTCCTCGTTGTACTCGATCGGCTGTGTCGCGAAGCTGCGATCCGTCTCGCTCAGCGTATCAACGCCCGGAATGGGCTCGCGGATCAGCGACGAGGTCGTGTCGCTCATGTCGCCGGGCGTCGCCGCGGCGAGCACCATCTTCGTTGCAAGCAAGCAGCAGATTATCACGAGGCAGAACCCCGCAATCCAGATCGTTCTGTTCACTGTAGGAAACCCCCGCCGATCGCGCCGGACAGTGCGGGACATCCCCTTCCCGCAGCCGGCGCCGTGCCGACCAATCAACCTTAAGAAAGTCTTACTCGCAATATTTTCGGCAGGTTCGGCCGGGCTCGGCTCGCATTGTAGTTAATGGCGACGGTGATCGGTCATCGGCCTCGGCCAATGACCGACAGAGAGCTGATCAGTTCGCAGCAGGCTGCGACATTGCGGCGCAGTTCTCGTTCAATGAGTCGGCGAGACGATCTCGATCGCCGCAGGTTTCACGGATCACGTTAAATTATGCGCCGAAACTCGCTTCCGGACGCGGCGTAGCTCGGCCCGACACGACGCGAGAGCAACAGCGCTCTCCAACGCATCGATGTCGCAGTCGAACTCATCGTGCGGCGCTGCCGCCGTCTTCATTAGGGAGCTACCCATGTCCAAGCGCATTGCCTTCCTCGCTGCCGCCGCCTTCAGCGCGCTGTCGCTGACCTCGATCGTCGTCGCACCCGCGCACGCCGAGGAGAAGACCGTGATGGTCGGGGGCGCGGCGATGTATCCGTCGAAGAACATCATCCAGAACGCGGTCAACTCGAAGGATCATACGACGCTGGTCGCCGCGGTGAAGGCCGCCGGCCTCGTGCAGACGCTGGAAGGCAAGGGACCGTTCACGGTGTTCGCGCCGACCAACACCGCGTTCGGCAAGCTGCCGGCCGGCACCGTCGACAGCCTCGTCAAGCCGGAGAACAAGGCGACGCTGACCAAGATCCTCACCTATCACGTCGTGCCCGGCAAGCTCGAGGCGTCCGACCTGAAGGACGGCCAGATGCTGAAGACGGTCGAGGGCGAGCAGCTCACCGTCAAGCGCGAGGGCAAGAACGTCATGATCGTCGACGCCAAGGGCGGCACCTCGATGGTGACGATCCCGAACGTCAACCAGTCGAACGGCGTCATCCACGTGGTCGACACCGTGCTGATGCCGGCGTCCTGAGGCCCGGCGTGACACCGGACACATCCGTTTCTTCCTCCTCCTCGCGGATGTGACCAGGAGCGAGCCGGGCCCACCCCGGCTCGCTTTTTTGTGAACGCCATAGTTTTCACGTATCGATTTGATCGGTGCCGGAGCGTAACGGGGCCCGCCGAGCCGGCGTATAATGACCGTGACGAATGCAAGCGACGGAGCCGACCGCCATGACGAGCGCCACCACCAGCGCCCCCTCGACCCTCGCGGCGACCGGGGGACCTGCAACTGGAGTCGCGACCAAGGTCATTCAGCCGGCCTGGGTGCGCGTCATGCATTGGATCAACGCCGTCGCGATGATCATGATGATCATGTCGGGCTGGCAGATCTACAACGCCTCGCCGCTGTTCGACTTCCGCTTCGACCGCAGCTTCACGCTCGGCGGCTGGCTCGGCGGCGCGCTGCTGTGGCACTTCGCGGCGATGTGGCTGCTGATGCTGAACGGGCTCGCTTATCTCGTCACCGGTCTCGCCACCGGCCGGTTCCGCCGCAAGCTGCTGCCGGTCTCGCCGGCGTCCGTCATCGCCGACCTCAAGGCCGCGCTGACCTTCAAGCTCGCCCATGACGACCTCACCGCCTACAACGCGGTGCAGAAGCTGCTCTATCTCGGCATCATCGGGATCGGCATCGTCGTCGTGCTCACCGGCCTGTCGATGTGGAAGCCGGTCCAGCTGCACTGGCTGGTCAGCCTGTTCGGCGACTATCCGGCGGCGCGCTACGTCCATTTCGTCTGCATGGCGCTGATCTGCGCCTTCCTGGTGATCCACATCCTGCTCGCGCTGCTGGTGCCGAAGAGCCTGCGCGCGATGATCATCGGTCGCTGAGAGGAGAGAGTATCATGGCCAAGCGTCCGTTCCTCATTCCCGGCGTCGACAAGCGGCTCCTGATCAAGGACTCGTTGAAGGTGATGCCCGACCTCACCCGGCGCCGCTTCCTCACCGGCGGCGCCAGCCTGGGCGCGCTGACCCTGCTCACCGGCTGCGACGTCGTCGACGGCGACACGGCGGAGGAGCTGCTCAAGAAGGTGTCGAAGTTCAACGACGCCGTGCAGGCCTGGATGTTCAATCCGGACGCGCTGGCGCCGACCTTCCCGGAGAGCGCGATCACCAAGCCGTTCCCGTTCAATGCCTACTACACGCTCGACGAGGCGCCGGAGATCGATGCCGCTGACTGGAAGCTCGAGGTGCGCGGCCTCGTCGACAACAAGAAGTCGTGGACGCTGGACGAGCTGCATGCGCTGCCGCAGGTGACGCAGATCACGCGTCATATCTGCGTCGAGGGCTGGAGCGCGATCGGCTCCTGGACCGGCACGCCCTTGCGCGACTTCCTCAAGCTGATCGGCGCGGATATCAGCGCGAAATATGTCTGGTTCAACTGCGCCGACAAGGACGGCTACAATTCGCCCTTGGACATGCGCACCGCGCTGCATCCGCAGACCCAGATGACCTTCAAGTTCGCCGACCAGATCCTGCCGCGCGCCTACGGCTACCCGATGAAGATCCGCGTCCCCACCAAGCTCGGCTTCAAGAACCCGAAATACGTCGTCGCGATGGAAATCACCAACGACTACAAGGGCGGCTATTGGGAGGATCAGGGGTACAATTCGTTCAGCGGGAGCTGATCGTCGGTCCGCTTGAGGCCGAGCTGCGCGCGACACACTCCGCTGTCGTCCCGGCGAACGCCGGGACCCATAACCACAGGGGGGTATGAGGCAGGCAACTGGCAGCCGCATCCCTCGATAGCTTCCGCGGTATGGGTCCCGGCGTTCGCCGGGACGACACCGTGAGCTAGGTGCGGTCGGAGCGCTTCAACTTGCCTTGCATCGCCGCCATCACCGCTCCCAGCAGCAACAAGGCCGCCGATACGTTCAGCGCATAGGTCAAACTCCCCATCGCATCGGTGATCGCGCCGACGGCGAAGGGTCCGAGCGTCTGGCCGACGCCGAACGAGATGGTCAGCGCGGCGATCGCGCCCGGCCAGGCGCTCTGCGGCAGGTTGAAGCGCACGAAGGCGGTGGTGGCCGTGGTCACGGTCGAAAAGGCGATGCCGAACACAGCGGCCGACAGCGTCAGCATGACAGGCGAATGGCTGAGCGAGGGCAGGGCGGCGCCGATCGCGTTGATGGTGAGGATGAGGGCGGTGGGCCAGCCGCCGCGGTCGAGCGCCAGCACGCGCCGCCACACCCAGGGCGTGGTGAAGCCGGCGAGGCCAATGAGACACCAGAAGCCTGATTGCGCCGCGGCGCCGCCGCCGAGATCGCGCACATACGCGATCATGAAGGTGAGATAGGCGATATAGCCGGCGCCGTAGAGGAAGTAGCCGAACAGATAGATCGCCATCGGCCGCAGCGAGACGCGGTCGGTGCGGGTCTCCGCCGTGGCGGCGTTCGCCGGGAGCCGCATCGCGAGCAGCGGCCCGATCAGCACCGCGCCGACCGCGGCGAGCACGGCCCATACGATCCACCATGAGCCGGGCCCGAAGGCCTGCAGCACGAAGGGGGCGATCAGGCCGGAGATGACGATGCCGAGCGGCGGCCCGGCATAGAACAGGCTCAGCACGAAGCTCGCCTGCGCCGGCCGCGCCAGGGCGACCCGCGCCGCCAGCGCGCCGCCGGCCACCAGCGCGACGCCGGCGCCGATGCCGGTCACGAGCCGCGCCAGGCTGAGCGCGATGAAGTCACCGGTCATGGCGCACACCACGAGCGAGGCCAGCGCCGCCAGCGTTCCGCCGCGCACTGCGGCCAGGCCGCCGTAGCGCCGGGCCAGCTGCGCGGCGATCAGCGCGCCGATGAGATAGCCGGCGGCGTTGACCGTGTTCATGAAGCCGGCCGCCGAGTATGACCAATGCAGGCTGTCCCGCATGTCCGGCAGCACCAGCGCGTAGGCGAAGCGGCCGATGCCGAGACCGATGATCGGACCCAGCGACAGCGTGAGGTTGGTCAACGCCGGGTGGGCCGGTGTCGGGTCGGATGGGGAGGCTGGCAAGACATGCTCCGGCGCGGCGATCGGCCGGCAATTCATGCTATTCGGCCGCGATTTTCGCGCACATTACCGCCCGCCTCGCCGCGACAGAAGTGGTGCGCCGGCAATGGTGGCTTGCCAACGGCGCAGGAGGGCTTTAGCACTCCGCCGTTTTGAGAGATCCCGTCATTGCCGGGCGCCTGCTTTCGATCCGCTCGAGGCAGACCGGCAATCCAGCCATCCCAAGGATGGATGCCCGCGCAATGCCCCGGCATGACAAGCCCCGTGAGGACAACGACCATGGCGACCCAGAAGCTCCTTTTGCTGCCCGGCGACGGCATCGGCCCCGAAGTGATGGCCGAGGTGAAGCGCCTGATCGGCTGGCTCAACGCCAAGGGACTGGCCTCGTTCGAGACCGAGGACGGCCTGGTCGGCGGCGCCGCCTATGACGCTCATGGCGCCTCGATCTCGGAAGCCGACATGGACAAGGCCAAGGCGGCCGACGCCATCATCTTCGGCGCCGTCGGCGGTCCGAAATGGGATGGCGTTCCCTACGAGGTGCGTCCCGAGGCGGGCCTGCTCCGCCTGCGCAAGGATCTCGGCCTGTTCGCCAATCTGCGTCCCGCCGTGTGCTATCCGGCGCTCGCCGATGCCTCCAGCCTGAAGCGCGAGATCGTCGAGGGCCTCGACATCATGATCGTGCGCGAGCTCACCGGCGGCGTGTATTTCGGCGAGCCAAAGACCATCACCGATCTCGGCAACGGTCAGAAGCGCGCGATCGATACCCAGGTCTACGACACCTATGAGATCGAGCGCATCGCCCGCGTCGCCTTCGACCTCGCGCGCAAGCGCAAGAACAAGGTGACGTCGATGGAGAAGCGCAACGTCATGAAGTCGGGCGTGCTCTGGAACGAGGTCGTCACCGCGGTCCACAATCGCGAGTACAAGGACGTCACGCTCGAGCACCAGCTCGCCGATTCCGGCGGCATGAACCTGGTGAAATACCCGAAGATGTTCGACGTCATCGTCACCGACAATCTGTTCGGCGACATGCTGTCGGACATCGCGGCGATGCTGACCGGATCGCTCGGCATGCTGCCGTCCGCCTCGCTCGGCGAGGTCGACGCCAAGACCCACAAGCGCCGCGCGCTGTACGAGCCGGTGCACGGCTCGGCGCCGGATATCGCCGGCAAGGGTCTCGCCAACCCGATCGCGATGCTGACCTCGTTCGGCATGGCGCTGCGCTACTCCTTCGACATGGGCGCGCTCGCCGACAAGCTCGACGCCGCCATCGCCGCCGTGCTGGCCTCGGGTCTGCGCACCGCCGACATCAAGGCCGAGGGCTCGACGCCCGCTTCGACTACGCAGATGGGCGAGGCGATCATCAAGGAGCTGGAGAAGCTCGCGGCATAGTTGGAGCGAGTGCTCATTTCAGCCGGGCTCTCGCCACGCTGACAGTCTGCTCCCCTCCCCCTCGCGGGGAGGGGAGGGCACCGTCGTTGCTGATATAGCTCGATCAACTCATCAGCGCGGGCTTGAATCGCCGTCGCACCCCGGCGTAGCCCGCCTGCTCGTCGGGCAAATCAGTTTGTCGTTCGCGCGATCGACGTGGCCTCTCACGCTTGAGCGCACATTTTTCAGCCCGGATTCGGCTGCGTCGAAAGACTCATTTCGCCAGCGTCGTCAGATGCATCGCAAGATCCGTCCGCCGCGCGCCAAAGATTTCGCTTTCGTTTTTCCAGAATACATGTTTTCTCATCTCCATCCCGCTTCGCTTGCAAGGGGCGTTTCGCGATCGTCACGAGGCGTGAGGCGGGGATGCGGTGGCCGCGAGGGCCCGCAGCATGTCCTTGGGCATGCGGACGAACGAGGCTCTTGCGGACGTGAAGCTGCGTGGTCCTGGCGCCCCGATGCTGGCGCCAAGTCGGAAGGGCGATGATCCCGACGACGACGGTGGCTAACAGGCCGGACACCGGGGAGCAACTGTCTTTTTTGTAGACCGGTGATCGGCCGGCCTCAAGGCTGGCGCGAAGGCGCGCCAC